>NZ_CP102384.1:2547950-3151187 GCF_024628865.1 Sphingopyxis sp. DBS4
GGCCGAGCAGGAGGTCGACGACGAGGTCGACGTCAGCGCCGGCACCGGATCGGTCTCCAACCCCGCGATCGAGAAGAAGAAGGAAACCATCGACCGCACCGACGACCCGGTGCGCATGTATCTGCGCGAGATGGGCGCGGTCGAACTGCTCAGCCGCGAGGGCGAAATCGCGATCGCCAAGCGCATCGAGGCTGGCCGCGACACGATGATCCTCGGCCTGTGCGAAAGCCCGCTGACCTTCAACGCGATCATCGAATGGTCAAACGCGCTCAACAACGGCGACATGCAGCTTCGCGAGATCGTCGACCTCGAGGCGATGCTCTCGAAGGACCCGGCGCCCGAAAATCTCGACGACGAGGCCGAGGGCGACGACGGCGAGATCAGCGAAAAGACCGCCGGCGTCTCGTTCAAGGACGAGGATGAGGTCGAGGAAGAGCCGTCCGCCGACGGCGACGACGAAGACGGCGAAGGCACCTCGGGCAAGCGCGAGAGCTTCGAGGAAGACGACGAGGACAATACGCTGAGCCTCGCGGCGATGGAAGAATTGCTCAAGCCCGACGCGCTCGAAAAATTCGCCAACATCACCAAAAGCTTCAAGGCGTTCCAGAAGCTGCAGGAAGCGCGCCTCGAATCGCTGTCGGGCGGCGAGGAATTCCCCGCGGCATCGGAGAAGAAATATCACAAGCTGCGCGAGGAACTCACCGCGCAGATCGAGAGCGTGCAGTTCCACGGCACCAAGATCGAATATCTCGTCGACCAGCTCTACAGCTACAACCGCCGCCTGACCGCGCTCGGCGGCCAGATGCTGCGCCTTGCCGAGCGGCACAAGGTGCCGCGCAAGTCGTTCCTCGACAATTATGTCGGGCGCGAGCTCGAGGAGAACTGGCTCGATAGCGTCAGCGGCATCGACAAGAAATGGGCTGCTTTCGCCGAGAATGAAGCCGGCGCGGTCGACCGCATCCGCATCGAAATTTCGGAAATCGCGCAGGCCGCGGGCATGAGCCTGACCGAATTCCGCCGGGTCGTGAACATGGTCCAGAAGGGTGAACGCGAAGCGCGCATCGCCAAGAAGGAAATGGTCGAGGCGAACCTGCGCCTCGTCATCTCGATCGCCAAGAAATACACGAACCGCGGCCTGCAATTCCTCGACCTCATTCAGGAAGGCAATATCGGCCTGATGAAGGCGGTCGACAAATTCGAATATCGCCGCGGCTACAAGTTCAGCACCTATGCGACCTGGTGGATCCGGCAGGCGATCACCCGCTCGATCGCCGACCAGGCGCGCACGATCCGCATCCCGGTCCACATGATCGAGACGATCAACAAGCTGGTGCGCTGCAGCCGCCAGTTCCTCCACGAAAGCGGCCGCGAGCCAACGCCCGAGGAAATGGCCGAACGGCTGTCGATGCCGCTCGAAAAGGTTCGCAAGGTGATGAAGATCGCCAAGGAACCGATCAGCCTCGAAACGCCGATCGGCGACGAGGAAGACAGCCACCTCGGCGATTTCATCGAGGACAAGAATGCCGTCATCCCGGTCGACGCCGCGGTGCAGTCGAACCTCAAGGAAACGGTCACGCGCGTTCTGGCGTCGCTGACCCCCCGCGAGGAACGCGTGCTGCGCATGCGCTTCGGCATCGGCATGAACACCGACCATACGCTCGAGGAAGTCGGCCAGCAGTTCAGCGTGACCCGCGAACGCATCCGCCAGATTGAGGCGAAGGCGCTGCGGAAGCTCAAGCACCCGAGCCGCAGCCGCAAGATGCGCAGCTTCCTCGACCAATAGGTTTTGGGGACATTCCGGACAGCAGACACCCCGCCCTCGCCGGCGGGGTGTTTTGCTTTGTCGATATGTGATGCCCGTTAGCAACCGAAAGGCGACACGCTGACGATCTCATCACTTCGTCATTCCCGCGAAAGCGGGAACCCAGTGCGGGGCCAGCCGACGCACGCTCTGGGTTCCCGCTTTCGCGGGAATGACGAAAGTTAGGAAGGGCTACTCCCAAAGCCGTCATCGGCATCGACTTCGGCAATCATCACAAGCGCCGTTGTTTCGCACTTCGGATCAAACTGTTGCCAGAATGCTGCGCCGCACAATTTTTTCACTGCCTCTCTTTAAATCTTCATATATCCTCGCCAGATAGCGCCCGTCATCGGATGCGGGGGCTTCATGAGCGGTTCAGGCGCCACCCATCAAATGGCGAACATTCCCACTCGATGGGAAATGATTCGAGGATCAGGGCAGGTGACCGGCATCGGCCGGCGCGGGAAAAGCCCGGAAATTCGGGGGCTGCACAAATTGGCACGGCCTTTGCGATGCACTCGGCATCGGCACGGGGCGATGGCCGCAGCCAAAGGGAAAGACAATATGATGGAAAACGAAACCACCAATCTCTTCCGCCGCCGCGACACCTTCTTTGGTGTCTGCGAGGCCGTGGGTCAGGATTTCGGCTTCAACCCGCTGTGGCTCCGCCTTGCCTTCATCGCGCCGCTTTTCTTTCTGCCGGTGCAGACCTTCATGGCCTATTTCGCGCTCGGTGCCGTCGTACTGCTGTCGCGGCTTCTCTTCCCGAACAAGGCCGCTGCTGCTGCCGCGCAGCCGCTGCCGGCCGTCGTGGAGGACATCGCGCCGGCTGGTGAAAAGGTCGGCGAAATGGCTCTCGCGGCCTGACAGGCGGCGGGCCGGCTCCCCTCTTCCCCCCGCACCCCCGATCGGCGCTCCCCGGCGCCGTCACCGGACCGGCAAGCTTCCCCGGGCTTGCCGGTCCTTCTGTCTTCGCTTCCGGCCGGCCCGTCTCTATCCGGCACAGCAATGCGACGAATCGAAGGCTGCTCATAAACGGGGCGTTTACGACGTTGCCTTAAGACTGGACGCTCGAAATCCACGCGTTGGGGGACCAGCCCACGCAACAGGCAAGGATCCAGCGTTGAGTTCTTCAACCCAGCCCCAATCGGCCCGGCCTGCGTCGCAACCGCGCGGCGTCGCCGAACTGCTCGACAATCTGGTCGCCAGCGACGGCACGGGCGCGCATCCCCACGTCCGATCGGGGGCGCTGTCAAGCGGGCCCGAGGCGATGCGCAATCTGGCCGACGCCGTCCATTTCCTCTGCCTGCTCCATGGCCGCTATCCCGGCGTCGTCGATAGCGCAGCGCGCAAGGCGGTCGATCCCGCGTCGCGCAAATGGATGGAGGAAGCGGCACAGGCCTTTGCGCAAGAACGCGCCTTTCTGTCGAAGATCGCCGCCGCGGTCGGCCCGGTGCCGAGCACCCAAGGCCAGGCACAGTGCGAAGCCGCCGTCGCGGCGCAACGCCGCGCGCTCGACATGCTCGCCGAATCGGACCGCCAGGGCTGTGCGATGGGCGCCGCGATCGCGCTGACGCTCGACTGGCGCACGATCCGCGTGCTGCTCGACATCAGCGCGCAGCGGCTCGAACTCGCGGCGCCGCGCTGCACCCTGCCCGACCTGCGCGACACCGCACGCGTCGCGGCGCAGATCGCGGACGGCCCTGCGGTCGAACGCGCGATCGTCTTTGGCGCCCAGCAACTGACCGCGCAGCACAGCGGCCTCTGGGATTTGTTGGCGGCGCGCGCCGCCAGCCGCGCGCACCCCTGACCCTCCTCTCCCGCAAGCGGGAGGGGAGATTCTCTTGCGCCTCTTCCTCCGCTGTGCCATTCGCTTGACGTTCACGTTAAGGGAAAGGCAGCGCACCGATGCGTTTCGAAGGAACCAGCGCCTATATCGCGACCGACGACCTGAAGGTCGCGGTCAACGCCGCGACGATGCTTCGCCGGCCGCTGCTCGTGAAGGGCGAACCGGGCACCGGCAAGACCGTGCTGGCCGAAGAGATTGCCAAGGCGTTCGACGCGCCGCTGATCACCTGGAACATCAAGTCGACAACCAAGGCGCAGCAGGGCCTGTATGAATATGACGCGGTCGCGCGCCTGCGCGACGGCCAGCTCGGCGAGGAACGCGTCCACGACATCCGCAATTACATCAAGAAGGGCAAGCTGTGGGAGGCATTCACCAGCCCCAAGCTTCCCGTCCTGCTGATCGACGAGATCGACAAGGCCGACATCGAATTCCCGAACGACCTGCTTCAGGAACTCGATCGCATGGCGTTCCACGTTTATGAGACCGACGAGACGATCAGCGCGAAGGAGCGCCCGATCGTCGTCATCACCTCGAACAATGAAAAGGAACTGCCCGACGCCTTCCTGCGCCGCTGCTTCTTCCATTACATCAAATTCCCCGACCGCGACACGATGGCCGACATCGTCGAGGTCCACTTCCCCGGCATCCAGAAAACGCTGGTCAGCCGCGCGATGGACATCTTCTACGAGGTGCGCGACGTGCCGGGGCTCAAGAAGAAGCCGTCGACCAGCGAGCTGATCGACTGGCTGAAGCTGCTGCTGGCCGAGGACATGCCGCTGGAGGTTCTCCAGAACCGCGATGTCGGCAAGGCGATTCCGCCGCTGCACGGCGCGCTGCTCAAGAATGAGCAGGACGTGATGCTGTTCGAAAAGCTCGCCTTCATGGCGCGGCGGCAGGGCGCCTGAGCCTAATCCGGTAAATTTGATTGTGTGTCCCCGCGAAGGCGGGGACCCATCACCGGTCGGCTCCATCTTGCTCCTACAGAAGATGGACCCCCGCCTTAGGGGGGAGAGCACGACCATTATCTGCGCGCCTTAAAGCTGATACGCCACCTCGACGTCGCCCCAGCGCCGCCCGCCGATCACCGCGGGCATATAGACGTTGCGCACGGTCAGATAATTGATCCCGTCGCCCTCCTGCCGATAGACGGTCATGAAGAAGGGCGCGCTGCTGCGCTTCGCCGCCATATCCGTTTCGTCGAGCAGGATGCGGCCGTTGCGGCAATGCGCAGTGTCATGCTCCAGATCGCCGGTCGGCACACGCGAACAATCGGTGATGTGCGTCGGCAGAAAGCCGTTCATGTCGCCCGCCGACGACATCTTGATCTCGGGATGCTCGGCGACAATCTGGTCGAACAGCGGGCGCCAGTTGGCGTCGGCCCAGTCGCACAGGCTGGTGCGGAAGCGTTCGGGGTTCGACCCCGGAACGCGGACGTAGTCGGTGTCGAACAATTGCTCCATCGTCAGCTTGCCGTCGGCGATCGCATCCTCGGCCAGCGTCACGAAGCGGTCGCGCACGCGCGCCGCCAATTCGACGATCGCCGAGTCCGCGGGGCTCACCCCGGCCGAAATCACCGCGTTGAACATGCGGCTCGACACATGCTCCATCGTCAGGATCGACGTGCGCGTGCCGTCGAGGATCGCGCTATTGTCGCGCACCGATCCGACCACACGATCCATCGCCTCGCGCACCTTGGCACCGTTGGCATGAACCATCGCGCTCGACTGCGCGATACGGTCGCTCTGGCCGTCGAGCAGCGCGACGAGGTGCGTTGCGTCGTGCAGCGCGTCGGTGATCGTCTCGAACTGCGCCTCGGCGCGGCTCGACTGCTCGACCCCCGATTGAATTTCGGTGACCAGCCCGCTCGCTTCGGCGGCAAGGCTGCCGATCGAGCGGCGGATTTCGTCGGTCGCGCCGCGCGTGTTCTGCGCCAGCTTCTTCACTTCCGACGCGACGACGGCGAAGGTGCGGCCGGCATCGCCCGCGCGCTCGGCCTCGATCGCGGCGTTGAGCGCGAGCATGTTGGTCGTCTTGGCAATCTGTTCGATCGACTGGCTGACCTGCTGCACCTGCTCCATCACCGCGGCGAAATTGGTGACATGCGTGCCGAGCCGGGCGACAAGATCGATGACCGAGCGGAATTCGCTGACCGCCAGATTGACGCGCTCCGCCCCCGCGTCGAGTTGTTCGCACGCCCGCGCCGACAGCAGCTTCGCCTCGTCGGTCGAATCGGCGATCTGGCGCTGGTCGGCCTCGAGCCCGACGACATATTCCTCGAGCCGCCCGAGTTCGGCGATCTGGCGCTCCATCTGATCGGTCGCCCGCTTGATCCGCCCCGCGGCGTCGCTGCACCCGACAGCCAGCTCGCCGCAATCGCTGGCGACCGACTGGTCGAGCATCTGCGCCGCCGGATTGATCGGATCATATTTCATTGCGCTACCCACGTCTCTGAAGGATCGCGAAGCTATGCCCAACATTGGTTAATGGGGCGTCAATGGGTGTGGGGCCGAGATGCCGGTTTGGACGTGGTCAGCGGGGTTCCCCCTTCGTCATTCCCGCGAAAGCGGGAACCCAGAGCGTGCGTCGGCTGACCCCACTCTGGGTTCCCGCTTTCGCGGGAATGACGATCAAGGATAGGTCCGTTTCCGATCGGAAGAAGCGTTCGACGCCGCTTCGCGCGCGATGGTCAGTTCTGGCCAGTCGCCCCGACCGTCGCCACCGGCTTGGGTGCGATCGCCTCCGCCGCGACGACGCGCTTCGTGTCGCTGGTCGCGATCGCCTTTTCGAGCGCCGCGACCTGCGGGCATTTATCCTTGCACAGCCGCTGCGCCTCGGCGAGCTTTTCGCGCGCCAGTTCGAGCGCGCCCTTGTCGGCGAGCGCTTCGCCCTGCCCGGTCAGCGCGGTGAGGTCATTGGGTTCGAGCAGCAGCGCCTCGCGATAGAGAGCGATCGCCTTGCCCGGCAATCCCTGCGCGCGCGCGACCTGCGCCATCGCGACGATCGCCGAACGGTTGCGCGGATCGGCGGCGAGCGCCGATTCATAATAATCGACCGCGCCGCCCAAATCGCCCGCACTTTGCGCCGCCTCGCCCTGCTTTTGCAGGGCAATCGAGGTCGGCAATATGTCGCTGTCGGCGCGCTGCGCATCGGAGGCGACAGGCATGCTGGCAAGGATGAGGCCGGCACCCAGAGCCAGAAAACTGACGCGCATCGCATTCTCCCATCTCTTCATGTCGGGCGATGCTAACATGGCGCCGTCAGCCGTGCGAGAAAAAACCCGTCGCAGCCGTCGCCCGCGGGAGTCAGCAGAAATCCGCCGCCCGCCGCGCGGCCGATACCCTTTGGCAGATAGGATTCGTCGGCCGTCCAGCCCCGATGCCGGTCCAGAAATGCGTCCACCTGAGCTCGCCCCTCGCGCGCGATGATCGAGCAGACGGCATAAAGGAGTTTGCCGCCCGGCGCCACAAGATCGGCGCCGATGTCGATCAGCTTCGCCTGGTCGGCGAGATGGCGGTCGAGACGCGCGGGCGTCAGGCGCCAGCGCAATTCGGGGCTGCGCCGCCACGTCCCGCTTCCCGAACAGGGCGCATCGACGAACACGCGGGTCGCCCTGCCCTGCCAGTCGGCCAGCATCGCGCTTTCCTGCCCCGGATTGAGCAGGCGCGTTTCGATCCGCGTCGCGCCGGCGCGTTCCGCGCGCGGCGGCAGTTGCTGGAGGCGCGCACGATTGGTGTCGCAGGCCAGGATATCGGCGTCATTGCCGGTGCAGGAGGCGATGGCGAGCGTCTTGCCGCCGCCGCCTGCGCAAAGGTCGACGATCGCCTGCCCCGGCGCGGCATCGAGCGCCGCGGACGCATATTGGCTCGCGGCGTCCTGCACCTCGAAGATGCCGTCGGCATATGCGGGGTGCTGCACGGCGGCGGTTTCGGGCGGCAAGCGCCAGCCGTCGGGCGCGCCGGTGATCGCTTCGCCATCGGGGAAGAGCGCCGCAAGGGCGTCGCGGTCGGCTTTGATGCGATTGGCGCGCAGGTCGAGCGGCGCGCGGGCGAGCATCGCGGCGTGCTCCTCCGTTCCGACGAGCGGGTCGAACAGGTCCACCAGCGCCTGCGCAGCAAGGCCGGTCTCGGCGCACGCCTCGTCGGGCGCGATCGGTGCGGGACCATAGGCCGAGCCATCGAACAGAGGCGCCAACGCGGGATCGGTATCGGCAAGCGCGAGCATCGCAGCGCGCCCCGATGGCGGCGCCGAGCGCACCGCACGGATCGCGTCATAGACGTGGCCACGGATCGCACGCCGGTCCTTCGACCCCGCATAGCGGCGCGCGCGCATCGCATCGGCAAAGATGGCGTCGGCCGGCGCCCCGCCCTCGCGCGCCGCGGCGGCGATGGCGTCGAGGATTTCGATCGCGGTCTGAAGGCGGGCAGCGGGGGTCATAAATCTATATCAAGCCGTCATTGCGAGGAGCGCAGCGAAGCAATCCAGAGCGGTTTGCGCCACTCTGGATTGCTTCGCTGCGCTCGCAATGACGAAACATGGGAATCACCCCACCGGATAATTGGGCGCCTCGCGGGTGATCGCGACGTCGTGGACATGGCTTTCGCGCAGTCCGGCATTGGTGATGCGGACGAACTTCGCGCGCTCGCGCAGATCCTTGAGCGTCCGGCTGCCGGTATAACCCATCGCCGCCTTCACGCCGCCGACGAGCTGGTGGATCACGTCCTTCGCGGCGCCCTTGAACGGCACCTGACCCTCGATCCCCTCGGGAACCAGCTTCATCTGGTCCTTGATATCCTGCTGGAAATAGCGGTCGGCGGAGCCGCGTGCCATCGCGCCGACGCTGCCCATGCCGCGATAGCTTTTGTAGGTGCGGCCCTGGAACAGGAAAGTCTCTCCCGGCGCCTCGGCGGTGCCCGCGAGCAGCGAGCCGACCATCACGCTCGACGCGCCCGCCGCGAGTGCCTTGGCGATGTCGCCCGAGGTGCGCAGGCCGCCGTCGGCGATCACCGGCACGCCCAGCTTCTCCGCCGCCTCGACGCTGTCGAGGATCGCGGTAAGCTGCGGCACGCCGACCCCCGCGACGACGCGCGTCGTGCAGATCGACCCCGGGCCGATACCGACCTTCACCCCGTCAGCGCCGCAACCGATCAAGGCTTTGGTCGCCTCCCCGGTCGCGACGTTCCCCGCCAGCACCTGCACCCGGTTCGAAAGCTTCTTGATCTTCTCGACCGTCGCACCGACCCCCTTGCTGTGGCCGTGCGCGGTGTCGACGACGATCAGGTCGCATTCGGCGTCGAGCAAAGCCTCGGCGCGCTCGATCCCGCTGTCGCCGGTGTTGGTCGCCGCGGCGACGCGCAGGCGGCCATTTTCATCCTTGGTCGCGTCGGGATAGGTGACCGCCTTTTCCATGTCCTTGACGGTGATCAGGCCGATGCAGCGATAATCATCATCGACGACGAGCAGCTTTTCGATGCGGCGCTGGTGGAGCAGCTTGCGCGCCTCGTCCTGCCCGACGCCAGGGCGAACGGTCGCGAGATTCTCGGCGGTCATCAGTTCGCGCACCGGCTGGCCCGGATTGTCGGCGAAACGGACGTCGCGATGGGTCAGGATGCCGACGAGCTTGCCGCCGGGCTCGACCACCGGAATGCCCGAAATCCTGTGCTGGTCCATCAGCGCGGTGGCATAGGAAAGCGGCGCGTCGGGGGTGATAGTGATCGGGTTGACGATCATCCCGCTCTCGAAGCGCTTGACCTGCCGCACCGCCGCCGCCTGTTCCTCGATCGTCAAATTGCGGTGGAGGACGCCGATGCCGCCGATCTGCGCCATCAAGATCGCCATGTCGGCCTCGGTCACCGTGTCCATCGCCGACGACAGGATCGGAATGTTGAGGCTGATCTCGCTGGTAAGCTGGGTCGACAGATTGGCGTCCGACGGCAGGATGTCCGACGCGCCGGGCACCAGCAGCACGTCGTCGAAGGTCAGGCCGGTGATGATTTCCATGGGTGCCACTTTCTGATGCGGGCGGCGCCTGCCCGCGGGGTTCGGGGCGGCACACGCGACTCGTTTGGTGGCGGCCCATGTAACCAGTCGGAGCCAAGCGCGCCAGTGGGGAAGCACGATTATTTCACGGCCGAGGCCGGGTAGGAGGATCGGAGGGATGCTGGATGACAAACGTCTGGAAACGACCGATTGCAGCCCCCTACTTTGTCATCCCCGCGAAAGCGGGGACCCAGAGCGTGCGCGGGCTGACCCCACACTGGGTTCCCGCTTTCGCGGGAATGACGAAGATGGGGAATGGCCGCTTCCCACCCCAAAGCCGCCACATAAACCGAAAAAACTTTCCGCTCCGATTGCACCCGCCCCTCGGCGCAGCTACGCGCTTGATCTGTGAGCGCGACGCAGACCCCTTCCCCGCCTTCTTCTCTCGCCCCCTTCCGCTATCCCGCTTTCCGCGCGATCTGGATCGCCAATCTCGCCTCGAACATGGGGTCAATGATCCAGTCGGTGGGCGCCGCCTGGCTGATGACCGAACTCACGACTTCGCATCAGCTCATCGCGCTGGTGCAAGCGGGCGCGACGATCCCGATCCTGCTGCTGGGCGTCTTCGCCGGGGCGATCGCCGACAATTTCGACCGCCGCCGCGTCATGCTCGCGGCGCAGACCGGGATGCTGCTCGTCTCGGCCGCGCTGACGGTGACGACGTGGATCGGCGCTATCTCCCCGCTGTTGCTGCTTTTCTTCACGCTCGCGGTCGGCTGCGGCACCGCACTCAACGGTCCCGCATGGCAAGCGTCGGTGCGCCTGCAGGTCGGGCCCAGGGACCTGCCGCAGGCGATCGCGCTCAACAGCATCGCCTTCAACCTCGCCCGCAGCGTCGGCCCCGCACTCGGCGGGCTGCTCATTTCGCTCACCGGCCCCGCGCCCGCCTTCGCGATCAATTCTGTCAGCTATCTCGCACTGATCGTCGTGCTGCTGCGCTGGCATCCCGAGGTCGCGCCGCCGAAGCGTTCACCGATGCTCGCGGCGATCGCGACCGGCATCCGCTTCTGCGTCCAGTCGAACCCGGTGCGGCGCATCCTGACCCGCGGCTTTGCCTTCGGCATCGCGGCGATCAGTTTCCAGGCCTTGCTCCCCGCGCTCGTTCGCGACCGCCTGCACGGGACCGAGACAATTTACGGCCTCTGCCTCGCGGCCTTCGGCGCCGGGTCGATCCTCGCCGCGCTGCAGGTCGGCTATCTTCGCCGCCGCTGGGGCAGCGACCGGATCGTCAGCACGTCGGCGCTGGTCTTCGCCGCGGCGCTCGTGCCGATGGCGCTCGTCCCGTCGGTCGCGGTGGTGATGGCGTCGACCTTCGTCGCGGGGCTCGCCTGGGTATCGACGCTCACCACGCTCAACGTCGCGATGCAGCTTCGCTCGCCCGAAGCGATCCTCGGCCGCTGCCTGTCGATCTATCAGGCGGTGACGTTCGGCGCGATGGCGCTCGGCGCCTGGCTGTTCGGCCTGCTCGCCGACCTCTGGTCGCTGCCCGGCGCGCTGGCGTCATCGAGCGGCTGGCTGGTGCTGACCGCGCTGCTCCTGCCCTTTCTGGCGCCCATGCCGGGCCGCGACGAAGGCCGCATCGACCGCTGAGCAAATTTTGCGGCGACGCTTAAAATCGGGCCGCGCGCGCCCGTTAAATGGCGCATGACCACTCACGCAACATCATCGACCGAGCCGGTAGGGCGGCTCCTGGGCTGGCTGGGGCTCCGCGCGCGAAGCGGAACCTTTGAAGAAGGGAGCGAGGCCCCGCCGGGGTCGCGCAACCTGGTCCGCGAGGCGCGTGAGCAACTGCTCGGGGCGATGACGTCCTTTCTTCTGGGCCATGATCTCGATATTTCGCCCGCCAATCTGCTGATCGCGCACAGCGCCTTTTCGGGGATCAACCCGCGGCTCGCGCGCCAGATCGCGGCGCGCTCGCAGACGCACGAGGGCATCACCCAGCAATGGCTCGACGAGTTGATGGAGAATGAGCCGGCCGTGGCCGACCGCGCCGACCTCGACCGCATGGTCGCGCGGCTCGAATCAAACCTCGAAACCTTCCACACCAACACCAAGGCGGCGCGCAGCGCGACCAGCGAATATGGATCGAAGCTGGAGGCGCATGTCAGCGACCTCGAACAGGTACAAAAGACCGGCGAACTCGTCTCGCACCTCGCCGACATCGCCAAGGTGATGCTCGAACGCACGCGGCACGCCGAGGACGAGATGCGCAAGAGCGAGGATGAAGCGAAAGCGCTGCGCCGCAGCCTCGCCCGCGCCAAACGCGACGCCGAGATCGACTATCTGACCGGCCTGCCCAACCGCCGCGCCTTCGAGGTACTGCTCGAACGCCATCATGAGGAAGCGCGCGGCGCGTGCGAGCCATTGTCGGTCGCCTTCTGCGACATCGACGAGTTCAAGAAGGTCAACGACGTCCACGGCCACGAAGCCGGCGACCGCGTGATCAAGCTGATCGCCGACACGCTGGCGCGGATTTCCAACGATCATTGCCATGTCGCACGCCACGGCGGCGAGGAATTCGTGATGCTGTTCCGCGGCCTGCCGCCGAGCGAAGCGGCGAAACGGCTCGACGAAGCGCGCGAAAGCCTGTCCGAGCGGCGGCTGATCAACCGCAAGACCGACCAGCCCTTCGGCCAGATCACCTTCTCGGGCGGGGTTGCCGACGTCTTCGGCTATGCCGAGGTGCGCGCGGCGCTGAAAGCCGCCGACGAAGCGCTCTATCGCGCCAAGGAAGGCGGACGCAACCGGATCGAGCTGGCGACGCCGGAGGAATAGACGGCACCCAAAAAAAGGCGTGTTCCCCCGCGAAGGCGGGGGAGCACGCTATTCTTTCTACGCCACTCCTATCGGCTCCACCGCGCAAAGATCGCGGTCGGCAGCAACAGCCCCCGCGCCTCCTCGCGCACCGCCAGTTCGCCGCATTCGACCTTGCCCGGCAGGTCGGCGAAAAGCTGCGCGAGCAGTTCGCCGATCGCGAGCGCCGACATGCGCACGGCGTAAACGGTCAGGAACAGCGCCCGGCTGTCGGAGTCGAGCAATTGCCGGCAATCGGCGAGCAGGAGCGCCAGTCCCTCTTCGAGCTGCCAGCGCTCATTGTTCGGCCCGCGCCCGAACTTCGGCGGGTCGAGCAGGATCGCATCGTAGCGCCGCTCGCGCCGCACTTCGCGCGCGGTGAATTTCCCCGCATCGTCGACGATCCAGCGGATCGGCTTCTCGCTCATCCCCGCGAGCGCGGCATTCTCGCGCGCCTGCGCGACCGATTTCTTCGACGCATCGACATGCGTCACCGCAGCGCCCGCCGCGGCAAGCGCCTGGCTGCCGACGCCGGTATAGCCGAAGAGGTTGAGGAAGGCGGGATCGGGCTTGTCCGCGATCTCGCCGCGCAACCAGTCCCACACCGGCGCCATGTCGGGGAAGAAACCCAGATGGCGGAACGGCGTGCAGCTCGCGGTGAAGCGCGCCTCGCGCCAGCCAAGCGGCCAGCCCTCGGCGGGCACGGGCTTGCTGAAATACCAGCGGCCGCCGCCATCCTCGTCCGACGCGGGAATGAACTCGCCATCGGCCTGTTCCCACTCGCTCGCCGCGAGCGCGGGCTGCCACATCGCCTGCGGTTCGGGACGGATGAAGCGGTACGGGCCATAGCGTTCGAGCTTACGCCCGCCGCCGCTGTCGACCAGCCCATAATCGTCCCAAGCCTCGCCGACGAGCGTGACGAGGGGTTGCAGCTCAGCCACGCGCCGCCTCGGCCAGGATATGCGCCTTCACCACGTCATAGTCGCCCGGAAGCGTCACATAGCGCTCCTCGCGCTCGAACAGATTGCCGAGCCGCGCGGGAAGCGACGGGCGCACGCCGGTCGCGCGCTCGACGGCATCGCGGAACTTCGCCGGATGCGCGGTCGCGAGGGTGACGACAGGAATGTCGGCGTCGATGCCGAGCGTACGCGCGGCGGCGAGGCCGACCGCGCTGTGCGGGTCGATGATCTGGCCGCCATGCTCCTGCGCCCAGCGCAGTGCGAGCGTCATCGCGTCGCCGTCGACCCGCGCGCTCGTGAACAGGTCGCGCGCGCCGCGCAACATATCCTCTGGGATCGTCATCGCACGGTTCGCGTCGAACTCGCCCATCATGCCGGTGATCGCGGGGCCGTCACGCCCCGACAGATCGAACAGCAACCGCTCGAAATTGCTGCTGACCTGGATGTCCATGCTGGGGGTCGCGGTCGGGGTGACGCTGCCCGCGCTATAGTCTCCCGACGACAGCGCGCGGTGAAGGATGTCGTTGACGTTGGTCGCCACCACCAGCCTTGCCACGGGTAGCCCCATGCGCGCCGCGACATAGCCCGCGAAGACGTCGCCGAAATTGCCCGTCGGCACGCTGAACGCAACCGGGCGATCGGGTGCGCCGAGGCGGACGGCGGCGTAAAAATAATAGACGACCTGCGCCATCAGCCGCGCCCAGTTGATGCTGTTCACCGCCGACAGGGTCAGTTGGCCGCGCGCCTCGGCATCGCCGAACAGCCGCTTCACCATCGCCTGCGCGTCGTCGAAGCTGCCGTCGATCGCGATATTATGGACGTTGGGAGCGAGCACGGTCGTCATCTGGCGGCGCTGGACGTCGCTGACCCGGCCTTCGGGATGAAGCATGAAGATGCGGATATGCTCGCGCCCCGCAACCGCCTCGATCGCCGCCGAGCCGGTGTCGCCCGAGGTCGCGCCGACGATGGTGAGGTCGGTCTCGCCGCCCGCGAGGAATTTTTCGAAAAGCTGGCCGAGCAGTTGCAGCGCGACGTCCTTGAACGCCAGCGTCGGACCGTGAAACAATTCGAGCAGCCAGTGACGATGGTCGAGCTGCACCAGCGGCGTCACGGCATCGTGGCTGAACCGGCCATAGGCGGCCTTGCAGAGACCCCGCAGTTCGTCCTCGCTCAGGATACCCGCGACGAAGGGCGCCATCACCCGCACCGCGGTTTCGATATAGTCGAGCCCGGCAAGCGCGCGAATTTCGTCCGCCGACATCTGCGGCCATTCGGCCGGAACATAAAGCCCGCCATCACTGGCGAGGCCGGCAAGCGTGGCGGCGCGGAAGTCGAGGGTCGGCGCGGAGCCGCGGGTGCTGATATAGTCCATCACGGGAATGCGCCCTAACGGCGCGCCGTCACCGCTGCAAGCGGCGCCGTACCGCGAGGGCGTAGATAATCAGCGCGATCGCGGCGAAAAAGAACCATTGGACGGCATAAGCGAGGTGATTGTTCGGCACGTCGGCCCCCGACGGCACCTCGCTGGCGCGCAACCCCGGAACCGACGTATCGGCGACGAGCATCGCGCGCGCGGGCACCGCTTTCCCCGTCAGTCGCTGGATCAGCGTCGGCTGCTCCGGGCCGGGAACGATCGTCCCCTGCACCGTTCCGCCCTTCCACGCGGGCGGCGTGAAATCGTCGGCGATCCCGACGTCGATCAGCACGCCCGGCCCCTCGGCGCCGGTGCGGCAGTCGGCGATCATGCGGATGCCCGTTTGCCCCTTGCGGTCGGTGCCGCCGCGCGGATCCCATTTGACCACCTCCAGGCAAACGACGCTGCTCTTGCGAAACAGCATCGCGTCAGGAACGGGGGGTAGCTTGGGATAGGTCACGAGCGACGACATCGCCCGGTTGCGCTCGTAAAGCGCGATCAGCGCTTCCTTCTCGCCCTTGCGCTGAAGCTGCCAAATGCCGAGCGCAACCATCGCCGCGGCGGCGGCGAGGACGAGGATCGTCGGGATCACCGGCCAGCGGCGCGGCGCGTCAGGGCTTTCCGTCATCGCTGAGTTTTCCTTCGGCCGCTTGCCGCTGATGCTCGCTGGCGAGCAGCGCCGCCTTGCCGACGCGCAAGCCATAGATCACCGCGACGATCGTCAGCGGCACCCACAATATCACATGCACCCAGATCGGCGGCCGCACCGCGGCATCGAGCAACAGCGCCAAGACGATCAGCAGCGCGCCGACGATCAGGGTCAGGAAGGCCGCGGGACCGTCGCCGACATTGTAGCGGCTATATTCGAGCCCGCACGACGGGCAACGCTCGCGAAAGCGGGCCGCGCCCTCGAATAGGCCCGGCGCTCCGCATTCGGGGCAGGTCGCAAAAAGGGCAGCGCGCCAGACCGGCGGCTGCCCCTTTGCTGCTGGTTTGTCGTCCGGCAACTTAGTGCGCGGCGACCGGCGCGCCCCAGCCGCCCCAGACATAGACGATGATGAAGAGGAACAGCCACACCACGTCGACGAAGTGCCAGTACCAGGCGGCCGCTTCGAAACCGAAATGCTGCTGCGGGGTGAAGTGACCCTTGTAGGTGCGGACGAGGCAGACGATCAGGAAGATCGTGCCGACGAGCACGTGGAAACCGTGGAAGCCGGTCGCCATGAAAAAGGCCGAGGTATAGTTGATCGTGCCGAAGGGGAACGGCGCCTCGGCATATTCATAGGCCTGGATGCAGCTGAAGGTCACGCCGAGGATGATCGTCAGCCACAGCCCCTTCTTCAGCCCCTCGCGGTCGCCATGGATCAGCGAGTGATGCGCCCAGGTGATCGTCGTGCCCGAGCAGAGCAGGATCAGCGTGTTGAGCAAAGGCAGCGAGAAAGCGTCGATGACATGGATGCCCTTCGGCGGCCAGACGGTGATCGCCGAGGCGCCGTCCTGCCCGAACAGCGAGGTCACCGCGCCGTCGACGATCTCGACCGGCACCGGGAAGAGCGAGAAATCAAACCACGCCCAGAACCAGCCGACGAAGAACATCACTTCGGACGCGATGAACAGGATCATGCCGTAGCGCATGTGAAGCTGGACGACCGGCGTGTGGTCGCCCGCGTGCGCCTCGGCGATGACGTCCGACCACCAGCTGAAGAAGGTGGCGATTACGCCCGCGACGCCCAGGCCGAACACCCACTTGCCGGCGCCGCCGAAATAATCGGCGTGCATCCACATCACCCCGCCGAAGAACATGACGAGCGCCGCGATCGAGCCGATCATCGGCCAGACGCTGGGGTTTACGAGGTGATAGTCATGATGTTTGGCACCAGCCATGTCGCAGTTCCCGTTTTTTGCCCCAGCCCGGTGATTCCCCATCACCCGCCGGTCCTGGATTAAGACTCTTCGATCGCGGCCTTAGCTCGCCTTTTTGTCCCCGTCTACAGGGTGGAAGGTGTAGCTGAGGGTGATCTCTTCGATGTCGCGCGCGTCGGGGTCGTCCTTGATCTTGGGATCGACGAAGAACAGCACCGGCATGCGAATCTGCTCCCCCGCCTTCAGCGTCTGCTGCGTGAAACAGAAGCACTGGATCTTGGTGAAATATTTGCCCGCGGCGTCGGGGGTGACGTTGAAGCTCGCGGTGCCCGTCAGGTCGTGCGTCGATTCATTCTGGGCGATGAAGATCGCCATGTCGCGCGCGCCGATGCTGACCGTGTCGGTCGGATGCTCGGGATAGAATTTCCACGGCAGTCCCGGCGCGACATTGGAGTCGAAGCGCACCGAGATGGTGTCGCTGAGAACCTTCGGCGTTTCGGCCGCCGCGACGGGATCATAGCGCTGCGTCGTGCCGCCGAAGCCGGTGACGCGGCAGAAGAGATTGTAGAGCGGCACCGCCGCGAAACCGAGCCCGACCATCGCCACTGCGAGCAGCGCGGCGAGCGAAGCGGTCTTCGCGTTCTTGGACATGCGGGCGATCGGGCGGGGCATCAGGGCGGTCATGAATGCGGCACCATCCGCGCCATAGTGATGAAGAAGAACAGCAGCGCGAGCGCCCCCAATATCCAGCCCATCAGGTTCGCCCGGCTGCGCTGGCGGCGACGATATTCGGCCTCGTCGAATGGCTCTTGCGGATTTTCGTCGGTCATAGCGGCCACCAATGATCGGCGACGACCGCGCCGAACAGGATGAAAAGATAGGCGATCGAATAAGCGAAGAGCCGCTTTTCGGGCTGCATCCGGTCGTCCTCGCCCGTGCGGCGCGTGCCGACCTGGATCGAGAGCAGCACGAAGAGCGCCGACAGCAGCACGGCGGTCCAGCCATAGAGTGCGCCGGTATAGCCGAGCGGCCAAGGCGCGATCGCCGCCGCCGCCATGATCAGCGCATAGAAAAGGATCTGGCGCCGGGTCGAGCTTTCGCCCGCGACGACCGGCATCATCGGAATGCCCGCGGCGGCATAGTCGGAGCGCACGAACAGCGCGAGCGCCCAGAAATGCGGCGGCGTCCACAGGAAGATGAGCAGGAACAGCAGCACCGGCAGCGGCGCGACGCCGCCGGTCGCGGCGACCCAGCCGATCAGCGGCGGAAAGGCCCCCGCGGCGCCGCCGATGACGATATTCTGCGGCGTCCGCGGTTTCAGCCACATGGTGTAGACGAAGACATAGAAGAGGATCGAGACGGTCAGCAGCAGCGCCGCCTGCCAATTGGCGGCGAACAGCATCAGAAAGACCGAGAAGGCGGCGAGCCCGACCCCGAAGTGGAGCGCGGTCTGCGGGTCGAGGCGCCCGGCGGGAAGCGGCCGCCCGGCGGTGCGCTTCATCTTCGCGTCGAGCCCCGCCTCATACCATTGGTTGAGCGCCCCCGACGCCCCTGCCCCCAGCGCGATCGCGAGGATCGAGGAGAAGGCGAGCACCGGATGGACGCTGCCCGGCGCCGCGAGCAGGCCGCAAAGCGCCGTGAACACGACGAGCGACATCACGCGCGGCTTGGTCAGCGCGAACAGGTCGCGCCAATCGGCAGGCAGCGACATTTCGCCATGGGTCAGGCTCTGCGCCATCTCAACTCCGGCCTTCAGGGAAACGCCCCCCGCCGACATCCGGCAGGGGGCGGAACCGTTCAGGCGATAGACGTCACGCGATCCGGGGCAGTTCGTTGAACTGGTGGAACGGCGGCGGGCTCGACAGCGTCCATTCGAGCGTCGTCGCACCCTCGCCCCACGGATTGTCGGCGGCCTTCTTGCCCGCGAACAGCGAATAGACGAGGTTCACGAAGAAGAAGAGCATCCCGACCGCCATGATCGCATAACCGACCGACGAGATATAATGCCAGTAGGCGAAGCCTTCGGCATAGTCGGGATAGCGGCGCGGCATGCCCTGCTGGCCCAGGAAGTGCTGGGGGAAGAACAGGATGTTCACGCCGATGAAGAATATCCAGAAGTGGAGCTGGCCCAGCGTCTCGCTGTACATCCGGCCCGACATCTTCGGGAACCAGTAATAGAAGCCGGCGAAGAGCGAGAAGACCGCGCCCAGCGACAGCACATAGTGGAAGTGCGCGACGACATAATAGGTGTCGTGCAGGTTGGTGTCGACGCCGCCGTTGGCGAGCACGACGCCGGTCACGCCGCCCACCGTGAACATGAAGATGAAGCCCAGCGCCCAGACCATCGGCGTCTTGAAGCTCAGCGAGCCGCCCCACATGGTGGCGATCCACGAAAAGATCTTGATGCCGGTCGGAACCGCGATGACCATCGTCGCCGCGGTGAAGTACATTTTCAGGTTCACGTTCATGCCGACGGTGAACATGTGGTGCGCCCACACGATGAAGCCGACGACACCGATCGCGACCATCGCATAAGCCATGCCGAGATAGCCGAAGACCGGCTTTTTCGAGAAGGTCGAGATGACCTGGCTGACGATGCCGAAGCCCGGCAGGATCATGATGTAGACTTCGGGATGGCCGAAGAACCAGAAGAGATGCTGGTAGAGCACCGGATCGCCGCCGCCCGTCGCGTCATAGAAGGTGGTGCCGAAGTTGCGGTCGGTCAGCAGCATGGTGATCGCAGCGGCCAGAACCGGCAGCGACAGCAGCAGCAGAAAGGCGGTGACCAGCACCGACCACACGAACAGCGGCATCTTGTGCAGGGTCATGCCCGGCGCGCGCATGTTGAAGATAGTGGTGATGAAGTTGATCGCGCCGAGGATCGACGCCGCACCCGCAAGGTGGACCGAGAAGATCGCCATGTCGACCGCGGGGCCGACCGAGCCGCTGGTCGACAGCGGCGCATAGAGCGTCCAGCCGGTACCGGCGCCAAGGCCGCTGCCGCCGGGGAAGAACATCGAGGCGACGAGCATGACGAACGCCACGGTGGTCAGCCAATAGCTGACGTTGTTCATCCGCGGGAAGGCCATGTCGGGCGCGCCGATCATCAGCGGCACGAACCAGTTGCCGAAGCCGCCGATCATCGCCGGCATGACCATGAAGAAGATCATGATCAGGCCGTGCGCGGTGATCATCACGTTCCAGAAATGCTTCGCCTGCACCTCGGTCGCGGCGGGGTCGAAGAATTGCGCCCAGCCGTGGAGATACTGGATGCCCGGTTCGGCGAGTTCGAGGCGCATCATCCCCGACAGCACGCCGCCGACGATGCCGGCGATGATCGCGAAGATCAGGTAGAGCGTGCCGATGTCCTTGTGGTTCGTGGACATGAACCAGCGGACGAAGAAGCCCGGCGTGTGGTCGTGGTCATGATCATGCGCATGATCGTGGCCATGGGATGGTGCAGTCGCTGCGATATCGGTCATCTGTCGGACCCCTTGGATTAATTCTTGGCGGCAGGCGCGGCGGCGGGAGCCGCAGCCGGCGCTGCTTCGGGTGCGGTGGCGGCAGGCGCGGGAGCCGGCGCGGCGGTCGTGGTCGCGGGGACCGGACCGGCGGTCGCGGGCGCGGCCGGAGCCGCGGCGGCGGGCGCCGGACCGTCGGGATTGCCGCCCTTCGAGCGGACCCAGGCCTTCCACTTGTCGACCGGCAGGACCTCGACCGCGATCGGCATATAGCCGTGGTCAACGCCGCAAAGCTCCGAACACTGGCCGTAATAGACACCGACCTTGGTCGCCGTGAAAGTGGTTTCGTTGGCGCGGCCGGGGACCGCATCCATCTTGGTCCAGAAAGCCGGGACCGCAAAGCTGTGGATCACGTCGGAGCCGGTGATGATCAGCTTCACCTGGCGGCCGACGGGAACGACCATGCGGTTATCGACGGCGAGGTGATAGGGCTCGCCGCGCGCCTTCGCCTGATCCTCGGGCAGTATCTTCGAGACATATTCGGCGATGCCCTGGTCGGGGTAGGCATAGCCCCAATACCATTGATAGCCGGTGACCTTGATCGTCAGAGCATCCTTCTTCGGCGGCTCATATTGCGCCGCGAGCAGGCGGATCGACGGCACCGCGATCACCGCGAGGATCAGCACGGGAATCGCGGTCCAGATCACTTCGATGAAGGTGTTGTGCGTCGTCTTCGACGGCACCGGGTTCGCGCCGGCACGGTAGCGCGCGATCACCCAGAGCAGCAGGCCGAGCACGAACAGCGTGATCACCGTGATGACGGGCAGCAGGATATAGTGATTGAACGTATAGGCCTGCTCGCCGATCGGGGTAACCTGCGGCTGGAAATTGATGTCGCCGTCGACCGGCTGGCCGATCCCGGCGGTGGGCTTCATGGGCACATAGGTCGCATCGCCGGCGGGCGCGGCCGCCTTGGCGGCGTCGGCCGGTGCGGGCGCCGCGGTGGTCGCCGCCGCATCGGGCGCTGCCGGAGCCGGAGCCGGAGTCGCCGTCGTCGGGACCGCCGGCGCCGCGGCGGGTGCCGCCGCCGGTGCCTGTGCCTGCGCGGCGCCCACCGCGCCGAGCGACAAAGCCGCTGCGATTACAAGGGATTTCAAGCTCTTCATAAGGATAGTGCCGCCCGTTGCCTGTTGTTCTTATCGATGCCCCAACCCCTTTGTGCGGACACCGGACATGCGTCACGGCAGCCGTCCCCAAGGCTGAATCTCGCGGGCGCTATAGACCCGCTTGCCGCTTGCCTCAAGCATCTCTAACACTATTTTCCGGCTGGCAAATCTTCGCCACCGAAACCCGCCCCTCGCAGGCGGGTCAACAGGAACAAAAGACCCTTCTCCCATGACCGACGATGAAATCCTGGCCGAGTTCCGCGCCGCCGATGCGCTGTTGCAGGGGCATTTCCTGCTCTCCTCGGGCCGCCACAGCGAATATTATCTGCAGTGCGCGCGCGTCCTGATGGACACCGAGCGCGCCGGGCGGCTCGCCGCCGCACTCGCCGCCAAGCTGCCGCGCGACCTTCGCCAGGCGATCGATCTGGTCGTCTCGCCCGCGATGGGCGGCGTCATCATCGGCCATGAGATGGGCCGCGCGCTCGGCAAGCCCGCGATCTTCGTCGAGCGCCCGACGGGCACCTTCGAACTGCGCCGCGGTTTCGCCATCCCCGCCGGCGCCAAAGTGCTGATGGTCGAGGACGTCGTCACCACCGGCCTCTCGTCGCGCGAAGCGATGGAGGCGGTGTGCGCCGCAGGCGGCGAGATTCTCGCCGAGGCCGCGCTGGTCGATCGCTCGGCGGGGAGCAATATCGATCTCGGCGTTCCCTTCTATCCGCTCGTCGCGATCAATTTCCCGACCTATGCGGCCGACGAACTGCCGCCCGAGCTTGCCGGGACGCCGGCGATCAAGCCGGGGAGCCGCGCGAATTGAGCACGCCGCCGTCCAGCCGCCTGCGCCTCGGCGTCAACATCGACCATGTCGCAACGATCCGCAACGCGCGCGGCGGCGACCATCCCGATCCGGTGCGCGCGGCGGAAATCGTCGCGGCGGTCGGCGGCAACGGCATCACCGCGCATCTGCGCGAAGACCGGCGCCACATCCGCGACGACGACCTCGCGCGCATCCAGGCCGCGACCAGCCTGCCGCTGAACCTCGAAATGGCGGCGACCGACGAGATGGTCGCGATCGCGCTCCGCCACGCGCCGCACGCCGCGTGCATCGTCCCCGAAAAGCGCGAGGAGCGCACGACCGAGGGCGGCCTCGACGCCGCGGGGCAGCATAATCATCTCGCGCCGATCGTATCGCGGCTGAACGACGCCGGCATCCGCGTCAGCCTGTTCATCGAACCCGACGCGCGCCAGATCGAGGCGGCGATGCGCCTCAAGGCGCCGGTCGTCGAATTCCACACCGGCCGCTATGCCCATGCCGAGGGCGAGGATCGCGCCGCCGAACTCCGCCGCCTCGCCGACGCGGCGGCGCTGGCATGGAAGAACGGCATCGAACCGCACGCAGGCCACGGGCTGACCTACGACAATGTCGTGCCCGTCGCCGCGATCCCGCAACTCGCCGAACTCAACATAGGTCATTATCTGATCGGCGAGGCGATCTTCACCGGGCTGGAAGACGCGGTGCGCCGGATGCGCGAGCTTATGGATGAGGCGCGGGGGTGAGCGCCCCCGGACACGCGCTCCTGATGGTGTCGGGCGTCCTGAAGATCGGGGGCACGCTGTTGTGCGCGCTACTGCTGGCGAAGCTCGGATGGGATATGGCAAGCGGCCGACAAGTCGAGATTCCGCCAGTCCTTCTCATCGCGATCAGCGCGACGCTTACTGCGCAGCTGGCCGCCTGGGCGGGCTGGCGCTACGCCACGCGCCGCGAAACCGGAGACCGCGGCGCATGATCATCGGCCTCGGCTCCGACCTCTGCAATATCGAGCGCATCCAAGCCTCGCTCGACCGTTTCGGCGAGCGCTTCGAAAAGCGCGTCTTCACCGACATCGAGCGCGCCAAGGCGGCGCGGCGGCCGTTCACGCGCGCGGGCACCTATGCCAAGCGCTTCGCCGCCAAGGAGGCTTTCTCCAAGGCGGTCGGCACCGGCTTCAAACGCGGCGTGTTCATGAAGGACATCGGCGTCGTCAACGCCCCCTCGGGCGCGCCGACGCTGGCGCTGGCCGGCGGCGCGGCCGCGCGGCTCGCGGAGATGATCCCGCCGGGGCACAAAGCGTATATCCACCTGACGCTGACCGACGACCATCCCTGGGCGCAGGCTTTCGTCATCATCGAGGCAATCAAGGACTGAGCATGGCGAAGAACAAGGCGGAACAGGAAGACGGCGGCTGGGGCAAGCTGATCCGCGACATCGTGGTGATCCTGATCCTCGTGCTCGGCATCCATAGCTGCGTCGCCAAGCCCTTCTATATCCCGTCCGATTCGATGATGCCGATCCTGCGCAACGGCGACCGGCTGATCGTCAGCAAATATCCCTATGGCTGGTCCTATGCCTCGGCGAGCTTCCACCTCGCGCCGAAAACGCCCGGCCGCTGGTTCGGCAAGCTGCCCGCGCGCGGCGACATCGTCGTGCTCGAGCATCCGGTGACGCGCGTCGATTATATCAAGCGGGTGATCGGCCTGCCCGGCGACACGATCGAGCTGCGGGGCGGCGCGCTGATCATCAACGGCAAGCCGATCAAGCGCGAGGTCGAGCCGATGCTCTCGGTCCCGGTCGACGCCAACATGCCCGGCCCCGACAGCAGCCTCGGCCGCTTCCTGACCCGCGACGCCAGCGGCAAGGACGTGCTCGAACTGCCCATCGTGCGCGAAACGCTGCCCGGCGGCGCGACCTTCGACACGATCGACATGGGGCCCGGCTACATGACCGACGATTATGGGCCGATCAAAGTGCCCGCCGGTCACCTGTTCCTGATGGGCGACAACCGCGACGGCAGCGCCGACAGCCGCGTCGCCGTCAGCCAGAAGGGGCTCGGCGGCCCGGTGCCGTTCGATGCGATTGCGGGCCGCGCGGAGATCATCAGCTTTTCGACCGACGGCACCGCTGAATGGTATAATCCGCTGAGCTGGTTCGGCGCGTTGCGCGCAGACCGCGCCGGAACCAACTTGCGCCCCGCGCATGATGGAAATGCGAAATAGGGAGCGACGGCATGGCGACGGCGAAGGGAACGACCAGAAAGACGAGCACGACGCGTGCCAAGGCGTCCACCTCCCCCGCGCCGCGCGCCGACGAGCATGGGGACGAGCATAGGGAAGCCCCCGGCCCCACCGAGATTCGCAGCCAGCTCGTCCGCACCGAGCTTTTGAAAGCCGGCGTCTGGCTCGGTCTCACCTTCGCCATCGGCGTCTGCATCGTGCTGATCCAGCCGATCCTGCTCATCTTCGCGGCGATCGTCGTTGCGGCGATCCTCGACGGCGGCACCCGCCTGATCGGCCGCGTCCTGCCGATCGGCCGCGGCTGGCGGCTGCTGATCGTCTGCCTTTCGCTTGTCGCCTTTCTCGTCTGGACAGTGATGTTCGCGGGCTCGCAGATCGCCGATCAGGCCGCAACGCTGCAAAAGGTCGTGATGGGCCAGGTCGAGCGCATCGCGGCGTGGGCGAGCGCGCACGGCATGGGCGACGTCCAGCTCGACACCAAGACGATCACGGAGAATATCGCGGGCACCGTCGGGCGCGTCACCGCCGCGGTCGGCACGGTGCTCGGCGCGCTGACCAGCCTCGTCATGGTGGTCGTGCTCGGCATCTTCATCGCGATCGAGCCGCGGCTCTATGAACGCGGCGTCGCGTGGATGCTGCCGATGAAGAGCCGCGAGAATTTCTATATCACCACCGCGCGCATGGGCTTCACGCTGCGCCGGCTGATGGCGGGGCGGCTGCTCGGGATGATCGTCGAGGGGATCGGCACCTGGCTCGCCTGCCTCGCGGTCGGCATTCCGATGGCGGCGCTGATGGGACTGCTCACCGGCCTGCTCGCCTTCATCCCCAATATCGGCGCGATCGTCTCGGGCGTGCTGCTGGTGCTCGTCGGTTTTTCGGCCGGGACCGACGCCGGCCTGTGGGCCATCGCCATCTATTTCATCGTCCAGACGGTCGACGGCTATCTGATCGTCCCGATGGTCGCGAAACAGACCGTCGACCTGGCTCCCGCGCTCGTCCTCGGCGCGCAGATATTGTTCGGCGCGCTGCTCGGCATCATGGGGCTGTTCCTCGCCGACCCGATCGTCGCGATGATCAAGGTCGCGCTCGAACGCGAAGCCGAGCGCAACGCAGGGGTGCAGGCGAAAGCGGCGGCTTCCTTAGCCTAAAGCCCGTCGCCCCCGCGATGGGGGACGACGATCAAATTACGGCTGCGGCGCCGGAGCCGGAGCGCCCGGCGCGCCCTGCTGGTGCATCTGCTGTTGCTGCATCATCTGCTGCATCGCGCGAACTTCGGCCTCGGATTTGAAATCGAGCAATTCGACGTCGAAATAAAGCGTGCTGTTGCCGGGGATCGGGCCCTTGGCCTCCGCGCCATAGCCCTTTTTCGGCGGAATGACGATCTTGTACTTTCCGCCCTTCTGCATCTTTTTGAGCGCTTCGCTGAAGCCCTGGACCACGCCGGTCACGGGCATCGGCGCCTGCTCCTGCTGGTCGAAGACCGTCCCGTTGCCGAGGCGGCCGGTATATTTGATAAGTACGATATCGCCGTCGGTCGGGCTCTTGCCCTCGCCGGCCTTCACCACCTCGAACTCGCGCACGACGGTTTGGCACCAGGCGAAGCCAGTGCCCGCGACGAGCAACGCGATGAGGCCGATCCACATCAGCCAGAGGCCGCCCTTGCTCACCGGGCGCAGCGGAACCGTCGTGACGCTCATCTCATTGTCCTTCCCCTGCCCAGCCGGAGATGGTCCGGCAGAGCGAAAATATCGGCGACGCCTATAGGCGGATGCGGGCGGCAGGGTCCAGAGCAATTATCCCCGACCGGCAACCCTGATGTCCGGTTTGGGGTGGCGAGCGGACGTTGAAGGATGGCGCTATTTCCCCCTCCCGCAAGCGGGAGGGGCAGCGAGACTTACGAACTTTGTTCGTTAGTCGCAGCGGGGTGGGCCCTTGCACCGTCGCTGCCCACCCCCAGCCCCTCCCGCTTGCGGGAGGGGAGAAGATAGGCCCGCTTCCGATCGCGACCAGCCCTTTGCCGCCCCCCATCTTCGCACACGAAAAAGGGCGCCGCGTTGCCGCGGCGCCCTTTTCTCGAATCAGGATCCCGAAGGGAAGACGGTCCTACTTGATACCGTCGCGCTCCATCCGCTTGCGCTCCATCTTGCGGGCGCGGCGGACGGCGGCGGCACGCTCGCGGGCGCGCTTTTCGCTGGGCTTTTCGTAGTGACGGCGCAGCTTCATTTCGCGATACACGCCCTCACGCTGCAGCTTCTTCTTGAGCGCGCGAAGGGCCTGGTCGACATTATTGTCGCGAACGATGATCTGCATACGCCGTGTCGTCTCCTGTTCGTCAAAACGATCCGGGCCACCGGATGATCCGGCCCGCCGTAAATCGCCGATATTCGGGCAATAAAAAGAGCGCCGCGAAAGCGCGACGTTCCGATGCAGCGCCAACTAAAGGGATTCGCGCCGAAATGCAAGCCCCCGCGCGGCGAGATGCGGCACGAACGCCGCAGAAGGCCATCGGGCGGGATTGTGCCCCGCCCCACGCCTGTGGCATAAGTAGCAGGACGAAACTAACATCAAAGGGACAGGCCATGGCGACCCAGCTCAAGCGCAACAGCAAATATAGCGAAGCCGAATGGACCGCGCGGCAGGAACTTGCCGCCTGCTACCGCATCTTCGCGATGATGGGCTGGGACGAGATGATCTTCAACCATATCACCGTGAAGGTCCCCGACGAGGAGGGCAGCTACCTCATCAACCCCTATGGCATGCATTTCAGCGAGGTCACCGCATCGAGCCTGATCAAGATCGACATCGACGGCAACAAGGTCGACGAGGATAACCCCTGGCACGTCAACAAGGCCGGCTTCGTCCAGCACAGCCTGTTCCACCGCATCCTGCCCGACGCGCACGCGATCATCCACACCCACACCACCGCGACGACGGCGGTGTGTGCGCTGGAGGGCGGGCTCCAGCCGGTCAATTTCTATGCCTGCAACTTCGCCGGCCAGCTCGCCTATCATGATTTCGAGGGCGTGACGGTGCGCGAGGAGGAGGGCGAGCGGCTGGTCGAGAATCTCGGCAACAAGCGCATCCTGATGCTGAAGAATCATGGCCCTGTTGTCATGGGCAAGACGCTGACCGAAGCCTTCATCAAATATTGGGCGCTGCAGCGCGCCTGCGAAATCCAGCTTGCGACGATGAGCATGGGCAAGCCGATCACCGTCCCCGACGAGGTGATCGCGGTCCACCAGCGCGACCTCTACATGGCCGCCATCCCCGGCCAGGCGGGCAAGCCCGAATTCGACGCGATGGTCCGCAAGGTCGACAAGATCGACACAAGCTGGCGTGACTAATCCACCCGTTCGGCTAAGACCGGCGGCATGACGAAATTCTCGGTCAACGATCGCCCGGTCGAATATCGCATGGACCCCGAAACGCCCCTGCTGTGGGCGCTGCGCGACGCGTCGAACCTGACGGGTACCAAATATGGCTGCGGCACCGGCGAATGCGGCGCCTGCACCGTCGATATCGACGGCGAGGCGATTCGCAGTTGCATGGTCACCATCGCCGAATGCGAAGGCCGCTTCGTCACGACGATCGAGGGGCTGACCCGCGATCGCAGCCATCCGGTGCAGCAAGCGTGGGTCGCCGACCAGGTGCCGCAATGCGGTTTCTGCCAGTCGGGAATGATCATGGCCGCCGCCGCGCTGCTCCGGAAGAACAGCAATCCCAGCGACGCGGAGATCGACGCGGCGATGACCAACATCTGCCGCTGCGGCACCTATCCCCGCATCCGCGGCGCGATCCGCCGCGCCGGCCGCGTGCTGCGCGGCGAGGAACGCATCGCCGCCGCGCCGCCGCCGGGTATTCGCCCCGCCGACGCGGCGCGCGCTGTGCCGGCGCTCAAGGCTCCGCACGAACGCTGATCGTTCATCTAGCTGAACCGCAGGCAACAACCGGGTTCAGCGATGATGCATCTTGCCCCCGGTAAATTTCGATTCATCTTCCCGATCGGCCGGGTGCCGTATGGGACATTGGAGTATCCTCAAGATGAAGAAGATGTTCGGAGGCTTGCTGATCGCCGCGACAATCCTGACCCCCATCGCGCCCGCCGCCGCCCAGGCGAACGGCGAGCGCATCCAGATCGCCCAGCGCGAGCGCGGCGACCGAGGCTCGCGCGGCTCGGAAGGCCGACGCGGCGGCAATTGGAACGGCGGCCAGCGTGCCGAACAACCGCAGCGCCAGTCGCAACCGCAGGCGCGCCCAGTCCAGCAGCGTCCGGTCCAGCAACCGCAGGTTCAGCGCACACCGCGTGGCGACCGCAATGGCTGGAACGGCCAGCGCGGCAACACCGCCCCGCGCCAGTGGCAGGGTCAACGCGGCGACCGTCAACGCGCGCAACAGCCGCCGGTTCAGCGCCCGGCGCCACAGCAGTGGCAAAGCCAGCGCGGCGGCGCCTATGATCGCAACCGCGACGGCCGCGTCGATCGCCAATGGGACCGGAACCGCAATGGTCAGGTCGACCGCCGCTACGACCGCAATCGCAACGGGCAGGTCGATCGTCGCTACGACCGGAACCGCAACGGCCAGCTCGACCGCCGCTGGGATCGCAACAACGACAACCGGATCGATCGCCGCTATCGCGACAGGCGCGCCGACAACAGGAACTGGAACCGTCAGTGGCGGAACGATCGCCGCTACGACTGGCGCAGCTACCGCGACCACAATCGCGGCTATTACCGGATGCCGCGCTATTACAACCCGTATCGCGGACGCAGCTATACACGGTTCAGCATCGGCTTTTCGCTCGGGTCGCTTTTCTATGGGCAGCGCTACTGGATCAACGATCCCTGGTACTATCGCCTGCCCCCGGCCTACGGCGACTATCGCTGGATCCGCTATTATGACGATGCGCTTCTCGTCGACGTCTACAGCGGCCGCGTGGTCGACGTGATCTACGACTTCTTCTGGTAATATCCTTTCGGTTGTCAGAAGAGAAACTGAGGGGGTCGGATTTCCGGCCCCCTCTTTTTATGCGCTTGCCCTCCTTCCTTCCGCGCGTCACGATGCCGGCACGACAGGGGAGAGATCATGCGTAAACTTGGGTTCGCCGCCGCCGCGGCGGTCGCGCTGATGGGTAGCAGCGCCATCGCGAAAACCACGATCGTCTATGCCGGCCACCTCATCACCGACGCCAGCAAGCCCGCCGAGGGGCCGTCGACGGTCACCGTCACCGACGGCCGCATCGTCTCGATCGCGCCTGGCCGCGCCGCGCCGCCCGCAGGTGCCGAGGTCGTCGACCTGGGCAACAAGACGCTGCTTCCCGGCCTGATCGATCTCCACGTCCATCTGACCGGCGATCCCGGCGGCGACTATCGCAGCGAAGCGGTCGATCCCGACGAATGGGGCGTCGTCGTCGGCGCCAAGAATGCGCGCGTCACGCTGCGCGCCGGCTTCACCACGGTGCGCGAGGCGGGGTCGGCGCAATATACCGCCTTCTCGCTCCGCCGCGGCACCGCCGAGGGCTATATCGAGGGGCCGCGTATCATTGCCGCCGGGCCGCCGCTGGCGATCATCGGCGGGCATGGCGACACGACGGGCTTTCGCGAGGACATTCACGCGGTACTCGATCAGGGCTATACCTGCACCGGCGCGGTCGAATGCGCGGAGAAGGTCCGCAAGGCCTCGCGCGCGGGGGCCGACGTCATCAAGATCACCGCAACCGGCGGTGTCCTGTCGCAGCAGGGCCGCGGGCTCGGCGCGCATTTCTCCAATGCGGAGATGGAAAGCATCGCCACCACCGCCCATTCGCTGGGCCTGAAGGTCATGGCGCACGCGCATGGCGCGCGCGGGATCGAATCGGCCGCGACGGCGGGGATCGACAGCATCGAGCACGGCACCTTCGCCGACGAGGCGGCGCTCAAGGTGATGAAGGCGAATGGAACCTATATGGTCCCGACGCTGATGGCGTTCGAGGGCATTCGCGAACGGCTGGGCAAAGGCATCTATACGCCGACGGTCGAGGAAAAGGTACGGATGACGCTGAGCGATGTCGGCAAGGCGATGGCGCGCGCCAAGGAAATGGGGATACCGATCGCCTTCGGCACCGACGCCGGGGTGTTCGAGCATGGCCGCAACGCCGGCGAATTCGCGCTGCTCGTCAAATATGGGCTGACCCCGCGCGAGGCGCTGGCGAGCGCGACCACCATCGCGGCGCGGCTCCTGTCGATGGAGGACGAGATCGGCCGCATCGCGCCCGGCATGTCCGCCGACATGATCGCGGTCGACGGCGATCCGCTGACCGACGTCCGCACCCTCGAATCGGTCGATTGGGTGATGGCGCGCGGCCGGGTCGCGGAGTAACGCGACGTCACGCCGCGCGATAGGCGCGCTGCTTGAATGCCCTCGGCTGCGCCGGGGGTCCGGCGAAGATCGTCATGTCGATCGCTTCGACAAAGCGCACCCCGACGCGATTGCCCGCCGACCAGCGCGCCTCGGCATCGAGCCGGACGTCGGGGGTCAGCTCCAGCGTCAACGGCGTGCCTTCGGGCACGTTCCACAGCCCCTCGATCAGCGCGCCGCGCGACGACAGGTTGCGGACGATGGCTTCGTAGTGGTAGCCGCCGCTTTCCACTTGAATCCTGCGGAAGGTCCGCATCCGGGGTTCGCGCGCGCTTTTGAAGCCGCGCGCGACGACGCGCCCGCCGCCCTCGCGCAGCAGCGCCAGCACCTCGCCCAATTCAATCGGACGCCCATAGATATAGCCCTGGACGTGGCTGCAGCCGAGCGCGCGGACGAGCGCGAGATCGTCGTGCGTCTCCACCCCCTCGGCGGTCGTCTCCATGTCGAGCGCGGTCGCGAGGCCGACGATCGACGAGATGATCGCGGCGTTCATGCTGCTCTTGTCGGCGGCGCCGAGCACGAAGCTCTGGTCGATCTTGATCTTGTCGAACGGCGCCTTCTTCAGATAGCCGAGCGCCGAATAGCCGGTGCCGAAATCATCGAGCGCGAGGCGAACGCCGGTGCGCTTCAATTTCTGGAACATCTCCAGATTTTCCGGGCTTTCGTCGAGGAAGACGCCTTCGGTGATCTCGAGCTCGAGCTGGCCGGGTTCGATCCCTGCCGCCGCGACCGCGTTCAGGATCGTCGCGGGCAGCTTTTCGTTGGCGAACTGGCGCGGCGAGACATTGACCGCGACGCGGTAGCCGGGCCCCAGCCGCGCGATCGTCGCGCAAGCGGTGCGGATGATCCACTCGCCGATCGGGACGATCAGGTTCGATTCCTCGGCGATGGGAATGAATTTCGACGGGCTGACAACCTCGCCGCCCTCGCGCCGCCAGCGGATCAGTGCCTCAAACCCCGTGACATGCTCGCGCTTCACGTCGACGATCGGTTGATAGAGCAAGGTCAGCTCGTCCCTTGCGAGCGCGTCGCGCAGCGCATCCTCGATCGCCTTTCGCTCGCTCGCCTGATTGTGCATCGCATCGGCGTAGAAACGATAGACGCCGCGCCCCGCATCCTTGGCCGCGTAGAGCGCGAGGTCGGCGTTGCGGACGAGCGCCGACGAGGACACCCCCTGCCCTTCGGACACCGCGATGCCGATCGACGAACCGATCCGCACCTGCTCGCCCTCGATCGCGAAGGGCTTGGCGAGGCTGAGGATGATCGCATTGGCGATCCCCGCCAGTTTCTCGGGCTGGACGATCTGCGGCAGCACGATCTGGAACTCGTCGCCGCCGAGCCGCCCCACCTGCCCCTTGTCGCCGACGATCTGGGTCAGGCGCCCCGCGACCTGTTGCAGCAACTGGTCGCCGACCGGGTGACCCAGCGTGTCGTTGACCGCCTTGAAGCGGTCGAGGTCCATCAGCAGCAGCGCGCACGGCTGCGCCTGCCCCATATGGTTGCGAAGCGCGCGTTCGAGCAGGTCGGTGATGTGGAGGCGGTTGGCGAGGCCGGTGAGCGTGTCGTAGCGCGCGAGCTGGTTGATTTCGCGCTCCGACCTTTTCTTGTCCGTGAGGTCGGTGCCGCTGCCGCGAAAACCCTGGAAATTGCCGAGCTCGTTGCTGATCGGATGGCCCGAGATCGACCACCAGCGCTCCTCGCCCGACACCGCCGCCTGGACGGTCAGTTCGTTGAACGGCGTCCGCGATGACAGGCTGAATCCCAGCGTCCGCTCCTCGCTCTCGTCATTGCCGACGCGCTTGCGGATCAGGTCGGTGAACGGCCGGCCGAAAAGCTCCGATTGCGGGATGCCCAGCTTCGCCGCGACCGGCGGCGAGATATAGACGAGATGGCCATAACGGTCGGTTTCCCAGAACCAGCCACGCCCCGCCCGCTCGAAATCGCGCATCAGCCCAAGCGCGCGCTGCTGCTCGCTGATCGTCCGCCGGCTGGCGTGCGTCGCGCGGCGCTGGTGCCGGACATCCTCGCGCAACATGACGATGAGGAGCCCGAGAAAGACGAGCCCCGCCACCCCGAACGGCCACGACGCGATGCCGATCGCGCCGCCGAGCGCCATCGCTCCGGCAAAGGCGAAAAAGGCCGGACGGACGATCGCCGCGGCGGCGGCGGCAACGAGGATCGAGCCGAGCTTGATGGCCGAAAAGGCATCGAAATAGAGGCGGCCGTCGTGCGCCGCGGTCGCGGCGAACATCGCCGCCGAATGCAGCATCGTTCCGGTGATGAGAAGCGCGAAGCAGGCCCCGACCCCGCGCCGCAGCCAGCGGCCCGAAGGCGGCGGCCGGACTCGCGAAAGCTGGCCGAGGACCGTCAGGACAAGGTCGCAACCAAGGCCGGCGGCCATGACCAGCCACAGCGACGGACGCGCGAGAAAACCCGCAACGCCGGGAAAGAAGGCAAAGGCGAAAAAAGCCAGCACGCGGGCGATGAGGACATAGTGCCAGAGCTGCGCGACACGCATCAGGCGCGCCACGAACTCCGGTGTCGCGAGCAACGATTCCCCTTCGGGCAAATCGCTGGCCGCCGGCCGTACGATGTTGAATCGAACCCCCAAATTCCGCCCATCCCGCTCGTCTGGTCCAACCATCCCTCTGTCCGCAGGCGGGTTACCAAATCCTTACCGCCGACCGCCGATTGCCCCCATTGCTGTGCCATTATGGGTGGCAATAGGGTGTGAGAAGCGCGGCATGATTTTGCGTCCCGGCAAAAGCCGGGGAGCCAATAGGAAAGAAGGCCATGCTGGCCGTTTCATGAGATTCGCGCAGAGGCGCAAAGATCGTAGAGATTTCGGTTCACGCGGAGACGCGGAGAGACAGCGTTCGCCGCGAAGCGGCCATCCCCTGCAAACGTTGTGAAAAAACGGAGCGCGTGCGCGAAATTGGACCTATCGGCCCAGCCCCTCCGCGTCTCCGCGTGAACTATTCTCCTTTCTTCTCTGCGGTCTCCGCGCCTCTGCGCGAATTCTATCCACGCCGGCTTTCCTCCTGAAACGGAAGGGGTTGGGTTTCGGTTCGCAACTTGTTAGGGTGGATCATGTCCGCTGTCCGCCTCCTGCCGCCCACCCGCTTCTTCGATCGCACCGAATGGGCCGCGATCACCGCCCCCTCGCGCTGGCGCGGCGTCTGGCTGGTCGGCCATGCGTGGATCGTCAGCATCGCGGCGGTCGGACTCGCGGCGTGGAGCGGTCATCCGCTCGCCTGGCTGCTCGCGATTATCATCGTCGGCGGGCGCCAGCTCGGCCTGGCAATCCTGATGCACGAGGCTGCGCACGGCCTGCTGCACCCCAACAGAAAAGTGAATAATTTCCTCGGCCAATGGCTGACCGGATCGGCCGCCGGATCGGACCTGATCGCCTATCGCACCTATCATCTGCAGCATCATAAATATACGCAGCAGCCCGAAGACCCCGACCTGTCGCTGTCGAAACCCTTCCCGACCACGCGCGCCAGCCTGGGGCGCAAGATATTGCGCGACCTGACCGGGCAGACCTTCTTCAAGCAGCGCATGGCGCAGTTCGGCTATGCCTTCAAAGGCCTGCAGGCGATGCTGCGCGGCGAGCGGGGCGACAAGAAGGGAGCGAGCACCAAGGCGGGCACACCGTTCAACAAGCAGTCGGATGACGGCGTGACGTCACCGACGGTCGACGTCGCGGGCGCGATGGCGGTGACCCGCGCGGTCGGGCGCTTTCTGCTGGTGCAGGCGGTGCTGCTCGCGGCGTCGCTATTGCTCTATGGCTGGACGCCCTGGCTGCTGTGGATCGCCGCGCTCGCGACGACCTTTCAGCTTTTCCTCCGCATCCGCAACATCGCCGAACATGCGTGCACGACGACCGGGAGCGAGGATCCCTTCACCCATGCGCGCACGACGCACGCGGGCTGGATCGCGCGGGCGACGGTCGCGCCCTATTGGGTGAATTACCACGCCGAGCATCATCTGTTCATGGGCGTCCCCTGCTATCGTCTGCCCGCGGTCCACGCGATGCTCGGCCGGCAGGGGCAACATGCGGCGATGACGATCGCGCCGCATTATCGCGCGGTACTGCGGCAGGTGACGGCGAAGGGTTAGCATGACTTGTGTGTCCCCGCGAAGGCGGGGACCCATCTCCGGTGGGTCCAAAATGGCACCGGACGGAGATGGGCCCCCGCCTTCGCGGGGGAACAGGTTTTCAATAATGCCGGTGTTCCGCCAGCACCCCATCAGCGAGCCATTGGCCGAGCCAGCCGGCAAGCTCCTCCATCGCGGCGGCCTCTCCGACCGCTTCGATGACATGGGCGCTGAGCCCGGTGAAGGTCGCGCCCGCTTCGAGCCGCGCGAGCGCTCTCGCCTCGATTTCGGACAGGCTGCGGAAATGCGGCTGCAGGCCGTTCCGCCAGACGAGCAATGCGATGGGTTCCGTGAGCTCGACCGGCTCGGGCGGTTCCTCCCCGTCATCGAGCGCGCGCCATAGCGCCGCGACGTTGAAGCGCGCCGACAACAAGCTCGCGGACGGATGGAGCCTCAGCGGCTGATCGAGCCACGTCTCGCCCAGCCCGGTCACGCGCACGGCATCGAGCGCCGGAACATCGGGCGCGTCGAACGCCGCGCGCAACGCCCAGTCGAGCCGCGCCAGTTCGGCAAGTTCGCCGTCGTCGGGAAAATGCTCGGCCAGGAAGGCCGCGAAACCGCCGCCATAATGGCGGAGGTTGCGCGTCGTCGACGGGTGGGCGGCGACATAGGCGCACGCCACATTATCGAACTGTTCGTCGCCGAGCCAGGCGTGCAGCCGCTCGTAATGATCGGCGAGCACGCCGGTCAGGCTGGCGCGGTAATTGTTGCGATAGATGGCAAGCCGCTTCGCCGCGCCGACACGCGCGTCGTCGACGATCAGCGCCCCGGCATCCGCATCGCCATCGACGATCGCCGCGAGAAAGCGCCGCTGAACCTCGCGCAGCGGCTCAGGCATCGGCACCCTCCAGCACCCGCGCGGCGACCGTCCGCGCTCGGTCCAGTTCGGCGATGACGTCGGCGAGCGGCGGAATATTGTCGTCGCGCTCGATCATCGTCGCCACCGGCCCGAACATCGCGATCGCCCGCGCATAAAGATTCCACACCGCGTCGCAGACGTCGGCGTCGTGGGTGTCGATGACATAATCGCCCATGTCGCTGTGCCCCGCGAGATGGATCTGCTGGATGCGGCCAGCGGGCAAGCCGGCCAGATAGTCGAGCGGGTCGAAACCGTGGTTGCGCGCGCTGACATAGATATTGTTGACGTCGAGCAGCAACAGGCAGTCGGCGCGCTCGGCCATGTCGGCGAGGAAGTCCCACTCGCTGCGATCCGACGAGCGAAAGGTGACGTAGCTCGACGGGTTCTCGATCAGGATGCGGCGGCCGAGAAAGTCCTGCACCCGGCCGATATTGTCGACGACGCATTGCAGCGCCGGCGCGTCATAAGGGAGCGGCAGCAGATCGTGGCTGTTGTGCGCGTCGATCCCGGTCCAGCAGAGATGGTCCGAAATCCACAGCGGCTCGACCCGTTCCGCCAGCGCCTTGAGATCGGCGAGATAGGCCCTGTCCAGCGGCTCGTCCGACCCGATCGACAGCGACACGCCGTGCATCACCATCGGATAGTCGGCGCGGATGCGGTCGAGCATGGCGAGCGGGCGCCCGCCCGGCACCATGTAATTTTCGGAGATGATCTCCAGCCATTCGACCGGCTGCGGTCCCGCCAGAAAATCGGAATAATGGTCGGGGCGCAGGCCGAGGCCAAAGCCCGGCGATGGCACTGTCCTGCTGTCCTCGGCGCGCACGCTCGCTCTCCGTCGGCGGTTCGGGTCCGGCGCCGGCCGGACCCGTCCGTTGTCGTCAGACCGCGATCTTGCCGCCGTCGGTCAGGCATTTGCCCGCGGCGAGCTTCTTGAAGCCCTTGCCCTTGCAGCTGTTCGCGCCCGCGCAGCTATTGCCCGCGGTGCTGCACCCGGCGTCGCCGCTGCACGAGCTTGCCTCGGTCTTGCAGTCCGAGGTGCCCTTGCAACTGTTGACGCCATAGCATTTGACCGTGTCGCTCGCGCCGACGCGCTTGGCGTGCGGCGCCGGGTCGGCGGCGAGCGCGGCGCCCGAAAGCGCGACCGCGGTCGCCGAAGCGGCGATGAGACTGGCGAGTTTGTGGCTGTTCATGTGATCGTCCCTTCCCTTGGCTGTCCAGATAGAAGTGGGGCGACTCGTCGCCCGCTGTTCTTGTCACACGACCCGGCGGCCTTGTCGCATGATCTCGATCACAGGCGAAAGGAAATTCAGGTCCCGGCGCGGAAGCGTCCGGCGGCGCGGTCCTTCACCGTCGTCGCGGGGTCGAAAATCATCCCGTTCATCGCGACATAGACGCCGGGCGGCAGCGTCTGCACCGCGGCGAGCGCGAAGCCGACGTTGAATTCGGCGTCGCTCGCGCGCACCGACGCGGGCTGCATCGCCCCGGTGAGCACGATCGTCTTGCCCGCGATCCCCGCGAGCACGCGCCCGGTGACGACCATCGTGTCGGTGCCGTGGGTGACGAGGATGCAGTCCGCATCGCTCGCGGCGACCGCGGCGCGGATCGTCTCGCGGTCGGCGTCGTCGAGCTCGAGGCTGTCCTTGCGCATGAGTTGCGTGACGCGGTGCGGGACGTGGACATTATTCTCGCGCAGCATGTCGGGGATCGCCGCGGGGCCGATCTGGAACTCGCTGAGCGCGTCGAAATAGACTTTGTCGATCGTTCCGCCGGTGGTGAAGATGTCGATCATCAATCTAGCCCCTTCATTCGCAACATGCGTTCCAAGAGCCGATCGCCCTGAGCTTGTCGAAGGGCCGTTCTTTCTTTCGGCGTCGAAAGAAAAAAGAACGGTGCTTCGACAAGCTCAGCACGAACGGATTACAGGATTTCCCTAGTCCAACGCTTCCGCAATCAACCGCCGCGTATTCGCGATGCCGAACAGCGCGATGAAGCTGCCCATGCGCGGCCCCGCGCTCGACCCGAGCAGGGTTTCGTAGAGTGCCTTGAACCAATCGCGAAGATTCTCGAAGCCATAGGCCTCATCCTTGCCGATCTCGTAGACGATGTTCTGGATATCATCGGCCGAGGCATCGGCAGGAAGCGCGGCGAGCTTGTCGTCGAGCGCCTTCAGGGCCGCCCCCTCACCGCCCTGCGGCTTGCGGCGCTGCAAGGTCGGCGCGACGAAATCGCGGTTATACGCCATCGCATTGTCGATCAGCCGGTCGAGTTCGGGATAGGCGTCCGCATTCGCACCCGCGACATATTGGCCGAGGTAGCGCCAGATCTGGTCCTTCGAGGCATCGGCGCCCATCACCCCGACGAGGTTGAGCAGCAGGCCGAAAGTCACCGGCAGTTCGGCCGCGGGCACATCCTCGCCGCGCGCGACATGGACGTGGTGCACCGGGTTGCCGAGCTTCTTGTCGCCGTCCTGCGCCGGATAATTGCCGCGCATCTGAAGATATTCGTCGACCGCCTTGGGGATCACGCCGATGTGAAGCTGCTTCGCCGCCTTGGGCTCGCGATAGGCAAAGAAAGCGAGGCTTTCCTCGCTGCCGTAATCGAGCCATTGTTCGAGGCTGAGGCCGTTGCCCTTCGATTTCGAAATCTTCTCGCCCTTTTCGTCGAGAAACATCTCATAGATCAGCCCCTCGGGCTTGCGGCCGCCGAGCGCTTTCGCGATCTTGCCCGACTGGATGCCGCTGTCGGTCAGATCCTTGCCGTACATCTCATAATCGACGCCCAGCGCGACCCAGCGCATCGCCCAGTCGACCTTCCATTGCAGCTTCGCGCCGCCCGAAAGGATGCTGTGCGTGATCGTCTCGCCCTCGTCCTCGAACGAGACGAGCCCGGCGTCCGCGTCGACGACGGTCACCGGCACCTGGAGCACGATGCCCGACTTGGGGCTGACCGGCAGGATCGGCGAATAGGTCGCGGCGCGCTCGGCCCGCAAGGTCGGCAACATGATGTCGAGAATGTCCTGATTGTGGCGCAGGACATTCTTCAGCGCCACGTCGAACGCGCCCGACTTGTAGCGCTCGGTCGAGCTCACAAACTCATATTGGAAGCCGAAGCGGTCGAGAAATTCGCGCAGCATCGCATTGTTGTGATGCGCGAAACTCTCATACTTGCCGAACGGATCGGGGATGGCGGTGAGCGACTTGCCGAGATGTTCGCGCAGCATAGCCTGATTGGGCACATTGTCGGGAACCTTGCGCAGCCCGTCCATGTCGTCGCTGAACGCCACCAGCCGCGTCGCCGCGCCGCCGGTCAGCGCCTCATAGGCGCGGCGGACCATCGTCGTGCGCAGCACTTCGTTGAAGGTGCCGATGTGCGGCAGGCCCGAGGGGCCGTAGCCGGTCTCGAACAGCACCGCCTCACCCCCCGGCTTGCCGTCGGGATAGCGTTTGATCAGCTTGCGCGCTTCCTCGAACGGCCAGGCCTTGGACGTTTGCGCGGGCTCGCGCAGCGAAGGATGCAGGTGCAGGTCAGTCATGGCTGCGCCCATAGCGGCAAGATCGGCCAATTCGAAGGCAAAAGTGCCCACATGGGGCACATCCCGGTTGTGAGATCATCATTACCGGAAAATTTACCATGTCGGGCCTAGCTTCCCCCCATGACGAATTTTCGCGCCCCCACGGCACGCAGCCACAAGCGGACTCCGGTCTCGATCGAGATCATGGTCAACGGCGTCCTCAACTTCGTCGGCGGCCGCATCGCCGACCTGTCCGAGGGCGGGGCGCGAATCGACGGGGCGAGCATGCCGGCACGCTCGCGCTGCGAAATCCATTATGCGGGCGAGGTCACTTATGCCGTCGTCATGTGGTCCGAATTCGACCGCATGGGGGTGCGCTTTCCTTATGAGCTGACGCACGGGGCGCTGTTCAAGGCGCTGGAGGCCGCGCGGCGGAGCGCGGTGATGGATACGCCGCCGGTGTTTCTGAACCAGCGCGCGCCGATGTTCGGACGGCGGGGGCTCAATTAACCCAACCAACCATACCCAAACATCGTCATTCCCGCGAAAGCGGGAACCCAGAGCGTGCGTCGGCCTACCCCACCCTGGGTCCCCGCTTTCGCGGGGATGACGAAATGAGGCGGTCATCCGCACGCTTGCCGCGTTCCTCTTTTGTCCCTAGCGTGGGGCCATGCTCCCCCGCGTCGATCCCCTTGCCCTGCCCGCACTCCATGCGAGCCATGTCGGCATCTGGATCGCCGATGCGGGCGGGCGCGTGCAACGGGTCGGGCGCGGCGAGGCGATCGCGGCGGTGGCGGCGACACCGCACCTGCTGCTGGGCGCCACGCTGACCGGCGACCGGCTCGGCTATCCCGAATTGTCGGGGCTCGACCTGCTCGAACTGTTCGCTTTCCTTTATCCCGCGCGCTTCGCAGTGCCGACCCCTGCGGGAATCGCCGCCGCGCTCGGGCTGACGCCGCCCACGCGCGAGGATGACATTGCCGTCTTTCTGCCGCAGGCGGCGGCGGCGATGCTCGCGAGCCTCGACGACCCGGACTGGCCCGAGCGCGAGGGGGCGTGGCACGCTCTCCAGGCGCTCGGCCGCCAGCGCTGGCCGTGGGCCTCGCTGCTGCAATCGCGGCTCGATCCGCCGGGCAAGGCCGATCGCTGGCTGTTCGCGCGCCTGCCCGAATGGGAGGAAGCGCCGCCGCGCGCGCAGCCAAGGCAGGTGACGGTAAATCCCGACGACGTGACGGCGCGGTTGGACCGGCTGACCGGCGACGGCGCCGAGCGGCGCGCGGGGCAGCAGGATTATGCCCGCGCCGCCGCCGCGATCTTCGGCCCACGCGCGCGCAAGGACGCGCCAGAGATGCTGGTCGCCGAGGCGGGCACCGGAATCGGCAAGACGCTCGGCTATCTCGCCCCCGCGAAACAATGGATCGACCAGTCGGCGGGCGCAGTCTGCATCTCGACCTTCACCAAGGCGCTGCAACGCCAGCTTTCGCGCGAGACCGAGAAGCTCTATCCCGACGCCGCGACGCACCGCGAGAAGGTCGTCGTGCGAAAGGGGCGCGAGAATTATCTCTGCCTGCTCAATCTGGAAGATGCGCTGCAGGGCGGCTTTTCGGGGCGCGCGGCGATCCTCGCGCAGCTCGTCGCGCGCTGGGCGGCCTATACGCGCGACGGCGACATGGTGGGGGGCGACCTGCCCGGCTGGCTCCCCGCCCTCTTCCGTCGCAACGGCACCACGGCGCTGACCGACCGGCGCGGCGAGTGCATTTACGCGGGCTGCCCGCATTTCCGCAAATGCTTCATCGAACGCTCGGCGCGCGCCGCGACGCAGGCCGACATCGTCATCGCCAACCACGCGCTGACGATGGTGCAGGCCGCCCGCCCGCGCCCAAGTTCGCAGGAGGGGGGCGGCGCGCCCGCGACGCGGCTGATCTTCGACGAGGGGCATCATCTGTGGGATGCCGCCGATTCGATGTTCGCGGCGGCGCTGACCGGACAGGAAGCGTTGGAAATTCGCCGCTGGGTGCTCGGCCCCGAAGGCAAGTCGCGCGGGCGGCGGCGCGGGCTCGCGGCGCGGCTCGCCGACGTCGCGAGCTATGACGAGGCGGGCGAGCGCGCGATCCAGGCGGCGATCGCCGCGGCGGGCGAACTGCCCGGCGAAGGCTGGCTCGCCCGGATTGCCGAGAAGGAGCCATGGGGCGCGATCGAGCGGCTGCTCGTCGCGGTGCGCGGACAGGTCTATGCACGCAGCGTCGACACGCGCACCGCCGACGCGGGCTATGGCCTCGAAACCGAACTGGCCGACCCCGATCCCGAACTGGTCGCGGCGGCGGCGGGTGCGAGCGACGCGGTCGAGGCGCTGCTGCGGCCGCTGCTGGCGCTCGGCAAACGGCTCGACGCGCTGGTCGAGGACCCGCCCGACTGGCTCGACGGCCAGGCGCGCGCGCGGGTTGACGGCGCGCGGGCGAGCCTCGGCACGCGGATCGACACGCTCGGCGCATGGCTGTCATTGCTCGGGCGCGTCGGCGGCCCCGCCGATCCCGATTTCGTCGACTGGCTCGCGGTCGATCGCTACGACGGGCGCGAGTTCGATCTGGGGCTCCACCGCCACTGGCTCGACCCCGCGCGGCCGGTCGCGGAGGTGGTGTATCGTCCGGCGCAAGGCGTACTCGTGACCTCCGCGACGCTGCGCGGCGGCGGGCGCGGCGGATCGGGATGGACCGACGCCGACATCCGCACCGGCGCGCGGCATTTGGGCGGCGGGGTACGGCATTTCGCGGTGCCGAGCCCGTTCGATTATGCACGCCAGTCCGAAGTGCTGATCGTCACCGACATCGCGCGCGGCGACCTTCCCGCGCTCGCGGGTGCCTACAGCCGGCTGATCGAGGCATCGGGGGGCGGCGCGCTGGGGCTGTTCAGCGCGATCCGGCGGCTGCGCATCGTCCATGCGCGGATCGCCGACCGGCTCGCGCGCGCCGGGCTGCCGCTCTATGCCCAGCATGTCGATCCGCTCGACACCGGAACGCTCGTCGACATCTTCCGCGCCGACCCGCACGCCTCGCTGCTCGGCACCGATGCGCTGCGCGACGGCGTCGACGTGCCGGGCGATTCGCTGCGGCTCGTGATCATGGAGGGGGTGCCTTGGCCGCGCCCGACGATCCTGCACGCGGCGCGGCGCGCGGCGCAGGGCGGCAGCGCCTATGACGACAGCGTCATCCGCGCCCGCATCGGCCAGGCCTTCGGCCGCCTGATCCGCCGCGCCGACGATTTCGGCCAGTTCGTGATGCTGTCGCCGAGTTTCCCGTCGCGGCTGCTGAGCGCCTTTCCCGAGGGCACCCCGATCCGCCGCCTGCCGCTCGACGAGGCGGTGAACCACGTCGCGGCCGCCAATGTGCAGCAGCGAAAAAGCGCATATCCTGCCTTTTCACCGTCATGAGTTTGCGGCAGAAGGCCGGGAACGAGGGGACAGGCGGGGAGCGATCTTGAAGAGTTTGACCATCCTGCGGCACGCGAAATCGGGTTGGGACGTGGCTGTAGAGCGCGATTTCGACCGGCCGATCAACGCGCGCGGGCGGCGCGGCGCCGAACTGATCGGCCAATATGTGAAGCGGCACGCGATGCCGGTCGACCGTATCGTCGCCTCGCCCGCGGTGCGCGTCACCGAAACGCTCGACATCTTCCAGCCCGCCGCGGGCCTCGACGCGATCGAGCCGGTCTGGGACCGGCGTATCTATCTCGCCTCGGCGGCGACGCTGATCGACGTGCTGCGCGACACCGGCAAGGACGCCGAACATCTGCTGATTTCGGGGCATAATCCGGGGCTCGAGGATCTCGCGCTGATGCTCGCGCCCGAAGAGGGCGACGGGAATTTGCGCGCCGCGGTCGAGGAAAAGCTGCCGACCTCGGCGCTGGTCCGGCTCGAGCTCGACATCGCCGACTGGTCGGCGCTCGACGTCAATCAGGCGCGGATCACCGCCTTCGTTCGCCCGCGCGACCTCGACCCGGCGCTCGCGCCGGCGATGGATGATGATTGACGTTGACTGTCGGCATTGGGTGGCGACCGAATTATTTCCTACCCTTCGTCATTCCCGCGAAAGCGGGAACCCAGAAGCGGGGTTAGCCGACGCACGCTCTGGGTCCCCGCTTTCGCGGGGATGACGAGATTGGGAGATGTCACAATCGAATATCGCCCAGGCGCGGCGCTCACCCGATCGCCTCGGCAAGCCGCCGGCGCAGCGCGATCAGCGCATCCACCGGAACCCCATGTGATGATGCGACGGAAGCCGGCGTGGCAACCGAAGGGGCGCCAACCTCGGCAGCGACGACGCCATTGGGCTGCGACAAGGCCTTGCGCGCGCCCTCGACCGTGAAGCCCTTCACATGCAGCAGATGGTGGATGCGTTCGGCCAGCGCGACGTCCTCGGCGCGGTAATAGCGCCGCCGCCCCGACCGCTGGAGCGGGCGGAGCTGCGGAAAGCGCGTTTCCCAATAACGCAGGACATGCGTCGGCACGCCGATGCGATCGGCGAGTTCGCCGATCGCGAGCATCGCGCTCGCCGCCTTGCCCCTGTCCGCGCTTCCACCCGCGCCATGGTCGGAATCAGCCATGCGCCATACCCAGGCTATTTACCGGCGACGCGAGCACGCATCGACTGGCTGGCGCGAAAGGTCATCACCCGGCGCGGCAGGATCGGCACTTCGATCCCGGTCTTGGGATTGCGGCCGATCCGCTGCGCCTTGTCGCGCAGCACGAAGGTGCCGAAGCCCGAAATCTTCACATTCTGCCCATTGGCGAGCGCGTCCGACATATGGTCCAATATCGATTCGACGATCGTCGCCGATTCATTGCGCGACAAGCCGATCTGCTGGTTGATCTTCGCCGCGATATCGGCGCGCGTAAGCGTCCCTGACGTCATCTTCTTCCCTTCCCCTCCTGAAGCGGATGCAACCCAAAGGTTCCCGGAAGGCCCCCACCGACACGAGTCCCGCTCCCTATGTAACAAAAGCGAATAAATCCTCCAAACTGAATTGGATGGAGCGAGGAGTTGATGCGGTGAACATATTCCCTCCCACAAGCGGGGGAGAATCGCTGGAATCAGACGCGCAGGACCGCCGCGCCCCAGGTGAAGCCGCCGCCCATCGCCTCGAGCACGACAAGGTCGCCGCGCTTGATGCGGCCGTCGCGGACCGCGAGGTCGAGCGCGAGCGGCACTGACGCCGCCGACGTGTTCGCGTGCTGGTCGACGGTCAACACGACGCGCTCGGCGGACAGGCCCAGCTTTTTCGCGGTCGCGTCGATGATCCGCTTGTTCGCCTGATGCGGCACAACCCAGTCGATGTCGCTGGCGGCAAGGCCGACCTCTTCCATCACCTCGCCCAGCACCGATGCCAGGTTGGTGACGGCATGGCGGAACACTTCGCGGCCCTGCATGCGGACGTGGCCGACGGTGCCGGTCGTCGACGGACCGCCGTCGACGTAGAGCATGTCGCAATATTTGCCCTCGGCGTGGAGCCGGGTCGCGAGGATGCCGCGATCGTCGGTGACTTCCTCGGCCGACAGGACGACCGCGCCCGCGCCATCGCCGAACAGGACGCAGGTCGTGCGATCCTCCCAGTCGAGGATGCGGCTGAACGTCTCGCTGCCGATCACCAGCGCGTGCCGCGCGGCGCCGGTGCGGAGCATCGAATCAGCGACCGAAAGGGCATAGAGGAAGCCCGAGCAGACGGCGGCGACGTCGAATGCGATGCAGTCGGGCGCGCCGAGCAGCGCCTGCACCTTGGTCGCGCTGGCGGGGAACGTATTGTCGGGGGTCGCGGTGGCGACGATGATCAGGCCGATATCGGCCGCGTCGAGCCCGGCGGCCGCCAGCGCTTCCTTCGCTGCGGCAGCGCCCAGCGTCGCGGTCGTCTCGTCGGGTTCGGCGATATGGCGAAAGCGGATGCCGGTGCGCTCGACGATCCATTCGTCGCTGGTATCGACGCGCGTCGCGAGTTCGGCGTTGGAGACGCGCGTGCGCGGCAAAGCCGAGCCGGTGCCGGACAAAATCGCGCGCAGGGTCATGCCGCGGCGCTCCCACGGAAATTGGCGAGATCCTCGGTCACCTGACGCGTGATATCCTTTTCGATGAGTTCGGCGCAGAGGTGGACGCAATTCGCGACCCCCTTCGCATCGGCGCTGCCGTGGCTTTTCAGCACGACGCCGTTGAGCCCCAGGAACACCGCGCCATTATGGTTGTTGGGATCGAGATGGTGGCGCAGCAATTCGGTCGCGGGGCGCGAGATCAGGAAGCCGATCTTCGAACGCACCGACGAGGTGAAGGCGCGGCGCAGCAGGTCGGTAACGAAGCGCGCCGTTCCCTCGATCGTCTTGAGCGCGATATTGCCCGAGAAACCGTCGTGGACGACGACATCGACCTCGCCGCGCGACAATTTGTCGCCCTCGATGAAGCCGGCGAACTGCATCGGCAGCCCCTCGGCCTCGCGCAGCAGCGCGGCGGCGTCGCGGATTTCGTCGGTGCCCTTGAGCTCTTCGGTGCCGATGTTGAGCAGCGCGACGCGCGGCTTTTCCAGGCCCATGGCGGTGCGGGCATAGGCGGCACCCATGACCGCGAACTGGACCAGATTGTTCGCGTCGCAATCGGTGTTGGCGCCGAGGTCGAGCATGACGACGTCATTGTCGCCGAGCGACGGCAGCAGCGCCGCGAGCGCCGGCCGGTCGATCCCCGGCATGGTGCGCAGCGCGACCTTCGCCATCGCCATCAGCGCGCCGGTATTGCCCGCCGAAACGGCGCCGCCGGCGTCACCGCGCTTCACCGCGTCGATCGCGAGCCCCATCGAGCTGCCGCGACCGCCGCGCAGCGCCTGGCTGGGCTTGTCCTCGCCGGAGACGACCTTGTCGGTGTGGATGATCTCCGACGCCGCGCGCAGGTTCGGGTGGTTGTCGAGCGCGGTCTTGATCCGCGTCTCGTCGCCCACGAGCAGGAAGCGCAGACCGTCGTGCTGGTGGCGCGCCATCGCCGCGCCCGCGCACATCACGCGAACGCCCACGTCACCGCCCATCGCATCGATCGCGATTCGCGGTGTCAGGCTCATTTTCTGGCGCTCTCCGGCTTGGCTTAGGCGCCAGCCACCACTTCGCGGCCGTTATAATGGCCGCAGGCGTTGCACAGGTTGTGCGGGCGCTTCAGCTCGCCGCAATTGGGGCATTCCTGAAAGGCTTCGACCTTCAGGCTGTCGTGGCTGCGACGCATGCCGCGCTTCGAGGGCGAGGTTTTTCGCTTGGGGACGGCCATGTTATTTCCTGCATTCCTATATGTTCAATCGAATCGGCGAACCCGAACATGTCACCTCCGTTGCCGGAAATGACTGGCCCGCCCACCGCGCCGAAGACCTGTTACCGCCTGAAAAGCGGCCGGAAATCTTCCGCCGGTGGGTGCCTCAACGCCTGTTGGTGTCGGGTGCCGGATCGGGCGCGGCTATAGCGTTTTTGCCCGCAAAGGCAACCCCCGAGGCAAAGGGGCGATCGACGCTCCCGCGAACAGGAAGCGGCCTTGCCCTGCCCCTCCGTCAATGCCACATCTCCGTCCTTGCCGGAATCCCGGCCAACAGGGGGGACTATATGATCATCTTGCCGATCAGCCTGACCATTGCCGCGGCCGCGGCGCTGCTCAATCTCTGGCTCAGCGTGCGCGTCGGGCGGGTGCGGACGCGGGAGAAGGTCTTCGTCGGCGACGGCGGCAACGAAGCCGTCACGCGGCGGATGCGCGCGCACAGCAATTTCGTCGAGAATACCGCTTTCGTGCTGATCCTGCTCGCGCTCGTCGAGCTCGGCCTGGGGCCGTCGATGGCGCTTTGGGCGGCCGGCGCGCTCTATCTGGTCGGCCGCATCCTCCACGCGCTCGGCATGGACGGGATGCGCTGGGGCCGCATGATTGGCACTATCATCACCATGTTGACCCAGCTCGGCCTCGCAATCACCGCGCTGACCGTCGTCTATACGACCCCGGTGAGCTTCGGCGCGGCGAAGGCCGTGCATACGGAAGTGGTCGCACCGAATTGATGATCGCTCCTCCCGCTTGCGGGAGGGCTATCTTCAGGTCCCCACCACCCCATCGGCGACATAGGGGTTCGTCCGCCGTTCCTGCGCGAAGCTGCTGTGCGGACCGTGACCGGGCAGGAAGATGGTGTCACCGCCGAGCGGCCACAGCTTCTGCGTGATCGAATCGAGAAGCTGCTGGTGATTGCCGCGCGGAAAGTCGGTGCGGCCGATCGATCCCTGGAAAAGCACGTCGCCGACGATCGCGAGCTTCGAAGGCCCGTGATAAAAGACGACATGGCCGGGCGTGTGGCCGGGGCAGTGGATGACGTCGATCTGAAGATTGCCGACCGTCACCTTGTCGCCGTCGACGAGCCAGCGGTCGGGTTCGAACGGCTCGCCCTCCATGCCGAAGCGCGCGCCGTCCTCGCTCAGCTTTTCGATCCAGAAGCGGTCGTCCTCGTGCGGCCCCTCGATCGGCACGCCGAGTTCCTTCGCGAGCACCCCGGCCTGACCGCAATGGTCCATATGACCGTGCGTGACGAGGATCTTCTCGACCTCGACCCCGGTCTGCCGGACCGCTTCCCGGAGCTTGTCGAGGTCGCCACCGGGATCGACGAAAGCCGCCTTGTTGGTTTCAGTGCACCACAGCAAAGTGCAATTCTGCTGGAAAGCGGTGACCGGCACGATCGCGGCCTTCAGCGGGGGATGGGGAGCGTTCATGGCAGCGATGTGGGGAAATCGCCGGGGTTTGGCAAGAGCAACGCCGTCGGCGGCTCGGGTGCCTAAAGACGGTTTGCGACCGATTGCGGACATCGGCGAAGTGGTGCATGTTACTTGCTGACTGACAGGCGAGGAGCGCAATGGGTGGCTTAATTCGGAAGCTCGGCACCAGGCAGTTCTGGAGGCCCATCATCCAATGCCTCTTTTTGATGGCGACAGGCGCTTGGTTGCTCATTGCTTATATGACGACGCGTATGCCGGTTACAGATCAACTGAGAGACTTGAGCAACGACGTTCATCTTGGATGGTGCATTCTGTCTATCGCATGGTGCGTCTCAGCCCCTCGTAACAACGAGGCCGATCACGACTTGAGCCCAGCGCGTAGCGGAACAACCGTAGTTGCAGTTTGCGGTATCGCTGCAGCGATATTTCTTTCGCGAGATGCGGATTGGCCTGAAGGTCTTGTTGTGCCGGGACTGATCCTGCTCAGCACCGCTGTGATCGCACTTTTCGTCTACCGCTTCGCATCACGCCATGCTTCGGAGATTGGCGAAGCGCGCTTTAATACCATGGCAAGTTCGCGGCATCGGGACAGCCGGTAGCGTCCGCTTCCCACCCCAAGCACACCCCGCCTCACCGCAGCGTCATCATATCCCCTTCGACATTCACCGCGTCGAGTTTGGCGAGGAAGCTCTGGCCGAGCAGCGAAACGCCCATGTCGGCGTCGATCACCGCGGCCTCGACGTTGCGGACCTCGATGCCGTCGACCTCGACGCGGTCGAGCATCGTGATGCGCATCGGTATCTGCCCGCCGGCCGTCTGCGCCATGCCCGCGACCGGCAGACGGTCGACGTCGATCCCGATCGCTTCCGCATCGCGGCGCGTCAGCGCGACGAGCGAGGCGCCGCTGTCGACGAGCATGCGGATCTGCGTCCCCTGCACATCCGTGTCGGCATAGAAATGCGAATCGGAGGCGCGCCGGAGTCGAACCTCGCTCGGCCGCGAGGCGGCAGCCTTGGCGGACGCCGCAGCGGCGTCCCGCCCGCGCGTCGTCCAGTTGCTTTCGCCGGCATAGGGGTCCGGCGCGGGCGCCGCGGGCCCTTCGGCCCTTTGACGGCCCGCGATATTGGCTATGCCGATCGAGCCCACCGCAATGATACCGGCCAAGGAGATGAAACGCTGCAACATGGCGCGCTTGTCGCAGATCATGATTGGGGAATGGTTAAATCAGCCCTCGACGAAGGCGCGCCAGCGCGGCGCGCCGTCCCGCACCGAATAGGTGATGCGCGCGCACGCATAGGGGCGCACCGGCGCATTGTCCGCTTCGCGTGCGGTGCGCGGCCATCCGGTATCGGCGGCACCCTCTGCAGCCCAGCAGACGATCGCCTCGGCCTCGGGTCGCGCGGCGATCGCGGCGCGATCCGCGGTGTTCAACGTCGCGGGCGGCTGCCACCCCAGGATGATGCGGCGAGTGCCAGCCTGCCCGGAAAGCGCCTGGCCGAACGGGCCGTCGCGGTCGCGCAGCAAGGCGGCAACGCGCGCGCGGTCGGGCGCGCTCAGCCACGGCCCGCCGAGCAGCGGGCCCCAGCGGCTTTCCTCGCCCGATCGCAGCGCGGGCAACAAGTCATCCGCGGCCGCCGCGAAGCGCGCAGTCCACGGCGAATCCGGGGCGAGCGGCACCAATAGCGAGGGGGCGGCCGCTTCCTCGGGCGCGATCGGCACGAGCGGAGGATCGGCGGCGAGGACCGGAGCAACCGGGAGAGCGGCGGCGAGCGCCGAAGCGATCAGAAGGGCGCGCATGGCGGTAAATCTACCGCGCCCGCCTGCACCTGTCATGAACCGCGACTGGGGGTAGTGGGTCGATGTGAATATCGGTGTGCGACCGGCTCGCGACCCCCTTCATCCTTTGTCATGCCGAAACAAGTTCAGGGTGACGAGGAAGGTGTCATGCCCCCCGATCGGCGGTGAGCGCTTCGCGCATCCAGCCAGGCGCGGCGGCGGGGTCGATATTTTCGACTCGGCGATGCTCGACCGACCAGCCAAGCTCAGGCCAGGTGACAACCTGCCGCTTGTCGTCGGCCTCGCCGATCGGCACGACCACCAGCCGCCGATTGACCTTCTGCCGCCAGTTCATTCGCGCCGTATTCTCCTGCCCGACATAGCAGCCCTTGGTGAAGCTGACACCGTTCAGTTCGGCGGCGTTGCATTCGAGCCAAAGCGTCGTGCCGTCACCGAGTTCGGCGCGCCCCTCGGTAACGCCGAGCGACAGGCGGTGCGCCTGCCAGGCGGCATCGGCACCCTCCCCTTCCCCTGCGGGCGCAAGCCAGCGTTGGCCAAGGTCGGACAGGCGCGGATCGACGACGCCGAGATCGCCTTCCTTCGCCCAGTGGACGCCGAGCCCGTCCTCACGCGCAATCGTGATCGCGCGGCGGAGGCGATAGAGCGTCAGGCGCTTGGTCAGATCGTCGGCGGCGGCGCGCTCGCAATCGATCAGCACATCCTCTTCGTCGCCCCAGATCAGGAAATCGAACAGCGCTTTCCCCTGCGGGGTCAGCAGCGCCGCCCACACCGGCAGATTGCCCGAAACATCGTTGGTGACGAGGCCTTGCAGAAAGCCGCGCACATCCTCGCCCGAAAGTCGAAGGAGCGCGCGATCGTTGAGGGTGGTATTGGGCATAAACGGAAAATAGGGCGGCGTGCCGACAACTTAAAGCCCCTCCCGCCTGCGGGAGGGGTTTGGGGTGGGCCTGGACGTCAACTTCAGCTAAGCGCCGCCACGGACTCGCCCACCCGCGTTCAGAGTCACGCGCCTCTGAACGCCCCCTCCCACCTGCGGGAGGGAGGAGATACGAATGACCGACCGCCTGACGATCCGCCTTCCCGACGACTGGCACGTCCATCTGCGCGACGGCGCGATGCTGGAACAGGTCGCGCACCATACCGCGCGCCAGTTCGCGCGCGCGATCGTCATGCCGAACCTGTCACCGCCGGTGACGACCGCAAAGGAAGGCATCGCCTACCGCGACCGCATTCGCGCCGCAGTGCCGAAGGAATTCGACTTCACGCCGCTGATCGTCGCGTACCTCACCGATCATAGCGACGCCGACGAGCTGGCGCGCGGCCATGCCGAGGGCGTGTTCACCGCGACGAAGCTCTACCCCGCCCATGCCACGACGGGCAGCGCGCACGGCGTCACCGACATCGCGAACATCATGGGTGTGCTCGAACGCATGGCCGAGATCGGGATGCCGCTGCTGATCCACGGCGAAGTCACCGATCACGACGTCGACATCTTCGACCGCGAGGCGGTGTTCATCGATCGCACGCTGGCGCCGCTGGTCAAGGCGTTGCCGACCCTCAAGATCGTTTTCGAGCATATCACCACGGCCGAAGCGGTCGATTTCGTGAAGGACGCGCCCGCCAATATCGGCGCGACGATCACGCCGCAGCATCTCCATATCAACCGCAACGCGATGCTCGTCGGCGGCATCCGCCCGCACGCTTATTGCCTGCCCGTCGCCAAGCGCGAGCAGCACCGGCTCGCGGTGCGCGCGGCGGCGGTGTCGGGATCGCCGAAATTCTTCCTCGGCACCGACAGCGCCCCGCACGCGGTGCATACGAAAGAGGCTGCCTGCGGCTGCGCGGGCATCTTCAACGCACCCTACGCGCTCGAATCCTATGTGACGGTGTTCGACGAGGAAGGCGCGCTCGACAGGTTCGAAGGGTTCGCCAGCGAGCATGGGCCGAATTTCTATGGTCTGCCGCTCAATGGCGGGACGATCACGCTGGAGCGCGGGGAAACGCTCGTGCCGGAGCGGATCGGCGAGGTCGTGCCTTTCCATGCGGGCGAAACGCTGGGCTGGAAACTTACTTAACCCTTCCGTCACCCGGACTTGATCCGGGGTCCATTTAGAGCTGCGTTGGTAAGAATGGATGCCGGATCAAGCCTGTCCTGAGCCTGTCGAAGGGTCCGGCATGACGAATTGAGGTAACAGGCTCAGATCGATCCGCCCATCCGCTCGGCGCGCATCTTCCTCCACATGTCGAAGCTGAACACCGCGATGCTGATCCAGATCAGCACGAAGCAAGCGAGTTGCACGGGTTTCAGCGGTTCGTGGAACGCGAACAGGCCGAGCAGGAATTGCAGCGTCGGCGCCAGATATTGCGCGAAGCCGAGCGCGGCGTAGCTCATCCGCCGCGCCGCGGTCGCGAACAGCAGCAGCGGCACCGCGGTCACGATCCCGCCCGCCATCAGCAGCAGACTGATCGAACTGTCCGCCCCGAAACCGCGCGCGTCGCCGACCCACAGATACCAGCCGGCGGCCGCGAGCGCCAAAGGCATCAGCAGCGTCGTCTCGATCGCGAGGCCGGGCAGCGAGCCCACCGGCACGATCTTGCGGATCAGGCCATAGAAACCGAAGGTCAGCGCCAGCGTCAGGCTGATCCACAGCGTGTCGAGCGCGCCCGCGAGCAGAATCGCGACCCCTATCCCTGCGATGACGACCGCGACGAGTTGCAGCCGGCCGAGCCGTTCGCCCAGAAAGAGCATCCCCAGCATCACATTGATCAGCGGATTGAGATAATAGCCGAGGCTTGCTGCAAGGACGTGGCCGGTGAAGATCGCGAAGATATAGACGAGCCAGTTGACCGCGATCAGCAGCGCGCTCGCAAGCAGCATCCGCAGCACGCGCGGGTCGCGGAGCGCCGCGAGATAGCCGGAGATCTGGCGGCGAAAGACCATGATGAGAAAGCAGAGCGGCAGCGACCAGATGATGCGCTGCGCCAGCACCTCGACCGCCGGGACGCTTTCGAGCAGTTTGAAGAACAGCGGGACAAAGCCCCAGATCGTATAGGCGGCGAGCGCATAGGGCAGGCCGCCCCGATCGCTCCCCGCGGGGGCGGAGGAAGGTGCCATGATCCTTCGATCAGATGATGCCGCCGCCGAGCATCAGGCGAACGACGCCGATGACGATGACGACGATGTTGAGATTGCGCCCGCTGGTCCGGTTCGACATCGCTCCGAGCGCCAGCCCGACGACCGCGATCGGCACGACCACCCAATTCGCCCAGCCGAGCAGCGGAATGAAGGCGGGAATGGCGAGAATCAGCGCGATGACGCCGATGACGATCGAGGCGATGTTCAGCATGTTTCTAGATGTCGCATGGCCGCGCGCCACCTTCAAGGCCCTTTCGGTTCGTCGATGGATTCCCTCGCTTCGTCTCGTTGCCTCAGGTTCATGCAACGGCTTTCGGACCCGGCTCGTTCTCTCCTCGAAGCGCCCGGTTCCGTTCGGAACGGAGGCGCCGAGACCAGGAAAGGATTTGAATAATGCGTATCTTGACCAAAGGCATGATGGGCCTGTTCGTCGCGGCCAGCGTCGTCGGCACCGCGCCCGCCTATGCCGGCGTGTCGACGGCCGTCCCCGGCTATCATCAGGCCGAGGCGTCGGCGGATTATTACAAGAAGCGCAAGCATAACCGCAATTATTACGCCTCGCGCGACCAGCGCGTGAACAGCAACACGCGCATCTGGCGCGGCAGCGACGGCCGTTACCGCTGCAAGAAGGACAATGGCACGACCGGCCTCCTGATCGGCGGCGCGGTCGGCGGCCTCGCCGGCCACGAGATCGCGGGCAATGGCGACAAGCTGCTCGGCACCGTGCTCGGCGCCGCGGGCGGCGCGCTGCTCGGCCGTGAGATCGACAAGGACAAATATCGCTGCCGCTAAGCGACAGGAACCCGTCGCGGGTGTGGGTCCGAGACCCCTCCGCCCGCACCACGTGATGGAGAGGGCGCCGGTCTAACCACCGGCGCCCTCAAATTTTTCGTGGGCCTTGCCCCGCGATCCCGCTTGCCGCACAAACAGCGGTCCATCGCTGCGGGAGAAGAGACATGTTGAACGGCCCCCTGCTCGTGACCGAGCGGCTGATCCTGCGCCCGCCCGCAACCGAGGATTTCGACGCCTTTGCCGGCATGTGCGCCGAAGAAGAGACGATGCGCTTCATCGGCGGCACCTGCCCGCGCTCGGCGGCATGGCGCCAATGGTGCACGCTGGCCGGCGCATGGCACATTCGCGGCTTTTCGATGTTCTCAGTGATCGAGCGCGACAGCGGCGAATGGGTCGGCCGCCTCGGCCCGTGGGAGCCCGACGGCTGGCCCGCGCCCGAAATCGGCTATGGCGTGCGGGCGAAATTCGCCGGCAAGGGCTATGCCTTCGAGGGCGCAGTCGCGGCGTGCGACTTCGCGGTCGAATTTCTGAAATGGCCCGAACTGATGCATAGCATCGATCCCGCCAACACGCGCTCGCAGGCGCTGGCGAAGCGGCTCGGCGCGACGAACAGCGGCCCGACCCGCCTCCCCGCCCCGTTCGAGAATGCCCCGGTCGACGCCTGGACGCAAAGCGCCGACGCCTGGCGCGCGAAACGCAAGGAGTTCCAGCCATGACCGACCGCCACGTCGACCCAGAGCGCGCGCAGTTCGACGCCTTCAAGGCGCTGCCGCGCAACACGGTGATCCACATGCTCAACCTCGTCCGCTTCAAGGACAAGGCGACCTATCCCGCCGATCACCCGCTCGCAGGCGCGAACCTCAGCGGGGCGGAGGCCTATGCGAACTACGGTCGCGACAGCGGGGCGGTGTTCGAGCGGCTCGGCGGCCGCATCGTCTGGCGCGGCGCGATGGAGGCGATGGTGATCGGCCCCGACGGCGAACATTGGGACGCGATGTTCGTCGCCGAATATCCGAACAGCGGCGCCTTCATGGCGATGGTGACCGACCCGGTCTATCGCCTGGCGGTCGTCCACCGCCAGGCCGCGGTCGAAACCTCGCGGCTGATCCGCACGGCGCCGCGCGAGACCGGATCGGGGCAGTTCGCCGATTGAATCTCTTCCCATGTCATCCCGGCGAAGGCCGGGATCTCACCATCGCGTCCTACAGCAGCGGCGAGACCCCGGCCTTCGCCGGGGTGACGGGGAACGAAAGATTCCGTCTCGCTCCGGCACAGTTTTGGGCTAACAAAGTCTTACCCGTTAACGCATTTTATTTGGGCCTTTTTAACCAGGATCGGGCATTCCGGGCGAGATATTAAGGGAGTGTTAGCTATGATCGTGCGGGGCAAATGGCTGATCGCGGGCCTGATGGTGGCGGCGACGGTGCCGCTGGCGGGCTGCCGCGACAATCCGGCCGCCAAGGCTGATCTTCAGCCGCTCGACGACGGGCTGACCGACAGCGACCCGGCGGTCAAGGGCGCGCTCGAAGACAAGATCATGGTCGACCCCAAGCTGACCGGCCAGGCGAACCGCAACGCCGCGGCGCCGGGCAACCGGCCCGTCGACGGCGGCGTCCCCGGCATCGCGGCGGGCAAGGCGGCGGCCGCCGCCGAAGCCGCGGCGGCGCAGGCCGCGGGCAAATTGCTCGCCGCGCCGAAAGCTCTGCCGTTCGAGGAAGGCTGCAATGGCGATTGCGCCGCGAAGCGTCCGGTCACGATCGGCGCGCTGGCACGCGAGCAGCAGAAGGGAAGCTGCGACGCCAAGCTGACTTATGGCAATGCATGGGCCGACCGCCTGCCCGCTGCGTTCAAAGTCTATCCGCGCGCAACGCTGCGCGAGGCCGCGGGGGTTGCCGGCGGCAAGTGCAACATCCGCGTCGTCAATTTCCAGACCGCCGCCTCGATCCAGGGCGTGCTCGACTATTATCACACGATGGCGGTGCGCGCCGGCTACACCAGCGACCACCGCGTGCGCGGCAACGAGCATATGCTCGGCGGCACCAAGGGCGACCTCGCCTATGTCGTTTTCGCGCGCCGCGACGGCGGCATGACCGACGTCGATCTGGTCGCGTCAGGCGGGAAATAAGACGCGGGCACATCGAGCGTTAAATCCGTGTCCTGAGACATCTTCGTCACCCCGGACTTGATCCGGGGTCCCGCTTGTCACCGTCGCTGAGCGGGACCCCGGATCAAGTCCGGGGTGACGAAGAAAATGCTACTCTGCCCTAGAATAAAAGGCCCCGGAACTCCGGGGCCTTTCGCTGCGTGACGATACGCGATCGTCAGATTTTGTCGCCGAGCGCGCCCTTGACCTTGCCCTTCAGATTCTGGGCTTCGCCCTTGCGCTCCTGCGCCACGCCTTCGGCGCGCAGCCGTTCGTTGTCGGTCGCCTTGCCGACCGCCTGCTTCACATTGCCGGCAGCTTCGTTGGCGAGGCCCTTGGCCTTGTCCGTCAGTTCACCCACGGGGTTTCTCCTTGGTTTTTCAGAGGCGAAAGGGGTGCGCCTCTTGCCGGATCAACGAGGCAGCGCCCCGCTTGTTCCCCCTTGCGGGACCAACGGCCCCGAAGCAGGGATCATCCGCTCGCGGCGATGTCGTCGAGCGCCGCCGGGCTCAGGATCGTGACGCGATTATAGTCGACCGCGATCAGCCCCGCCGCCTCGAACCCGCGCAGCAGTTTGTTGATGCTCTGTCGCGTCACGCCGAGCATCGCGCCGAGCTGTTCCTGCGGCAGGCGCAGCGCCAGTTCGATCCCCGCGGGGCCCGCAACACCGTGAATCCGCGCAAGATCGGCGAGAGTCGCCGCCATCCGCTGTTCAAGCGAGCCGAGCTTCTGATTGTTGAGCTGACGCAGGCTGTCGCCGTGCCGCGCGCACATCAACAACGCGATGTCGCGCCAGAGAATGGGATCGGCATCGAGGATCGCCGCCAGCCCGTCGCACGGCAGGTGCAGCAGCACGCTGTCCTCATAAGCGGTATAGACATAATGGATCGGCGGCTCGGCAAGCAGGCGGACGATCGCAAGGATTTCGTGCGGCCCCTGCAGGCTCAGCACGAATTTCTTGCCCGCCGCCGACGCGCGGCTGACCTCGACCTCGCCCGCGGCGATGACGAACGCCTCGCGCCGTTCGGGATCGCGCGCGAAGATTTCGGCGCCACGCCGATATGGCTCGGCGCGCGCGATCGCCGCGACCTCGGCAAGCCGCGCCTCGGGCCAGCCCGCGAACAGCGGGCAGAGGCGAAGCGCGGCGAGACGGTCCTCGCGCGACCATGCTCCTTGGCTCGCTACCATGCACGCACCCCCTAATTCGTCATTGCGAGCGAAGCGAAGCAATGACGAGCCTTGTTATTGCCGCCCCGGTCTAAACGCGAACCGCAAGTTCCCCAAGAGATTGTCGGCGCGATGACAGACTGATGAACCACCCGCCCCTATGGCCCGCTCATCAACATTCCACAGGAGCGTGATTCGATGAAAAGCCTGCTTGCCCTTCTGGCAATGGCGGCCGCCTTCGTGACCGGCGCGGCCTATGCCGCGCCGGTCAGCGAGGACGACGCCTATGCCATCGGCCTCGAGGCCTATACCTACGCCTATCCGATGGTGCTGATGGAAACCACGCGCCGCGTGTCGACCAACGCGAGCGAAGGCCGGATGCGCGCGCCGATGAACCGGTTCGGGCATATGCGGACCTATCCCGACGCGACCTTCAAGGACGTCGTGCGCCCCAATGCCGACACGCTCTATTCGCCGCTGTGGTTCGATGTCGGCAAGGAGCCGCTGATCATCACCCTGCCGAAAACGGCGGGCCGTTATCATGTCGTGCCGATCATGGACATGTGGACCGACGTGTTCGCCGCGCTCGGCACGCGCACCACCGGCAATGACGGCGGCATCGTCGCGCTCGTCGGGCCGCGTTGGCAGGGGACGCTGCCGAAGGGCATGCGGATGGTGCGCAGCCCGACCGAGATGGGCTGGATCATCGGCCGCATCCAGACCAACGGCGCCGCCGATTACGACCATGTTCACGCCCTCCAGGCGAGCTATGCCGCGACGCCGCTGTCGGGCTGGGGCAAGCCGCAGGCGCCCGCGGCGCTGAAGTCTGATCCGACGATCGACATGAAGACGCCGCCGGTCGAGCAGGTCGCGAACATGACCCCCGCCGCCTTCTTCGCGCTGTTCGCCGAAACGCTGAAGCACAATCCGCCGCACGCCAGCGACTATGCGGTACTGGCGCGGATCGAGCGCGTCGGGCTGGTTCCGGGGCAGAGCTTCGACCTCGCCGCCGCCGATCCGGCGGTGCAGCGCGGGCTGACGCGCGCCGCCGCCGATGCGTGGCAGCGGATCGTGAACCGGCGAAAGGGCGTCGCGCTCACCCGCAACAATTGGGTCGCGATGGGCAATGCGCTCGGCGTCTATGGCAATGATTATCTCCAGCGCGCCTTCGTCGCCTTTGCCGGTCTCGGCGCGTTGCCGCCCGAGGAAGCCATTTATCCGATGGCGCCGCTCGACGGCGACGGCAAGCCGCTGACCGGCGCGTCGCGCTATGTCCTCCATTTCGACAAGGATCAGATTCCGCCCGCCGACGCCTTCTGGTCGCTGACCATGTATGGCGCCGACCAGTTCTTCGTCGCCAACCCGATCGACCGCTTCGCGATCGGCGACCGCGACAAGCTGACCTTCAACGCCGACGGCTCGCTCGACCTTTATATTCAAAAGGACAATCCGGGCGCCGACAAGGAAGCCAACTGGCTGCCCGCCCCCGACGGGCCGTTCAGCATGAACCTGCGCCTCTACCTCCCGCGCCGCCCGGCGCTCGAAGGAAGCTGGATCGCGCCGCCGGTCAAGCGGGTGCCCTAGCTCTCATCCGTCATCCCGGCGCAGGCCGGGATCTCACCCTCGCGTCCTGACGCACCGGCGGGATCCCGGCCTTCGCCGGGATGACGATAGAAGGTCAGATCAACCCCGCGAGCGGGCTCGACGGATCGGCATAGCGCCGCTGTCCCATGCGGCCCGACAGATAGGCGTCGCGCCCCGCCTCGACCGCGAGCTTCATCGCGCGCGCCATGCGAATGGGGTCTTTGGCTTCCGCGATCGCGGTGTTCATCAGCACGCCGTCACATCCGAGTTCCATCGCGACCGCCGCATCGCTCGCGGTGCCGACGCCGGCATCGACGAGCACCGGCACCGACGCGCCCTCGACGATCAGGCGGATCGTCACGCGGTTCTGGATGCCGAGGCCGGACCCGATCGGCGCGCCGAGCGGCATGACCGCGACCGCGCCCGCATCCTCGAGCTGCTTCGCGGCGATCGGGTCGTCGACGCAATAGACCATCGGCAGGAAGCCTTCCTTGGCGAGCACCTCGGTCGCCTCGAGCGTCTCGCGCATGTTCGGATAAAGCGTCTTCGCCTCGCCCAGCACTTCCAGCTTCACCAGATCCCAGCCGCCGGCCTCGCGCGCCAGCCGCAGCGTGCGGATCGCATCGTCGGCGTTGAAGCAGCCCGCGGTATTGGGCAGGTAGGTGATTTTCTTCGGATCGATATAGTCGGTGAGCATCGGCGCATTCGGGTCCGACACATTGACCCGGCGCACCGCGACGGTGACGATTTCGGCCCCCGAGGCTTCGACCGCGGCGGCGTTCTGCTCGAAATCCTTATATTTACCGGTACCGACGATCAGCCGCGACGTGAAGGTCCGTCCGGCAACGCTCCAACTGTCGATCTTGTCCACATTCAATCCTTGTTCTGAACGATATTCGCGATGTCGCCGAGCGGGTCGCGAACGAAGAAGCGGCGGACGCCCCATGGCTCGTCGCGCAGGGCATAGACGATCTCGTGCCCCGCTTCGACGGCGCGCGCATGGACCGCGTCGACATCGTCGACGCCGACCGAATAGGCGGGACGCAGCCCCGACGGGTCTTCGCTGAGAATGCTGATCTGCGCCATCGGCTGCGCGGCCGAGCGATAGATGGTGATGAAATCCATCGCCATCGCGGTCTCCAGCCCCAGCACCTCGTTGAAGAAGCCCGCCCCCGCCTTCGGATCATCCGTGTAGCGATTGGGTATGATGCGCGCGACGGCCATTAGCCGCCGCCCACGAAATGAACGATTTCCAGCACATCGCCCTCGGCGAGCGCGACATCGGCCAGCGTCGAGCGCGGCACGATTTCGCGATTGCGCTCGACCGCGACCTTCTTCACGTCGAGCCCCAGCGACGCGACGAGGTCGGCGATGCTGCCTGCGCGCACCTGCCGCGGTTCGCCGTTGAGGATGATGGTGATGAGGGACATGATGGCGCACCGCTTACCGGCTTTCGCGGAAAACGCCATATCCGGCGCAGCTTTTTTCCTTTATGATCATGGTATGACATCGCTCGAAAAATTCTTTTCCTTCGCACAGCGACTGCCCGCCGATCAGCTTGAAACGGTCGAGCAGGCGTTGGCCGCGCTGATGGATTCGATGTCGGAACGCTTCGATTTCTCCAACGGGGAACTCGCCGAAATCGATCGCCGTGCCGCTGATCCGGCGCCCGAATTTTCGGACCCCGACGACATTGCCAGGATTTTTGGCCGCCCCTTCTCGGCATGACGGCGATCCTTTTCCGCAAGGAGGCGGAAGCCGATCTGCGCGCCATCGTCGATCATTATGAAAATATCGCCCCGGAGTCGCTTCCGAACATCCTGTCGGACATATATCGCACGATCGACCAACTCGGGCACTATCCGCGCTCGGGCATGCAGGTTCCGGACCGGCCGTTCCGGCGCATCGTGACGATCAAATATCATTTCAAGATCGCATACGAGATTCACGAGGACCGGATCGCGATATTGGGTGTTTTTCGCTATCAGGATCGCGAACGCTGATCCGTCCCTTTCCGAAAGGCCACATCTTGTCCGAAACGCCGCTCGTCTATGTCCTTTCCGGCCCCAATCTCAATCTGCTCGGCACCCGCGAGCCCGAGATTTACGGCCATGATACGCTGAACGACATTCACGCGCGGCTGGAGGCGCGGGCCGCCGAACTCGGGCTCCGCGTCGAATGTCGGCAGACCAATCACGAGGGCGTGCTGATCGACTGGTTGCACGAGGCCTATGTCGAGGGCGCCAAGGCGGTGCTGCTCAATGCGGGCGGCTATACCCACACCTCGATCGCGATCCACGACGCGATCAAGTCGATCAAGGTGCCGGTGATCGAGGTCCATCTGTCGGACCCGATGCAGCGTGAGCCGTTCCGCCATGTGAGCTATGTCGGCATGGCCGCCGCCGCGCATTTTGCAGGCCATGGCGCGCAAAGCTATACGCTGGCGCTGGACGCCGCCGCCCGTCTCTGACAAGAGGGGCGCCATCAGAACAGGGGTCAGGCACCGCCAGACCGGGGCCGCAACAACAGGAAAATTCTCATGGGTGACCATAAAGACAATGGCATCAACATCGATCCGGCGTTCGTGCGCGCGCTCGCCGAGCTGCTCGACGACACGCAGCTTTCGGAAATCGAGGTCGAGGACGGCGACCGCAAGGTGCGCGTCGCGCGCACGCTGACCGCCGCCGCGGCGCCCGTCGCCTATGCGCCCGCTCCCGTCGCAGCGCCTGCCGCTGCCGCCCCCGCGGCTCCGGCCCCTGCGGCCGCACCGGCCCCCGCCGCCGACGCTTTCGCCGACGCGGTGAAGTCGCCGATGGTCGGCACCGTCTATCTCGCGCCCGAACCCGGCGCCCCCAATTTCGCCGCGCCCGGATCGGCCGTGAAGGCCGGCGACACGATCCTGATCATCGAGGCAATGAAGGTGATGAACCCGATCGTCGCCCCCGCCGCGGGCACGCTGAAGGCCGTGCATGTCGAGAACAGCCAGCCGGTCGAGTTCGACCAGCCGCTGTTCACCATCGGCTGATTCACCCGATGGCTATCGAAAAACTCCTGATCGCCAACCGCGGCGAGATCGCGCTGCGCATCCACCGTGCGTGCCACGAAATGGGCATCAAGACGGTCGCGGTCCATTCGACCGCCGACACCGACGCGATGCACGTCCGCCTCGCCGACGAAGCCGTCTGCATCGGGCCGCCCGCGGCAAAGGACAGCTATCTCAACATTCCGGCGATCATCTCGGCGGCCGAGATCACCGGCGCCGACGCGATCCACCCCGGCTACGGCTTCCTGTCGGAGAACGAGCGCTTCGCCGAGATCATCGAAGCGCACAACATGATCTTCGTCGGGCCGAAGCCCGAGCACATCCGCACCATGGGCGACAAGGTCGAGGCGAAGCGCACCGCGGTCAAGCTCGGCCTGCCGGTGGTTCCGGGTTCGCCCGGCGCGGTGACGTTCAGCGAGGAGACCAAGAAGCTCGCGCAGGACATCGGCTATCCGGTGCTGATCAAGGCCGCGTCGGGCGGCGGCGGGCGCGGCATGAAGGTCGTTCCCGACGAGGACAGCCTCGAAAGCCTGATGGGCCAGGCGTCGAGCGAAGCGGCGGCCGCCTTCGGCGATCCGACCGTTTACATGGAAAAATATCTCGGCAATCCGCGCCACATCGAATTTCAGGTCTTCGGCGACGGCAACGGCAACGCGATCCATCTCGGCGAGCGCGACTGCTCGCTCCAGCGCCGCCATCAGAAGGTGCTCGAGGAAGCCCCCTCGCCGATCATCTCGGCCGAGGAGCGCGCGCGCATGGGCGGCATCTGCGCCGACGCGATGGCGAAGATGGGTTATCGCGGCGCCGGGACGATCGAATTCCTGTGGGAAAATGGCGAATTCTTCTTCATCGAGATGAACACGCGCATCCAGGTCGAGCATCCGGTGACCGAGATGATCACCGGCTTCGACCTCGTCCGCGAACAGATCCGCATCGCGGGCGGCGCGGGCCTGTCGGTCCGCCAGGAGGATCTCGAATTCCGCGGCCATGCGATGGAATGCCGCATCAATGCCGAGGATCCGCGCAGCTTCCTGCCCTCGCCGGGTAAGGTGACAAGCTATCACGCCGCGGGCGGCATGCACGTCCGCGTCGATAGCGGGCTCTACGCCGGCTATTCGATCCCGCCCTATTACGACAGCATGATCGGCAAGCTGATCGTCTATGGCCGCAGCCGCGAAAGCTGCATGATGCGGATGCGCCGCGCGCTCGGGGAAATGGTGATCGGCGGGGTCAAGACGAACATTCCGCTGCATCAGGCTTTGCTCGCCGACCCCGACGTGATCCACGGCGACTACACGATCAAATGGCTGGAGGAATGGCTCGCACGACAGGATGAAGAGGGCCAGGCTTAAAGCCTACCCTCCGCATCCACCCATTTCCGTCATTCCCGCGAAGGCGGGAATCCAGCTCGTTCCGGCGCTGGCGCAAAGCTGGATTCCCGCCTTCGCGGGAATGACGAACGTTTGCGACCGAATTCGTCCTACCACCCGTTGCGTGTGCCCTAGCTCACTTTAACTAGGGAAAGTTTTTGGCTATGGCCTTCGCCATGGTCAAAAACTCCCCCCTCGCCCTGCGCCACCCCGCGGCGCTGCTCCTCCCCCTGACGCTGCTTGCTGCCCCCGCGGTCGCGCAGACCAACGTCAAGGAGGATTCGGTCGTCCTGCAGCCCGACAAGGTCAAGGACGACGCCCCCGTCGTCGAAACGATGACACAGGCCAACCTGCCCGACTGGTCGAAGGCAAACGCCAAGGCGCTGCTCGGCTTCATCCAGACCGTCGGCGACGAAGGACTCTTCGCCAAGGACTATAATCCCGACGCGCTGCAGGCCGCGATCGACGGCGGCGATCAGGACAAGCTCGATCAGGTCGCGACCGACAGCTTCCTGCTACTTGCGACGCACCTGCGCGACGGCCGCACGCCGAACGTGGCGCGCAAGCAGTGGTTCATGACCGACAGCGACGCAGAGACCGAGCCGCTGGTCGCATTGCTGACCTCGGCGCTGACCTCCAATTCGGTCCCCGCGGCGCTCGCCGGGCTCGACCCGGTGCATCCTAATTTCGCGGTGCTGAAGACCGCGCTCAAGAGCGCGAAAACCCCCGCCGACGCCAATGCGATCCGCGTCAACATGGAACGCTGGCGCTGGATGCCCCGCGATCTCGGCGAGCGCTATGTCGTCAGCAACGTCCCCGAATATCTGACCCGCGTCATCCATGGCGGCACGGTGATCGCGACGCACAAGGCGGTCGTCGGCAAGCCGTCGACCCCGACGCCGCAGCTCAACCCGATGGCAACCGGCATCATCGTCAACCCGACCTGGACGCTGCCCAAGAGCATTATCGCCGAAGGCATCGGCGCGACGATCGCGAACAATCCGGCGCGCGCCCGCGCGCAGGGCTATACCTGGACGGGCAGCGGCAAGACGCTGTCGGTCGTCCAGCAGCCGGGCGCGAACAATGCGCTCGGCGTGATGAAGATGGAGATGCTCAACCCGCACGCCATCTATCTTCACGACACGCCGTCAAAGGGCGCGTTCGCCGCCGCCGCGCGCGCCTTCAGCCATGGCTGCATCCGCACCGAGCGCGCGCTGCATTTCTCGGGCCTGATGGCGGTCTATTTCGCCGGCAAGAGCCCCGAGGAATTCGGCGAGGCGATCGCCAGCGGCAAGACGACGAAGTTCAGCTTCGACGACCCCTTCCCCGTCTATGTCGCCTATTGGACGGTGGTTCCGGGCGCCAAGGGCGGCATCACCAAGCTCGCCGACATCTATGGCCGCGACGCCCCCGTCGTCGCGAGCTTCGCCAAACCCGGCCGCGCCGCGGCGGTGGTGATCTCGCCCAATCCGCCGGTCGTGGTGCCGACGGCGCCGGTGACGCCGGCGGCGACACAGGCCGGCAAGCTGGGCGATAGCGGGATTTATTGATTAGCCTCGTCATTGCGAGCGCAGCGAAGCAATCCAGAGCGGTTTACGCGTGCTCTGGATTGCTTCGCTGCGCTCGCAATGACGATCCTGTGATTTAATCCGCCGTCTTCGGCATCGTCCCGCTGCTCGCGCTGGTGCGGATGATATTCTCGGTCCCCGGCAGCGGCTCTGTCGGCATCGGGAAGCTCGGCATCGGCGGCGGCGCGCTCAGCTTGTCGGCGAAGAGCAGCCGCCCGGGCCCCAGCTTGTAGAGCACCATCGGCAGCAATTCCTCACCGAAGACGAAGCAGCCCTCACTGCGCCCCAGCTTGCCCTGCGTCGCGATCAGCGCCGGTTCGGCATACCAGGCGCCGTGGATGACGATCGCGCGCATGTCGGCGTTGCTGTTGTCGGCCTCCAGCCCCGCGAGCCGCATCGAGGAGCCGTTCGCGCCCCAATAATAATCGCTGGTGCGATAGGCACCGCGCGACGAGGCCAGGCTACCCGGCGCGTTCGAGAAACGCTTGAGCCAGCCGTCGTGCTGCGGGTCCGAGCCGCGCCCGTGGGTCACCGGGAACATCTCGATCTTGCCCGCCGCCATGTCGATCAGCGCGAAGCGCGGGCGCGACGAGGGCAGGCCGAAATCGACGATACCGACGCGGTCGGTCTGGTGGATGGAGCGCGATTGCAGCGCCAACTGCTTGCGCGCGACGGCAAGATAGTCGACCGGCGCCTGTACGGGCGCCGGAGGCGGCATGGTTCCCGGCGTCGACGGCTGCGCCATCCAGTCGGGCAATTGGGCGGCCCGCGCCGACGTCGCGGCGAGCGCCCCCGCGCCCGCCAAGCCAGCCAGCAATGTCCGCCGATCGATCAGTTCATTCACTTGAGTAGCAACCCCGCATTGGCCGCCTCTGGCGGTCCCTCGATCCGCTCATAGATCGTATCCGGGCCGGGAAAGGCAAGCTGGTGGTTCCCCTTCATGCGGGCAGATGTGCCATATATGCCATGAATAGCGGGTTTACGCTGCGGTAAGCTGTCGTTAGGGCGGGGGCATGAAGGCAGTCATCTGGCACAACCCCGCCTGCGGCACCTCGCGCAAGACGCTGGCGATTCTCGAAGAGACCCCCGGCGTCGAGGTCGAGGTGGTCGAATATCTGAAGACCCCCTATACGGCGGACAAGCTGCGCCAGCTTTTCCGCGACGCCGGTCTGACCGCACGCGAGGCGCTTCGCCTGCGCGGCACCGACGCCGAGGAGCGCGGACTGAAGGACGCGAGCGAGGACGCAATCATCGCCGCGATGACCGGCAACCCCGCCTATGTCGACCGCCCCTTCGTCGAGACCGAAAAGGGCGTCCGCTACTGCCGCCCGCAGGACCGGGTGCGCGAGATTCTCTGACCGCGACGGCGGCTTTGGGGTGGGAAGCGGACGATGCCGCTCCTCCCCGGCACGGGGAGGGGGACCGCCGAAGGTGGTGGAGGGGCAGGTGGGTCATGGCGCGCCTTTTCTGGATCGAAACGTAAACCGAGGGTGCCCCTCCACCATGCTTCGCATGGTCCCCCTCCCCGTGCCGGGGAGGATATCTTGTCAGCTTCCGGTCGTCTCCCGTCATTCCTTTCCTTCGCGCTGGACAGAATCGCTTCCCCCTCGCTACCCGCGCGGCATGGGAATCACAGCAACGATCATGAACACCGCCACCGGCGGGCCACTCCAGAAAATGAGCTTCAACCGGATGCCGAAACCATGGGCCAGCTTCACGCTCGCCACCGGCGAGCTCGTCACTGCCGAACGCATCGACGTCGGCAAACCCGCGCCGGGGAAATTCGCAGCGCCGATCAGCATCTGGGTCACGGTCAAGCCGAAGGACTGATCCGCCCGCCGGCGATCCGGAACCGCGTCACCGGCCCCGGCATGTCGGCGAACAGCGCCGCCTCGGTCCCGGTCAGCCACGCCTGCCCGCCCTGCCCCGCGAGCCGTTCGTAGAGCGCCGCGCGGCGCGAGGGGTCGAGGTGTGCCGCCACCTCGTCGAGCAACAGCACCGGCCGCGCCCCGCGCCCGCGCGCGACGCAGTCGCTGTGCGCGAGGACGAGCGACAGCAGCATCGCTTTCTGCTCGCCGGTCGAGCAGCGCGCCGCCGCGCGCCCGGTCGCGGCGTGGACGGCGGAGAGGTCGTCGCGGTGCGGCCCCGCGGTCGCGCGGCCCGCGGCAGCATCGATACGGCGGCGCGCAGCGAACAGGGCTTTGAGCGCCTCGACATCGTGGGGCATCTCTCGCGCGCGTCCCTCACCGTCGACCAATGTCAGCAGCGGCCGCGCGAACGGCGCGTCGGGCTGGTCGGCGAGTTCGCCTGACAGCGCCGCGAGCGTCGCCAGCCGCGCGGCGTCGATCGCGGCGCCATGCTCGGCAAGCTGCGCCTCGAGGCTGGCGAGCCATTGCGGATCGGCCTGCCCCGGATCGGCGAGCAGCTTGCCGCGCGCGCGCAGCGCCGCTTCGTAGCGGTTGCTGTGCTGCGCGTGGCGCGGGTCGAGCGCGAGAACGAGGCGATCGAGGAAACGCCGCCGGTTGCCCGCGCTCTCGACGAACAGCCGGTCCATCGCCGGGGTCAACCACAGGATCGCGATCCACTCGCCGAGCGAAGCCGCCGCGGCCGGTGCGCCGTTGATCCGCACGATCCGCCGTCCCGGATGCGCGGGCTCAATCCCCGTCCCCAGCGCCACCGGCGGCAGGTCGGCCCCGGCGAGAACCTCGGCGAAAATGGCGAAGCCGCCGTTCGCGCCATCGCGCACCATGTCGGACAGTGGCGCGCGGCGCAGCCCGCGGCCGGGCGCGAGCAGCGAGATCGCTTCCAATATGTTCGTCTTGCCCGCGCCATTGTCGCCGTGCAGCGCCACCAGCCCCGCCCCCGCCGCCATGTCCGCGCCGGCATGATTGCGAAAATCGGTCAGCGAAAGGCGGGTCAGCGTCATGCCCGATTGCGACTACCGCACGTATCGACCCCGCGCCAGTCTTCAACAGTCTCGTCACCCCGGACTTCATCCGGGGGGTATAGTGATTGCCGCCGGAATTATCGCTGCTGACCACACCGTCTCGGCAAACCTCGTTCGGCGGCACCCGAATCGCTCATTTCTTGAGCGTGACGTGACCCCCAGCTTTCCTCCAGCTGAGATTAGAGCCGGGCGGTTGTTTTGCGCATCAGCGCGGTTGAAGCAATGGGCTGCGTAGCGGAGCCCGGAGGGCGTAGCGAAGCAGGCCATTGCTTATTCAGTTCAGCGGCGAACGCCGCCGGGGTTGCGTAGCCAAGGGACGAGTGTGGTCTCTCCCGGTTGTAATCCTCGACCCAGGCAGCGATCTCGACCCGAGCATGGGCAAGACTCATGAACAGGGTCTCATTCAGCAGCTCGTCGCGCATGCGACCGTTAAAGCTTTCCACGTAGCCGTTCTGCATCGGCTTGCCCGGGGCGATGTAATGCCACTCCACGCCGCTCTGGCCGCACCATGCGAGCACGGCATTGCTGGTGAGCTCGGTGCCATTATCGCTGACGATCATCCCCGGCTTGCCGCGCTGTGCGATCAGCTCGGTCAGCTCGCGCACGACACGGCGCCCCGAGATCGAGGTGTCGGGCACCGCTGCCAGGCACTCCCGGGTCACGTCATCGACCACGTTGAGAACGCGGAATCGCCTGCCCGACGCCATCTGGTCATGAACGAAGTCGAGGCTCCAGCGCTGGTTCGCCAGTGCCAGCACCGGAGCAGGTGCCCTCGTGCCGACAGCACGCTTGCGGCTGCGTCGCCGCCTCACCGCCAGACCTTCTTCCTTGTAGAGCCGCTGGGTCTTCTTCCGGTTGATCATCACGCCTTCCCGGCGCAGCAGGATATGCAAACGGCGATAGCCGAACCGTCGACGCTGGTTGGCCAGCCCGCGCAGCTTCTCGCGCAGAGCAGTGTCATCGTCCCGGGTGGAACGATAGCGCACGCTCTTGCGATCGGCATCGATGACACGGCACGCCCGCCGTTCGCTCATCCCGTGGCACGCCTGCAGATGAGCGACAGCTTCCCGCTTCGCGGCGGGCGTCAAAACTTTTTTGCCAGAAGATCCTTCAACGCAGCCTGGTCCAGCATTGCATCGGCCAGAAGCCGCTTGAGCCTGGCGTTCTCGCTCTCGAGCTCTCGCAGGCGCCGGGCCTCGGATACCTCTAGGCCGCCATACTTGGCCTTCCAGTTATAGATCGTCGCTTCAGACACACCGTGCCGCCGGGCGAGATCAGCGGTCTTCGCGCCCGCTTCTGCCTCCTTCAGCACCCCAATGATCTGCTCTTCTGAAAACCTTGCACGCTTCATCGTCTGTCCTTCCTTCAGGCCAGACTCTAATCGTTCGTGGAGGAAAATCAGGGGGTCACGTCAATCGGACTGGCGCTTCGTTGGCGCGCGCATGGCCTCGCGCCTGTGACCGGCTCAAACCGCGCTTGGCCGCATTGGCAATGCGGCGCCGATATTCTGCACGAAAATCTCGTGTTCTGGCCACGTTAGACTCCCTACTTCGCAGCGAATCATTCGCTGCACTTCTGGGAGCTTGCGGCCGTTGCCGGGGCCGTTAGGAGAGTCCGAAATTGCTCAAATGATTATGGTCTGTTTCGATCAGGTGAACAGATCGGGATGCGTCCTGCGATGACGCCGGATTGTGCTTTCGCCAATTCTGCATTTGCCGGGAAATTGCGCCGGAAACATCGTCGCCGCCATTTCCTGAATCTCGATGTTTTGCGTCGATTTAGGCACGTTTAGAAAATTGGGATTTGCCGATTTCAAAGCGTCCCATGCAACTTTCGCTATCATTATCAGGGTGGGACGACCCGAAGAGTTTGCCTTCGATGCTTCCAAAGGATTTGCAGGCGGCGCACGGCAAATTCGGACATCGCGGAATTCACGGCCCAAGCCCCCTATTGCCGAATTAACGGCATCAATTTCCAATTCTGCCGACAAGAACAGATTTTGGGGAATTTCTCGAATATCGAGAGAATTGTCATCCGGTGAAATGCCCAAAGCGATGAATTCGCCGTCTGCTAAGGCATCCGTCAATATTCCAAGCCGCTCGCGTTCCAGCCACTTTGATCGAGCAGGCGATTGACCGCTATCGCGATATTTTTCCCGATGTTCATGGCCCGCCGATTCCCACGCGGCAAAGGCCACGTCATCAGCGTTTTGCCAATTGGTCCTGAGCGGAGAATTAGGGTCGAATATGTGCATTTAACGCCCAGAAAACAGGTTAATTCCAGCGACAATTACACGCGATTCTGCTAAAAATCGTGAATGCTATATGCCGCCAATATTCACGCCCGCGACGTTGCCGACGAATGGGCAATTCGCGCCGAAAACTGGCTTGCCGAATTGGAGGAATTGCAAAAGCCGCGACGGCTTCGCGAACGCAATTCCAATTCGCTGATATTGGCCGGTCACGGCAATTCCCTTCGCGTCGAAAAAGGCGCGCTGATTATCAAACATGGGTTCACCCATTATCCCCAAAAGCAGGAATGCCGTCGCTATTTCAAAGGCGATTTGGAATTGCCGCGTATCATTGTCCTTTTGGACGGCAGCGGCTCGCTATCCTTCGACGTGCTGGATTGGCTGGCCGAGCAATCCATTGCGCTCGCCCGGATCAAGGCTTCCGGCGACGTGGCAATTGTGGCGAGCGGCGATGGCTTTGCTGCGGATCAAACCAAGATCGACTGGCAACGCGAAACATTGGCCTGCCCGAAACGGCGCATGGCGTTCGTGCAAGATTTGATCGCGGGGAAGCTGAGGAACAGCATCGCCACCCTTTCGGGGCATTTGCCGCAAACCGTGGATACCGATGCCGCTATCGCGAGGGCCGAACGCGGGATTGCGGAGCTTGGGAGGCCACTGGACGATTTACAGCAGGTGCGAGCGATTGAGGGCGAATGCGCCTCGCTCTATTTTCGCGCTTGGCGGCACCTGCGTCCGCAATGGAAAATCTCGAAACGATATCCGGTGCCGGATAGCTGGCTGACCTATCGGGGTCGCAGTTCGGTCCACGAATGCAAACCGGAAAATCGCCGCGCTACCGACCCGATTAACGCCATGCTCAACTATGGCTATGCGGTCATACACAGCAAATTGCAGGTCATAGCCATCGCCGATGGCTACAGCCCGCTTCTCGGCATCATGCACCGGCAAAAGCGAACCAGCGTCAGCTATATTCTCGACATGCTGGAACCGGAACGCCCTCGCGTTGACGCCGCCATATTGGATTTTGTGCAATCCCGCACGTTCACCGGGGCCGATTTCATCTTGCGCAAAGATGGTGCTTGCCGCCTGTCGCCACAGCTAGCACGGGTTGTGGCCCAGTTGGTCTAGCTGGCGGGCTTCCGACCGGGCCGCAATCCCTTTTGCTGGCCAGCGTCATTCACCGGCTGGAAAAATTCGAGCAATTCGATGCCCAATATGCGGGCGATTTTCTCCAGCGTATCGACGCTCGGATTTTCCTCCCCGCGTTCGATGCCGCCGAGATAGGAGCGATCAACGCCAGCATCGAAGGCAAGCTGCTCTTGCGAAACAGCTTGGGCAACGCGAACGCGCTTCAAGTTTTGCCCGACAAGTTTCCGCCCTTGCATGGGCATGATGGACAGTATTTGAAGGATATAAAACCACTGGATATATCCATCATATTAAGGTTTTCCCGCTAATTCCGACTGATCGAATGGCAGCGGAGGTGCGCATGTTTCGGCAATTTTTTCCGGTCGCTTTTGGCTTGATGCTGGCAGGGTGCGGCATATCGGAACCAGACTATTCCGGTTCCTATGTGGGCGGTGACGAGAACGCCCTTATCCAGTTGCAGATTGTCGAAGCGAGCGGCGGGAATATCAACGGCAGCGTCACCGCATCCCTGCTAGATTACAACGCCGGGAAATTGAAGCAGACGACAAAAGCAATCACTGGCGTTCGCCGGGGCGAGCAATTCAGCTTGCTTGCGCATCACAATGAATTCGGGGCAGCGGATGCGCCGCTATCTCTCGAAGCTGAGGGCAATTCCCTGATTCTTAAAGTTCCAGCCACCGGCCAGATAATCGAATTGGCTTCTATGGACCAAAATCAATACCGGGATCGGCTCACCAAATTTGCCAGCGCCCTAAATGCTAACGACGTTGGTTTGCTCCCCGACGATTGAAATTATCTCCGGGCGACACTTGCAGCGCAGGCAATTCGCAATGATACTGATTGGCCGGATAAGCTGTCCGAACCCATCACCATGATAAACAGCGGGCCGAAGATTCTCTCATGACTGAAATAGTCCAACACCCCAGCCATGCCGATCTGGAAAACCTATTTGTTAATAACACCGACATCGATCGCCTAGAAATATATCTCAATCGCTTCAACCCTATTCGTGTCATGCGGATGGAAAGTATGGAGGTCCGCCATTCGAATATTCTCGGCTGGCTGCTCGATCCATCGGAAACGCATGGCCTAGGTGACCGCTTTTTGAGGGCATTCCTAGCTGAAGCTATGAAGGGCGAGAGTGCAAAAGGCTGTCCGACTGCAATCGATATCGTCCAAGCTGATCTTCGCGACATGGAGGTGCGTCGCGAATGGCAGCACATTGACCTCTTCCTACTTTCCCGCCGGAACAACTGGGCCTTCATAGTCGAGAATAAATTCCATTCGTCCCAGCATAGCGGACAGCTTGCGAGATACGTTGAAAAGGTCAGGACTGCATTCGAACCGGAAGAAGGGCGGCTGGACATCAAGGGGATATTCCTGACCCTGCACGATGAAGACCCCGAAGATGCCAGCTATGCGTCAATCGGGTATGATGCAATCTGCGACCTGCTGCCTCGCGTAATAGATGCAGAGGGGCAGTCCCTCGCACAACAAGTTCGAATTTTTATCGAACACTATATCGAAATTATCAGAGAGGCGGCGGGCATGAGTGAAGAACGGGACCAGATGGAACAGTTAGCCCGTTCGCTATACCGCCAACACCGCAAAGTTCTTGATTTTATATGGGATTATGGATCATCGACAAACTTCCTACTCGCCCGCGATGAAGTTTTCGGAGATGACTGGGGCGATGGGGCCGTAGTCAAAGCCGGAAAAATCAGCCTCGTTAGCTTTTGGAGCGGCGGGGAGCAGTTTAGTTTCCTGCCATTGAATTGGTATGAAGCACTTAGCAAAAATGGGCATTCTTGGACCGGATGCGAAAATTGGTGGTCGGGTTATCCGCTGATCTGCTGGATGCAGCTATTTCAGAGCGATAAAGGAACGGAAGGCTCCGTGCGCTTGGTCGCCGAGATTGGTCCTCTTCAGAATTTTGAATTGCGAAAAAAGCTGATCGAAGCAATTCAAGCCGTCGCGGCAGAAAAGGGAATACCGCAAATTCGGTTTCAAAAAACCGCGTCCAATGAAGGGAAAAAATACTCAAAATTCTTGAAGGACAATAGCATATCTATCAATGATGTTCAGGACGTCGAAGAGATAAGTAAGGCTATATCTAGGCTTCTAAAGAATTTCGTTCCATGTTTTGATGCTGTTTCGTTAGCCTTGGATGACTTTACCAACTGACGAGCGAAAGCTGGAACGCACATGCGCCTTCCCACGGATGGCGGCAATCTCTCGCTTCCAGCCGAAATCCTGATCTGTGGTCATCCGAATAATTTATTCCCACGATCACTATACCCCCCGGACTTCATCCGGGGTCCCGCTCAGCGACGGGGACAAGCGGGACCCCGGATCAAGCCTGTCCTGAGCTTGTCCAAGAGTCCGGGTACCGATATTGTAAATTTCCCATAATCGGCAATTTTCACCATATCACCGCAAAAATCTCGTTGAAATAAAATATCCGAACCCAAAAAACCCCGGTTAACCGCCAATGAATGAAATTGGCACGCCTCCTGCATTACATCGGGCATCCACCGGATGGCCCGGCGGACCCATATAGGAAGGACAAGATCATGGCCCATTTCAACGTCGACTCGCTCAAGAGCTACGCCATCGCGGCGGTTGCTTCGCTCTATTGCTCGATGCTGTTCCTCGCCGCTGTCGGCCCGAACGCTGCGCATTTCAGTGGGCTGGTCGCCTGACCAGCCCCGAAAGGCCACCAAGAACGCCGGCCGTCCGGCCGGGATCGAAAGGAAAGACATGAACCAGGGTTTTCGCAAGAATCGTCGCAGCGGGATGATCTTCGGCGTGTGCGCCGGGATGGCCGACCAGTTCGGCATCGACGTCTTGTGGACGCGCGTCGCTTTCGTCGCCCTGACATTGCTGGGCTTCGGCCTGCCGCTGCTGCTGTACCTCGCCGTCGCGATCCTCGCGCCCTAGGACAGCGAAGGGCCGGCGGCCGCAAAGGCCCATCGCGCCGGCCCGCATATTCCCCAAAGAACCAAGGGCCCGCCGGCCATGCCGGTGGGCCTTTTATTTTGTCGAGCTACTATCTTTTATCGCGCCACTATTTCGTCATTCCCGCGAAAGCGGGAACCCAGAGCGTGCGTCGGCTGATCCCACACTGGGTTCCCGCTTTCGCGGGAACACCGATGTTATAACTCGCTGAAGGTTGTTATTTGAACCTTGAGCAGTCCGCTGCTGCCTACACCCCCTTCCGGATATCGAAGAAGCCGACAATATTCGGATCGGTGGAGGAGTTGAGCGGAATAAGTGTAAGGGCGAGGGAGCCGATTTGGCGTATCCCGAAAAATCGATCCAATCTGGTCATAATTCATTTGTTTTCAGAGGGGTGCGGCGATGTTCCGAATTGACGGTGGGAATAGCACCGGTACACATGCTCTAATACCTCGGAAGCACTGCTTTCATTCTGGCGAGTCGTTGGGGAGACGATTGCATGGGGGCATTCAGGAATATAGCCAGCCCCGTAGCGTTTGCAGTCTTCATTGCCGGCTTGGCACCGCCTGCACTTGCGACAGAAACCATCACCTACACCTATGACGCCAAGGGCCGGTTGGTGAAGGTCGTGCGCACCGGCACGGTGAACAACAATGTCACCGCCGAATATACCCATGACAAGGCCGACAACCGCACCCGGCTGAAAGTGACCAACTCGCCCAATCCGCCGCCCTGAGACTTGATCTCGTTCAGGGGCTAATTTGACGGGGGGCGAGTGGATGTCGGGGCGAACGAGATTAGATGGTAGGCGATTTTCCTCCCGGCTGCTGTTTGGATGGTTTTTCCTTGTCATGGTCCTGGCTGGATCAGGCACAGCGAATGCTCAAGGTTGGCTCTTCAAAGGCGACATCACGCCCAATCGCGAAATCGTGGACGGCCGCGGCGTCGACGTGCAGTTTGGCGAAATCAGCGTCGCAACGGAACCGGTTGGCGTCGGCGATTTGTCTTCAGCGGCCAGTTGGTCTGGCATCACGGATTTTAGCAAGTTCCGTGCCTATGTGGCAGGAGGAACATCCGGTGATCGCTATGTCTTCCTGCATGGCAAGACCATCAAATTCCTGTCGAGCGGTGGGGTTTATGTACCCGCCGATGGCGATGGTTCGACGTTGGTCAAATCGACATCTGCTCTTGAAGCGTACACCTATACAGACCCCGATGGCGCAATCTATTATTTCCAGCGCGTCAATGCCGACGATCAGCGGATGTCGGGTGCGATGAATATTCGCGGGTATCTTATGACTGTAAGCCGGCCCGACGGACGCAAGCTCGAATATGCCTATAAGGGAGTAGAGGACGCCGAGGTCTGCGGACACACATGCTATTATCCCTATATGGTGCGCGTGCAGGCGATCGTCAGCAGCGACGGCTATATGCTGAATGGACTGCCCGCGATGACTGGTCCGGTTGCATAGTTAGTTGAAGATCGCCTCCGATGCCAGCCTGGGCGGGAGGCGGAGCGCAGCGGAGCCGAGCGGCCAGGCTGGCATCTTGATCGTTTCCGGAGTCGGTGGTTGGTATCCGAGGCTGCTGTGCGGCCGGAGGCGATTGTAATGATCGCGCCACCAGCCGGTGACGCACCGGACCTCCTCCAGGCTGTAGAAGATTTCACCATTGAGCAGTTCGTCGCGAAGACGGGCATTGAAGCTCTCGATATAGCCATTCTCCCATGGGCTGCCGGGCTCGATATAGAGGGTAGTGACGCCGAGCCGCCCGAGCCATTCACGCACCGCATGGGCAACGAACTCGGGGCCGTTGTCGGACCTAATATGCTCGGGTGGGCCATGTTCGATGAACAGATCGGCGAGGACCTCGATGACGTCGTTCGACCGGAACCGCCGCAGCGGCACCATCGCCAGGCATTCCCGGCTATGCTCGTCGATGATGTTGAGCATCCGGAACTTCCGGCCGTTGTGCGTCTGATCCTCGACAAAGTCGTAGGACCACACATGCCCGCGGTGCAGCGGGCGCAACCGGATGCACGACCCGTCGCCAAGCCAGAGCCGGCGGCGCTTCGGTTGTCTCTTCGGCACCTTTAAACCCTCCCGCCGCCAGATGCGCTCGACCACCGACAGGCTGACCTGCCAGCCGGCATGCCCGAGCAGCGCATGGATACGGCGATAGCCGTAACGGCCATAATCCTTCGCCAGCGCGATGATGTCGGCCGTCAGGCGTCGCTCGTCGGCATCATCTCTCGGAGGATGTCGCTGTGTCGAGCGGTGCTGGCCGAGCACGCGGCAGGTCCGTCGCTCCGATACCGGCAACGCACGACGAACCTGCTCAATCGCCTCGCGGCGACGGGAGGGGCTCAAAAAGTCAGCTTCGACGCCTCTTGCAGGATCGCCTTGTCCAGCGCGAGGTCAGCAACAAGCCGCTTCAACCGCGCATTCTCCCGCTCCAAATCCTTCATCCGCCGCGCCTGATCAACCTTCAGGCCGCCATATTCCTTGCGCCACCGATACAGCGTCTGCTCGGATATACCGATCTGGCGGCAAGCCTCGACCGCCGTCGATCCCCGCCCCACAAGCACATCCGCCTCACGCAGCTTCGCGATAATCTGTTCCGGCGTAAAACTTTGACGTCCCATAACTTTCTCCAATTCTTTCGCCACAATCGGCTCTCTCTCTAGAATTGGACCAGTTTTTCCAAGGCAGACCACCGGCAGCCGCGGCGACGGTGACCGATCCACGCGTGGCGGCCGGAGCGACGCAGCCGGTGCAGGCGCATCCATGAGGAGCCGGCCGCTCTGGATCCTGTTGGCGGCGCTGTTCGCGACCACGGCGCAGGCGCAGGTGCGCCCGCAGCCGAGTGGTGGCGATCAGCGCATGCAGACGGTCGACTATCGGCGCGACCAGGTCGTCGAGATCGGGGGCGCGCCGGGCTATCAGGTTTTGATTGCACTCGCTCCCGACGAGCGAATCCAGAATGTCGCGCTCGGCGACAGCGGTGCCTGGCAGGTGGTCGCGAGCCAGAGCGGTAACATGCTCTTCGTTCGCCCGACGCAGGATGGCGTCAGCACAAACATGACCGTCATCACCAGCGCACGCTTCTATGCATTCGATCTGGTTCCGGTGGCCTATGGATCGCCGCCCTATGAGGTCCGGTTCAACTACCCCGCCGATACGGCAAACGGGGCGGCGGGGGCTCTCGACGCGATGGGCGAGCCGGTTGGCAGCTATAGGCTGAGCGGAGTCAAGGCGCTGTGGCCGGTCGCGATCCACGACGATGGCGCGAAGACCTATATCGATTGGGCTGCCGATACACCGCTCCCGGCGGCCTTCGTCATCGACGAATATGGCCGCGAGCGGCTCGCGAACGGCAATATGCGCGGCGGACTCTATGTCATCGACAGCGTCCACCAACAGCTCCTGTTCCGGATCGACCAGAAGGCCGCGCGCGCGAAGCGATACATTCCGAAGGACAAAACGCCATGACGGCGCCCGATGCACCACCGGACGGTCCGGTAGAACCGGCTGAGCGCGGCACGATGCCGCGCGTTGCCCGGCCTTCCTCGGGGCTGTCCGGCACGGCGATCCTGATCGGCGCGGTCTTGGCGGGCATCCTGCTTTTCTCGATCCTCGATGCGAGACGGCGGGCATTGAGCGCGCCGGCGGTGCGGCCCGCGCGCGCCGATCTGGTGGCCGCATCCGAAACGCCGCCACCACTTTATATTCCGCCCGCGCAGCCCGCGGCGATGGCGATCCCGCTCACGCAAGCGCCGGGCCCGGTGCCGATCCAGCCGGCTCCCCAAGGCCGATCGGCCGTGGTGCCGCCACAGGAGCCTGCGCCGATGACCCCGCCGCCACTCTCCTATGCGCCGCCTCCGCCGGTCGCGCCGCCTCGCTCGGCCAGCGGCGCGATTCTTGTCGTCGATTCATCGCAACCACAAGCGGCTGCGTCAGAGGGCGCTTCTGGTGCTGGTGGCAGCCCATTGCCCTCGGGAAGTGCCGACGTTGCCGGGCGTAGCAGGGCGGGCGCGATGTCCGACCGCGCGACCACTGTGCCGCAGGGCACGCTCATTCCTGCGGTGCTCGAGACGGGGTTTAATTCGACGGGTTCGGGGTTTGCACGCGCTCTCGTCCAACGCGATGTCTATGGATTTGACGGCACGCGCGTGCTGATCCCGCGCGGCAGCCGGCTGATCGGGGATTATCGTTCCGAGACCAGTCCCGGGCAGAAGCGAGCCTTTGTAACCTGGACACGGCTGATCCGTCCTGATGGCGTGACGATCGCGATCGGGTCGCCCACTACCGATCCCGTCGGTGTCGGCGGGGTGCGCGCTAAAGTCGACAGCCATTTCTTCGAACGCTTCGCTGGATCGATCCTCCAGACGGCGATGCTGATCGGCGGCAACCTCGCGGCGCGATCGGCTGGGGACTCGGTGGTGGTCGCGTTGCCCGGCTCCTTCCCGGCCGCCGGCACTGCAACGCCAGCGACCGAGATTCCGCCGACGCTCAGTGTTCGGCAGGGTACGAGCATCAGCGTGTTCGTTGCGCGCGACCTCGACTTCACCGCGGTCGAGGCGCGGCGATGACCGCAACGCAGCTCGCCGATCGGGTTTATCTACGAAGCTATCTTGCCCCGCTCGCCTTTGCGCTCGACCGTGACGATGTCACCGATATCTATATCAATCGGCCCGGCGAGATATGGATCGAGACGCTCGGCGGCGGGATCGAGCGCCACGAGGCTTCTGAACTCGACGCCGCGCTATTGCCACGGCTGGCGCGGCAGGTGGCGGCGCTCAATCATCAGGGGATCAGCCGCGAGCATCCCTTGCTCTCGGCAAGTCTGCCCGACGGGTCGCGCATCCAGATCGCTCTGCCGCCGGCGACCCGCGGCGAAATCGCGATTGCGATCCGCAAGCATGTGTCCGCCGATTTGACGCTCGATGATTATGTGGCTGCCGATGCTTTCCGCAATGTCCGGACCACGGGAGATGCGCAGTCGGCGGCGACTGAACGAGTACGGAAGCTGGCGGATGCCGGCGAGATCGCGGCGGCGCTGCGCGAAGCGGTGCGCGGGCGGCTCAATATCCTGATCTCCGGCGGCACCTCGTCGGGCAAGACCACCTTCCTCAATGCCTTGATCCGCGAAATCCCGAAAGCAGAGCGGTTGATCCTGATTGAGGATACGCCCGAGATACGGCTCGTGCACGACAATGCCGTCGGATTGATCGCGGCGCGTAGTGCGCTGGGCGAGGCTGCAGTCACGGCCAACGATCTCGTGTCCGCATCGCTCCGCATGCGGCCCGATCGGATCATCCTGGGCGAATTGCGCGGGCCGGAGGCGTTCGCCTTCCTTCGCGCGATCAATACCGGCCATCCGGGATCAATGACGACGATTCATGCCGATAGTGTCGAGCGGGCGTTCGAGCAGTTGGCGCTACTGGTTCTGGAAGGCGGCTCGACGCTCCAGCGCGAGGATATTCTCGCTTACGTTCGAACAACCGTGGATTTGGTGTTGCAACTCGGCCGTGATGTGACGGGGCGAAGCGTCTCGGAGATCATGATACGAAAGTAGAGGGCGGAAAGGAGATTGGGCCAATACGGCGGCAACGGCGCAATGATATGGGTTCTCCCTAAGGACTAAACGACAAGTCAATCTGCCCTATCCGCTCGATCAAATCTCGGATTCCAATTGCGTGGTTTTTCTAAGCCACCTCCCCACCACGGGCACCCAGCTTTGATCCATTGTTCGCGTAACTGTTCAAATGATTTTGTTACGTCATCGTAGCCAAATTCCGTTCCACAAGAAGGACAGATGACAAAGGTTGCTTCGCCATCGACATATGCTGGCTCTTCAAGTTCGGGAAAGCCGCAAACTGGGCAGATGTTCTGTTCGTTCATCTAGCGATCTCTCTCTCGAAATAGTCCAGATTAGTTTTCAAACCATGCTGAGCAGTATCCGGTTTGAAATAAGTTCTGATGTTGCCATCCTTCGACAAAACTCCAAACTCGTTCGTTTTGGGATTGTATCGTACAATGTCGCCGCTCTTCCTTGTTCCTTCGAGCACTCCGCGACCCGCTTTTCCGCCGAGAAAATTGCTTGCCGCTTTTTCATAAGCCGCAGCCGTCTTGAAGCCAAATTCCCCGGAATGCTTGGCGAAGTGCGAACTGCGCAGCGAGCCGGAGGCAAAGCTAAGTGCTTTGGTCGCCGCTCCCTCCAGTCCCAATGCTCGAGCCGCAACTTTTCCGATCATGGTTGCAGCTTTTTCCACCGGAACGAAAAAAGACGCGATCAGAGGAGTATGATATTTCTCCTGAGCATTCGCTATCTGCTCTGGTACTGGTGTTGGATTCTCACCCCGTTGCGCGGCCTCGGAATAATCTCGATAGGCCGCCACATATTGTGCCGACTGGTCTAGAGCCTGCTTTCCGTCAGAGTCGATATTATTAACCGGATCGTTCCCCACATAAGTGTAGAGGTTGACCTGATCGTCATATCCGATGGGATCGGTCTGGAGGAACCGCCCGAGCGTCGGCGAGTAGATGCGGGCCTTGTAATAGTACATGCCGATCTCGGGCAGCCACGCCTGCCCGGTATACTGGAACCGCCCGACGTTGCCGACCTTGGGGATGCCATATTCGTCGTAGCTGTTGATCGCGATCGCGGCGCCCGTCGCGTCGGTGACCGCGATAACGCTTCCCTGATGGTCGCTATGCAGCCAGCGCGGGCTCGCGGTGCCGCTGCCCTCGTACCACACCACCGGATCGTCGACGCTGCTGCCATGCGCATAGCGCCGCAGCAGTGTGCCGCTGCCATTATACTCAGCGACCAGCTCGTCGCCATCGTGCAAAAGGCGCGTCGTGCTACCGCCGCCCACCGTCTCATAGAGCCGCCCCAGCGGATCATAGCGCAGCGTCGCAGTCTTCGCCCCGCTCGCGCTTACCAGCCGGTTCTCGACGTCATAGACGAACGTCGTCGATCCGTCCGATGTCAGATTGCCATTCGCGTCATAGGTGAACGAGGCCGCGCCTGCCGCCGTATACTGGTTGAGACCGTTCGCCGTGTAGTTGCGATCGACATTGAAGTGCCCGGTCCACGCATAGGCATCATTGTTGCGCACCTGCTGCGTCAGCTGCGACGCCGGCGTATACCCATAGGTAAAGGCCACATCGTTCGCCGTGCCGGTAACATTGTGCGACAGAGCGTTCAATCGACCGACCGGATCATAACCGAACACCGTGGCCTGGCCATATCGCCCATCCTGCGTCGCCCGCAGGCCGCGATTGTTATAGCCGTAAGTCACCATGTTGACCGTCGAACCGATCGCGCCCTCATACAGCGTCTTCATCCGGTCGAGCCCGTCGTAGCCATAGCTGGTCTTCGCAGCATCGGGCCATGTCAGCTCGGTGCGATTGCCGTTCTTGTCGGAAGCATAGGATAGCGTTCGCGTGACCCCATCCATCTTGAGCGCCGAGGAGGTCATCCGCCCGAACCCATCGTAGGCCGTGGTCAGTCCTTCCGAAGTCGCCGCCGCGCTGTCGAACCGGGCATAGGTCTGGAGGCCCTGCAGGTCATAGCCATAATAGACGTCGCGCGTGTGCGTCACCGCCAGCCCGGTCCGCTCGGGCACAATCTTGACCGTGTTGCGATTCAGCGCGTCATACTGATAGGTAATGGTACTGCCGTCGCGCTTACGCAGCGAGGTGCGATTGTCGTTGGCGTCATAGCCATATTGCTCGTAATCGGTCGTCGAGACCGTTCCGGTTGTCGTCAGCGACGGAAAATTCCATTTTACCTGCCGGTCGAACCCATCGTAGGTCATCGACGCCTTATAGCCCCGCGCGTCGGTCAGACTCGTTTGCTTACCATTCGGGCTATAGGTGTAAGTCGCGTAATCTTGCTGCAGTGCCGTGCCATAGGCCTTCTGGATCTTAAGAAGCCGACCGGTCGCATCGTAGGTGTTTTTAATGATGCGGTCAGGTCCAAAGCTGCCTTGGGTGCCCAAGGTGCAGGCGCTTGCTGGAAGGCTATCGTAGACCGCCGGGTTCATACGTTGCGCTATACACTCGAGTCTATCAAGCGCGTCGTAGCTATATTGGTTGAGACTATAACGGGTACCCGCACTCCATAGGCTTTCAGTCGCCTTCAACCCACGGTCGTTCCATGTGATCTCGGTCCAGCGGGCAACAGAAAAGCCTGTCCATGCTGCCGGTACTACATTGTCCGTTTGAAAGGTCGAGAGCTCGCCTTCCTCTACCTTGATCAGCTGTCCCGCCGCATTGTAAGTGAGGCGGTTGGCGCGGTAGTTGAGTGGACCCGCGCCATCGGGGTCGGCGTATATTTCCCCCGTCAGACTTCCCAAGATATCGTATCGATACGCCGTTGTATATTCGCTCGGCCCTTGCGCATAGGCGTGTGAAGTGATTGCCGTCAGCAAAGAGGCAAAGAGGGTTACCGGTGTAGCGCTGATTTTCTTCATAACTTTCCCGGACTGATGACGAAAAATCTGCCCGCGGTCACGGGCAAGCCTGAAGAGATGCTGTGCCCTTGGCTGTGGTTTCGCTTATTTTGCGGCCGAGCTTGTCGTTGACGAAGCAGGTGCGCAGAATCTCGCCGTTGGCTTCTTCGGCAATACCTCTCAACCAAAGATTGTTTGGGCCGCTGTCGGGACCATATTCGTAGCGCTTGACGACCTCAGCTCCTGCGACTTCGCATGTGTCGCCTATCGTTGCTCCGCTCGTGCAAAACTTCGCCGTGTCCAGGAGCCAAATAGGGTCAGGATCTTGGACATATTGCCCGGTAGAATTTAGGTACCAGGCCCGGCGCTGCACATATGCATAGCGGTGAACCGGCCGAACGCCATTGACTGCCGGCCCCGTTTCGCTGAGCAAATGCCCGCTCGACGCATGATAGGTGTAATCGGTGCGCGCGCCTCGTGGGTCGATCACCCAATTGGGCTTGTTGCATGTCTTATAATTCACGCAAGTTGCATCGTATCCGAATGTTGTCACTTGGTCGGCGGCGCCACTGCCAGGTTTTGCCTTTTCGGTAATGCTGATGACATTTGCCCGTGCATCATAGGAAATCTGCTGGAGATTTCCTTCTTCAAGCACTAGAGAGATAATTTTTCGCGATTCATTCTGGGCATAATTGTAGGTAAAATTGTCATCTTTTAAATATATTGGCCAAGATTTTTGAGGGTCCATGTAGAAATAAGCCTTGCGGACAATCCCGGTTGGTGACGTTTCCTGATAGATATTGTAGTATGTCCCCAGATTCCATTGAAAGTTATAAGACCAAGTCTGCCCATTTCTGGTTGAGGAGATTGTCTTCGCGTATAGTGGCACGGTAGTTGTGCCGCCGATCCCGTTCGAAAAGGTGCGGTAGCAATCGTAAGGCGCCGTCCGGTTGCATTTGTCATAGGTAATCAGGCCGGCCGCCCCGGTGCCGGGGGGTTGGTAAGAGAGCACCTGATTATAGAGATCGGCCTTGATCACATGCACCGCTCCGCGACTGTCAGTCGCAGTTCTTGTGCGGACAGATCCGGCATCCTGCTGGACGACAGAACCGGAAGGCCAGCCCGACAGGCCCGAGCAGGGCGATGCAGCGGGGCAATATTTATAGGCAAGATTGACCAGATATCCGCCGGTCGCCATCAGACCATCGTTTTGTGTGATGGTGCCGGCAGAAAATCGCAGCACGCGACCGCTGGGGAAGCGCACAATGTCGGCCGGCCCCGTAAAGCCGCTGGCATTTGGGATGTGCATCTCTGTTCCGTCACGAAACGTATAGGTGACGGATCCGTCGGGATTGATAACTACCTTACTTCCCTTGTAGGCCGCATAGGTAGAGTTAACTACGAGGATTTCGCTGGAGAGGCCGAGATACGCGATCGTCTGATTGCCTTCGGCGCGTATTCCCGCCCAGAGGCTGTTATTGGGATAACCGTCCCCGATATCCATCACACTTTCGAGAATCCGATCGCCTTGCCCACCCGACCATAAAGTTATGGGGATCGATGTCGTACCCGACATTAGGTCCACATAATTGTTACTGATGATCTTTCTTTCGATATCCATCGGCGGCGGTTGCTGGGCGATAACTGGCGTGGCTGTGGGAGCAAGGGTGCACAACAAAAGAGAGGGCAAAAATCCCCGTGATTTCGATCCTGTTTTGATATTAGTCATCTTCTCTCACAGACGAGAACCTAATCCGCGAAAAGCCATCCGATTTCGGGTGCCCGCTGCCTTAGGGTGGAGGATTCGGAGAATTCGTTACCTTCAGCCGGGTGCGATTGTCGGCCTTGTCATGGGTAGCCCTCGTGGAAGGTGACCTCACCGCGATGGCTGACGGACACGAAAACCTTGCCACCCTTCTTCTTCGGGCAGCGTTCATGCTCCCAGCCATTGAAGTAAGCCCCGCGCTCCATGACGACGACATCGGTCCAGCCGGTATCGCGATAGAAGCTGGCCTGCTTTTCGACCTCGGCCATCTGCGCGGTCCAGAAGCGATCCGCGTCGGCGAAATAGCTGTCCTCGCCGAACAGGTCCGAGACGATCTCGCCGGTATAATCGGCAACGTCGAACATCGCGACCTTGGCCGCAATCGCGCTGCCGCCGAACAGCCAAGCTTTCAAGATCGATCCCGTGGGCGCGTGCTTTTCGGGACAATCGACCAGCGCCAGCCATTCGCGCTGCTGCGTCTTGGTGGCGAGGGTCAGATGCCGCATGGTGACAGCATCGATCTTGTCGGCCCGATACATGGTGCGGATGCGGGGGAGCAGATTGCCGATGGCGAGCGTTCGCTTCACCTGCAATTCGGTCAGCCCGAAGGTCAGGCCGATCTCCTCGACCTTTCGTCCTTCGCGGACGAGCCGGGTGAAGGATTCGCAGCGATTGATTTCGTCGGAATCGAGACGAGCGATATTCTCGATCAGCGAGGCTTCGAGTGCCGCCGCGTCGTCCCCGGCTTCCATCACCGCGCAGGGCAGTGGGTCGATGCCGTCCTGTTCCTCGGCGACGGTCAGCGCCGCATGATAGCGCCGCTTGCCTGCAACGATCTCGTAAGCGCCTTCCACCCCATTGGGCCTGACGATCAACGGCACGAGAATGCCGCGCGCGCGCACCGACGGCAGGATGTTGGTGAGGTCGGGCTTCTTGGTCACCCCGCGCATGTTGGCAGACGACACCGAAAGCTGCGAAAGTTCGATATGACGAAGTTCCATGATCTGTCTCCTTTGCTCTTTAAACACCGCAGCCCCGGCTGAGCGGGGGGAGCGGCGAGAGCGACCGGAGAGACCCGCCATGAAGGCAGGGCGCACCCGAAGGGTCGAAATGCAATGGAGAACCCCGCAGGGGTTGCGCGCTGCCGGGCGGGTCTCAGAGGAGAGCGACGCTCCCATCGCACGGCCGGAGGCCACGCCAGCGCGCGGGACGCGCGATGACAATCAGGTCGGCAAGAGCCGGCCCCGAGTCATGCGATCGTCACGGCGTCAGCCGACGAGACGACGCGCAGCGGCGGCTCGGTGGAGCGAAGCGGAATAGAGCGCGGCCGCCGCAGGCGGGACGCCTTTGGCGTGCACAAAGTTTCAGCCTATTATGGCAGTGGCTTCATTGTGGGCCGACAGGTGGCTGTGCTGCTCCGAACACGCGCCAGAATGCGTCGATCAACGGCTGCACCGCAGCATCATCGATCGCGTCGCAAATTACCTCGCCCAGATAAGCCTCTTGCATCCATGATGGATCAGTCATTGCATTAAAGCCATCGGGTAGGCTGTATCCGACGCGGAAGCCTTCAATCTCAAGAAGGGTTGCCATTGCGGTCCACGGCCCTTCGATTCCGTGCTGAAGGAGGCGGGCGTAGGCGCTTCGTGCAGCGCCCCTCAACTGAGTTTCAACAAGGGCGCGCGGAATATATTCAACATTATCAATCGTGGTCCCAGTAATCTGCCAGGCGAAGTCCACAAAGCCGCGCCTGTGGTTTACAGACCAAGTGCGAACAGCATTCGGTTCCGGCCCGGTCGAGTGAACGATCAGCCCCTCCAGTCCAACCACGAAATTGATTGCCTGCGTGCTACGGGCTGGAAGCACCGCGTTTTGTTGGTCAATGTTCAAATCGCGTGCGTCACGCAGCACCGAAAGAGGCGCGACAGTGAGAACGACCTTGGGGCCACCGCCGACCCTCGTCGGCATGTCCTTGCCGCCAACCGCCAAGATGGCCTTGCTGTGCAAGTCGCGCATTTTTCTTGGCATTTCGTCTGTGGCGGCGAAGGCCATGCGCAATTCCCCAACGTCCAATGGATATTTGCCGCGACTGTTTCTGGCATGAAAGCGGCTACTGGCTTTCACGCGATGGGGTGCTACCAGGCTTGCTGACATGCGCAAAATGAGCGCAACCGTTCCGTTTTCCAGCGGAACGGTATGAATGTGGAAACCGGGGAGCCGAGGCTCCACACCATCGCGGACCATGTTCTCTATCCGCGTTATTTCGTTGTCCAGGCCGTCAGATGGAATGCCCACGACGGCAGCGGCGGTGCCATCTTCGTCCTGAATGCCGATGACGAGATCGCCTCCATCGGTGTTGGAAAATGAAGTGACGTCGGCGAGAAACTCTTTTGTCGATTCAGCGCCTCCACCGGGAAGTGCCAACTTGTAATCGAGACGTCGGCCTTCGGGACGTTGCTGCGCAACAAGGGCGTGAAGGTCGACCGCTTCGATTTGGTCCAGCGCTTTTTCGATCATCTTTGCCCTATATCAACATCGGGAAGCTGGAACAAAGCGGCATGATCGCACTACCGGATGGCGCTTGATTCGATTCGAACTTTTGCGCCGACCACCCGATCGAGTGCCGTAGACGGACCGCCAAGCTTACCGCCGGGACGTTATGGGAAAAATATTTGCGCATCGCCAATTGACGCCAGGAAACGCCAGTGGACGCCAGGAGACGCCAACGCCCGCCAGTACCCGCGGCACGTCCATGCCTATGCCCTTGCAAAGCAAAGCCAAACTGCCAATTCTGAAGCTCAGGGGAGCCCAGCAATCGTCAGCCGATGGAGTAGCCCCCTTGCACGCACCCGACCGGATCATCCGCCTCCAGACCGTCCTCGCCCGCACCGGGCTTTCCCGTTCCACCCTTTATCGCAAGATCGCCGAAGGAACCTTCCCACCGCAGGTGCGGATCAGCGTTCATGGTGCCGGATGGTATGAGTCCGCGGTCAACCGTTGGATCGCCAACCCGCTCGCCTATCGCGCCGACAATGACAATCGCGATGCGGAGCGGGCCGGTCGTGCAAGAGGGTGATGCGCCGCGTCCGGGTCGCTTTGTGGCGGTAAACGACAATGACGCTATCTGCGACCCTATCGCCATCGATGCAGCGTTGACGCGCATCGCCGAAGCGATCGGGCGGCACATCGCCCGCGAGCATATCCGCGGCCGCAAGGCGGCGAATGACAACGCGCCAGTCTCAAAAAATCCACCGCCGCCAAAGCGTTGACGCTAACGTCCGCACGCGCAACACTGTCTTATCCGTCTGTGCGGGCTTGTACCCGCCCTGCAAAAAGGAAGACAAGATGATCCGCGCCGCGCTTTACGCCCGCTATTCCTCCGACCAGCAGAATGCCGCGTCGATCGCCGACCAGCAGCGCATCTGCCGCGAGCGCGCGGAACGCGAGGGATGGGAGATTGTCGGCAGCTACGAGGATGCCGCGATCTCGGGCGCGAGCATGATCCTGCGCCCCGGCGTTCAGAAACTGCTCGCCGATGCGCAGGCTGGCCAGTTCGATATTGTGCTCACCGAAGCGCTCGATCGTGTGTCGCGCGACCAGGCCGATGTCGCGACCTTCTACAAGCATTTGCAGTTCGCGCGTGTCCCGCTCATCACTCTGGCGGAGGGCGAGATTTCGGAGCTGCATGTCGGGCTCAAGGGGACGATGAACGCGCTGTTCCTCAAAGACCTTGCCAAGAAGACGCATCGCGGCCTGCGTGGGCGCGTCGAGAAAGGCTTCTCTGCCGGAGCCGTGGGTTACGGCTATCGCATGATCCGGCGTCTCAGCAGCGAAGGCGAGCTGGTGCGCGGCGAGCGCGAAATCGATCCGGTGCAAGCCCTCATCGTCGAGCGCATCTTCGCCGAGTTCGCGGCTGGCAAGAGTCCGCGCGCCATCGCTTGCGACCTCAACGCGGACGGCATCGCCGGTCCCGCCGGTAAGCCGTGGCGCGACACGAGCATCCGCGGCGATGTGCGCAGGGGTACCGGCATATTGAACAACGAGCTTTATGCCGGCGTCCGCGCATGGAACCACAAGCACAGCGTGAAAGACCCGAGCACCGGCAAGGAGGTCACCCGCCTCAATCCGGAATCCGAATGGATCAGGAATGCGGTTCCCGAGCTTCGTATTGTCAGCGACACGCTGTGGGAAGCGGTCAAGCGCCAGCAGCAGATGCTCGCTGAGCGCTACGCATCGGTCAAGCAAGCCGCGCAGTCGAGAAGTGCGCAAGGGCTGCGCCGCCCGGCCTATCTTCTGTCGGGACTGCTCGAATGCGGCACCTGTGGCGGAACCTATGCCGTCGTCGTCGGCGACCGCTATGGCTGCGTCGGCCATCATCGCAGCCGCTCCTGTTCCAATAACCGGACGATCCGGCGCGCCGAGCTTGAGCGCCGGGCACTCGCGGGCATCGCCGACCGGCTGGTGTCGGCCGACAAGATCGAGGCGGCGGTTGCCGCCTATGCGAACCATATCAACCGCGAGAACCGCGAGCGGCGCATTCAGGCCGATGCCGACCGGCGCGCGCTCGCTAGGGTCAATAAGGCGGTTGCGGGTATCATGGTTGCGATCGAGGATGGGCTGTATCAGCCGTCTATGAAAGCGCGCATGGCCGAACTTGAACGCGAGCGGCAAGAGATCAACGCGCGGCTGGCGGAAGCGCCGCAGGATGTTCCCGACGTCCATCCGGGCATCGCCGAAATCTACAAGCGCAAGGTCGCGCGGCTCACCGAGACGCTTGGCGATCCCGAAACACGTCTCGACGCCTCAAGCGACATCCGCTCGCTTGTCGGCAAGATCGTCCTCCACCCCGGCGAGAAGCGCGGCGAGGTTCATGCTACGCTGCACGGGTCGCTGATGGGCATTCTGGACTTTGTTAACGACAACCCGCAACCTGATGCTGACCGAGTTATAACAAAGGTGTCCTCGGGTTCGCGGGAATGACGAAGAGGGAAGATATCCGTTTCCAACCCCCACGCGCCGCCCAAAGAAAAAGCCCCGCCGGATCGCTCCGGCGGGGCCTTTTTTGTCGGGCCGTCGGGCCGAGGGGCTTATGCCTCGCCTTCGCCTTCCGGACGCTCTTCGACCATCACGTCGTCGGTGGTGAAGTCCTCGCCCTGCACCTTGCCCAGCGGATCGTCGCCGATCGCGGCTTCGGGACCCTGTGCCAGTTCGGCTTCATGTTCCTCGGCGGCGGTCTGCGGCGCGATCAGATGCGCTTCGGTCGCGTTGCGCATCGCCGCACGCAGCGCCGCGTCCTTCGACGAGGCGGTAACGCGGACGCGGTTCATGGCAGCGCCGGTACCCGCCGGGATGAGGCGGCCGACGATGACATTCTCCTTGAGGCCCTGCAGCGAGTCGACCTTGCCCTGCACCGACGCTTCGGTGAGGACGCGGGTCGTTTCCTGGAAGGACGCGGCCGAGACGAAGCTGCGCGTCTGGAGGCTCGCCTTGGTGATGCCCAGCAGCACCGGGCGCCCTTCGGCGGGCTTGCCGTTCTTCGGCAGCTTCGCATTATATTCCATCATCTCCAGATAATCGAGCTGTTCGCCCGGCAGCAACGTGGTGTCGCCGCCCGACGTGATCTCGACCTTCTGCAGCATCTGGCGAACGATCACCTCGATGTGCTTGTCGTTGATCTTCACGCCCTGGAGTCGATAGACTTCCTGGATTTCCGCAACCAGATATTCGGCCAGCGCCTCGACGCCCATGACGTCGAGAATGTCGTGCGGGTTCGGCGAACCGCTGATCAGCGCGTCGCCGCGCTTGACCTGGTCGCCTTCCTGCACTTCCAGAACCTTCGACTTGGGGATCAGATACTCGATCGGATCGCCTTCTTCCGGAACGATCGCGATCTTGCGCTTCGCCTTGTAATCCTTGACGAATTCAATGCGGCCGCTGATCTTCGCGATGACGCTGTTGTCCTTCGGAATGCGCGCCTCGAACAGCTCGGCAACACGCGGCAGACCGCCGGTGATGTCGCGCGTCTTCGACGCTTCGCGGGTGACACGCGCCAGCACGTCCCCCGCCTGCACTTCCTGGCCGTCCTCGACCGACAGCATCGTGCCGACCGCGAGCAGGTAGCGCGCGGCTTCGCCCGACGCATCGTCGAGCAAGGTCAGGCGCGGCTGCAGGTCTTCCTTCTTGGACCGGCCCGCCGAGCGATATTCGATCACGACGCGCTGGGCGATGCCCGTCGCTTCGTCGACCTGCTCGATCAGCGTCTTGGTATCGACCAGATCCTGATACTTCACGACACCGGGTTTTTCGGTGATCAGCGGCATGGTGAACGGATCCCATTCGGCGATCCGGTCGCCCTTCTTCACCTTCTCGCCGTCCTTGTGCATGATCTGCGCACCATAGGGCAGCTTGTGCGAAGCGCGCTCGCGGCCTTCGCTGTCGATGACCGCGATTTCACCCGAACGCGACAGCGCCAGACGGCGGCCGCGCTGGTCGACGATCGTCGCCATGTCGCGATATTCGATCGTGCCGTCCGAAATCGCTTCGGCGTTCGACTGCTCGTTGACCTGCGCCGCGCCGCCGATGTGGAAGGTCCGCATCGTCAGCTGCGTGCCGGGTTCGCCGATCGACTGCGCCGCGATGACGCCGACCGCTTCGCCGATGTTCACCGGCGTCCCGCGCGCAAGGTCGCGGCCATAGCATTTGCCGCAGACGCCCAGCGTCGCTTCGCAGACCAGCGGCGAACGGATCTTGACCGACTGAACCTCGGCCTCCTCGATCCGCGCCGTCGTCGCTTCGTCGAGCAGCGTGCCCACCGGCGCGATGATGTTGCCGTCCTTGTCGGTCACATCCTCGAGCGTGGTACGGCCGAGGATACGCTCGCCGAGCGAGGCGATCGTCGAACCGCCCTGCACGATCGCGCGCATTTCCATGCCGCGTTCGGTGCCGCAGTCATCCTCGATCACGACGCAATCCTGCGACACGTCGACAAGACGGCGGGTCAGATAGCCCGAGTTCGCCGTCTTGAGCGCCGTGTCGGCCAGGCCCTTGCGGGCGCCGTGGGTCGAGTTGAAATATTCAAGGACGGTCAGGCCTTCCTTGAAGTTCGAGATGATCGGCGTTTCGATGATCTCGCCCGACGGCTTCGCCATCAGGCCGCGCATCCCGGCAAGCTGCTTCATCTGCGCCTGCGAACCACGCGCACCCGAATGCGCCATCATGTAGATGGAGTTGATCGGGGCCATGCGGCCGTTTTCGAGCTTCGGCGTCGCGCGGATTTCGTCCATCATCGCGTTCGCGACCTTGTCGCCGCACTGCGACCAGGCGTCGATCGCCTTGTTGTACTTTTCCTGCTGCGTGATCAGGCCGTCCTGATACTGCTGCTCGAAATCCTTCACCAGCGCGCGGGTTTCGTCGACCATCCCTTCCTTCGAGGCCGGGATGATCATGTCATCCTTGCCGAACGAGATGCCCGCCTTGAACGCGTTGCGGAAGCCCAGCGCCATGATGGCGTCGGCGAACAGCACGGTCTCTTTCTGGCCGGTGTGACGATAGACCTGGTCGATCACGTCGCCGATTTCCTTCTTGGTGAGAAGGCGGTTGACGACGTCGAAGGGCACGGTGTGCGACTTCGGCAAGCATTCGCCGATCAGCATGCGGCCGGGCGTGGTCTCGAACCGCTTCAGATATTCGTTGCCCTGCTCGTCGGTCTGCGGAACGCGGCTGATGACCTTCGAGTGCAGCGTGACGGCACCCGTATAAAGCGCCTGATGCACTTCGGCCATGTCGGCGAGCAGCATGCCCTCGCCCGGTTCGCCTTCGCGCTCGAGCGACAGATAATAGAGACCGAGCACCATGTCCTGCGACGGCACGATGATCGGCTTGCCGTTCGCGGGGCTGAGGATGTTGTTGGTCGACATCATCAGCACGCGCGCTTCGAGCTGCGCTTCCAGCGAGAGCGGCACGTGGACCGCCATCTGGTCGCCGTCGAAGTCGGCGTTGAACGCGGCGCAGACCAGCGGGTGAAGCTGGATCGCCTTGCCTTCGATCAGCACCGGCTCGAACGCCTGGATGCCGAGGCGGTGAAGCGTCGGGGCGCGGTTCAAGAGGACCGGGTGCTCGCGAATGACTTCGTCGAGGATGTCCCAGACTTCCTTGCGTTCCTTTTCGACCCACTTCTTCGCCTGCTTCAGGGTCATCGACAGACCCTTGGCGTCGAGGCGCGCGTAGATGAACGGCTTGAACAGTTCGAGCGCCATCTTCTTCGGCAGGCCGCACTGGTGCAGCTTGAGTTCCGGCCCGGTCACGATGACCGAACGGCCCGAATAGTCGACGCGCTTGCCGAGCAGGTTCTGACGGAAACGGCCCTGCTTGCCCTTGAGCATGTCGGACAGCGACTTCAGCGGACGCTTGTTGGCGCCGGTGATCGTGCGGCCGCGGCGGCCGTTGTCGAACAATGCGTCGACGGCTTCCTGCAACATGCGCTTTTCGTTGCGGACGATGATGTCCGGCGCGCGCAGTTCCATCAGCCGCTTCAGGCGGTTGTTACGGTTGATCACGCGGCGATAGAGATCGTTCAGATCCGACGTCGCGAAGCGGCCGCCGTCGAGCGGCACCAGCGGGCGCAGTTCGGGCGGAATGACCGGAACGACTTCCAGGATCATCCACTCGGGACGGTTGCCCGATTCGATGAAGCTCTCGACGACCTTCAGGCGCTTGATGATCTTCTTGGGCTTCAGCTCCGACTTGGTCGTCGCCAGATCTTCCATCAGGTCGACGCGTTCCTGTTCGAGATCGAGATTCTCGAGCAGCACGCGGATCGCCTCGGCGCCGATACCGGCCGAGAAGGCGTCCTCGCCATATTCGTCCTGCGCGTCGAGCAGTTCGTCCTCGGTCAGAAGCTGGAACTTCTCGAGCGGGGTCAGGCCGGGCTCAAGAACGATATAGGCTTCGAAATAGAGGACGCGTTCGAGCTGCTTCAACTGCATGTCGAGCAGCAGGCCGATGCGCGACGGCAGCGACTTCAGGAACCAGATATGCGCGACCGGCGCGGCGAGCTCGATATGGCCCATGCGCTCGCGGCGGACTTTCGTGACCGTGACTTCGACACCGCATTTCTCGCAGACGATGCCCTTGTATTTCATGCGCTTATACTTGCCGCACAGGCATTCATAATCCTTGATCGGGCCGAAGATGCGCGCGCAGAACAGGCCGTCGCGCTCGGGCTTGAACGTGCGGTAGTTGATCGTTTCGGGCTTCTTGATCTCGCCGAACGACCACGAGCGGATGCGCTCGGGGCTCGCGATACCGATCTTGATCATGTCGAAGGTTTCGGGCTTCGCGACCGGGTTCATGAAGTTGGTAAGCTGGTTCATATATCTGCTCCATCTTCCCCTCTCGCGCCGGGCGAGAGGGGTGAGGAAAAATCTTATTCGGCGGCTTCGGGAAGGGCGTCCGGACCTTCGTCGGGGTCTTCGTCCGAATAGGACGAAAGCTCGACGTTGAGGCCCAGCGAGCGCATTTCCTTGACGAGCACGTTGAAGCTTTCGGGAATGCCGGCCTCGAAGGTGTCGTCACCCTTGACGATCGCTTCGTAGACCTTGGTGCGGCCGATCACGTCATCGGACTTCACCGTCAGCATTTCCTGCAGCGTGTAGGCCGCGCCATAAGCTTGCAGAGCCCACACCTCCATTTCCCCGAAGCGCTGGCCGCCGAACTGCGCCTTACCGCCCAGCGGCTGCTGGGTGACGAGGCTATACGGCCCGATCGAACGCGCGTGGATCTTGTCGTCGACCAGGTGGTGGAGCTTCAGCATGTAGATGTAGCCCACGGTCACCTTGCGGTCGAACTTGTCGCCGGTGCGGCCGTCGTACAGGTCCGACTGGCCCGACGAGTCGAGACCCGCCAGCGTCAGCATGTTCGACACATCGGCTTCCTTGGCGCCGTCGAACACCGGCGTCGCGAACGGCACGCCAACCTTCAGGTTCGACGCCAGTTCGACGATGCTGTCGGCATCGCGTGCCTCGATGTCGGCCCGATATTCGGCGCCATAGACCTGCTCCAGCGACTCCTTGACCGCTTCGGGCATCTGGCCGCCGGTCGCGTCGGGGTTGGCGTCGCGCCAATCCTCCAGCGCCTGCGTCACCTGCCGCCCGAGGCCGCGCGAAGCCCAGCCGAGGTGGGTCTCCAAGATCTGCCCGACGTTCATGCGCGACGGCACGCCCAGCGGGTTGAGCACGATGTCGACCGGCGTCCCGTCTTCGAGGAACGGCATGTCCTCGTTCGGCAGGATGCGGCTGATGACGCCCTTGTTGCCGTGACGGCCGGCCATCTTGTCGCCCGGCTGCAGCTTGCGCTTGATGGCAACGAAGACCTTGACCATCTTGAGCACGCCCGGTGCCAGTTCGTCGCCACGCTGCAGCTTCTCGACGCGGTCTTCATACTTCGCGTTGATCCGCTTGATCGCGTCGTCATACTGCGCCTTGATCGCTTCCAATGCGGTCTGCGCATTGTCCTCGACCACCGCGAGCTTCCACCAGTCGGCGCGGTCGAGGTCGACCAGCATCTGCTCGGTGACCTCGTCGCCCTTCTTCAGGCCCTTCGGCACCGCGCTGGTCGTCTGACCGATCAGCAGGTCCTTGAGGCTGGAGAAGGTCGCGCGGTTGAGGATCGCGCGTTCGTCGTCGGCGTCCTGCTTCAGGCGCTCGATTTCCTCGCGTTCGATCGCGATCGCGCGCTCGTCCTTGTCGATACCGTGGCGGTTGAAGACGCGGACCTCGACGACCGTTCCCGACACGCCCGGCGGCAGGCGGAGCGAGGTGTCGCGCACGTCGCTCGCCTTTTCGCCGAAGATGGCGCGCAGAAGCTTTTCTTCCGGCGTCATCGGGCTTTCGCCCTTCGGCGTGATCTTGCCCGCCAGGATATCGCCCGGGCCGACTTCGGCGCCGATATAGACGATGCCCGCCTCGTCGAGGTTGCGCAGCGCTTCCTCGCCGACGTTCGGGATGTCGCGGGTGATGTCCTCCGGCCCGAGGCGCGTGTCGCGGGCGGTGACTTCGAATTCCTCGATATGGATCGAGGTGAAGACGTCGTCCTTCACGATGCGCTCGCTGATGAGGATCGAGTCCTCATAATTGTAGCCGTTCCACGGCATGAACGCGACGAGCACATTCTTGCCGAGCGCCAGTTCGCCAAGCTCGGTCGACGGACCGTCGGCGATGATGTCGCCGGTGCGGACGACGTCGCCGACCTTCACCAGCGGACGCTGGTTGATGCAGGTCGACTGGTTCGAGCGCTGGAACTTCTGCAGGCGATAGATGTCGACGCCCGACTTGCCGGGTTCGACCATGTCGGTCGCGCGGATGACGATACGCGTCGCGTCGACCTGGTCGATCACGCCGCCGCGGCGCGCCGCGATCGCCGCGCCCGAATCCCGGGCGACGGTGCCTTCCATGCCGGTGCCGACGACCGGCGCCTCGGCGCGGAGCAGCGGCACAGCCTGACGCTGCATGTTCGATCCCATCAGCGCGCGGTTGGCGTCATCGTTTTCGAGGAACGGGATCAGCGAGGCCGCGACCGAAACGAGCTGCTTCGGCGACACGTCCATCAGCGTGATCTGCTCGCGCGGCGCCATCAGGAATTCGCCCGCCTCGCGCGCCGAAATCAGCTCGTCGATGAAGCTGCCGTCGGGGTTGAGGTCGGCGTTCGCCTGCGCGACCGTGTGCTTCGATTCCTCCATCGCCGACAGATAGACGACCTCGTTGGTCACCTTGCCGTCGATGATCTTGCGGTACGGCGTCTCGATGAAGCCGTACTTATTGACCCGCGCAAAGGTCGCGAGGCTGTTGATCAGACCGATGTTCGGGCCTTCGGGCGTTTCGATCGGGCAGATGCGGCCATAATGGGTCGGGTGAACGTCGCGGACCTCGAAGCCCGCGCGCTCGCGGGTCAGGCCGCCCGGCCCGAGCGCCGAGACGCGGCGCTTGTGGGTGACTTCGGACAGCGGGTTGGTCTGGTCCATGAACTGCGAAAGCTGCGACGAGCCGAAGAATTCGCGCACCGCGGCGACCGCGGGCTTCGCGTTGATCAGGTCGTTCGGCATCACCGTCGACACGTCGACCGACGACATGCGCTCCTTCACGGCGCGCTCCATGCGGAGCAGGCCGACGCGATACTGGTTTTCGAGCAGCTCGCCGACCGAACGCACGCGGCGGTTGCCGAGATTGTCGATGTCGTCGATCTCGCCCTTGCCGTCCTTCAGGTTCACCAGCTCCTTGACCACGGCGAGGATGTCCTCGCTGCGCAGCGTGGTGACCGTGTCCTCGGCATCGAGGCTGAGGCGCATGTTGAGCTTGACGCGGCCGACGGCCGACAGATCGTAACGCTCGGGGTCGAAGAACAGACCGCCGAACAGCGCCTCCGCGGTCTCGCGCGTCGGCGGTTCGCCGGGGCGCATGACGCGGTAGATGTCGCTGAGCGCCTGATCGCGATCCTCGGCCTTGTCGGCCTTCAGCGTGTTGCGGATCCAGGGGCCGGTGTTGTTGTGGTCGATGTCGAGCAGTTCGAGCTTGTCGATCCCCGCCGCGTCGAGCTTTTCGAGATTCTCGGCGCTCACTTCGTCGCCGGCCTCGATATAGATTTCGCCGGTCGCTTCGTTGATCAGGTCATAGGCGCTGTAGCGGCCGAAGATTTCCTCGGTCGGGATCAGCAGCGTGTCGAGACCGTCCTTCGCCGCCTTGTTGGCGAGGCGCGGGCTGATCTTGTGACCGGCGGCGAAGACGACTTCGCCGGTCTTGGCGTCGACGACGTCGAACGCGGGCTTCGATCCGCGCCAATTCTCGACGACGAAGGGAACCTTCCAGCCATTCTCGGCGCGCTCGAAGACGAGGCGGTCATAGAAGGTGTTGAGGATTTCCTCGCCCGTCATGCCCAGCGCATAGAGCAGGCTGGTGACCGGCAGCTTGCGCTTGCGGTCGATACGGACGTTGACGATGTCCTTGGCGTCGAATTCGAAGTCGAGCCACGAACCGCGATAGGGGATCACGCGGGCGGCGAACAGGAACTTGCCCGACGAGTGGGTCTTGCCGCGGTCATGGTCGAACAGAACACCCGGCGAACGGTGCATCTGCGACACGATGACGCGCTCGGTGCCGTTGACGAAGAAGGTGCCGTTCTCGGTCATGAGCGGCATGTCGCCCATATAGACGTCCTGCTCCTTGATATCGAGCACGCTACGGGTGTCGGTCTCGCTGTCGACCTCGAAGACGATCAGGCGCAGCGTGACCTTCATCGGCGCCGCATAGGTGATGCCGCGCTGACGGCATTCCTCGACGTCGTACTTGGGTTCTTCGAGCTCGTAATGGACAAAGTCGAGTTCGGCGGTGCCGGCGAAATCGCGAATCGGGAAAACGCTGCGCAGCGTCTTTTCGAGGCCCGACACATAACCGACCGACGGATCCGAACGCAGGAACTGCTCATAGGATTCGCGCTGCACCTCGATGAGGTTGGGCATTTCCACCGCTTCGTGGATATTGCCGAACAGCTTCCGGATTCGCTTGCTTGCGGTTGCTTCGAGGGCCTTGCCCACCGACTTCGCCTTGGTCGCCATAAGTGATTGTCTCGCCTTCGTAAAATTAGTCGCGAGCGCAGCAGAGACGCAAAAAGGCCGCGACCAACCGTTGCCGGTTTACCGCAGCTTTCCAACGCATCTCGAAATCCCTACCGCCCTATTCCTGTGGCCCGTTGCGCAACGTCAGACCGCTTCCCGGACGATCGGGTGTGAAGGCGATATAGGATTTGGGGGGTGCAGTGTCAATGGAAGCGCATCACCGAAGACAGCAATCCGCTCGTCACCCCGGAACAGAACGGCTCATCCCGCCTCGGCCACGGTTCGGCCATTTTGGCATGGCCCATGCCGCCTTCGCGCGTTCAAGCGTCTCGACCGTTCAAAATGTCAGGAGAGATTACAACGATGCGTAAATATGCAGCCTTTCTTACCTCCCTTGCCCTTGGCACCGCGATGGCCGCCGGTGCGCCCGCCTTCGCGCAGGCACCCGCCGCCGCGCCCGCCGGCCCGACGCTGACCGTCGGCACCACCGTCTACGACAGCGAAGGCCAGACCATCGGCCCGATCGCCAGCTCGGACGGCGCGACCGTCGTCGTCACCGTCGGCGACAAGCCCGCCGCGCTCCCCGCAAGCGCTTTCATGCAGACCGACAAGGGCACCGCGATCACGCTGACCCTCGCGCAGCTCACTGCCGCGCTCGACCAGCAGGCCGCCGCCGCCGATGCGCAGCTCACCGCCGCGCTTCAGCCGGGCGCTGATATCAAGGGCGTGAACGGCGGTTCGGTCGTCGGCAAGGTGAAGACCGCCGACGCCGAGGGCGTCGTCGTCACCACCGCGCAGGGCGACGTCCGCCTGCCGCGCAAGGCCTTCTTCGTCGCGGCGCACGGCCTGTCGACCAGCTTCTCCGCCGAGCAGTTCGCGGCGGCGGTTGCCGAAGCCAAGGCGCCCGACGCAGCGGCGACGGATGATGCGGCGGCCGATGCCGACACGACATCCGACGCGGCGAAACCCGCCAACTGATCTTCGCGATCGGCAGCAAAAGGCGCGAGGGCAACGCTCTCGCGCCTTTTTCTTTGCGCGATAACGCCGCCCGCAAACCCCATAGCCTTTGTCCTGTCTCCTGATCCCGATATATCGACTTGCAATATAGTTCATATCGTTTATCGATATGTCAGCCATCAACGTCGAACGGGATGCCCATGCTGCTCTGGAGCCGCCGGCTGCTGGCCGGATTGAATATCCTCAACTGGGTCACCGGCCTCTTGATCGTCGCCGCGCTGGGATGGGTCGGCTTCGCCGCGCCCGACCTCTTCCTCGCGCGGGCCCAGCCCTATCATGTCGCCCATCCCGAAGCCGCGATCGCGTGGCTGCGCTGGGTCACCTTCATCACCGCCCCCGTCATCCTGCTCGCGCACGTCATCCTGACCCGACTGATCGCGATCATCGACGCGGCGCGCGCGGGAACGCCCTTCATCGCCGCCAACGCCGCGCGGCTGCGCCATATTGCCTGGGCGCTGCTCGGCATCCAGCTGCTCGACCTCGCCTTCGGGCTGGTCAGCATCCGCGCGAGCGCCGCGACCGGCGAATATTTCGGCTGGAGCTTCGGAGTCACCGGCTGGCTCGCCGTCCTGCTCCTCTTCGTGCTCGCCCGCGTCTTCGAGCGCGGCGCCGCGATGCAGGACGAGATCGAGCGGACGATCTGATGGCGATCCGCGTCCAGCTCGACGACCTCCTCTGGCAGCGGCGCATGACGCTGACCGAGCTCAGCGAGCGGATCGGAATCACCGTCGCCAATCTGTCGATCCTCAAGACGGGCAAGGCGAAGGCGATCCGCTTCTCCACGCTCGACGCCATTTGCCGCGCGCTGGATTGCCAGCCCGGCGACCTGATCCTGTTCGACCCGAAGGAGCCCGCCGATGAAGACTGACATCCAGGCCATCTATCGCCACGCCTGGGCGTTCGCGCGGCTTTGCCCGCTGCTGTTTCTCGTCCCCGTGCTGGCCGAACTGGCGCAGCATGTCGTCGAGTGGCAGGCCGGCATGTACGACGGTATTGCGGGCGCCAAGGCCGCCGAAGCCGGTATGCTGCGGATGCAGTTCGGTTTCGCCAAGACGCTGGCGCTGCTGCTGCCCGGCTATTGGTTCATGCGCTATATCCTGTTCAGCGGCGACGCGGCGCGGGCACGGCGGATCGAATGGCCCGCGATCGGGCTGTGGCTGATCCTCTTCGCGATCCAGGCAACCGAGCAATGGTGGGCGCTGTTCGGCCCGCCGCTGACCGGCCTCCTTGGCCTTGCAGGCGAGCCCGCGCGCTGGACCGGCTACGGCCTCGCGCTCGCCGGAGTGATCCTCGGCGTCTATCTGACCGCGTGGAATGCGGCGTGGGCGGCGGGCAATGCGGCGATCGGGCCGGTCCGGTCGATCCGCATCATGGCGGGCAGCTTCTGGTACACGATCCTGCTGATGCTCGCGGGCATCGTGCCGTTGATGGTCCTCCATTATGCGCTGAGCTTCGGCGCAATCTTCGCGCCCGCCTTCCTCGACTGGCCGCTGCTGATCGTCGACGCGCTGGCCGTCGGCTATCTTGCGCTGGCGATGACCGGCGTCTCGGCGATCGCGGCGCGCCACGCGGCGGATCGCAAGGCGGTCGATCTGGTCGGCGGCGGCGCGGATGCCCGATCCGCGACGCCTGCGATCTAGGCGCAGAGAGAATGTCCGCTTGCGACCGATTGCGGACTTAAGATCCTCCCCGGCACGGGGAGGGGGACCACCGAAGGTGGTGGAGGGGCAGGTGGGTCATGGCGCGCCTTTTCTGGATCGAAGCGTAAACCGAGGGTGCCCCTCCACCATGCTTCGCATGGTCCCCCTCCCCGTGCCGGGGAGGAGCGGCGGCGACAGCCAACCACCCCAATGCCGCCACTCCCGCAAATGCGGAACGTTCCGGGACCGCCTTAGAATATCCCCTTGAGCAGCTTGCCCGGATCCCTGCGCAGCGCGGCTTCCTCATTGCCCATATAGAGGAAAATGCCCTTGAGCGCCTGATCGGTGACCGAATGGGTCAGGCCGTCGTGGCTGATCCCCGCGATCGAAAGGAGCTGGCTGCTGCCCGATAGCTGGTCGAGCTGGCGATAGGCGCCGACCTCGTCCAGCGCCCCCGCGATCAGCGGGCGTACCTTGTCGCCGAGCAACCCGCCGGCGCTCGATTGCAGATAGCGCGTCGCGCCATCGCGCTTCGACACCAGCGATGGCACGTCGTTCCAGCCCAGATTGTCGATCGCGGCGCGAAAGATCGGCTTCGCCTCGCCCGCCGCCTTGCCGCCCGCATCGTTCAGGCTTTTGGTGAGCCCGGCCGTCAGCCCCAGCTTATCGCCCGCGCCGAGCAATTTCGACGCGAGCTTGCCGCTCGCACCGGGAAGCAGGATGCGCACCGCGGTATCGGCATAGAAAGCGCCCGGCTGCGCCAGCCGGTCGAGCGCATTGTCCGACGCATTGGCGATCAAGCCCTTGACGCCGGGCTTCGCGGCTTTCGCCAGCGCCGCGGGGATCAGCCCGGCCACCGCCAGTCCCGCCGCACCCGCCAGCAGCATCCGCCGCGCGATATAGTCCTCGTTGCGTTCCATGGCGCCCTCCCGTTCCGTAAGATGCGGGTTTATCAGCAAAACGGGCCGCGCCAAAGCCTGCTTTGTTTGTCTGTTTTGGGGTGGGAAGCGGACGGTGAGGGATGGCGCTACTTTCCCCTCCCGCAAGCGGGAGGGGCAGCGAGACTTACGAACTTTGTTCGTTAGTCGCAGCGGGGTGGGCCCTTGCACCGTCGCTGCCCACCCCCGACCCCTCCCGCCTGCGGGAGGGGAGAGGAGCGGCCGCAACCGGACTCTTCGCCCCCCTTCACGCCGCCATGCGCAGCCGGTTCCGTCCCTCGCGCTTGGCGATATACAGCGCCTGGTCGGCGCGCTGAAGCAGTGCTTCGGCGTCGCCCTCGCCGTCATAGACGGCAAGCCCGATGCTGACCGTCGCGGGCGGCAGGCCACCGTCCGCGCCGCCGTCGGCCTCGATTGCGATACGCAACCGCTCGGCGACCATTTCGGCCGCCTGCGCGCTCGACCGCTGCAGGATGCAGACGAACTCCTCGCCGCCGAAACGGCCGACCAGATCCTCCTCGCGCAGCGACGCCTTGGCGCGGCGTGCGACGCGGCGGATCACTTCGTCGCCGGCGGCGTGGCCGTGATCGTCGTTGATCCGCTTGAAATGATCGATGTCGAAGATCGCCAACGCCAGCGGCACCCCCTGCTCGCGCGCGCCGGTCAGCGCGGTTTCCAGAAAGGCCAGCGTGTGGCGGCGGTTCGGCAGGCCGGTCAGCATGTCGGTGTTGGCGACGCGCTCGGCGGCGCTGCGGGCCGCCTCCAGAATGCGGGCATTCTCGACCGTCTCGGTCACGTCCTGCACGGTGCCGAAGATGCCGACCGCGCGGCCGCCGCGGCCCCGTTCGATCGAGCCGTGCGATTTGACATGGCGGATCGCCCCGTCGGCGCGGACGATCCGGCCCTGATATTCGAACGGCTCGCCGGTGCGCACCGCGCGCTCCAATATCGCGCGCACGGCGGCGCGATCCTCGGGCAGATATTGCTCGACGCTATACTCGACATCGACCGGCTCGCCGGGCTCGAGCCCGTGGACGCGATAGGCCTGGTCGGACCATTGAATCGTCCAGCGGACGAGGTCGACGCGCCAATGACCGACGAGCGCCGCGGCTTCGGCCTGGAGCAGCCAGCGGTTGCTCTGCTCGAGCCGTTTCGCGAGCCGGCGCTGCACCACCAGCAGCGCCGCGAGCGGCAGTGCGGTGAACAGCAGGGTGATGAAATAGAATTGCAGGAACAGCACCCGGCTTCGCTGGCTGCCCTCGATCGCGGCGACCGGCCCGATCCCCTGCCCCGTCATCCACGACGCGACGATCGCGACGATCAACATGCCCGCGGCGGCACCGAAGGGGCCGAGCCGATAGGAAGCGGCGATCACCGCGACGGTCGGCAGAAAGGTGGCGGGGAAATGCGACTGCGAAAAGGACAAGGCGGTGAGCGCTGCCGCAAAAGTCAGCAGCGCGACCGCTTCGACGATCGTGGCACGCGGGACGTTGGCAAGCGCGCGCGTGTCGACCAGCCGCGCAAGCATCACGATCGGCGGCGCGACGATCAGCATGCCGAGCGTCACGGTGGTCAGCCACGAAAAGAAGAAGTCGACGCCGCGGCCCGTGAGACCGGGGGCCGCAAGCGTTCCGGCGAGCGCGGCGGCGACCGAAGCGCTGAGCGCACCCGCCGCCAGCACGGCAACACAGAAATTGGCGACTGCGCGCGGCTCCATGAAGGACAGTTCGCCTGGAACGCGGCGGCGGATCAGCCACAGCGCCGCCCCCGCCTCGGCCGCATTCGCGATCGTGAACGCGGCGGAGATGACGGCGCTTGTCCCGCTCAGCATATTCGCCGCGACGCTGGCGGCGGCCATGGCGACGAAGGACGCCGGGCGCGCCCGCGCGGGCATCAGCAGCAACAGCGCGAGGAAATAGCCGCTCGGCGGCCAGATCGCGGCGATGTTGTCGGCCCCTCTGGTCGCGTGAAGCGACAGGCTGGCGAGCAGGCCATAGCCCGCCATCGTCAGCAACGGCCAGAACACCGTTTCGACTCCGGGGGAAAGCGACCGCTTCATGACCCCGGCCTAACCGAAAACGGGAAAATAAACCGCTAATATCGCTCGCGGCCACCCCGCATTTCGTCGCAGGATCAGCCGATTTCGCAGCACCGGGGCCTCAGTCGACGCCGCCGAAGGTCATACCCACCACCTGCTCGACGAGCGCTTCGTCCCATTCGATGCGCCGGTCGAGCACCAGCATCGCGAGGCCGTGGACGAGCGACCAGGCGTGGAGCGCGGCGACTTCGGGATTGTCGAGATAGGGCATCGTCTGCGCGACCCCGGCGCGGAGCAGATTATAGCCGACCTCGCCCCCGTCGGCGCCCGGCTCGCAGCGTTCGGACATCTGGCGCGTGAAGCTCAGCCGGAACACGGCGGGTTCGTCGTGCGCGAAGCGGACATAGGCGATGCCGGTCGCGAGGAAGCCGGCGCGGCCGCCGCCCGCCTTGAGCCAGGCCTGCGACTGGAGCGCGCCGAGCCGCCGCAACCCCTCGTCGGCGAGCGCGTCGAGCAGCGCCTCCTTGTCGGGGAAATGGCGGTAGAGCGCGGTCGCGCTGACCCCGACGTCGCGCGCGAGCGCGCGCAAACCGAGGTCGGTTCCATCGCCGTCCGCAAGCCGCTTGAGCCCCGCCGCGATCACTGCGGCGCGCAGGTCGCCATGGTGATAGGAACCACCGCTCCTTGTGCTGGCGATTTCCATGTTGACACTGTTATCTTCATCGGCCATGTTGTCACCGTAAACATTTCGAGTCGGCCGTGCAAGCCTGACGCTGCGCGGCACTTTCGCAAACATCCGCTTAAGGAGCATCATCATGGCGAGCAACGTCGAAACCCTGATCCGCGGTGCGGTCAAGAAAGGCATCGGCAAGGTCGCCGACTTCAACCGCAAGCGCCTCCCCCGCCCGACCGACGCGCACCCCTTCCTCACCGGCATCCACAAACCGATGGGGGAGGAAGTCACGCTCGAAGCGCTCCGCGTCGACGGCGATATCCCGGCCGCGCTCACGGGCCGCTATCTCCGCAACGGTCCCAATCCCGCAATCGCGCCCGATCCCGCAAGCTATCACTGGTTCTCCGGCGCCGGCATGGTCCACGGCATCCGCATCGAAGGCGGCAAGGCCGACTGGTACCGCAACCGCTGGGTGCGTGGCACCGAAGCCTGCGCGGCGCTGGGCGAGGCGATTCCGGCGGGCCCGCGCGAGGAGGGCGGCTTCGACGCCCCCAACACCAATGTCGTCGGCATCGCCGGCCGCACCTTCGCGATCGTCGAGGCGGGCGGCAAGCCGGTCGAGCTCGACTATGAGCTGGGCACGATCGCGCACAACCCGTTCGACGGCACGCTGACCGGCAGCTACACCGCGCACCCGCACGAAGACCCGTTCACCGGCGAACTCCACGCGATCACCTACAAGGGCGACGCCCCGAACAGCGTCTGGCATGTCGTCGTCGACAAGGACGCGCATGTCGTCCGCGAGGAAGCCGTCGCGGTCAGCGACGGTCCATCGATCCACGACTGCGCGATCACCGAACATTATGTGCTCGTCTTCGACCTGCCGGTCACCTTGTCGATGAAGATGCTGCTCGCGGGCTATCGCTTCCCCTATGCCTGGAACGAAGCGCATCCGGCACGCGTCGGTCTCCTCCCCAGGACAGGTCGGGGCGACGAGATCGTCTGGGTGCCGGTCGAGCCCTGCTATGTCTTCCACCCGGCCAACGCGTACGAGACCGCGGACGGCAAGGTGATCGTCGACGTCGTCGCGCACGAGACGATGTTCGCGAGCTCGAAGCGCGGTCCCGACAGCGAGACATCGCGCATGGAGCGCTGGACGATCGATCCCGCCGCCGGCACGACGGTGCGGACGGTCATCCACGATCATGCGCAGGAATTCCCGCGCTACGACGAGCGGCTGACGACGCGGCCCTATCGCTATATCACCAGCGTCGCGATCCCCGACGGCGCCGCATCCGAATGGGCGCTCGCCGATACGCGGCTGTTCCGCCACGATCTCGCCGAGGGCACGACCGCGATCCATGACTTCGGCCCCGGCCGCCACCCCGGCGAATTCGTCTTCGTGCCGCGAAGCGAAACGGGCACCGAGGATGACGGCTGGCTGATCGGCCTCGTCGTCGACATGAACGACGAGACCACCGATCTCGTCATCCTGAACGCCGACGACTTCAGCGGATCACCGCAAGCCGTCGTTCACCTGCCGCATCGCGTTCCGCCGGGATTCCACGGCAACTGGGTCGCGGATTGATCGCATCTAGGCGCCGCATCAGCGCCTCGGTCACGCGCAGCGACCGTTCGTTGTCGACATCGATCGCCGTCGCCCCGTTGCTGACCAGCAGCGGGGCGATGTCGACTTTCAGATGGCGCGAGATGCGCTGGAAGACATGGTGAATCGGCCCCAGCCCGAAGCGGAAGCGGAGCAGGTTGACGAGGCCGAAGGCCCGCATGATGCGGAACGGCTTCTTGACGAACTGTCCGCCGCCACGAAACGCCTCGGCGGCTTTCAGCGCGCTGCGATCGCCGATCCAATAGGCGTTGCAGTTCGACACCGCGACGTCGGAAAATTCATAGAAGCGCCGCTGCCCCTCGGGATGGACCGCCAGCACATCCTCGCGCCGCGCGAGCGCAACTCCCACGCCGGCGCCGAGCCGGGCGGCTTCGCTGCCAATCTCGGCGATCGTTTCGGGGGTGAGCAGGCAATTGTCGGCGGTGGTGATGAACAGTGGAAACGGGGCCTGGTCGGCCACCGCGAGCACCGAGTCCGCCAGATTGTCGGCAGCGGGCACCAAGACGAGCCGTTCGCCGAGCCGGTCGATCACCGGATCGGCGAGATCATCGAGCAACGTTCGATGATGCGTCGAAACGAAGATCCGCTGCGCCGGGGTCCGGGCCGCGCTTTCGAGGACATGCGCGATCATCGGCCGTCCGGCAACGGGGACCAGGCATTTGTCACCGACGCCATGCGCCTCGGCCAGCGCATCGACCGCACCGGGACGGCGGCCCGCGAGGATGAGGATCGAGCCGGTCATGCCGCGTCGCGCTCGCGGCCCGCGCCGAGCTGGCGGATCATGCTCTCAGCGACGATCGTCTCGATGAGGTCGGCCTGGGTGAAGCCCGCGGCGACCGCGGCGCGGCCGAAGACCTTCTCGGACCACAGGTTGCAGTTGAGATTGACCTCGAGCAGCCGGATTTCGCCGGTTTCGAAATCGATCCGAAACTCGAAGCGGCCATAATCGAACGGCCGGAACACCTCCGCCATCCGCGCCGTATAATCGATGATCTTGTCCGCCAGCGCGTCCGCTTCGAACAGCTTGAGGCTGTATTTGGCGCTGCGATCGACGAGGTCGCGCTTTTCCTGATAGGTGCGCAGATGCGTCGGATCGGCCTGCTCGAAAATCATCATCGGCAGCAGCGCGGGCGCGCCGCGGCAGGTGATCACCGGCACCTCAACGTCGCTGCCGTCGAGGAAGGGTTCGACCATCGCGTCATGGTCGAGCGCGTGGACCTCGGCGATCGCCTGCGCGAGTTCGGCGCGGTCGTGCGCGTCGCGAATGCCCCATGATGCCGAGCTGTTGTTCGGCTTGACCACCCACCGCCGCGCCGGCGGACAGCGCGCCGCATCGACCGGCGCACCGCGCCGGAACAGCGCCCAGGGCGCGGTCGGGACGCCGCGCGCGGCGGCTTCGAGCTTGGTCAGATGCTTGTCGTCCGACAGCCCGCGCACGATCGGCGACGCGCCGACGTAAGGCAAACCGAGCCGGTTGCAGAGCAAGGGCAGCAGCATCTCCGAATTATAGAAACCACCGCGGTTGAGCAGCGGAAAGACGAAATCGGCCTCGGGCCGCGCGAACAGCGCGGCATAATCGTCGGCGACGACGAGCGGAATGCCGAGCCCCTCCAATATCTCGCGCGTCTCGCGGTGATAGAGGGCGTGATTGCCGTCGTCGGGGTGCAGGCCGCCGGTCCAGCGGGCGTGCTTGGCGATGAAGAGAAGCCGCTGCGTATCGCGAAGACGATCGGGCAGGCGCGTCGGTTCAAGATGGGTCATTTGCATGTCGGGGTTTCACCACGTCGAGGTTGCACCGCGATGACTCTTCAGTGACGGCGCTGAAACCAAAGCGCAAAATCCCTGTCATCTTCGCGCGCTAGGCGTCCTGCATCTCCCCCTTCCCAGGACGCACCCGCCATGTTGTTCGCCGCCGACGCCTTCGACGATCGTCGCCCGCCCCCCGTCGACCCTGCCCTCGCCGCCCGGCTCGCCGACACGCTTGCGAGCGGCGGCGATCGGCGCATCCGGCCCGGCGCGGACGGCCGCAACCTCTATCATGCCACGGTGCTGCCGACCGACGCGCTCGCTTATGGCTCGTCGACGATCAGCAGTCTATCGGAGCATGGTTTCAACGCGCTGCTCGATCACTGGCGCGACCGGCTCGACCGGCCGATGACGGCGGACGCCTATGCCGAGGCGCTGGCGATGCTGCGCTCGCGGCTGGCGGATCATTTCGGCCTGACCGATACCGCGATCGTCTTTGCTGCATCGGGAACCGACCTCGAATATGTCGGCCTGGCCGCCGCATACGACGGCCGGCCAGTTACCGCCGTGCTGCTCGGCCGCGACGAGGTCGGCAGCGGCTGCGTGCACAGCGCCGCGGGCCGCTTCTTCGCCGACGAAACCGCGATCGGCGCGGGCGTCGTGGCGCGAACCCCGATCGATCCCGCCTTCGCGGACACCGAACTCGTCGATGTCGCGGTGCGCGACGCGGCGGGGCGTCCGCGCGCATCGGCAGCGGTCGCCGCCGAACTTGCCCTGCACATCGAGCGCGCCGCCGCGCAGGGCCGCCGCGCGGTCGTCCATGTCGTCCACGGATCGAAATCCGGACTGACGCTGCCCGCCATCGCCGACGTCGAGCGACTGGCCGCGACGCACAGCGACGCCGCACTCTTCGTCGTCGATGCCTGTCAGCTTCGCATGGCGCCAGGTGCCGTGCGCCGCTACCTCGCGCTCGGCTGCGTCGTGCTGATGACCGGGTCGAAATTCGTCGGCGGTCCGCCGTTCAGCGGCATCGCGCTGGTTCCGGGCGCGGTCCGCGACCGGGTCCGCCCGCTGCCCGGCGGCTATCGCCGCCTCGCGGCGCGCGCCGAATGGCCGGCGGACTGGCCCGGCGCGGATGGGCTGATCGCATCCGGCAATTTCGGGCTGCTGCTACGCTTGCAAGCCGCGATGATCGAGATGGAGCGCTTTGCCGCGCTTCCGGGCGAACGGGTTGCGCATGTGATTGCACGCTTCAGCCATCATGTTCTGCGGCTGGTCAAGCGGCTCGAACTCGCCGAAGTCCCCGGCGCGGGAACGAGCTGCCTCGCGACCGAAACGCTGCGCACGCTCGACCTGTCGGCGCGCTGGCCGGGCTGCGACTTCGACGCGGCGCGGGCCATGCACGGGCTCATCGCGCGGCAATCGCGCCAGTGGCTGGGGCGCGAGATTCGCCTGGGCCAGCCGGTTCGGACGCACCAGATGTCCGACGGGCGCCCCGCGGGAACGCTGCGCCTCGCGCTCTCGATGCCGCTGATCGCGGACCTCGCGGCGCTTCCCGTCCCGGCGCTCGACGCGCGGCTCGATCGCGACATGGCGCTCGTCGGCGCGGCGATATCGGCGGCCGCCTCGATTGCGCTGGCGGGCCCCCGCCCCGCTCTCGCTGGCTGACCGCGAAGACGGTTTTCGAACGCGACGGATGGAACGGATTCCTCGTTCCGTCCCCGGTCGCGCACGACTTGCCCCGGAAACCGACGGTTTTCGGCAGCGCTTTTCGCGCGCCATTCGTTTGTCCGTCACTATGAAGAAGACTATCGCCCTCTCCCGCCCCGCCTTGAGCGCGATTGCCGCGTTCGTGGCTCTCTCCACCCCCGCTGCCTTCGCGCAGGAAATGCCGACGGTGACGATGACTCCGCCGGTCGCGCCGACAACGGTCCCGGCGCCGACGATCACTGCGCCGCCGACTGCCGAAACGGTCGCCCCGCAGCCGGTCATTCGCGTCCCCCTCGACATCGCACCGGCCGAACCCGCGCCCAAGGCTGCCGCGCCGAAGACATCGGCTCCCGCGCAGTCGAAGCGTGCCGCCGAAAAGCCCCGTCCTGCGGCCCCCACTCCCGCCGCGCCGCGCGAAGCCGTCGCACCCGTCACGCCTGCCCCCGCGCTGGCGATCGATGAGGCTGCACCGATCGCGGCACCGATCGAACCTGTTGCAGAAGCTGCTCCCGCTCCCGCGCCGGTCGAACGCGCCGCCGCCAGCGACAGCAATCTTCCTTGGGAAATCGCGGGCGGTGCCGCCGCGCTACTTCTGATCGGCGGCGCCGGTCTCGCCTTCGCTCGTCGTCGTCGCGCGTCGAACGAGGTCTGGGAGTTCGACGAAGCCCCCGCCGATGCCGAATGGGTTCCGGGCGCGGCCACGGTCGCAACCGAACCGGAGTCCAAGCCGGTGATCGCACCGCAGACCTCCCCAACCTTCGCGGCGGCGCCGAGTGGCAGCATGGGCCGCCACGAAGCGATGGCGATGGCGGGCCCGACGCCCGACAATCCCTTCGCCACGCTACAGAAGCGCCTCGCCCGCGCCCGCTTTCTCGACCGGCAGGAACGCGCCGAATATGAAGCGACGCTCGCGGCCCAGAAGGACATGCGCCGCAAGCCGGTGAGCGCTTGGGAAATCGCGCAGCGCGAAACCTCGGCCGCCCCTGCCGAGCAGGAGGTCCACCGCCTCGAACCCGGCCGCGCCCGCAAGGATCTGAAGCCCGGCTGGACGCGCAACTGACCGCATCTTTCGCGGCCAAGAAAAAAGGGCGGTGCCTCGCGGCGCCGCCCTTTTTCTTTTCGTCGGAATGGAGCCGGCGATCCGGCCCCCGCCCGCAAACCGAATTACTTCAGTTCGACGGTCGCGCCGGCGGCGGTCAGCTTGGCCTTCAGCTCTTCGGCTTCGGCCTTGCTCACGCCTTCCTTGACGGCCTTCGGCGCACCTTCGACGAGCGCCTTGGCTTCGCCCAGGCCCAGGCCGGTGATCGCACGGACTTCCTTGATGACGTTGATCTTGTTGCCGCCGTCACCCGTCAGGATAACGTCGAATTCGGTCTGCTCTTCAGCAGCAGCGGCGCCGGCGCCACCAGCGGCCGGAGCGGCAACCGCAACGGCAGCGGCGGCCGAAACGCCCCATTTTTCTTCGAGCAGCTTCGAAAGCTCGGCAGCTTCCAGAACGGTCAGCGCCGACAGGTCTTCAACGATCTTTGCGAGATCAGCCATTTTCATTCTCCATCAGAACCGGGAAAGCCCGGTGAATTGTTACGGTAGGTAAAAGTTTATGCCGCTTCCTTGGCGCCATAGGCACCAAAGACCCGCGCCAGCTGACCAGCCGGGGCTGCCGCGATCTGGGCAACCTTGGTGGCCGGAGCCTGGAGCAGACCGACAAGCTTGCCACGCAGTTCGTCGAGCGACGGCAGCGATGCAAGCGCCTTCACGCCTTCCACGTCGAGGATCACATCCCCCATGCCGCCACCAACGATTTCAAGCTTGTCGTTGGTCTTGGCAAATTCCACCACGATCTTCGCGGCCGCGACCGGATCGGTCGAAGCGGCGATTGCCGTGGGGCCGGCCAGCAGATCGCCGATACCGGTGTAGGAGGTGCCATCGAGCGCGATCTTGGCCAGGCGGTTCTTCGCGACCTTGAAGCTCGCGCCCGCGTCACGCATCTGCTGGCGAAGCACCGTCGACTGGGCGACGGTGAGGCCGAGGTTGCGAACAATCACAACCGAGGCGGCATTCGACAGCGTAGCGTTCAGCGAGGATACGGCTTCGGCCTTTTCAGCACGATCCATGCCTGTTTCTCCACTCATGCCCGAACGCACGCGGAAACGTGCGACCGGGCCGCTAATACACGCAAAGGCCATGCGGGACGAATCCCGCCTGTTCTTTACGCAACGATGTCCGATGGGGTCGGTCAAGCCGCGTCACCTGCATAGCAGGCGGGCGACCGATAAAAGACTGTCCCCGTCTCGGTTGGACATTAAGAAGGGCAAATTCCCTTCACCAACTGTCTCGGACGGAATTGCCGCAAGCGGACCCGCGACAACACGGGGGCGCTCATAGCGGCTATGGGGTGGAAGTCAAGGATAGCGGCGGATGTGGGCGAAAGTGTCGCGCAATGTGCGGAAAGCCTCTTGCAAAGTCTGTTTCAAGATATATCTTAGACACATCGAATCGCACGAAGGAGTTTAGAATGCGACACGAAATGAACCGGCACGGCTGCGACAAGCGCCATGCCATGCACCGCGCGATGATGCGCGAGACGATGCGCCGCGCCATGCACCGGGGCGGACGCGGCTTCGGCCATGGCGGCGGTTTCGGCCGCGGCTTCGGCGGACGCCACGGGCATGACGACGATGGCCGCGGGCGGCGCCGGCGGATGTTCGATAGCGGCGAGCTACGGCTCGTGCTGCTGAAACTGATCGCCGACGAACCGCGTCACGGATACGACCTGATCCGCCAGATCGAGGAGCTGACCGGCGGTGCCTATGCGCCGAGCCCGGGGGTCATCTATCCCACCCTCACCCTGCTGGGCGACATGGGGCTGATCGAGACGGCCGACAGCGACGGCGCGAAGAAATTGTTCGCCGCCACCGACGCCGGCCGGGCCGAGCTCGACACCAACGCCGATGCCGTCGCGGCGCTGATCACCCGCCTGACCGAAGTCGGCGAAGAGCGCCAGCGCACCGACAGCGCCTCGGTCCGCCGCGCGATGGGCAATCTGCGCACGGTGCTGATGAACCGGCTCGGCGACCGCGACCTCGAGGAAGCGACGCTGCACGACATCGTCGCGCTGATCGACGAGGCCGCGCAAAAGATCGAGCGGCTGTGATGCATAGCGCAGCCGCCGACGTGCCGACCCCTCACGCGAGCAAATATCTGCAGCAGCTCTGCAAGCATTGGCAGCACAATCTCGCGGTCGTCTTCACCCCCGAGCACGGCACCGTGACCTTCCCCAGGGATGCGCGCGGCGCCGACTGGGCGGCCGATGCGCTGGTGACGTTCGATGCCGGACCCGACGCGCTGTCGGTCCGCATCGACGCCAGCAGCGACGCGCATCTGGAGGCGATGCAGGAGGTGGTCGCGCGCCACCTCGACCGCTTCGCGTTTCGCGAAGCGCCGCTGGCGTTCGACTGGCAGCGGGGGTGAGCTAAGGCTTCAGCCCGAAGCGGGCATAGTCGCGCTCGGTCGACGGCGACATCTGGCGCGCGATGGCGAGATCGGTGGCGGCGTCGGCCCCGCGCCCCGTCCGTTTGTAGACGAGCGCGCGCAGAAAGCGGCTCGACCCCATAGCCGGCACCTGCAACAGCGCGGCGTCAAGGTCGCGCAACGCGTCTTCGTCGCGCCCCATACGCATCCACACGAGTGCGCGGCTATCGAGGATCGCGGCGCTGCTGTCGCTGAGCTCCATCGCCGAAGTGCAGTCCTTGAGCGCGGTATCGAGCGCGACGTTGCGCGTCGCCTTGATCCAGCAGCGCTGGTTGAGCATCGCCGGATTGCCGGGCTTGGTCGCGATCAGCGCGTCGAGTTCGTCGATCGCGGCCTGTGCGTCGCCATATTCGCCGACCAGCGCCGCCTTGACCGCGCGATAATCGTCGCGCGTCTTGCCGCCGAGCGCGATCCGGTCGTCGAGCATCTTCGTCGCCGCGGCAACGTCGCCGCGCTCGGCGGTCAGATTCGCAACGGTCGCTATGGCGTCGATCGACGAGGGGTCGAGCTTGCGCGCCGCCTCGGCATCAACGAGCGCGCCGGCGCTGTCGCCCAGTTCGCGCCGCGCCGAAGCGCGCGCCAGATAGGTGTCGACCGAGGGCAGCAGCGCGATCTGCCGCGTCAGCGTCTGAACCGCGCCCTTGTAATCGCCGATTCCCCGCTGAAACGAAGCACTGCTGGTCAGCGCGGTGATATTTTCCTCGTCGGCCTCGGCGGCGTTCTTTTTGTATATGGCTTCGATCGCGTCGATCTGCGAGCGCGACGCCGCCTGCGCGAGGTTCCAGCGCCGTGTCGCCGTGTCGGGCGCGACAAGGCGCGGAGTGCGCGCGAGGATCGTCGCCACCTTGTCACGCTGGGCGGCAACCTCCGCCGCCGGAATCTCGATTCCAGACGAGGTCAGCGTTTCGTCGACGGTGACCGTGCCGCCCGCGAGCGTCACCGATCGGTCGACGTCATAACCGGCAAAGCGATCGTCCAGCGGCGCCACCCCGTCGAGCGTATAGCCGCGCCCGCCATCGGGAAGCTTGATCCGGAACCGGTAGCGCGCCCGGTCGGGAGCGGCGGTCACGACCGGAATATCGGCCCACGCGGTGCGGGCGCGGTCGGGCTCGAACGAAATCAGGTCGGGCACGCGCGAAATCCAGCGCTCGGTGCGCAGATCGCGACGTTCCCATCCCGACGCGAACACGCCGCGCGCCTTGATCGTCACGCTGCCGTCGGCGGTGTCGGGAGTGGCGGCCAAGGTGTCATATTGCGCCTCGCCGACATAATGCTGGAGGAATTGCTCGTAGAGCTGGCGCGCTTCCTTCGGCCCGAGCTGCGACCCCGCCAGCGTCAGCAGATTGGCGAGCTGGCCGCGCACGACCATATCGAGATCGATCACCGACGGCAGGTCGATGCTGCTGCTTTCGTCGGCGGCGATCTGAAGGTCGACGGCGGGCCGCGCCGGGGCGTGCAACTCGATCTTCACCGGATCCGCGCCCCCGGCGCGAACGGGCAGCACATAGCCGAGCGCGGGAGTATCGCGAATGTCGGCAAGCCGGGTGCCGAGCATCGTTCCGTCGAGCCACAGGCTGTCGCCGCCGATCGTCGCGCGCACCAGAACATGGTTGAAGGCGAGCGCACTCGGCACGCGCGACGGCACCATGTCGCCGAGCGACGCGTGCGCCATTACCGGTTCGGCCTCGATCTTCATCGCGCGCAACATCGCCAGCAGCAGCAGCGTCTTTGCCTTGCAGTCGCCATAGCGCACGTTCCACGTCTTGGCCGGCGGCTGCGGCACATAGTTGCCGCCGTCCATCCCGACCGCGAGATAGCGGACCTTGTCCTGCACCAGTTGCAGCGCCATCGCCGCGCGCTTCAGCGGATCGTCGGTCGCCGCCATGATCGCGGCGACCTCGTCCGCGAGCGGGCTGCCGTCCGCAATCGTCCCCTCGGTCGCATAGAGCGGCGCCATCACCTTCGACACATCGGCCCAGCTCGTGAAGGTCGACGCCTCGATGATCGGCAGGCGCTGATAACGGACCGGCGCGTCGTCGGGCACTTCGGCCGGCTTGGGCAGCGGCAGCGCGACCGGCAGTTCCATGAAATCGCCGCTGCGCCGCGCCTTGGGTTCGGCGCCGCCCGCAAGAATTTTCCACCGCGCCGCTTCATCGGCGCGCCACGACAGCTTGTAACCCGCCTGTGCGACCCGCGCCGGCTCGGCAATCAGCGGCAGCATCGCCTGCGCCCGCCCTCCGAGCGCACCGTCCTTGACCGTCGTCGACATGCGCAGCCGCAGAATGTCGCCGGCGCGCAGCCCCTCAACCGGCAGCGTCGCCGACAGGATGCCGGTCAACTCGCGCTGTTCGAGCGATTGCTCGCGGCGCAGCACGGTAAATTTCTGCCCGCCGGCGAGCGCGTCGATCTCCGCCCCGTCGCGCAGGATCACGAGCTGGTGAATGATCAGGTCGCCCTTGTCGGGCGCCCAAGCCACGGTGATATTGCTATATTGCGACAGCTCCTCCGGGGTGCTGAGCTTGATCGCGGTGTCGGCGTAATTCCACACCGTCGCGCCGTCGATCCGCTGCTGAAAATCGAGCACCGCGAGCCCGCCGGTTACATTTTGCGGGTCGGCCAGCTTCGCCGGGGTGACCCATGCGGGTGCGGGCTCGTACAGCGGCTGCTCGCCCGCCATCGCCATGTTCGCCGGTGCGACCAGCATCGTCGTCGCCAGCGCAAACCGCCTCCATCGGGTCATCGCCCCATTCCCCCGTCATCGACTGCCCTTCACCCTGCCTGCATGGGCAAGGCGTTCAATGCAACCGCTTTTGCATCCGGAATACGCCCATCGATCAGGCCACGATGGCGTTGCGCCGGGCGTAGAGGAAATAGACGGCGAGCCCCGCGATGTTCCAGACGCCGAACCAGAGCTGCGTCTTCACCGGCAGGCTCAGAAAGAGATAGAAGCAGCCGAGCACTGCGATGATGCCGACCACCCACGGCATCGGCGCGCGAAAGGTGCGCGGCGCTTGCGGAGCGCGACGGCGCATGATCAGCATGCACACCGACACCGCCGTGAAAGCGGCGAGCGTCCCGGCATTGGCGAGCGCCGCGAGTTCGTCGAGCGGAATGAAGCCCGCGAGGATCGCGACGACGATCGCGGTGAAGATGGTGATGCGCACCGGGGTTCCGCGCGCCGACACTTTGGCAAGGCTCGCCGGGAGCAGCCCGTCGCGCGCCATGGTGAAGAAGATGCGGCTCTGCCCGAAGAAGAAGGCGAGGATGACGGTCGGCAGCGCGACGACCGCCGAAATGCCGAGATACTGCGCAGCGCGCGCCTGTCCCAGTTCACGCAGGATCAGCGCCAGCGGCTCGGGACTGTTCGCAAAGCGGCTGTAGGCGATGGCGCCGACCGCCGCGACCGCGACCGCGACATAGATGATGACGCAAGCGACCATCGACCCGACGATCCCGATCTTGAGGTCGCGGTCGGGATTCTTCGTTTCTTCGGCCGCGGTCGCGATCGCATCGAAGCCATAGAAAGCGAAGAAGATGATCGCCGCCGCCGCCATCACCCCGCGCTCGACGCCGTCGGCGCCCATATGCTTGGCAAAGCCATAGGGGCTGAAGGGCTCCAGATTGGCGGCATCGAAGGCGGGAAGCGCCACCGCGACGAACACGACCAGCGCGGCGATCTTCACCAGCACCAGGATCGCGTTCACCGTCGCGCTTTCGCGGGTGCCGAACAGCAGCATCCCCGCGACGACGGCGATGATCGCGATCGCCGGCAAATTGACGATGCCGCCAAGCTCCGGTCCCTGCATCAGCGCCATCGGCACGTCGGCCCAGGCGTGGAGCAACGGCGCGGCATAGCCCGACCAGCCGACCGCGACCGCGCTCACCACCAGCGAATATTCGAGGATCAGGCTCCACCCGACGACCCAGGCGATCAGTTCGCCGATCACCACATAGCTGTATGTATAGGCGCTGCCCGACGCCGGGATCATCGTCGCCATTTCGGCATAAGCGAGCGCCGCGCAGGCGCAGATCAGCCCCGCGATGGCAAAGGACAGGATCACTGCCGGCCCTGCCTTGTCGGCGCCGACGCCGATCAGCGTCAGGATGCCGGTGCCGACGATCGCTCCGACGCCGAGCGCGACGAGGTGCGGCCAGCTCAACGTCCGCGCGAGGCCCGCTCCGTGCGGCTGGTCGGGAACGATCGCCTTGCGGCGCAGCAGGCTGTCGGACATGCGGTGGCTCCCCCTTTTCCTGATGCTGCTTGTAAGGGAGTGGCGCGTCAGCGCAAGATAACAACAAGGCGCTGTGCCGGGTGGGGCGGATATATAAGTTCACGCGGAGACGCGGAGGCGCGGAGAAGAAAGAGAAATATTTCGCGCAGAGATCGCAGAGATGATCGTTGCGGCCTGCGATCATGCGCTTCCCTTCCGCCTTCAAGGGGCGGCTACGCCGCCGATATATTCCCTTTCTCTGCGCTCTCTGCGCGAATTTTCTCTTCTCTCTTTCTTCTCCGCGCCTCCGCGTCTCCGCGTGAACCCGTCAAAGCAGCCCCTCGATCGCTTCCGCCAGCTTGGCGTCGCGTTCGGACAATCCGTCCGCGTCGTGCGTCGTCAGCAATATGTCGACGCGGTTGTAGACATTCGACCATTCGGGGTGATGGTCCATCTTCTCTGCGATGATCGCGACGCTCGCCATGAAGCCGAAGGCCTGTGCGAAATCGTCGAATTTGAACTGGCGCGTGATCGCGTCGCGTGACGGCTCGTGCGTCCATTCGGGAAAGCGGGCGAGGAGCGCGTTGCGTTGCGCGTCATCGAGTTTCCGGACCATCTCTCTTCTCCCGCTGGTAAAGGCCGAGCGCTCGCCATAAGGAAGGGCGCGATGAGTGACAACCACGCCCTGTCCACCAATCTACCCGGCGCCTGGACCGCGGCGGCCCCCGACGCCGACGCGATCTTCGCAATGGCCGAGGCAGCGCTCGAAACGCTGCCCGCGGTGTTCCGGCCGCATATCGAGGGGGTGGTAATCGCGGTCGAGGAGTTCGCCGACGACGAAACCCTTGCCTCGCTCGGCATCGAGCATCCCTACGACCTGACCGGCCTCTATGAAGGCCGCCCGCTGACCGAGCGCAGCATCGACCAGAGCGGCGGGATGCCCGACCGCGTGACGCTTTATCGCATCCCCATCCTCGTCGAATGGATCGAGGAGGGCGAGCGGCTCGACGGACTGGTGCGCCATGTGCTGATCCACGAGATCGGCCATCATTTCGGTTTTTCGGACGAGGATATGCACGCGCTCGAGGACATGGCGTGAACGCCTTGTTGCGGCTCGACGGCATCGCGTGCATCCGCGGCGACCGGCTGCTGTTCGAGGGGCTGTCGCTGACGCTGGCCCGCGGCGACGCGCTGTGGCTGCGCGGCCCCAATGGCGCCGGCAAGTCGAGCCTGATCCGCCTCGCCGCCGGGCTGCTCCGCCCCGCCGCAGGCACGGTGACGCACCGCGAGCGCATCGCGCTGATCGACGAGGCGACGGCGCTCGATACCGAACTTCCCCTGCGCCGCGCGCTCGATTTCTGGGCGCGGGTCGATACCGTCGACGGCCATGCGGTGGACCGGGCGGTGGCCGAGATGGCGCTGGCGCCGCTGTCCGACGTGCCGGTGGCGATGCTCTCGACCGGGCAGCGCAAGCGCGCCGCGATGGCGCGCGTGATCGCGAGCGGCGCGCCGATCTGGCTGCTCGACGAGCCCGCGAACGGCATGGACGACGCGGCGCAGGCGCGGCTGGTCGGTGCGATCGCAAGGCATCGCGCGAACGGCGGCGCGGTGCTGCTGGCGTCGCATTTTGCGCTGGGCGTTCCCGACCTTGCCGAACTGGATATGGGGGCGCTGGTATGACCGCGCTCCTCGCCCTCTTCTGGCGCGACCTCAGGCGCGCGTGGGGCAGCGGGGCGCTGTGGCTGCCGGTGGTCTTCTTCCTGCTCGTCGCGACCGCCTTTCCCTTTGCGGTCGGTCCCGATGCGCCCCTGCTCGCGCGGACCGGCGGCGGGATGATCTGGGTCGCGGCGCTGCTCGCGGCACTGCTGCCGATCGACCGCCTGATCCGCCCCGACCGCGAGGCGGGGGTGCTCGATCAGCTTGCCGTGCGCGGCTTCGCCGACGAGGCGATCGCCGCGATCAAGATCGCCGCGCACGCCATCGGTTTCGGTCTGCCGCTACTGATCGCGCTGCTCCCCGCCGCCGCGCTGCTCGCGCAGGATGCGGCGCGGGTCGAAACGCTCGCGACCGGGCTGCTGGTCGCGATCCCCGCCCTCGCCTCGCTCGCGGTGCTGAGCGCGGCGCTGACCGCGAATTTGAAGGGCGGGAGCGCGATCGGCGGGCTGCTGGTGCTGCCGCTCGCGGTGCCGCTGCTGATCTTCGGCGCCGGAATGCTCGACCCGTCGGGGCGCGGGGCGCTCAAGCTGCTCGCGGCGGCGAGCCTGCTACTGACGGGGATCGGGCCGTTCGCGGCAGGCGCGGCGCTGCGAGGGTTGCGGGAATAGCGGCGTTCGCCCGCAGTCAGCCGCCCCCGGTCTTGGCGCGGTAAAGCGGCATCGGTGCAAGGGCCGCCAGAATAACGAAGATCGTCATCATCGCCGGCTTGTCGTGCAGCAGCGCCGAAACTCCGGCGATCAGCGCGACATGCGCCGCCAGCAGCGCCCAACCCTGCCACGCGATCGGCAGGCCGCTGCCATAGCCGCGCTTCTTGGGGCGAAACCAGGGACGTCCATCGAACAGCAGGTGCAGCATGGCTTTCCTTTCGGGGTTTCGGCCCGTCAGCTCCGGGGCCGGACGAAAGCGGCAATCGCCTCGACCACCGCCGGATCGATGGGCAGCGCCGGGTTGGTGTAGGTGGCGATATTGGCCGCCGGACCATCGCCCACGACCTGTTTCAGCGTGTGGCTCATCCCTTCGACCAGCACGAGCCGCGCTTTCGGCTGGGCGGCAGCGAGCGCTTCGGCATCCCGCCGCGACACCTGTTTATCCTCGAGGCCCGAGACGATCAGGACCGGCTTGCCGATCTTCGCGATCAGCAGGGCGGGATCGTAGCGGAAGACGTCGATCAGATAATCCTGGACCGCGGGATTGAACAGTCCTTGCGCCAGCGCCGGGTGCATGGCGGACACGTCGACATGCTCGCCCTTGGCGAGCGCGTCGATCGCGGCATCGGCGTCGGCGGCGATCGGCGCATTGGCGGGGTTCGCCGCAATCTGTTCGTGCATCACGACATTCAGCTTTCGCCCGGCCGTCGAAAGCAGGACGAGGCCGCAGACGTCGGGATCGTTCGCGGCGGCGAGCGCGACGAGCCCGCCCTCGCTATGGCCCGCGACCCAGATGCAGGGCCGGCCGGAGCGCTCCTTGAGCATCTTGACCCAACTCGCGACGTCGGCGGCATAATCGCCGATCGTTACCTTGTTGGGGTCAGCGATCGCGGCCTTGCTGCCGAACATGCCGCGCTTGTCGATGCGCGCGGTCGTAACGCCTTTGGTCGCCAGTGCTTCGGCCAGCAGCCGATAGGTCGATGCCGCGACGCCCAGCGGATTGTTGCCGTCACGGTCGGTCGGCCCCGATCCGGGGATGATCAGCATCACCGGCGCGTCGGGCGCTTCGGCGGTCAGCAGCGTGCCCGCGAGCGGACCGGCCGGACCGGGCGCCTCTATCCCGGCACTTTGCGGGACGGCCGCCACGGAGACGCCGGCCAAAGCGCCGGCCGCCGCGATCGCGACAAAAAGCCTGGCTGTTTTCATGTGTCGTCTCCGCTTTCCGCGCGCGGGCGTCCGCGCTTCGGCTGTTCGCTTGGCTTGAAGCTCACGCCGCGGCGGCCAAGCGCTTCACGCAGCAGGATTTCGATCTCGGCGTTGGCGCTGCGCAGTTCGGCGGCCGCCAGCCGCTCGATCGCGGCGAAGAGCGCCGGATCGAGGCGGAGGGCAAAGGCTTTCTTGGCGGGCGCGGGCATCGCTCGATCCTCAATAGAGCGAGCCGGCGTTGACCACGGGCTGGGTGTCGCGCTCGCCGCACAGGACGACCATCAGGTTCGAGACCATCGCCGCCTTGCGCTCGTCGTCGAGCTCGACGACATTTTTTTCGCTGAGCTGGGTCAGCGCCATCTCGACCATCGTCACCGCGCCCTCGACCAGCTTCTTGCGCGCCGCGATCACCGCCTCGGCCTGCTGGCGGCGCAGCATCGCGCCGGCGATTTCCTGCGCATAGGCCAAATGGGTGAGGCCGCATTCGTCGACGGTGATGCCCGCAACCTCGAGCCGTTCGATCAGCGCCTTCCTGAGTTCGACCCCGACCTCGTCGTGATTGCCGCGCAGCGTGATCTCCTGATGCTCGATATCGTCATAGGGGTAGCGCGAGCCGATCGCGCGCACCGCGGCCTCGATCTGCGCCATGACGAATTCCTTGTAGTCGTCGACGTCGAACAGCGCCTGCGCGGTGTCGGTGACGCGCCACACGACCTGCGCCGCCATCTCGACCGGATTGCCGCGCAGGTCATTGACCTTGATCTTGTCCGAAATGACGTTGTTCGCACGCACCGCGATCTTCTTGCGCGACAGCCAGGGGAGGATCCAGCGCAGCCCGGTCTCGCGGTCGGTGCCCTTATAGGCGCCGAACAACTGGATCGCGGCGGCTTCGTTCGGGTTGATGAGATAGAAGCCGCAAAGGATGAGCGTACCCGCGATTGCGGCGAGAATCACGACCACCCATTTCCAGACGAGCTGAACTTCCGCCGCCCCGTTGCTGATCCCCGCCCACAGCGCAACGCCGAGCAGCGCGAGCCAGATCAACAGCATCAGATAGCCGCTTTGCGTATTGGCGCGCGTCTCGCGACTGCGGTTCAGCGCCGGTGTCCCACTCTCGACCATGTTTCCCTCCGAATCACTCGATATAAAGATGATATCATATTTATATCGTTTTCGAGGACGGTCAATCGGGATTGTGGAGGCGAGTGTCGTGATGACAGCTTAGGAGTGAAAGCGGATGTTCCCCCCATTCGTCATTCCCGCGAAAGCGGGAACCCAGAGCACGCGTCGGCCGACCCCACTCTGGGTTCCCGCTTTCGCGGGAATGACGAAGTGATTGAGATGCGGAGTGTCGCCTTTCGACCGTCAACGGACATCCGCCAGACAAAACAAAGGGGGCGCGGCGGCCCCCTTTGCTCCCCGGTTAACCGTTAACTCCTGGTCTATTCGACCGGAACCCCCGCTTCGCCAGCAAGGCTTTCACGTCGGGATCGCGACCGCGGGGGGCGATCTTGCTATCGTCGTGCGTCGCCCTCGACGGGCTTCTCACCCTCAAGATATTCGATGGCCTTCGCTTTCGGCGATACATGGAGGTTCAGCAACGTGTGCATCAAGACGAGTTGGCCGGCCGAAAAGCCGGCACTGTTGCGCGCTATGACATGGTAGCCGTGCGCGTCGGCGATTTCGAAGAAGACCGTCATGCCGTCGCATACCGGCCTGTCATTGTCGAAGGGTGCGGACGCCAACTGCGCCTTTTCTGCGAGCGCTTGAATTCGAGCCAGGCTGGCCGGAGGCAGAGCGATCCTCGTTTGTTCGGCGAGCGCGGGCGGCATGTCCGCTCTATGGTCGAGCGTCGAGATGAAAGCTTCGCCGCTGCGCCCGTCGCGGGATGAAATCCGAATGATCGTCGCACCATCGAACGAGGGGAGGAAGCTGACGCGAAGGACATAGGCTTGACCGTGACGATCACCCTCACGGGACAGGATGGGTTCACCGGCGGCCTGCAACGGCTTTGCAATCCAGTCCTCGGTGAATTCTCCTTCACCCTCGAATCGATCGAATGCGATATTGCCGAGCGGCAGATAGGTGGCGGCATCCCTCCCTTGTGTCTGATCAAGTGGGGCTTTGTGACGAGCCGTCCAGGCGATACCCGCCACAATTGCGATCAGGGCAGTCAGCGCCAGCAAAACGGCTCTTCGCATGACTGCCCTCTCTGGTCTATTCGGTCGGAAACCCGCGCTTCGCCAGCAAGGCCTTCACGTCGGGATCGCGGCCGCGGAAGGCGCGATAGGCTTCGGCGCGGTCGGTCTCGTTGCCGGTCATCAACAATATGGTACGGAACTTGTCGGCGACGGTGCGGTCCCACGGGCCGCCGGCTTCCTGGAACGCCGCCCAGGTGTCGGCGTCCATCGTCTCCGACCAGAGATAGGAATAATAGCCCGCCGAATAGGCGTCGCTCGAAAACAGGTGCCCGAACTGCGGCAGGCGGTGCCGCATGACGATTTCCTTCGGCATGCCGATTTCGGCCAGTGTATCGCGTTCGAACTTGTCGATGTCGGTCACCGGCACCTCGCGGTCGTGGAGCTTCATGTCAAGGATCGCGCTCGCCAGATATTCGACCGTCTCGAACCCCTGGTTGAACTTGTTCGAGGCGAGAATCTTGTCGACCAGCGCCTGCGGCATCGGCTCGCCCGTCTGATAGTGCGTCGCGAATTTCGACAGCACCTCGGGCGTCATCAGCCAATTCTCGTTCACCTGGCTCGGATATTCGACGAAGTCGCGCGGTACCCCGGCGAGCGCGGGATAATAGACGTGCTGCAGGAAATAATGGATGCCGTGCCCGAATTCGTGGAACAAAGTCGTCGCATCGTCGAGGCTGACGAGCGTCGGTTCGCCCTTCGCGCCCTCGGTGAAATTATTGTTGTTCGATGCGAGCACGTTGCGCTCGCCGCCGAGACCCTGCTCGCTGCGATAGGTCGTCATCCACGCGCCCGAACGTTTGCCGTCGCGCGCGAAATTGTCGAGATAGAGGACGCCGACATTGGCATTCGTCTTGAGGTTATAGACCTCGAACGTCTTCACCTTGGGGTCGAAGACCGGGATCGTCCCGGTGTTTTCGCGGAAGCCGAGGTCGTAGAGCTGCCCCGCCTCCCAGAACATCGCGTCGCGCAGCTTGTCGAGTTGAAGATAAGGCTTCACCTCGCTTTCATCGAGGTCGTATTTCGCCTTGCGGACCTTTTCGGCATAATAGCGATAGTCCCACGGCTCGATCGTCAGCTTCGGACCCTTGCCGGCCTTGGCTTCGGCGTCGGCGATCGCCTGCATGTCGGCGACTTCCTCGTGGACGCGCGCGACCGCGGCGGGCCAGACCTTCATCATCAGGGCCATCGCGTTTTCGGGCGTCTTCGCCATGGTGTCAGCCATGCGGTAGTTCGCATGGGTCGCGAAGCCGAGCAGCACCGCGCGCTCCTGGCGCAGTTTCAGAATATCGGCGATCGTCGCATTGGTGTCGTTGGCGTCGCCATTGTCGCCGCGATTGACGAAGGCGCGCCACACCTTTTCGCGCAGGGCGCGGTTGGTCGCGTTCTGGAGCACCGGCTGCGCCGAGGAGCGGGTGTTCTTGATCGCCCACTGGCCGGGCTTGCCCTGCGCCTCGGCGGCGTCGGCGAGCGAAGCGACGAAGCCCGGCGCGAGGCCGTCGAGTTCGGCCTTGTCGGTGACATAGGTATAGAGCTTTTCGTCGCCGAGCAGCTTCGACGAAAAGGTCGAGAACAGCCCTTCGAGCTTTGCGTTCAGATCGACGAGCTTCGCCTTGTTCGCGGGCGACAGGTTCGCGCCGTCGCGCACCATCTCGTCATAGCTGCGCTCGACGATGCGGATTTGCTGGGCGTTGAGGCCGCTGGTCAGCCTTTTGTCGTAGACCGCCTTGTAGCGCGCGAAGAGCTTCGGATCGAGGAACAGCTCGGTGTAGAATTTGGTGAGTTTCGGGCTCCATTCGGCGTCGATGTCCTCGACGCGGTCGTTCGACTTGTTCGACGTCTGGACGCCCCACAGGGCGAAAACGCGGTCCATTGTCTCGCCCGCGAGCTGCATCGGGACATGGGTATTCTCGAACGTCGGCTCGGCGGGATCGTCGATCACCGCCTGCACCTCGGCCTTCACCTCGGCCATGCCCTTGGCGAAGGCGTCGGGGAAGAGTTCGGGGTCGAGCTTGTCCCACGGCGGCACCCCTTCATAGGGGCCGGTCCAGGGCTGGAGCAGCGGATTGGCGTCGGTGGCGGCGGCGGGCTGGGGAGCGGTCTCGGCGGCGATGGTCATTGGACTATAACCCACAAGCAGGGCGGTCGATGCAAGCAGGACCGACATGGAACGGACAAAAGGCGGCGCGCGGCGCGGCATCATCATATCTCCCCGGAAGACTGGTTTCGAGCGAAACCATATGGGAGAGCCTTAGCGCGAGGGAGGATGAGGGGGCAAGGGTTGGGGAACGGTTTCTCCCATCTGTCACCCCCGCGCAGGCGGGGGTGACGGGGGACGTTGATTCAGCCGCCGAACCCCGGTTGAACCAGCCCCGGTACATCGACGCGGAAGGTGAAGAGGCCGCCCGCGTGCGGTTGTTCCTTGCGTTCCTCGTCGGTCAGAGCCTTGCCCGAGCTCGTCACGAAGGCGGTTTTCATGTCCGCCCCGCCGAGCGCGATCATCGAGGGGCGCTGGACCGGCAATTCGACGGTCTGGAGAAGTTCCCCCGCGGGCGACAGGCGCACGACGCGCCAGCCGTCCCACAGCGCCGACCAGTAGCAACCCTCGGCGTCGACCGTGCCGCCGTCGGGACGCCCGGTGCCCATCTCGAACTGGTGGAACAGCCGCCCTTCGCCGAGCGCGCCGGTTGCGGGATCGGCCGCATAGGCGGTGAGCGCGTGGGTCGGCGTGTCGGCGTGGTAGAAAGTCCGCCCGTCGGGGCTGAATGCCGCGCCGTTGCTGGTCAGCAGCCCGCCCAGCATCACTGTCAGCGACCCGTCGGGGTCGAGGCGATAGAGGGTCGAGGCGGGATTCGTCTTGTCGCTCGTCACGCTGCCGACCCAGAAACGCCCCGCTGCGTCGACGCAGGCGTCGTTGCAGCGCTGCTCGGGGATGTCCGCCAGCATCTGCGGGCCGAAAGGGCGCGGCGGCTCGCCCCAATGGCCGATCAGCGCGCAGCCGTCCTTGAGGCCCGCGATCAGCCCGCCGCCCGCGCGGGGCGCGACACAGCCGACCGGACCATCGAGCTGCATCGTTTCGGTCCCGCCCGTCGCCGGGTCAGTGCGGTGGATGCGGTGCGCGTCGATATCGACCCAATAGAGTCGCGCCTCGGCGGCATGCCAACGCGGCGATTCGCCGAGCAGCGCGCCGGCGTCGAGAAGGAGGTCGACCATCGGCGAGGGCTTAGCGCGGGGCGCAGCGTCTGCCCAGCGTCCGCAAACCTATTCGCTGTGCTGTCTCCCCATTCCATACCGGCGCAGCGGGAAGGCCCCTCCGCGGGCAGCCCATATGAAAAGGGCCGGAGTTTCCCCGGCCCTTTCCCAAATCGATGTCGGTGCCGATCAGGCGCCGGCGACGTCCGCCGTGTCGATCTTCACGCCCGGGCCCATCGACGACGACAGTGCGATCTTGCGGACATATTTGCCCTTTGCGCCGGCCGGCTTGGCCTTGACGATCGCGTCGACGAAAGCGTCGAAGTTCTGGCGGAGCTTTTCCTCGCCGAACGACAGCTTGCCGATGCCGGCGTGGATGATGCCGACCTTTTCGACGCGGAATTCGATCTGACCGCCCTTGGCGGCCTTCACGGCTTCGGCGACGTTCGGGGTGACGGTGCCCAGCTTCGGGTTCGGCATCAGGCCCTTCGGACCCAGCGTCTTGCCGAGGCGGCCGACGATGCCCATCATATCCGGCGTCGCGATGACGCGGCCATAGTCGAGGTTACCCGCGAGCATGTCTTCCATCAGATCTTCGGCACCGACTTTGTCGGCGCCGGCGGCGAGCGCCTTGTCGGCATTGTCGCCGCGCGCGAAGACCGCGACCTTGACGTCCTTGCCGGTGCCGGCGGGCAGCGTGACGACGCCGCGGACCATCTGGTCGGCGTGACGCGGATCGACGCCCAGGTTCATCGCGATTTCCAGCGTTTCGTCGAACTTGGCCGAGGCCAGCTCGCGCACCGTCTTGATCGCTTCGTCGACGCCGTGCAGCTTCAGCGCGTCGACCTTGCCCTCGAGGGCCTTCTGCTTCTTGGTCAGCTTGGCCATGTTCAGCCCTCCGTCACTTCGAGGCCCATCGAGCGGGCGCTGCCTTCGATGATCTTCGTCGCCTGTTCGATGTCGTTGGCGTTGAGATCCTTCATCTTGATCTCGGCGATTTCGGCGAGCTTCGAGCGTGCGATCTTGCCGCCGCTGATCTTGCCGGGCTCCTTCGAACCCGATTTCAGGTTCGCGGCCTTCTTGATCAGATAGGTCGCCGGGGGCGTCTTGGTGACGAAGGAAAAGCTCTTGTCGGCGAAGACGGTGATGATGGTCGGGGTCGGCGTGCCCTTTTCCATGGAATCGGTCGCGGCGTTGAATGCCTTGCAGAATTCCATGATGTTGACGCCGCGCTGACCCAGCGCCGGCCCGAGCGGCGGCGAGGGGTTGGCGGTGCCGGCGGGCACCTGCAGCTTGATGTAGCCGCTGATCTTCTTGGCCATGATGGCCTCCTTTCTTTCTGTCGCCCCGGACCACGATCCGGAGCTCAAAATAAGCGGTCGAACGGAAGGGCATCACCCCCTCCTCCCGCGCGGAATCACGCCCGTATCTGACGCGAAGCGGCGCCGTTAGCCGCAAACCGGCCGCAAAGCAAGGCTTTTAGCCCTGCGGAACCAGGCGGATCAGCCCTTCCTGCACCGCCGATGCGATCAGCGTGCCGTCCTGGCGATAGATGAGGCCGCGATTGATGCCGCGCCCGCCGCCGCCCCAGTCGCTGTCCATGACATAGACGAACCAGTCGTCGACGCGAATGTCGTCGTGGAACCACATCGCATGGTCGAGGCTGGTCGAGAACAGCCCCGGCTGGGTCCAGGTCAGTCCGTGCGGCACCATCGCCGACGACAGCAGGCCCATGTCCGACGCATAAGCGAGCAGCGCGCGATGGGTCAGCGGATCGTCGCCGACGGGGGCCGCGATGCGGAACCATTCATAATGCATCGTCGACGCGGCGCCCGCGGGCGGGCGGAAGCTGCGCACCTCGAACGGGTGGTTGGTCGCCATTTGCTCGAGCCGCGCGTCGTCGATCAGCGGATCGGCAGCGATCACGTCGCCGAAATCGCGGCATTGTTCGGGCGGAAGCAGTTCGGGCATCGGCGCCTGATGCGTCAGCCCCTGTTCCGGCGCCTGGAACGAGGCGGTGAGGTTGAAGATCACCTTGCCGTCCTGTCGCACGACGACACGGCGGTTCGCGAAGCTCCGCCCGTCGAAATCGCGGTGAACGCGGAAATGGAGCGGCTTCGCTTCGTCGCCGCCACGCAGGAAATAGGCGTGAAGCGAATGGACGACCTTGCCCGGATCGACGGTGCGTGCGGCGGCCACCATCGCCTGCGCAATCACCTGTCCGCCGAAGATGCGCTGACGCATCGGCTTTCTGAAGGCCGGAAAGGTAAACTCATCGGGCTCTTCGGCTGCTTCGAGGTCGAACAGCTTGACGACACGGCGCACGACGCGCTCGCGGTCGATCGAGGCGTGAATGGCGCGCGCGCGATCGGCACGCGCCTGAATCGCCTCGGGAGAGAGAGTTGTCACTAGGGGGCCCCTTTCCGTCATCCCGGCGAAAGCCGGGATCGCTCACGGTCACCCATGCCGCCAGCGGCCCCGGCCTTCGCCGGGACGGCGCTTATTTCATCCGTTCGACCTGCTCGAAATCGAGTTCGACCGGGGTTGCGCGGCCGAAGATCGACACGCTGACCTTGACACGCGCCTTGTCGAAATCGAGTTCCTCGACGACGCCGTTGAAGCTCGCGAACGGGCCTTCGAGCACCTTGACCTGATCGCCGATCTCGTAATCGACACGGATTTCGGTCTTGGGGCGCGCCGCGGCCTCTTCCTTGCTGTTGAGGATGCGCGCGGCCTCGGCCTCGCTGATCGCCTGCGGTTTGCCCATCGAGCCGAGGAAGCCCGTGACCTTCGGCGTGTTCTTGACGAGGTGATAGACATCGTCGGTCATCGTCAGCTTGGCGAGGACATAGCCGGGGAAGAATTTCCGTTCGGCCTGCACCTTCTTGCCGCGCTTCACCTCGGTGACGGTCTCGACCGGCACCTCGACCGATTCGACGAGCTGCGACAGCCCCATGCGCTCGGCCTCCGCGAGCACCGAATCGCGGACCTTGTTCTCGAAGCCCGAATAGGCGTGAATGATGTACCAGCGCGCCATGATGCGTGTCCCTTTTATCCCTGCGGTGCCGCGCTTAGCGCGCGAGCGACGTCAGCCAGCTGACGATGAATTTGAAAACCGAATCGACGCCGAAGAAGAAGAGCGCGAGGATGGTCGTCATGATCAGCACCATGATCGTCGTCTGCACCGTCTCGCGGCTCGACGGCCACACGATCTTGGTGGCTTCGGTTTTCACCTGGTTGACGAATTCGCCAATCTTGGGCCTCGCCATATCGATCGTCCTGTCCTTCAAGCGTCCGTGGGTTCCGGCCAGATGGGTTGCCGCCCCTGCCGCGTCAAGCGGGCTTTGGGCAAGTGTCCGCCCACCCTCCCCGGCGATGCCGGCGAAAGGCGGAAGGAAACGGCGCAACTGTCCGAATGGGCGGCCTTTACCCGCGCGCCCCGGCCTTGGCAAGCGATTGCGGCTCAGGCGGGCGCCGACAGCTTCATCAGCACCAGCCCCGACACGATCAGCAGCGCGGCAACGATCCGCATCGCGCTCGCGGTCTCGCCCAGGACCGCGATGCCGACCAGAAACGCCCCCACCGCGCCGATCCCGGTCCAGATGGTATAGGCGGTGCCCAATGGCAGCGATTTCATCGCCAGCGACAGCAAGGCAAAGCTCGCGATCATCGCGGCGATGGTGACGGCGGTCGGTCCGGGCCGCGTGAACCCTTCCGACTGCTTCATCGCGGCGGCCCAGACGACTTCGAACAGACCGGCGATGACAAGATAGATCCAGGGCATGTCAGCCTCCTTCGAGGACCCAGGCCCACGATTTACGGGTTCGAGGCGTCGAAATGGCGAAGAGATCGGGTTTGGGCGGGTGCAGCGGGTAGCATCGCTACCCGCAAGGCCGCGCAGGCCCGAGATCGAAGCCATTTCGGCGTCGCTTCGCGATTTGACCGATTTTGCCCATGGCTTCGTCGAAAAGTCTTGAAATATATTCATATTCCTTCGCCTTTCCTCCTCGCCCTGAGCAAAATCGCTTCAAACCTCGAGCCCGTAAATCGTGGGCCTGGGTCCTAAGCTGCCGGGCCGTCCCGGACCTGACACCCGCCCCGAAACCCGACGAGGCCGGCGGGGACGTGGCCCCTTTTTTGGCGCGATCCGGCGCGATGCGCACGCCTTCACAAATTCTTTAGATCGTCTTCAGGACATCCAAGTCAAGCGCCGATAGACCGGCCCCACCTCGCATCTCTCCATGCGACCCAGGGATGTGGGTAGCCCCGTCGCGCCATCGGCTCGGCGGGGTTTTTCCTGCACTCGTTTGTCCCGCGAAGGCGATCGCCACCCGGTCGGGGTGACCGGCCGCGCTTTCTATCGGCGCAGTCAGAGCGTCGCCAGCACAGCTCCCGCCCTCCAGCGCCCAGCGTATATGGTCCCCGGCCGCAACCGATGCATATTTCACGATGGACGTTGCTAATGAGATTGACTCGCATTAGTAGCCCTCGCGAATAGCAATCGAGCTCGAAGGGGGCCTTTCATGACAGCCGCGCGTTTCACCCTGCTGGTCTGCACCGCACTTGCAAGCGGGCAGGTTCTCGCCGAGGAGGCCGCATCGACGGCAGAGGAGTCGCAGGACCAGATCGTCGTCACCGGCTATGCGGGAACCAAGACCGATACCGCGTTGATGGAATTGCCGCAGCCGATCAAGGTGATCACCGCCGAACAATATGAGGCCCAGGGGGCGATCAACATCAGCGACACGGTGAAATATGCCGCGGGTGTCCTGGCCAATCCCTATGGCCGCGACACCCGCGTCGACGGCTTCAACGTGCGCGGCCTCGACGCGTTGCAGTTCCGCGACGGCATGCGCGACATCTTCTCCTATTATGCCAGCATCACTTCCGACCCCTATAATTTCTCGCGCGTCGAAATCGTGCGCGGCCCCGCCTCGGTGCTGTTCGGCCAGGGCTCGATCGGCGGCATCGTCAATCTCGTCAGCAAGACGCCCGACTTCGACACGCGCGGCGAAATCAACCTCGTCTATGGCAGCTATGACCGCAAGGAAGTGCTCGGCGACTTCAACCTCGCGCTCGCCGACAATCTCGCGGTCCGCTTCGTCGGCCGCGCGCGCGACGCCGACACTTATGTCGACCATGTGCCCGACGACCGCGTGATGTTCGCGCCCTCGATCCGCTGGCAGCCGACGCCCGACACCGACGTCGTGCTGACCGGCCTCTATCAGGAGGACGATACCGGCTCGACCTCGCAATTCCTGCCGATCGTCGGCACCTTCAGGCCCAACACCGTCGCCGGCGAACAACTCGATCGCTACACCTCCGTCGGCAAGGCCGGTTGGGACCGCTATGCCGGCCGTTCGCTGCAAGGCGGCGGATCGATCACGCATCGCTTCTCGGACAATGTGACGCTCAGCCTGAAGGCTCGCTATATCGACAGCGACCTCGAATATAACACCCATTATGCCGACAGCTATACGAACCCGCAGGATCCTTTCTCGGTCTACGGCACCAATGGGCGCACCATGCTCCTCATCGCCGACGCCAGCGACGCGCGGATGAACGTCTTCTCCACCGACAATAATCTCCAATTCAACTTCAACACCGGCGCCAATATCGAGCACAAGCTGCTGGTCGGTCTCGATTACAGCTGGAACAAGGTGCAAAAGCGCTATGCTGGCGGCTACGAACTCGTCGACCTCTACGACATCGATTATGATGCGCTACTGACCTATGATCCGACCGGCCCCTTCACCTCGGAAAGCCAGAAACAGCTTGGCATCTATGTCCAGGATCAGATTCGCTTCTATGACCGCGTCTCGGTCGTGCTCGGCGCGCGCCGCGACCGGGTCACCGGCTCGTCGGGCCAGAAGGACAATGCCACCACCTTCCGCGCCGGGATCATCGGCGAGATCGGCGCGGGCTTCTCCCCCTTCTTCAGCTATACCGAAAGCTTCCTGCCGGTCGCCGGTCGCATCGACAATGGCGACGGCAGCTTCGGCGATCCCTACCGGCCACAGACCGGAACGCAATATGAGGCGGGCGTGAAATGGCAGCCCGCACCCGGCACGCTCGTCACCGCCACCGTCTTCAAGATCAAGGAGCGCAATCGCGTCCTTTATCTGGCGGCCGGCGGCACGACCCAGTCGGGCGAACTCAACACCAAGGGTTTCGAGATCGAGGCCAGTCACACCCTGCCTGGCAATTTCGAACTGCTGGCCAACTATGGCTATGCCAAGCTGAGGTCGGAAACCAACACCAGCCTCGATTACATGCCGCGCCACACCGCGTCGCTCTGGTCGACCAAAAGTTTCGGCCTCGCCGATGAAGCCCGGCTGCGCCTGGGCGCCGGCGTCGTCTACAGCGGCAAGAGCATCTCGACCAGCGACGTCTGGTCGATCGTCACCCCGTCGCGCACGACGGTCGATGCGCTGGCGGAAATCAACTGGAACAGCTGGCGCTTCGCGATCAACGCCACGAATCTTCTGGGCAACAAATATTTCGCCTCCTGCCTCGCGCGTGGCGACTGCTTCATCGGCGCGCCGCGCAACGTGATGGCCACGGTCGGCTACCGCTTCCGGTGAGCGGCGCCTCGCCCCTCGTCTGGGCTGGCGCGGCGACCGCGATCCTCGGCGTGCTGCTGCTTCGCCGCGCCTGGGGCCTGCCCCGGCGCTCGGCGGCGCTGAACGGCGCGGCGTGGGCGCTGCTCCTTCTCGGCGCCGCGCTCGGTATCGCCGGCAACGGCGCGTGGGGCGCGGCCATGGTGTCGCTGTTCGGCATGGGGACAGCAGCGCTGCTTCTCGCCGGGGCCGCCGCGACCTCGCGGCCGGGCAAGACACGCGCGTCGGACCGCAAGGCACACATGCTCCCCGCGCAGGGCGAGCCGCGGCGGATCGGGCGCCGACTGCTGACCTTCCTCGTCACCGTGCCGCTCGCGATGCTCGTCTCGCTGCTGGTGGCGCTCGCCGCACGCGCGCTCGCGGCGCTCGGCGGCTGGGCGGAGGCCGACAGCAACGCGCTCACGCTGTTGCTGTTGCCGCTCCTCTGGGGCATCCTCGCCTTCGCACTGCTGATGATGCCGTGGCGGCGCACGCAGATTCTGTGGCTGCTGCTCCCCGCGGCGGCGAGCCTCGGGCTGATCTGGATCGGAGGGGCGGCATGACCGGACCGGTCGACAAGGGGATGGTGCAGCGAGCCCTTTCAGCGCACGCCGCGATCGGGCTGCTCGCCTCGGCGCTTCTCTATCTCGTTTGTCTGACGGGCACGATCGTCGTCTTCTATCAGGAATGGCAGCGGATCGAGCAGCCCGCGGCGCCCGAAATGGCGCGCATGGCGCCGGACGCGGTGCAAAAGGCGGTCGCCGCGGTCCTGGCAACCGAAAAGGGCAAGCCCGCGACGACGCATCTCTATGTCCATCTGCCCGTCCCCGACCTGCCGCGCGCGACGATCACGACCGACAGCCAGGCAGTCCACGTCGACGCGACCGGCGCGATAGCGGAGCCCGAAGGGAACGCCTGGTCCGAATTCCTGCTCGCGGTCCACTATTCGCTCAACATCCCCGGGCTCGTCGGCCTGATCATCGTCGGCCTGTTGGGGGTGATGATCGTCGCGCTGTCGCTGTCGGGCGTGATCGCCCACCCGCGCATCTTCCGCGACGCCTTTCGCCTGCGCGCGCGCGACAAGGAAGGGGTCGGGCTCACCGACTGGCACAATCGGCTAAGCGTCTGGTCGCTGCCCTTTGCACTCGCGATCGCGCTCACCGGCGCGATGATCGGGCTCGGCACGATCGGCACCTACGGCCTTGCCGCGAGCTTCTACAAGGGCGACGTCGAGGCAGCCTATGTGCCGATCTTCGGCGGCGAAGCCAAGCCCGACCCGCGCCCCGCTCCGCTCGCCGATGTCAGCGCGCCGCTTGCGTGGATCGCCGCCACCCATCCCGAGCTGCGCCCCACCTACATCATCCTCCACGACCCCGGCACGCGCGGCCAGCACGTCCAGCTCCTCGCCGAGCATCCGCAGCGGCTGATCTACGGCGAAAGCTATAATTTCGACGCAGACGGCCGTTTCCTCGGCGCGGTCGGGCTCGCCGACGGCCATCTCGGGCAGCAGATGGCCGCCTCGACCTACAATCTCCACTTCGGGAATTTCGGGGGGCTCCCGGTCAAACTCGCCTATTTCGGGCTCGGCCTCGCGCTCACGGTCGTCGTCGCGACCGGCACCTCGATCTGGCTCGGCAAGCGCGCGCGCCGCGGCCTTCACGAACCGAGGCTGCGCAGCCTGTGGGACGCGGTGCTGTGGGGCGTGCCGCTCGCGCTGACGCTCACCTTCCTCGCACGGGTGCTCGCCGGCAACGCCGCGCCGCTCACCGCAATCTTCTGGATCCTCACGGCACTGATCCTGCTTGCCGCCGCGATCCGCCCCGAACCACGCCCGAAGCGTCTTCTGCAAGGATTCTTCCTTGTCAGCCTGGTAGCCAGCCCGATCGCCGTGCTCGCGGGATAATCGCGCCTGTCTTGAGAGGGGAAGAAAGCGGACCTTTCCGTTCGCGCTTCCCCCTATTCGGAAGGCAATTTGGTGATCGGGATGCGGAGACGAACGACCAGGCCGCCCCCCTCGCGATTACTTGCCGCAATCGTGCCTCCATGAATGGCGATGCCGCGCTTTGCGATCGCCAGCCCCAAGCCGAAGCCCAGGCTTTCCTCGCTTTCCCTGGCGAACGGCTCGAACATCGCGTCGATGCTCGCTTCGTCTATTCCCGGTCCCCGATCGGCCACCAGGATACAATGGGCTCCGGCCTCCAGCCTGTAGTCCACCTCCACCGGATTTCCGGCCTCCGAAAACCGGATCGCGTTGCGAATGACATTGTCGATCGCCCGCCGGATCGTTTCGGCGTCCCCACGTATCGGCGGAGCATTGTCGATAGACGGCGTCTCTTCGCGCCGGACGATCGCAACGCCGTGCGAATCCGCCTCGAACCGCGCATCCTCCACCACGCTGTGCAGCACGCCGGCAAGGTCGAAATATTCATCTCCCTCGGCGGCAAGATGCTCGGATCGCGCCAGGCTGAGCAACTCTCCGACGAGCGTGTCGAGACGCGCCGCCTCGCGATCGATGCGCGCAAGGGACGCTTCCGTGCGTTCCGGCGACTGCCGCGCCAATCCGATGGCAAGTTGCAACCGCGCCAGCGGCGAGCGCAGTTCATGCGAGACATCATGAAGCAGCCGATCTCGCGCCGCAACGAGTTCCTCGAGCCGCTGCGCCATACTGTCGAAATCGCGGGCCAGGTCGGCGATCTCGTCGCGCCGGTTTCCGATGACCGGTGCCAGCCGCTCCGAAAGCCGCCCCTGCGCCAGCCGATCGAAACCCTTGCGAAGCCGGTTGATGGGCCGTGTCAGATATCGCGCCAGCACCGCCGCGAAGAACAATCCGCCGATCACGCCGAGCGCGAGCAATTCCATCGGCATGTTGAAGATATCGGTTCGGCGCGGCGCATCACGATACCAATAGTGGAGACGAAAGTCCTGGCGTCCCGGTCCGGCGACCTCGCGCGACAAGGATTTCGAGAACTCCGGCACCGGCGGGAGAGCCCGCCGGTTCTTTTCGACGAGTTGCAGGCGCACGCGCTGGCCATCGGGGAGCGAACGCGACAAATTTTCGAATCCTTCCCTGCCCGATCTTTCGACCTCGCCCCCGGCGGCGGACAGGAGCGTGGGGGCCATCTGTTCGACCATGAAACGCTCGGGCGGACGATCGTCGCGCCGCAACTGGAAAAGCAGCCAGACGCCTTGCGTGATCGCAAAGAACGTAAGCCAGAAAGCGAGCAATATCTTCCAGAACAATCCCGCCTTCACGGCAAACTCCGCAGGCGATAGCCGACACCGCGCACCGTTTCGATGCCGACCTGCCCGTTCGAGGCGCCTTCCAGCTTGTGCCGGAGATTGCTGATATGGACATCCACGCTGCGGTCGTAGGACTGGCGCGCGCGTCCCAGCGCGTGCAACGACAATTCGTCTTTTGTCCGCACCTCGTCGCCGGCGCGCAGCAGCGCGGCAAGCATGTTGAACTCGGTCGCGGTCAGTTCGATCGGCATCGCTTGCCAGCTTGCCCTTCGTTCGCCGACGCGAACAACCAGTTCGCCGGATTGCAGGGTCGATCCGCGCGGCGCTGCAAGCGGCGCCTGCCGGCGCAGGATCGCGCGAAGGCGGGCCACCAACTCTCTTGGATAATAGGGTTTCGCGACATAATCGTCGGCCCCGAGTTCGAGCCCGACCACGCGGTCGACCTGATCACCCTTTGCCGTAAGCATCAGCACCGGCAAATCGCTTGCCTGCCGGATCTGCCGCAACGCCTCGATGCCGCTCAGGCGAGGCAGCATGACGTCGAGCACCACCGCATCATAGTCGCCGGACAGGGCATGCGCGACACCCTCGGCGCCATTGAAGACGGTCTCGACCTCGAATCCTTCGCTTTCCAGATACTCACGCAGCATCGCACTGAGATCGACGTCGTCATCGACCAGCAGGATGCTCCGGACGGGGATATCCTCTTCCATCGCCCCGTGCATCGTTCAGTCGCGAGGGCCTGTCACCCCGTCTTTTCACAAATTTTACGTTCCGTTTGCGAACTCTTGACCCCGGCACGGCGCACGATCGGTCATATCGGTCGCATCCCCCCTCCGCCCGCCTCTCCAAGCGGGTCGGCCGTCAGAAGGAGTAGTGCCGTGAAGTTTCTGATCCATTGTGCCATCGGCGCGGCGATGATCGTCGCCACGCCATCGCTCGCCGCCGCGCAGCCCCGCGAGCCGCACAAAAAGGCGCAGCCGGCGCCCGCGCCGAAACAGGCATCGCCGGCCCGGCCGTCCGCCAATGAGCCTTATGGCCGTTGGGACAGCAGGTGGGGCAACCGGCCTTCGGCACCGCCGAAGCACTGGACCAAGAAAGGCGACTGGTATCGCCACGTCCGGGCCTGCCAGCAGAAATATCGCTCGTACAACGCGCGGACCGATACCTATCGGCCCAGCGCTGGAAAGACGCGTCGCTGCCCCCTTTGACGCGCTTTCCCCGGGCCGGGTGCGTCCCTGCGCCCGGCCCACATCTTCTTTGAAACAGAGTGGTCGATGAACAAGAGCCTGCTTCTCGTGCTTGCCATGCTCGTTGCGGCTCCCGCAAGCGCCCAGATGGGCGGCGGGGGCGGGCCGCCGGGCGGGGCGCCCTCCGCCGGTGGTCCGCCGGGCGGCGGGCCGCCGCGAATGAAGCAAATCAAGCCGGTCAATCGGTCGAGTTTCGACAAGATCGTAACCGGCATGTTTCGCGATGCCGATCCGAATCACGACGGCATCGTGACCATCGAGGAAATCCGGGCGATCGCCGGCGCGCGGCGCGATGTCCTCATCGCCAAGCGGTTCGAGCGGATCGACACGAACAACGACCGCGCGATCAGCCGCGACGAATTCTTCGCCTGGCAACATGGTCTCGGTTCGCTTGCGCAGTCGGAGGACGCACAGGCGATCGGCCACGGCGGTCTCGTCCCCGAGACGATCGAACCCGAATATGGCAATGAAATGGAAGCGCGTCTGCTTCTCGGCCTGATCGAACCGCTGAGCGCCGGTCTCGTCGCAAAGGCCAATCTGAACTATGATGCCGGCCTCTCGGTCGAGGAACTGCTCGCCTATGAAGGAAAGCGATTCGATGCCGCCGACCGTAACGGAGATGGCGCGATCTCGATGGACGAAGCGCGCCAGCCCGAAGGTCGGCTGCCCGGCGGCGTCCTCGGCCTGCCTCCCGGGCGTCCACCCGAACCGCCCGCAGGAAACCCCTAGTCTTGCGCCGCGAACATCCGTCACGGAAACGAAGTTTGCATTGCGGCGTTACCCGCTTGCGCGGCATTCGGAATGCCGTCGTGCGGCATGTCGATCGGAGGGACTGTTGACCGGGTCAGATCGAACCTATGCAAGCCTCCGAATGATCGGCCAACCGCGTTTGCTGGCAATCCTCGTCGCTTCGGCAACGCTCGCGGCCTGTGCTGTCGGCCCCGACTATCGCCCATCGACGCCCAGCGATCTCGGCGTGCCCTCGACCTATAGCGAGGGCCGCACCGCCGCGACCGATCCCGCCGAACTGGCGTCCTGGTGGCAACGCTTCAACGACCCCGTGCTCGACCAGCTCGTGGACCGCGCGATTTCCTCCAACCTCGATATCGCGCAGGCAAAGGCGCGTCTGCGTCAGGCCCGCGAAGCATCGGTCCAGGCAGGCGCCGACCTGCTCCCCACCGCCAGCGCGAGCGGAAGAGCCGGCCGCAACATCGACAGCAAGAGCGCCGACAGCAGCAGCTATGCGCTGGGAATCGACGCTGACTGGCAGGTCGACCTGTTCGGCGGCGGACGCCGCGCCGTGGAAGCGGCCCGCGCCGACGAAGCCGCGAGCGGCTACGACCTCGCCTCGGTACGCATCGCGATCATCGCCGAACTCGCGACCAACTATATCCAGCTTCGCCTCGCGCAACAGCAACTTGGCATCGCCGAGGATACGCTCCGCTACCAGCGCGACAATTATGACATCGCGCGCTGGCGCGTGCAGGCGGGTCTCGCTTCCTCGCTCGACGAGGAGCAGGCGCGCACCCAGCTCGCGCAGACCGAGGCGAGCCTGCCCGAGTTCCGGACAAGCATCCGCGGCGCGCTGGGCCGGATCGCGGTACTGACCGCTCAGGCCCCCGGCGCCGCGACCGCATCGCTCGAAACCGCCGCGCCAATCCCCGCGCCGCCGTCGGGCATCGCCGCGGGCTTCCCCGCCGACACGCTGCGCCAGCGCCCCGACGTCCGCTCTGCCGAGCGCGGCCTTGCCGCCGCCACGGCCCGCGTCGGCGTGGCGAAGGCGCAATTGCTGCCGTCGCTCAGCCTCAGCGGTTCGCTCGGGACAAGCGCCTTGACCACGGGCGGCCTGTTCGACGCGATCACCGGATCGCTGTTCGCGGGGATTTCGCAGATATTGTTCGACGGCGGCGCGCGCGCGTCGCAGGTCCGTTCGCAGCAGGCCGCGGTCGACGGCGCTTACGCCGCCTATCGCCAGACGGTGCTCACCGCGCTCGAAGATGTCGAAAATGCGCTCGTCGCGGTATCATCGGCCGACGAGCGCGGCCGGCAATTCGCGATCGCGCACGAAGCCGCGAACAACAGCGCGATTCTCGCGCGGCTGCAATATCAGTCGGGGCTCACCGACTTCCAGACGCTGTCCAACATCGAAACCTCGTTGCTCTCGTCGAGCAACAGCCTCGCCAGTTCGCAGGCGGCGCAAGCGCTTGCGGTCGTGCAGCTTTACAATGCGCTCGGCGGCGGATGGCAGACCATGGAGAATGGAAACGGCGAATGACCGAAGCACAGGCGGCGACGCAGAATCTCGACGAATTCCTGGGCGTGAAGCCCGAAAGCGCGTGGATGCGCCGCGGCAAATGGCCCGCCATCGCGCTGTTCACGGTCCTCATCCTGTTCGTCCTCTATCGCTGCTTCGGCCCTGCGGAAGCGGCCAGCTATTCGACGCAGGCGGCCGAGCGCGGCGCGCTGACCGTCACCGTATCGGCGACCGGCAACATCAAGCCGATCAACCAGGTCGACGTCGGCTCCGAACAGTCGGGGCTGATCACCCATGTCTATGTCGACGTGAACGACCGCGTGACCAAGGGGCAGCTTCTCGCCTCGCTCGATACCGCGCGCCTCCAGGATTCGGTCGTCCAGGCACAGGCGAGCGTCGCGGCGGCGCAGGCGAATGTCGGTGAGGCGCAGGCGACGCTCGCACAGGCGAATGCGACGCTGGCGCGGCAAGAGGAGGTGTCGCGCCTCTCGGGCGGTCGCGTTCCCTCGAAAACCGAACTCGATGCGGCGCGCGCCGATCAGAAGCGCGCCGTCGCCTCGCTCGCCGCATCGCGCGCGCAGGTCGCGCAGCAGCAGGCGGCGCTCGGCACCGCGCAGACAAATCTTTCCAAAGCCCGCATCTATTCGCCGGTGACCGGCGTCGTGCTGTCGCGCGACATCGAGCCTGGCCAGACCGTCGCCGCGTCGCTCAACGCACCGGTCCTCTTCACCATCGCCGAGGATCTGAGCCAGATGGAGCTGGAGGTGTCGATCGACGAGGCCGACGTCGGGCAGGTCAAGGAAGGGCAGGACGCGACCTTCACCGTCGACGCCTTCCCCGGCCAGCGCTTTCCGGCGAAGATCACACGGGTCAATGTCGGATCGAACAGCAGCGGCAGTTCCTCCTCCTCTTCGTCGTCCTCCTCATCGACGACGAGCAGCAGCAGCGGAACGGTGGTTGCCTATACGGCCATCCTGTCGGTCGACAATGCGAAGCAGATTCTGCGCCCCGGCATGACCGCGACCGCCGACATCGTGACGATGAGCAAGAAGAATGTACTGCTCGTCCCCAATGCGGCGCTCCGCTATCGCCCCACGACCGAAGGGCAGAGCACCGATTCCTCGAAGGGCGGGATCACCAGCGCGCTTGTCCCCCGCGGGCCGCGGCGGAGCGGCAATCGCGCGGAACGGAGCGTCACCACCGATCGCGGCGCGCAGCAGACCATCTATGTCCTCGGCGCCGACGGTCAGCCGCAAGCCGTGCAGATCACCACCGGCGACACCAATGGGACGCTGACCGAGGTCGCGTCGGGCAAGCTCAGCGCCGGCATGAAGGTCCTCACCGGACAGCTTTCCGACGGGAGCGCTGACGCGTCCGCAAGCAGCGGGCAATCCGGAGCCCGGAAGGGCGGCTGAGCGATGGCCGAGCCGATCATCCGCCTGTCCGGCATCACCAAGACCTATGGCGAGGGGCCGACCGCCTTTCAGGCGTTGAAGGGCGTCGACCTCGACATCATGGCGGGCGATTTCATCGCGGTGATGGGGGCTTCGGGCTCAGGCAAGTCGACGACGATGAACATATTGGGCTGCCTCGACGTGCCGACGCGCGGCTCCTATCTGTTCCGGGGCCACCATGTCGAGGCGCTGACGCGCGACCAGCGCGCGCTGCTGCGGCGGCGATATTTCGGTTTCGTGTTCCAGGGCTTCAACCTGCTCGCGCGCACCAGCGCGCTCGAGAATGTCGAGCTGCCGCTTCTTTATCGCGGCGATCCGAAGGCCGAACGCCGCGACGCCGCGCTGGCGGCGCTTGACAAGGTGGGGCTCAAGGACTGGTGGGACCACACCCCCGCCGAGCTGTCGGGCGGGCAGCAGCAGCGCGTCGCCATCGCGCGCGCGATCGTCACCCGCCCCGATGTGCTGCTCGCCGACGAACCGACCGGCAATCTCGATTCCGAACGCTCGATCGAGATCATGGAGCTCTTGTCGGAGCTCAATCGCGACAGCGGCATCACCGTGCTGATGGTGACGCACGAGCCCGACATGGCCGAGTTCGCCCACACGCTGGTGCATTTCAAGGACGGGCTGGTCGAGAGCATCGAGGTCAACGCGGCGTCGCGCAGCCGTATGGAACCGCAACCATGATCGGCACGACCCTGCTCCTCGCGCTGCGCTCGATCCGCCGTCACATGCTGCGCTCCTTCCTGACCGTGCTCGGCATCGTCATCGGCGTCGCCGCGGTGGTGACGATGGTGACGCTCGGCAATGCGACGACCGCCGCGGTGCAGAGCCAGATATCGGCGCTCGGCACCAACATCCTCCAGATCCGCCCCGGCCAGGGCTTCGGCCGCGGCGGCGGCGGTCCGCGTCCGCCCGATTTCGAGATGGCCGACTTGGGCGCGATTGCGCAGCAGATCGCCGGCGTCACCGCAGTGGCGCCGCAGGCGCAGACCAGCGGCACCGCCATCTACGAAGGCGCCAACTGGTCGACGACGGTGAACGGCACCACCGACGCCTATTTCACCGTGCAGCCGTGGCCGCTGGTCGAGGGCCGCACCTTCACGCCCGCCGAGGAGGAAGCAGGCAAGGCGGTGTGCATCATCGGCAACACCGTGCGCCAGAACCTGTTTCGCGGCGGCAGCGCGGTCGGCGCGCGCTTCCGCATCAAGGGGGTGAGTTGCGACGTAATCGGCGTGCTCTCGACGCGCGGCCAGGGCGGTTTCGGCGGCGACCAGGACGATATCGTCATCATGCCGGTGAAAGCGGTCCAGCGCCGCTTCACCGGCAACCAGGACGTCTCGGTGATGCTCGTCGGCGTCGACCAGAGCTTTTCGACCGAGCAGGTGCAGGCATCGATCACCGACCTCTTGCGCGAGCGACGGAAGATCACGGGCGGCAAGGACGATAATTTCAACATCTTCGACACCAAGCAGATTTCGGACACGCTGACCGGAACCACGACCCTGCTGACGCGCATCGTCGCGGCCGTCGCGGCGATCTCGCTGCTCGTCGGCGGGATCGGCATCATGAACATCATGCTGGTGTCGGTCACCGAGCGCACGCGCGAGATCGGCATCCGCCTCGCGATCGGCGCGGTCGCACGCGAGGTGCTGATGCAATTCCTCGTCGAGGCGATCGTCCTCTCGTGCCTCGGCGGCCTCGCGGGCCTCCTCATCGCGCAACTCGCGATCGCGATCCTGTCGCCCGTCATGCAGGTGAGCTGGATGTTCGACGCCCAGATCAACATTATAGCCTTCGCAATCTCGGCGGTGATCGGCGTCGTGTTCGGCTATTTCCCCGCCAGGCGAGCGGCGAGCCTCAATCCCATCGACGCGCTGAGGCATGAATAGCCCCACAAGGCGCGAGGGAAGCGTTAAATCGTCACTGCGGATTAGCGCTGCGGCGATGAAACGACGAAGCTGGTCTCGCCGATCTTGCCGTCGAACGGGAAAGGCGCGTCGATGCCGTCAAGGACGGTGGTGCCCGGATCGGACCCGATGTCGAACGTCTCGTTCCCCGAAAAGAGGAAGACGGAGAGCGCACCCTGGAAAGGTGACGTGGCGACATCCTTGCCGTCGACACTGATCGTCGCGCGCGCTTCCTCGGGGCCGATCCGGTCGAAGCGGAGGCCAATTTCGGATTTTCCGGTCAGCCTGCCGGGTGCCGCGAGGCGCGACAGCTTGCCGTCCATCGTCCGCAGCGCCAGAATGGGGACGCCCTCGCGCAGATAGAGACCGAGGCCGCCGAACCGGCCCCCCATCGCCATCAACGTCCCGTTGCCGCGCTGCCCCGGATCGACGGCCATCGTCATCGTGAAGCTGTGGGTGTGGATCGGCGGAGCGAGCGCTTCCGGAATCCGGCTCACCCGTCCCTGATAGCGGAACAGGCCGCCGGTCTCGGCCAGCCGGCGCTCCGCCTTCGCGGCCATCAGCCGCTGCGCCGCCCCGGTGTTGGTCAGCGGGTAGACGTTATATTTCCTCGCTTCGCGGTCGAACAGGCGCTGGAGTTCGGCCAGCTTTCGCGGATTCTGCGCGGCGAGGTCATGCAGTTCGTTGAAATCGCGCCGCTGGTCGAAAAGCTGCCATCCCTGATCGGTGATCGGAGGCTGCTTCTTGAAATCCCAGGTCTGCAGCCGGTGCGGCATGACCGCCTTCCAGCCGTCCGCCCAGATGGAGCGATTGCCGTACATTTCATAATATTGGACTTTTTTGGCGTCCGGCGCATCCGCATCGGCGAAGCTATAGGTCAGCGACGTGCCGCTGATCGGTTGCTGACGGACGCCGTTGACGATCGCCGCGGGCCTTACGCCGGCGGCTTCGAGAAGCGTCGGCATCACATCGCTGATATGGGCATATTGGCGGCGGACCTCGCCATGCGCCGCGATCCCCCTTCGCCAGGCGACGATCAGCGGAACGTGGATCCCGCCCTCAAAGGCCGTCTGCTTGTAATAGCGGAAGGGCGTGTCGCCGGCGACGGCCCAGCCGACGGGATAAAGCGGATAGGTGCCGCGTCGCCCCCATTCGTCGATATGCGCCAGATTCTCGTCGACCGTGGCGAAGCGCCCGTTCGCCATCAATTGCTCGCTATAGGTGCCCGACACCGCGCCCTCGCCGCTTGCGCCATTGTCGGAAGTGACGACGATGATCGTGTTGTCGAGTTCGCCCTGTGCCTCGAGCACATCCAATATCCGCCCGAATTCATGGTCCGCATGGGCGAGCTGCGCGGCAAAGGCCTCCATGGCGCGCGCATAGAGGCGGCGTTCGTCCGCCGAAAGTTCGGCCCAGGGCTTCATGCCCTCGGGTCGCGGCGGGAGTTCCGCGTTCGCCGGCACCAGCCCCAGCGCTTTCTGCCGCGCGAGTATCCTTTCCCGCGCAACGTCCCATCCCTCGTCGAATTTGCCGCGATAGCGCGCGAGCCATTCGTCGGGCGCATGGTGCGGCGAATGCCCGGCGCCGGTGGCCCAATAGAGGAAGAAGGGAGCCCGCGCGCCTCCTGCCGCCTGCCGCGCGCCGATCATCGCGATCGCCCGGTCGGCCATGTCGCTGCTCAGATGATAGGCGGGATCGGCCGGAAGCGGCGCAGGACTGTGGTCGCTCCACAGCAGCGGCGCGAAATTGTCCGCATCATAGGAAAGGAAGCCGTAGAAGCGATCGAACCCCTGCCCGCTCGGCCAATAGGTGAAAGGGCCGGCGGCCGACGCGTCGCGCGGCGGCAAATGATCCCATTTGCCGACAGCGAAGGTTTCATAGCCCGCCTGGCGGAGATTTTCGGCGATGGTTCCGGCGCTGCGCGGGACGAGCGCGTCCTGCCCCGGAAAGCCGATCGCCATCGCCGAATGCCCGCCGACATGAACTTCGTGCGAATTGCGCCCGGTCAGAAGAGAGGCGCGGCTCGCCGAGCAGATCGGGGTCGAATGATAGTTGGAATAGCGCAGCCCCATCGCCGCCACGCGGTCGATATTGGGGGTATCGACGAGGCCGCCATAGGACGACAATTGTCCGAAGCCGGTATCGTCGATCACCCAGACGAGAATGTTCGGAGCGCCCTGTCGCGCCGCGGGCCGCACCACGGGCCCCTCCACCGACGTGTCGATCGTCCGGCCAATCACCGCCTGCCCGGCAGCGGCCGGCACCGCGGCGACGACGGCCGTAGCGGCCAGTGCGAGCCAGGGCAAACGCTGGACCTTCATGAAGCCCGACAGGTCGCAGCAACGGGAGTGCCACCGACCGCCGCCCTGGCAAAGCCGATGGCGTCGGCGGCGGCCGCGTTCACGACGCCCGAATGGTCCTTGTCCTTGTAGATGCGGGCCTCGACCGTGTTGCCGCGGCTGCACAGGTCATTGACCAGCGTCAGCGTCGTCATCGGCAGCGCGGCGGTGTCGGCCGATCCGATCCCGAAGAACAGCGGCATGCCGAAGGTCAGCGACGGAAAGGATCGCAGGTCGACATCGGTATCCCAGAGCGTCTTCAACATACCGGGCCGAAAGGTACGTGCCGGATCGAGCCCCTTGTCGGCGGCTTCCTGCATCAGTTCGGGCAGGCAGGCGCTGCCGACATGGGCCTCCAGTTCGCGGCCCTGCGGCGTGAATATCTCGTCGGCCGACAAATCCGGATGGATACGGCTCAGTTCATAGCCGATCATCGCATAGGCGCCGGTGACCATGACGTCGGTCGCGCTCGAGGCAAGGCCGCTTTCGATCGCGGCTTTCGACAGATTGGGCGCCCCCGTCGCCACGACGCCGCGGATCGCGAGATCGGGCGCATAGGCGGGTGCATAACCCACAGCGGCGACGACCGCCCCCGCGCCCTGCGACTGCCCGGCGAGGATAACCCGGTTCGCCGCATGATAGCGCGGCGTGGCGAGCAGCGCCCGCGCGCTGTCGATCAGGCTGTAGGAATGAGCGCGATAGTTGGAATAGGGATGAATCCCCGGCGTCCCCAATCCCTGATAGTCGCTGGCCACCACGATGAAGCCGCCGCTCAGCCAGCTCGACAGATATTGGCTGTCGCGCGCGCCGCGCGGCCGGGCCGACGGCGCGCAGATGTCGGCGATGCCTGTGGTGCCGTGCGCCCACGCCATGATCGGCCATCCGCCGGCCGGCGGCTCGCCCTTCGGCACGAACACCGCGGCGGATACCGCAACGACGCCCTTGTCGGTAATGCCGTCACGCGCCGTGTAGAGGATGCGGACCGCTTTCGCCGCGCCGGGCACCGAATAGTCGCCGGGCAGCGGCTCTTCGGCGACGATGACGCCCGGATCGGCGGGGAGCGCACCGCGCCAGTCATAGAAAACCGGAAGACCGCCGTCGCCGACATCGCTCCCGCCGGGGGCAGCGCGAAGCGCGGGCGACAGGACCATCGCCGCCGCCAGCACCACGGCGACGCGTGGCGACGCCCGCCCCCGCCGCATCAGAATTTCACCGACGCTTCGAGATAGATTTCGCGCGGATTGTCGACGAAGGCCGACATGTCGGCGAGCACGCCCGGCCCCGTGGTGCCCGTGCCGGTGCCCCCGGCGAACGGAATGTCGGAGCCGCCGGTCACGACATATTTGTTGCCGAGGTTGCGGCCGATCAGCGCAAGGCTCCAGCGCTTGTCGGGGCCGTTGAGCCGCAGCGACGCGTCGAATTTGGTGAAGCTCTTTTGCACCGCGTCGGGACGCAACGTGTCCGAGAAATTATATTTGGAGCTGTAGCTCACGTCGCCGTTGAGTTCGAGCGACCAGCCCGACGCCGACAGCGGCACCTCATAGCCCGCGCCGAGCCGCCCCGCCCAGCGCGGCGCCTTGGGCGGCGTCCGGCCGTCATAATCCTGGCTTGTATAGGCCGAATCCGGATCGGCCGGATTGGACTGGAGCAGGTTGCACCCCGCTGCAATCGTCTGGCCAGCGTAGCATTGGCCGATATAGTCGCTGTACTGCGCGTGGTTATAGGCAAGCGCGCCGCGGAGCGAGAAGCCGCCCGAGCGCCAGTTGAAATCGCCCTCGACGCCTTTCACGCGCAGCGTGCCCGCGTTGGCGACGACCTGGCCGATCGTCACCGGATCGAAATTCTGCACCTGCAGGTCGAGATAATCGTAGAGATAGGCGGTCGCGTTGAGCGAGAGCGCGCCGCCGAGCAGGATGGCCCTTGCCCCTGCTTCGCCGCCCCGTGCCCGTTCGGCGCCGAACTGACCCGCCGCGACGCTGGCGGCGGGGGTCAGCGACTGCGAAATGTTGAAGCCGCCCGATTTGAAGCCTTCCTTATAGGCGGCATAGAAGGTCAGGTCGCGCGAAGGCTTGTAGCGCAGCGTGACCTGCGGCGACACGTCGCCCTCGCGATAGCGATCTTCGAGCGGCGGAAGGTTCGACGGAAAGGCCGTCGCGAAAGCCGCATGTGCCGGCAGCGCCCGCTGATAGGAATCGCGCGATTCATAGCTCCAGCGCGCGCCCGCCGCGAGTTCGATCGCTTCGGACAGATTGGCCGTCACCTCGCCGAACGCCGACATCGAACTGCCGCTGAAGCCATTGTCGCGCTTGAAGGTGACATAGGTGCCGCTGGACGGATCGATCGGCACCGGGAAGATATAGGCGTCGGTGTTGAAGATGAACTTGTTGCTCGACGCGAACAGCCCGAACAGCACGTTGACCGGCCCGTCCCATTTCGACTGGAAACGCAGCTCCTCGGCGGTCTGGCGATAGTCGGCGAGCTGCGAGAAGCTCGCCGGATAGGCTTCGCCGGACACATTGTTGAGGTCGGTCTGCTTGAAGCGGTAATAGGAGGTGATCGACGTCACGTCGAAGACGTCGCTGGTCAGCGTCGCGGTCAATATGCCGTAGCCCGACTTGAGACGCGAATACATATGCCCGTCCCCGGCGTAGCGGTAATTCGCTTCGGCCACCGCGACCGGCAGGGTCGAGCTATCCGAGCGGCCGTTGATCGCGCAATCGGCGTTGGGGCTGGGCGGGATGCCGTTCGCGGCGAAGGGCGTCGTGCGGCCGCTGCCGCAAATACGCTCGATCAGGTCGGTCGGCCCGCCGTCCTTCTGATCGGTATAGCCCGTCTTGAGCTGAAAGCTCAGGTTGGGCGCCGCGTCCCATTCGATCGTCGCACGGCCGCTGTAGGTGCGGCCGCCGCCACGATATTTGCTGTTGCGGTGCCGTTCCATGCCGAGCGGGTCGAGATAGGTTTCCGCAGCGGTGTTGGTGAAGGCGCCCTCGCTGTCCGAGAGACGGAACGCCAGGCGCGCGCGAAGCGTGTCGGAGAGCGGGCCGGAGATATAGCCTTCGCCATATTTCTCCTTTGCCTCGAAGCCATAGCCCGCCTTGAAGCCCGCCTCGAAAAAGTCCTTCGGGCTGTTGGTCGTGACCGAAATCAGGCCCGCGGTCGCATTCTTGCCGAAGAACAGCGCCTGCGGCCCCTTGAGCACCTCGACCCGCTGGACGTCATATTGGCTGAGGCTGATCTCGCGGCCGCGGCTCATCGGCATACCGTCGACGACAAAGGACACCGATTGATCAAAGCCGGCGCTGAGCGCGGTCGAACCGACGCCGCGCAGAAAGATGCTGGCCGAAGAGCCGGAGGCCGCCTTGCCCGCAACCATCGTCGGAACGAGCGAGGCCATATCGGTAAATTCGGTGACCGCATAATTGTCGAGCGCCGCACCGCCGAGTGCGGTGATCGCGACCGGCGCGTCGATCAGCCGTTCGTCGCGGCGGCGCGCGGTGACGATGATCTCGCCCTCGGTCGGGGCGCTTGCCGTCTCGTCCGCAGGTGCCGCTTCGGTCGCGGCGCTTTGGGCATGGGCGGGAAGCGCCGTCCCGGCGGCGGCGATGATCGACGCCAGACAGGCGTGGCGAATAGCGCGAAGCGAAGCACTGCGGTCCATGACGAGTCCTCTCCAAAACGGGCCGTCATCCTGCGGCCTTGCGCAATAACCTATCCTCATTAGATTTAATGTCAATCGAGAAAATTAACGCCGTAAGGTTTTAGGGATTTTCCGATAAGACCATGAATCCAATTGCCTTTATGGTGTCGATCGGGCTTCTGCCGACAGCATTTTCCGGGCAAAGGCGATCACGCCGTCGTTGAAGGCATCGTTGCGGTCGCCGGCGATCATATGCCCGGCCCCCGCCACGTCGAGCAGTTCGAGCCGCGGCACGATGCGCCGAAAGGCGGCGATGCCGGCGTCGCTGACGACGTCGCTGGCAAGGCCGCGCACCAGGAGCACCGGCAGGTGCGGCAGACCGGCGAGCGACCGCGCCGCGTGCTGAACAACGCCATGATGATGTTCGGGAGCGTCGGCGATGATTCGCGGATCCCAATGCCAGAGGAATCGCCCATCCGTCCCCAGGCGGAGATTCTTCATCAGACCGCTGCTGTCCGCCGATGCCTTGCGCCGGGGATTATAGGCCGCGACCGCCGCGGCGGCGGCGTCGATGGTGGCGAAACCGCCCAAATGGTCGCGCATGAAGGAGACGATGCGGTCGATGCCGCGCGGATCGGGCTGGGGCACGATATCGACAAGCACCAGACCGGCCGGACGGAGTCCGCGATCGATCGCGACGATCGATGTCGCCCCGCCCAGCGACGCGCCGACGAGCAGGAAGGGCACATCGAGATCCGACGCGATCGTCGCCAGGTCGTCGGCGCGGTCGGTCAGTTGATAGGCGCCTTCGGGCGACCAGTCGCTCTCGCCATGCCCCCGCGCGTCATAGTTGACGACCTGAAACCCTTCGGCGAGCAGCCGCTCGACCGCGCGGCTCCAGCTATGCCGCGTCTGCCCGCCGCCATGGAGCAGAATGACCGCGGGGGCATCCGCGCTGCCGCCGCGGTCGGCAACCAGCCTGACGCCATCGCGGGCAACAAAGACGGTTCGCTGCAAGTCGCTGGTCATGGCCTGTCCTCTCCTGCTTGCCAAAAGCCTGCGCCTCGCGTTATCTAACGTCAATAGTTTTATAAGATCGGGAGAAACAGGATGATCCGGTTCGATTTTCACGGCAGGCGCGTGCTGGTGACCGGCGGCACACAGGGGATCGGCCTGGGCATCGCCGAGGCTTTCGCCGACAGCGGGGCCGATGTGATCGTGACCGGAACGCGGGCGGGCGCGGGCGAATATCCGGACGATCTGTCGCGCTTCGCCTATGCACAGGCTTGCCTCGACCGGCCCGCCGACCGCGCCGCACTCGTCGAGGCCGCGGGTGCGATCGACATTCTCGTCAACAATGCCGGCCAGGCGCACCCCGACGAATATTCGATGGAAGGCTATGGCCGCGTGATCGAGGTCAACCTTAACGCCGCCGCCGAACTCTGCTATCTCTTCCATCCGGTCCTGCGCGACCGCGGCGGCGCGATCGTCAACGTCGGCTCCTGCGCCAGCTTCATCGCGATCGGCCATGCGCCGGCCTATACGGCGAGCAAGACGGGCCTGTTGGGATTCACCCGTGCGGTCGCGGACCAGTGGGCGCGCGACGGCGTGCGCGTCAACATGATCGCCCCCGGTTTCATCGAGACGCGCATGACCGCGGGCGTCCGCGCCGACGAACGCAAGGCGGGCAATACATTGCGCGCGATCCCCCTCCGACGCTTCGGCAATCCCACCGAGGTTGCCGCCGCAGCGCTGTTCCTCGCCTCGCCCGAGGCATCTTACATCACCGGGCAGAGCCTTGTCATCGACGGGGGCCTGATGCTGCGGTGAGAGATAAACCGACTCCTTTTAGGCTGGCACTTGCGCGCCGCTGCTGCCATGAGCGGCCGAAACAGGGGAAATCCTTTTGGCACGACCATCCAAACCGCTGATCTCGCGCAGCAATGCCGCCGAAGCCGCGCTCGAGGTTATCGACGAACATGGGCTGGAAGCCCTGAGCCTCGGTCTCGTTGCAAAGAAGCTCGGCGTCCGTCCGCCGTCGCTCTATCATCATTTCAAGGACAAGTCGGAACTGCTTCAGGAAGTCGCGCGGATCATGCTCGTGCGCATCACGCTGATGGACAGCGGTGATGAATCCTATGAGGAGCGCATCATCGACATCTGCGTCTCGACGCGCCGTGCGATGCTCAAGCATCCCAACGCCGCGCCGCTGATCCTGCGCTATTTCCCCAAGCATATGCTGCTGGCCGCCTATGACCGGGCGGCGCGCGACGAACCCTTTCCGACATCGATCCAGCTTGTCGTGATCGAAGCGATCGAACGGCTGACCTATGGCACCGCGCTGTTTGAGGCGGCGGCGCGCGCCCGCGGCGTCGCGCCGATGCCCTTTGTCGATCCGGGCAAATATCCCAATCTCGCCAAGGCGATCGCCGACAGCCCGTTCGACGATGAGGAACTGTTCGTCGAATCGCTCCGCATCTTCCTGACCGGGGTGCGCGCACGCCTCGATCAAGGCACGGTCGGCAAGTCGCTCAAACCCGCGACGGCCTGACGGGATTCACGGCACCTCGTTTCCGAAGATCGCCGAGCTGACGGTCGGCGCGCCGGGGCCGCCTGCGAGCAGGCATGTCCGGGCGCCGGGCACCGGATTGGCGGACTCGCCGCGCAATTGCTTCACCGCCTCATAGGCGGTGCCGATGCCGTGGATGAAGCCTTGCGCGAAATTGCCGCCGCCGGTGTTCACCGGCAGCGTGCCCGTCGGCGCGATCAGATTGTCGAAGCGGACGACCTCGGCGACATTCTCATAGGTGCAGAAACCGTGGTCGATCAGCGAAGCGACGCCCTGCGCGCTGAAATTCTCATAAAGCTGGACGACGTCGATGTCGGCGGGCGACAAGTCTGTCTCGGCATAGAGCCGCCGCGCGATCGGACGGAAACCCGCGGTCGGATAGAGCGCTTCGTCGTCATTCTCGAGCAGATCCCCCCACCCTTTTTCGGCGCCGTTTGCGCAGCCGAGCAGATAGACGGGCGGCTTCTTCAGGTCGCGCGCGCGCGCGGCCGACACCATCAGGAACGCGGCGGCGCCGTCATTCTCGCGACTGCAGTCGAACAGGCGGAACGGTTCGGCGATCCAGCGCGAACTCCGCATCTCTTCCAGATCGAGTTCGGTCCCATAGGCCACCGCCTCGGGATTGCGCGATCCGTGATAATAGGAGGCGCGGACCAGTTCCTCGGCGACCGATCGCGGCACGCCATGATGTTCGTACATGCGGTTGGCACGGATCGCGCAGACCTGCGCCGGCGCGACGATCCCCGCCGCGAGCATATGATCGTTGAGATGGTGCGCCATCACCGCCGCCGACAGGCGCCCGCTCGATCCCTCGACCAGGGCGCGGAAGATGACGACCGCGCTCGCCTGCCCCGACAGAATCGCCGCCGCGGCGAGCCCGAAGGCGCCGGCGACACCGCCGCCGCCCCCGCCCCAGACGACGCTCGACCATTTGAGCTCGCGCGTGCCGAGCGCCGGCATCAGCCGCACCGGCTCGTTCTTGTCGTCGCCGTAGGAGACGAAGCCGTCGACTTCGGCCGGATCGAAGCCCGCATCGGCGCAGGCGGCGCGGATCGCCTCTGCCAGCACGCCCTGCTCGGGCAGCGGCGAGGCGCCGCGCCGATACTGGCGCATTCCGATGCCCGCGACTGCGGTGGTTCCATAAAGCGGATGCATCAGCCGCGGCTCCAGATGATCGTGGGAATGTCGCGGCCTTCGACGCGCGTCGCGCCGATCCGGCCCGTAATCGCCTCGCCGATCAGCGGGTCGATCTGGTCGGGATCGTCGAGGCGTCCGAGCAAGCGGATGCCGCAATCGTCGACCGTCGCGACGATCGAGACGAACGGCAGGTCGAGGCTTTCGGTGAAGCCGAAGCGGTGCCACGTCCGGGTCCAGGAAAAGATGGTGCCCGCCATCGCCCGCTCGGTCCATTGGATCTCTTCGCTGCCGCACGTCCCGCAGCGGCTCAATGCGGGCCACAACCATTCGCCGCAGCCGCCGCAGCGCGGGAGCAGCAGCACCCCATCGGCCAATCCGTTCCAGTAGGGCGCATCGGCGCCGTCGTTGATATTCATCTCAAACCGCCGCCGTCCATTCGAGGGGCAGCGTTTCGAGCGCCATCACCGTGCCGATGCGAAAAGCATGGCATTCGCCCGGCGTCGCGCGGAAGGCAGGGATGCGCTTCACCCACTCCTCGGTCAGGATGCGCAGCTCCGCGCGGCCGAGGACGTGTCCGACGCAGAGGTGCGGCCCCGACGAGAAGGTCAGGTGCGCGCTGTTCTTGCGGTCGAGATCGAAGAGGCCGGGCGCGTCATATTTCGCGGGATCGCGGCTGCCGAGACAAAGGATGTTGAGCACCATCTCGCCCTCGCGGAATTGCGCTTCGCCGATCTGCTGATCCTTCACCACGAGCCGGGGCGTGTTGACGACCCCATAGAGGCGCAGGGCTTCGTTCACGAAAGCGGAAATCAGCGACGGGTCGGCGGCCAGCCGCGCCTGCACGTCGGGCATTCGCGCGAGCTGCTGAAAGGCGAAGCCGGTGACGTTGGTCACCGTGTCCATGCCGCCGAGAAAGAGGACGAAGCTCATCGCCAGAATTTCGTCGTCGCTCATCGTGCGCCCGCCGACGTCGACGGCGATGAAATGCGACATCAGCTTGTCGTCGGGCGCCGCCTTCTTCGCGTCGATCAGCGCCTTCATCTCGCCGAGGATCGCGGCGCTGAGCCGCCCCATCTCGGCCTCGTCGTTCTGGGCCGAGAAAAAGGCTTCGGCCAGCGCGCGGAAATCGCCGAGGCGCGACAGGTCCATGCCCATCAGTTCCATGAAGACGCTGACGGGGAACAGCTTCGCCACATCGGCCTGGAAATCGCAGGCGCCTTTCGCGGCGACGCCCTCGACCAGTTCGACCGCCCATTCGCGGATGCGCGGTTCGAGCGCCTTGATCGCGGTTGGCCCGAACATCGGCATCATCGCCTTGCGATAGGGCAGATTCTCGGGCGGATCGAGGCTGAGCGGGATGAAGAAGGGCGGATTCTCGACGCGCGGAATCTGCATCTCGCGCACCGAGAAATGCTCGGGATCGAGAACAATCCTGCTGATCGCATCGAAGCTCTTGACGATCCAGTGTCCGCCGTTGCGCCGCGTCCAGAAGATGTCGGGCGCATCGGCAAGCGCAGCCGCGTAAGTTCCCTGCACATCCTCGCCGATGCGCGGATCGGCATAGATGTCGAAATCGAAGACGAGATGCGCCGGGATGTGCGGCGGCACCGACGGGGCGGCGTGGTCCAGGGCAGTCATGTCGGGCTCCTCATCGCACGCGCTCCATCGTCTCGTGGGCGCGGGCATAAAGCTCGCGCACCGCGGGTTTGGACAATTTTCCGGTGGCCAGCCGCGGCAGCGGGTCGGCCGAAAAAGCGACGTAGCGCGGCACCTTGTAATTCGAGAGATTGGTGTTGCAGTGATCGATCAGCGCCGCGACGTCGACCTCGGCCGCGCCATGATAGACGACGAACGGCGTCTCCCCGAACTTGGGATCGGGCGCGGCGATCGCCAGCGCCTCGACGATGCCGGGAAATTCGCACACCACCCGCTCGACCTCGGCGGCCGAGATATTGAGCCCGCCCGAGATGATCAGATCCTTCATCCGGTCGACGAAGGTCAGCAGGCCACGCTCGTCGAGCATCCCGATGTCGCCCGACCAGAGCCAGCCGTCGCGGATTGCCTTCGCCGTCTCTTGCGGGTTGCGCCAATAGCCCTGCATCATGCCCGGCGAGCGCATGACGATCTCGCCCGGCTCGCCGGGGTCGCAGGGGCTGCCGTCGGGGCGCAGCACGCGCACCTCCATGAAGATGCCGCCCCAGCCGCATTTCTCGGGCTCGTCCATCGCCAGATGCTCGGGCATCATCGTGACGTTGCCGCCGACCTCGGTCTGGCCGTAGATCTGGCGGATCGTGATCCCCTTCGCCTTCCAGCTATCGAGAAGTTGCCGGCTGACGCGCGCGCCGCCGGCGGTGGCCAGACGGATCGACGACAGGTCGGCGTCGGCGAAACCGGGGCAGCGCGCGATCGCCTCGAAGAAGGTCGGTACCGCACCGAAGCAGTTGATCTTCTCGTCCTCGATCAATCGCAGGATCGCGTCGGGAACGAAGGCAGGTTCCATGAAGATGGTGCAGCCCTGCGTCGTATAGTGGACGAGCTGGACGAAGCCCGCCGAGGTGTTGAGCGGCGCAAGACTGATGATCCGCGCGCCCGCCGAAGAGGACGGCTCCTCAAGCGACCAGCAGGCGGCATAGGCAGTCATCGAACGGTTGGTGAAGACGACGCCCTTCGGCTTCGCCGTCGACCCGCTCGTCGCGATGATGACGACCGGGGCATCGGGCGCCGGATCATGCGCGGGCGAAGCGGGGGCGCCGTGACGCAGGGCCTCGACCTCGGCCATCGGCCGGGGCGTCAGACCCGCAGCGGCGACATTGGCCGCAAAGTCGGGCGCGGCGAAGGCGAAGCGCGGCTCGGTCGTCTCGCAAAGTTCGCGAATTTCGCGCGGGGTGAAGCGGAAATTGACCGGATTGACGATCCCGCCCGCACGGATGATCCCCATGATCAGCGCGCAATAGGCGAGGCTGTTCGTCGAGCAGATCGCGACGCGGTCGCCGGGCTTCAGCCCATCGGCCTCCAGCATCGCGGCCACGCGATCCGACCACGCCTTGTAATCCGCATAGCTCAGCCGGTCGCCACCCAGCACCACGGCCGGCTGCTCGGGCCGCATCCGCGCCCACCAGGCGATCGCGCTCGACAATGTCTGCGCCATTAGTCCCTCTCCATCCGGTCTGCCGCCGGTTCAACGATCACAGAAGTGCTTCGATCGCTTCATAATAGCGCACGATGTTCGTCTCGAGCCCGCAATAGACGGTTTCCTCCGGCACGCCGGCGCCCAGGCCCTGCTGGCTGATCTCGGCCGCCCGGAAATCCTCGCCGCCGAAGACTCCGAGGATCAGCTCATAGGAGCGCGCGAACACCTCCTCGGCCTTGGGAGTCGATGCGGCCTCGGGTGTCAGCATGAAATATTCGACCGTCGTGCGGTCGGGAGCGCGCGGCATCAACAGCATGACGCTGGTATAATATTGGCTCGTCACCAGAACGCAGTTCGGGAAAGCCGTATAGGCGTGGGTGATGAGCTTGTGGACGTTCGCCGCCGGATCCTCGTCGAGCATTTCGGGGACATAGCCGATGCGCCCCGACACCTGCCGGATATTCGGCCCGAACATGTCGACGATATTGGGGGCGTCCTGAAACTTGTCGCCGATCGACGCCGCATGCAGTCGCTGGACATGATAGCCTTCGAGAAAGGGTTCGAGCACCACTTTCCAGTTCGCCTTGAGGTCGAAGGTCTTGCGGCCGTAGACATGCGCCGACGCTATGCCGAGCGCGACAAAATCCTCGGCGACCTGTTCGGATAAGTTGGACCAGTCGGCCGGGATATCCCGATTGAGCTGGACATAGACGATGCCACCCCATTCGCGTGCTTCGAGCTCGACGAGTCCGCGCTTGCTCTTGTCGAGATCCTGAAAGGCCTCGCTACGCGACACGCCGATCAGCTTGCCGTCGATGCCATAGGTCCAGGCGTGATAGGGGCAGGTCATGCGTCCCTGCTTGTGGACCGCGCAATCCTCGATGATCTTCGACCCCTTGTGCTGGCACGCGTTGACGAAGGCCTTGATCGTGCCGTCGCGAGTGCGCGAAACGAGCATCGGAAAGCCATAGCTGTCGCTCGCGACGACGCTGCCGGGTTCGAGCAGCGCCGACACGGTGACCGGAACCGGATAGCGGCGGAAGATTTTTTCCTGTTCGAGATCGAATCGCTCGCGCCCGGTGAAGATCGCATTGGGGCGCGTCGCACCGAAGGGGACCACGACCGCGTCCTTCTCGGCCGGGATCTTGCGGATCGCCGCGATCTGGCTGGGCGTCAGGTTGGCCAAAGTCGTCAGCTTGCGGGCGGGCCGCGCAATGTCTGCAACATCGCTCATTTGCAGATTCCTCTCCTTATTGTCGGGCATAGCCTATTCCACCCTTTACCTAATGACAATAGTTTTTTATGAGGACTGCGAGAGCGCTGCAAAAGCGGCCGGAATCGAGGGATCATGAGGATGGATTTCGACTATGTCATCTGCGGGGCCGGCGCGGCGGGGTGCGTTCTCGCCTATCGATTGTCGGAGAATCCGGCGATCAGAGTCGCGCTGATCGAAGCGGGGCCGCGCGATCGCCATCCCTTCATTTCGATGCCAAAGGGACTTGCAAAGGTGATGCAGGATCCGAAGCACCTCTGGGTTCATATGAGCGAGCCCGAAGCGTCGACCGCGGGCCAGTCCGAAGCCTGGGTGCGCGGGCGCGTGCTCGGCGGGTCGTCGTCGGTCAACGGCATGATGTATGTGCGCGGCCAGCCCGCCGATTTCGACGCGATCGCGGAGAAATCGAGCGACGACTGGAGCTGGACGCATATCGGCGCGGCCTATCGCGCCTTCGAAAGCCATGAGCTCGGCGCCGCCGAGACGCGCGGCGATGCGGGGCCGATGAGAATATCGATGCCGACGCAGCGGCTGCCGATTTCGGATGCGCAGGTCGCGGCGGGCGAGGCAATGGGCTGGACCAACAAGCCCGACGTCAACGCGCCCGACGACCAGGTCGCGATCGGCTATGCCCCGCGCACGATCTGGAAGGGCAAGCGCCAGAGCGCCGCGCAGGCCTTTCTGCGTCCGGCCGAAAAGCGGCCCAATCTGACCGTGCTGACCGACCGCACCGTCGACCGCGTGATCTTCGACGGCTCGCGCGCGGTTGGGGTCGAGGTCGTCCATGGCGGTGTGCGCGAAACGATCGACGCGGCGCACGAGATCATCGTCTGCGGCGGCGCGATGGCCAGCCCGGCGATCCTCGAACGTTCGGGCATCGGCGACCAGGACCGCCTCGCCGCGCTCGACATCCCGCTCGTCCATCACAACCCCCAGGTCGGCGAAGGGCTGATCGAGCATCGCGGCATCATCATGCAATGGAAGCTGACGAAGGAGGCGCTGTCGCAGAACCGCGTCTTCGGCGGCTGGCGCCTGCTGCTCGCGACGCTGCAATATTACCTCACCGGCGACGGGCCGATGTCGGCCGCCGCCTATGAAATCGGTGGCTGGTTCAAGACGCGGCCAGGACTGAACCGTCCCGACGCCCAGATGCTGATCGCGCCCTTCAGTTTCGACATGGCGACGCAGCGCACGCAGCTCGAGAAGCATCCGGGCATGAACGCGGTCATCTATCCGCTGCGCCCCACTTCGCGCGGGAGCATCCATATCGCGACGCGCGACCCTGATGTCGCGGCGAGCTTCAAGCCCAATTATCGCGCAACCGAAGAGGATCGCGCCGCGATGATCGGCGCAGTGCGCGTGATGCGCGCCTATGCGAAACAGGCGCCTCTCGCGGGCATGATCGCCGAAGAGACGATGCCGGGGCCTGCGTTCGGTACCGACGCCGAAATCCTCGATGCCTATGATCGCTTCGGCACCTGCGGCTATCATGCGGTCGGCAGCTGCCGGATGGGCAAGGATAAGGATTCGGTCGTCGATCCGGCGCTCCGGGTGCGCGGCGTCGAGCGGCTGCGCGTGATCGACACCTCGGTGATGCCCGCGATTCCGTCGGGCAATACCAATGGGCCGACGATGGCGATGGCCTGGCGCGCCGCCGACATCATCCTGCGCGATGCGCCGCAAGCGAAAGCAGGTTGAGATGGACTATAGGGACGCTCTCGATGCGCGATTCGACCGGCTGAAATCCGGCGAGAACGGTTGGCAGGCGCTTGCCGATGCCGGCGTGCTGGGCCTGCCCTTCGCCGAGACCCATGGCGGACTTGGCCTGTCGCCGCGCGACGGCTTTGCGGTGCTCGAAATCCTCGGTCCGCGCGGGATTGCTCTGCCCTATCTCGAATGCGTGCTGCTCGCCGGCGCCTTGCTCGACCGTGCGGGCGGCGACCATGCGGCGCATTGGCTGCCGCGCGTCGCATCGGGCGAAGCGAAGCTCGCCTTCGCATGGATCGACGACCGCGAGCCCGCGCGCGCCGAAGCGGGCGCCGCGGGCTGGCGCTTGTCGGGCGGCAAGCTGCTGGCCATCGGCGCGGCCGAAGCCGATGCGGTGATCGTCACCGCCGCGACGGACGATGGCGCCGCGGCCTTCGTGATCGCGCGCGAGGCGCTGGCGATGAAGGCCTATCCGACGATCGACGGACGCCGCGCCGCCGACCTGCTGCTCGACGATGTCACCGTGCCGCCCAGCGCCAGGCTCTCGCTCGACCCCGACGACATCGCTCAAATCCGCGACATCGGCGCGGCCGGCATTGCGGCCGAAGCCGCGGCGATCATGGCGCGCCTCATCGCCGACACGCGCGACTATAGCGTCCAGCGCGAACAGTTCGGGCAAAGCATCGCACGTTTTCAGGTCGTCCAGCACCGGTTGGTCGATATGCATATCGAGGCGCGCCGCGCCGCGGCAGCTGCGGCCCTTGCCGCCGATGCGCTCGACCTCGACGGGGCGGAACGCGCGAGGGCGGTCAGCGCCGCCAAGGTCACCATCGCCGCCGCCGGCCGCTTCGTCGGACAGAATGCGGTGCAGTTGCACGGCGGCATGGGAATGACCGAGGAATTGCCGGTATCGGCACTGTTCAAGCGGCTGACGGTGATCGAGAGCGAGTATGGCACGCGCGACGCGCATCTCGCGCGCTATATGGCGCTTAGCTAAGGCGTCTGCGTACCATCGTTCGAAATTTATAACGGACAGTGGTTTAGTGCGAACGAACTACCAACAATGCTGGAGAATATGCGTCGAAGTGCCGAGGCGTATACCGCGTTTTCAAAGACCGGAGTGTTTCAGATAATCTAGGGTCAGGACCCATTAATTCCACGATCGAGGCGTCGAAATGGCGAAGATATCGGGTTTGGGCGGGTGCAGGTCCGCTACTGACAGACGCGGACGTCGAAGCGTCGCAATCGAATATCCCATGCGGCCACTCCACCGCTGGTGACGATCGTTAACGCGGGCTTGAGGCCTTGCGCAGAATGCTTTGAAGATTTCCGCCCGACTCTATACGGGCACCGGATTGGTTGCTTCCATCGCCTCGCGCGCAGGTTCCGCGCCCGGCCGTTCGATGAAGGCAGATCGCCGGGATTCTGAATTACAATGAATTATCGCCATAGCTTCCATGCTGGCAATAGCGCCGATGTCGTAAAGCACGGCCTGCTGATCGCCCTCGTGCGGGCCCTGCAGCAAAAACCGGGCGCGCTGACCCTGATCGACACCCATGCCGGTTGCGGGCTGTACGACCTTGGCAGCGAGGAGGCGAAGCGCACCGGCGAGGCTACACAGGGCGTGCTGCGGGCCTTTGCCGACCCAAACCCCTTGCTGGACGACTATCGCGCCGCCGTGCGGGCGGTAAATGCAGAGGAAGAGCCGCGCCTCTACCCCGGATCGCCGCGATTTCTGGCGCAGCTTCTGCGCCCGCAGGATTTTCTGATCCTGAACGAGAAACATCCCGAAGACGCCCATGCCCTGCGCGGCGCGATGCGCGACACTTCCGCCGCCGTGCATCAGCGCGACGCCTACGAGTTTTGGCTGGCGATGCTGCCGCCTCGCACCGCGCGCGGCGTGGTGGTGGTCGACCCGCCGTACGAGCAGATTGATGAACGCGCCCGTATCACCGCCACCCTCGCAGCCGCCAGCCGCAAATGGGCGCATGGCGTGACGGTGGTCTGGTATCCGCTGAAAGACCGCGCAATGCATGTGCGGTGGAAGGCGCAGCTACGTAAGCTCGGTATCCTGAAGTTTCTGGTGGTGGAGCATTGGTTGTACGATAGCGATCAGCCCGACATCTATAACGGCGCGGGCCTTTTTATCGTCAACCCGCCCTACGCCTTCACGCAGGCGCTGCCGCCTCTGCTGGAAGCGCTGCGCGCCGCGCTGGCGCCCGAGGGGCATAGGGGAAAGATCACAACCGACTGGCTGGGCGATTAGAATAAACCCTCATCTTCGCCTTCTCCCAAAGGAAATCCCTTCAACAGGCGCTTTGACGTCGGAAATTCCAGCATGGCTTCGCGTGGCATATCTCTGGCGTAAGGAAGCCGGAAGACCGGGGTTGCGACACGCGGATCAGAGACCCAGTTCGGCCTTCGCCAAAATCCCCCGCTGAATCTCGTTGGTCCCGGCATAGATGCTGCTCGCGCGCTCGTTGAGATAGTGAAGCGGCGCAATCGCCTGCCACACCTCGCCGCTGCAATAATCGTCGGGGTCGTGGCCGGGGATCGGCCCGCCGGGCATCGCGACGCCGGGCTGAAAGGCCCGTGCCAGCGGCCCCGCCGCGTCGAGCGTGAGTTCGGTGACGCGCTGCTGCAATTCGGTGCCGAGGATCTTCATCATCGACGCATCGGCACCGGTCGGCGCGCCCGCCGACAGCCGTGAGAGAATGTCGCTTTCGAGCCGCGCAAGAATATCGCAGCGGATACGCACCTCGGCCATGCGGACTTCGAGCAAGGCGCGCGCATGCCCCGCGGGCTGCGCGGCGACCTGCCCGGCCAGTTCATCGAGCGCCACATCGATCTCGGGCGCATAGGCGCTGCCGCCGCGTTCGAATTCGAGCAGATATTTGGCGACGGTCCAGCCCTTGTCGATTTCACCGAGCACGTTGGTGACCGGAACGCGGACATCGTCGAAGAAAATCTGGTTCTGGATATGCTCGCCCGACGCCATGACGATCGGGCGCACCTCGATCCCCGGCGAGGTCATGTCGATCAGCAGGAAAGTGATCCCCTGCTGCTTGCGTTCGCCCTTCGCCGTGCGGACGAGGCAGAAAATCCAGTTCGCGACATGGGCGTGCGTGGTCCAGATCTTCGTGCCGGTGCAGACGAGATCGTCGCCGTCGCGCACCGCCCTCATCTGCAGCGCGGCAAGGTCCGATCCGGCGCCGGGTTCGGAATAGCCCTGGCACCAGACATGCTCGCCGCTCAGCATCCGCGGCAGGAAAAAGGCCTTCTGCTCTTCGGTGCCAAAGCCGATGATCGCGGGGCCGCACATCTTGATCCCCATCGGCGACACCGGCGGCGCGCCCGCGCGAACGCGCTCGCTCGCGAAGATATGGTGCTGGACGACACTCCAGTCGCAGCCGCCATATCGGGTCGGCCAGGCAGGCGCCGCCCAGCCCTTCGCATGGAGTTTCGCCTGCCATGCCATTTGCGACTCATGGTCCGCATAGACGCTGGTCATCAGCTTGCCGGCCCGGCGAAGCTCGGGCGTGAGTTCGGCCGCGAAGAAGGCGCGAACCTCTTCGCGGAATGCTTCGTCTTGCGCGCCGAGTTGCATCGGCTCAGGCCGCTTTCGGAATGAAGATCGCCTTGGGCCGGGTGAATTCTAGCAGGCCGGGAACGCCATTTTCCTGCCCGAAACCCGACTGCTTCGCGCCTGCGAGCGGGGTAAAGGGTGTCGATTGGAGATTCTGGTTGATCCAGACGGTGCCGGTGTCGAGCCGATGCGCGATCGCCGTCGCCGCCTCGACGTCGGCCGACCACACCGCACCCGCAAGGCCATAGTCGCTGTCGTTCGCGCGTGCGATGACATCGTCGATGTCGGTGAACTTGAGCAGCGGCAGCACGGGACCGAAGGCCTCTTCAACCACGACGCGGCTATCCTCGGGCGGATTGTCGACGAGGGTCAGCGGCACGAAATAGCCTTTCTCGGGAACCCGACCGCCTTCGAGCAAGGTCAGCCCATTGGCACGGGCATCGTCGAGCAAGGCCAGGACGCGGCGATATTGCGGCTCGTTCTGGATCGGGCCGTAGCGGTTGCCCTGCTCCGCGCCGTCGCCGACGGGCAAGTCTCTCGCAAGCTGGTGCAGCCGGTCGCGCAGACGGTCATAGATGTCGGCATGAATATAGAGCCGCTTGGTCGCGACGCAGACCTGCGCGCTGTTGTGGAAAGCGCCCTCGAACAGTTGCGCCGCGACGGCGTCGACATCGACGTCGGGCAGCACGATCGCGGCATCGTTGCCGCCGAGTTCGAGCGTGATGCGCTTCAGATCCTTCGCCGCCGATTCCATCACGCGGCGCCCGGTCGCGGTCGAGCCGGTGAAGCTGATCTTCGCAAAGCCCGGATGCGCGGTCATCAGCGGGCCGAGCGCGTCGCCGCCGCTGATGATGTTGATCACGCCCGCGGGGAAGATGTCGCGGACGAGTTCGCCGATACGCAAGGTACAGAGTGGCGTGAAGGGCGAGGGTTTCAGCACCAGCGTGTTACCCGCCATCAGCGCGGGGCCGATCTTCCACGAGGCGAGCAGTACGGGGAAGTTCCACGGCACGATGCCGCACACCACCCCCAGCGGCACATGATGGACCTCGATCCGCCGCGTATCCGAATCCTCGGTGACATCGACGGGAAGGTCGAGCATCGTCGTCGCCTTCATCCACATCGCCGCACCTAGGATTTCGGCCTTCGCGCCGGGAAACGGCCGCCCCTGTTCCTTCACGAACAGCGTCGCGAGTTCGTCGGCATGCGCCTCGATCGCCTCGGCCGCTTTCACGAGGCAGGCCTTGCGCTCGGCGAGCGGCGTGTCGCGCCAGGCGGGAAAGGCGCGCGTCGCGGCAGCGACCGCGGCGTCGAGATCGGCGGCATCGGCATCGGGCGCGGAGGCGAACACCTCGCCCGTCGCGGGGTTGCGGACATCGATCACTGCCCTGGCGGCGACCGCGCGGCCGTCGATCGTCATCGCAAATTCGTCGCTCATCTGCCTCTGCCCTCTTGTGCGGCCGATCCTTGTCGGCTCCATTGTCATCTGCGCCTTTACAAACTAACGACGTTAGATAAAAGCGCAAGCACGAAAAGCGAAATGGGAGAGCGAGCGATGTCCGAAATCGAAGGCGGCTGCAATTGCGGCGCCGTCCGATACCGCCTGACGGGCGATCCGCTCGCCATCGCCGTATGCCATTGCAGCAATTGTCGCCGCCAGTCGGGCAGCGCCTTTTCGGTCAATGTTGTCGTCCGCGACGAGGCGATGCAGATGACGGGCGACGTCGCGACGTGGGAGGATCGCGACACCGAAAGCGGCCAGCCGGTGCTGCGACAATATTGCGCGACGTGCGGATCGCCGATCCGCTCGCTATCGGCGGCATCGCCCAAGGTGGCGATCGTCAAGGCGGGCACCGCCGACGATCCGGGCCGGTTCGTCCCCGCCATCCACGTCTGGACCTCGTCAGCGCTGCCGTGGGTCGAGATCCCCGCCGGTCTGCCGCAATTTCCACGCAACCCGGCATGAGCGCCGATCGCCCGCTGTCGGGGCTGCGCGTCGTCGATCTCGTCGAGGGGCCGCTGGCGCCGATCACGCGCTATCTGGCCGAACTCGGCGCGCGCGTCGACCGCTTCGTCGCCGCGACGGGAGATGCTGCGGACGTTGCCGCCAATGTCGGAAAGATCGTCCACTCCGGCGCCCCGGATGAAAGCCTACTTCGCCGCGCGCACATCATCGTGTCGCCCCCTTCGGCGGCGATCGACCATGACGCCCTGATGGCGGGCAATCCGGCGCTCGTCCTGATGCACGTCAGCAATTTCGGAACGGGCAACAGCTTCAGCGAATGGAAAGCCAGCGACGCCGTGCTGCACGCGCTATCGGGCAGCCTGTCGCGATCGGGCCTTCGCGGCCGCCCGCCGCTGCTGCCGCCCGGCGAACTCGCGTGGCAGTGCGCCGCGGCACAGGGCGCCTATGTCGTCCTCGCCGCCTGGTACAAGGCGTTGCGCTCGGGACGCGGCGACCGCATCGATTTTTCGGCGCTCGACGGCGCGATGCAGGCGCTCGACCCTGGATACGGCGTCAACGGCAGCGCGACGATGGGGCGCCCCGTCCATCTTCTCTCGCGCGACCGCCCCGCTAGGGGAACCCAATATCCGATCTTTCCCTGCATCGATGGACAGGTCCGCATCTGCATCCTCGCCCCGCGACAATGGCAGGGCATGTTCCGCTGGATGGGAGAGCCGGAGCCGTTTGCCGGCCCCGAATTCATGAAGATCAGCACGCGGCAGCAATCGGCCGAATTGCAGGCCACGCTTGCCGATTTCTTCCGGTTACGCACCCGCGCCGAGCTGGAGGCCGAAGGTCAGGCGCATGGCGTTCCTATCGCGGGCCTGTTGAGTTTTGCGGAATTCGCCGCGAGCGAGCAGGTCGCGGAGCGGCAGGCGATGACCGACGTCGCCCTTCCCGATGGCACACGCGCGCTGGTCGCGAACGGCGTGCTGACGATCGACGGCATTCGCATGGGTCCGTTCGGCGAAGGGGTAGAGGGCGAAGCGCCGACACCGGGCAATGCCGAGATCGCACGTCCGTTCGAGGGTCTCAAGGTTCTCGACCTCGGCGTCATCGTCGTCGGCGCCGAAGCCGGCCGGATGTTCGCCGACGGCGGCGCCGATGTCGTGAAGATCGAGAGCGCCGCCTTTCCCGACGGATCGCGGCAATCCTATCTCCCCTATGGTCTGTCGGTCAGCTTTGCGGCGGGTCATCGCAACAAGCGCAGCCTGGGTCTGGACCTGCGGCAGGCAGAGGGTCGCGCGCTCTTTCTCGATCTGGTGCGCGAAGCCGATGTCCTGCTGTCGAATTTCAAGCCGGGCACGCTCGACGCGCTCGGCCTCGATGCCGCGACGCTTGCGGCGATCAACCCGCGTCTCGTCATGACCGACAGCTCGGCCTTCGGTCCGACGGGCCCCTGGGCCAGGCGGCTCGGTTACGGACCGCTTGTGCGCGCCGTCACCGGCCTCACCCATATGTGGCGCTATCCGGGCGATCCTGAAAGTTTCAGCGACGCGGTGACGGTCTATCCCGATCATGTCGCCGGCCGCATCAGCGCCCTCGGAGCGCTGGCGCTGCTCATCCGGCGCGAACGGACGGGGCGCGGCGGCAGCGCGAGCGTGTCGCAGGCTGAGGTGATGCTGGCACAATTCGCCGCCTATCTCGCGCCCGGCGGCCGCAGCGAGCCGGTCTCCGCCGTTCTCCCCGCGGCCGGCGACGATGCATGGTGCGTCGTCACGGTCGATGGCGATGAAAGCGATCTTGCCGATATTGCCATGGCGGTTGCAGACCAGGACGCAATGGCGGCGGCAAAGGGGCTTCAGGCGAAGGGAATCGCTGCGGCTCCCATGCTGCGCGTCGCCGATTTGTCCGGCTTTCCTTATTATCGCGAGCGCGACAGCTTCCGCATCGACGCGCACCCGTATCTGGCCGAGCCGGTCATTTCCGAACGTCATACGGCGCGCTTCCTGTCCGAAAGCAGCTCCCCTTCGAGCCCGGCGCCGCTTGCGGGCGAGCAGAGCATCGACATCGTGCGCGAGTGGCTGGGCAGGAGCGAAGCCGAGATCGGGCGGCTCGTCGAAACACATATCCTCCAGCCGACCGAAAACGAAGTGTTCGAAACGATCCGCAAGCATCTGGACGATCGCAACGAGCACGCTCGACCAGCGGCCGCTTCATGACCTTACAACGGCAGTTTTCCAGTCGCGGTCGGACAGATTGCATGGACCAGATCGGGCGAAAACAGCCATTCGAACGTCGAAATTCGCCCTCAGGATTCGAACCCGCGGCATTAATTCGAGCGTCGCCGGCACTAACCGCCTCCAAATTTTCTAACGCTTGGCGATTCGAAATCCCGGCGTTTAGCGATTGGGAGAAGAAACCCAAAAATCCTGGGCGCCTCCGGGCGCATTCTTCGGAAGACTTTGTGCTGCAACGAGTGGGACGTCCCGGGTCCTCATGAGACCCTTTGCGACGCCGGCCTGGCAGGGGCAGCAGGATTCGGCATACCAGATCAACAAATTGTTTTTAAACAGGAATATTCTTAATATTGCCAATCTACCAGCAAAATCACCGACCTCTTCTTGGGCTGCAGAGGCCCTTTATAGCCCCATTATCGACCAGCTCAGCATCAAATGGGATGGAGTGAGACAGCACATAAGCGACCGCTCTGCACATTGTCGGCTTGGCCGTCCCACATTGCCGGATCGAGTTCAGCCCACAATTGTTATCACAGTCCACGCTCCAAGCGCGACGGTGCCTCGCTGATAGGAGGATCCCCGAAACCGAGCCTAGCTGGGATTCAGTGAATGAAACGCGGGTCCAACTGGAACGGTTCGTTCGCAATAATCGTCACCCGGCTCATCTCGGCGTGTCGGACGTTGAGCAGGATATTCCATTCCTGCGGCACAACGACACTTCGCACCCGAAGAGATAATGCTTCTCCATTGACGAGAAAGGCATCACCCTGGGTGAGGCACGCGGTATGGTCGGCGGGATCGGCATCGAACTGATACGATGGCGCATCGTCCGGAACCTCGATAGTCAGAAGACGCAGATCATCGGGGAGCAACTCGGCGGGCAGGTCGAGATGCACGAGTATCTCCAGAACCGCGAGAGAGGGTGTTGCTGCCGTATAGATCATGGGCCGGCCCGCCGAGTTCCAGCGCCCGCCCCAAAGACGGGCGCCCTCCCCGTCCAATGCGATATGGGCGGCCTTGCAGAGCCGATAGACGATCACGCAGCGATGCCGTGCTCGATCCGTCCCAACAGGGCTTCAACCGCACGCGCGCCGCGGTCGGTATCGGCCATCGCGAGAGGCGTCTCGTCATCGAGAGCGCGGTTCTTGCGGTTCAGCCAGTGCTGTGCCTTGTCGGGATTGCCGAATACTTCCTCGGCCGCGGCAACGATGCCGACGACGCGCAACAAGCGATCGGACTCGTCCTGTTCCAGTGGCTGCGCAGCCTGCTTGCGCCGTTTGAAGGTTCGAAGGTTGATGACCTTGGGATCGAGCAGATTGAACGGAAGCCCAGTTGCTTCCAAAAAATGCTCTACCGCCTGAGTCGGCACGCCGCGACGCACGAGGCGGACGATATCCCGTTCGTTGTGAAGCGGTCCCGTCACCGCCTCGCCGCCAAGCAACTCCTGAATTCGTGCAACCGCCGTCATCTTACATCCCACAATATGCCGATCTGATATCGGCATATTGCAGATATAGGTTGGCAGCGGGCAATCGGCAAGCCGCTAAATCCGGTCTTCTATCCACAAGGGGAAACGCGCAGTCCAGAAACGGAGAGAAGTGGACCTCGCTATCGACGGCACAGCAATGAGCTGATGGGTCAATAGTGGGTGTTGAGACTGCGGGCATTGCGCACACACGGAATTTTGCCGGCGTGGGAGCGCGCTTTCGTCATGCGCCAACAGAGAAAACATCTTGCGCGGCATTGGTAACGTGTTACCTATCTCCCGACAGAGGAGATCAAATGCCATGCAAAAGCTGCACGACCGCATTATCGAACAAGGGCTCGAGGAGAATGTCGCCGAGTTGGACCGGTGGGGATACACCATATTCCACGACGAGCGCACCGACCGGATTGTCGATGACGTCCGTGAGGCAATCATTCGCACCGTGGCGGCAGGAGATGAAGAAAAAGCCCCGACGCGTTTCACGATATTGGGCGAGGACCCCATCTTTGCCGACGCCATATCGACGCCAAAGCTTTTGACACTGGTCGAGTATCTGCTCGGCAAAGGCGCACTTTTCTCGCAATTGTCCGGCTCGCGCCGGCGCGCAGGAAAAGGCTCTCTCGGTCTCCACGCGGACAATAGCTGGTTTCCCGCACCCTTCCCGGAATGGGAGATCATGTGCACGGCCTGCCTGGTCACCGACGAGTTCACCGAGGAATCCGGCGCGACGCTTGTCGTTCCAGGTTCGCACAAGCTGAAGCGTCATCCATCGCCCGAAGAACGCGCAGAGCCGGAAGGCGCGCAACCCATCGTCGCATCCAAGGGCGCGATCTGCCTGTGGGACGGATCGGTATGGCACGGCAATTACCCACGCCAGATCCCCGGCGAGCGTGTCGTTCTGCACATGACGTATACGCGGATCGGCATGCAGCCGATCGAGAATTACGACCATCTGGGCGAGGATTGGTTCGCCGGCAAGGACCCCGAACTCCCCCGCTTGCTGGGCCGGGAAATCTTCCTCGGACGCAGTCCGACATTCAAACAGAACGACCGCGAGTTGCTGCGCAAGACATACGACCAGGTCCACGGGTCGGAATTCTGGCAGAAGCGCGGGATTACCTGACGGGGATCGCTGCTCCGCCGGGATAATCCTGAATCGCTTTGTCGTAAGTCCGGGCGCTCATGTGCAGCCGCTCGACACATTGCGGCATAGCGACGCCGGCAAGCGCGAGCGAAAATCCAAAGCAGATTTTCTGTCCGGCGAGCCAGATGTCGAAATCGCTGGACGCCCAGTTGCGCAGGTTCGCCGCAAACAGGTCAGTAAGGATTTCGGCGATATTCGTGATGTCCAGATCATCGCGCAGGAAGCCCTCTTCGATCGCCCGGCGAACCATATTGGCATAGATTGGCAGCATCTCGCGCGCGGGCTCGGTTTCGTCGCCGCCCGAAAACGCCTGGGTTGCCCGGAACAGCGCCCGATAGAAGGGCTGCTCGCGCGCATAAAACTCCATGCCGAGCAACGTCCGGTCGAAGAACATCTCGAGCCGGTCGATGGACCGGTAATTTCTGACGATCTCCCTGAACTCTTCCTGTTCCGATTTGAGCAGCGCGCGGATGATGCCGTTCTTCGACCCGAACACCTCATAGGGCGTGCGCAGACTGACCTGCGCGCGCGCCGCCAGCGCCCGCATCGGCAGATCGAAGTTTCCCGTCTCGCGAACAATAGCCTGCGCCGCTTCCAGCAAGGTCGCAGCTCGCTTGTCGAACATATGGCCGCCCCGGCCCGCCCCGTCTTCGACATCCGTCATAACACCGCCGCTATATCGTCTGTTTCACCTCCTGCAACCCACCTCATTGACTAGCCGATCGCGCGATGGCATGCCGTTGGTAACGTATTACCATAAGATTCGCGCGCGATCGATGGGCGTGAAAAGTGGAGAGCAGGATGAAGGAAGCTGTCCCGGGGTTGCCCCCGGCCATCGATGCCGCGCCTTCGCCCTATATCGGTGGGAATTCTCGCGATAACAGGAGCGCCGACCGGCTCTCGATCAGGACGAAATTGGGATATGGCCTCGGCGAAATGGCCGAGGGCGTGAAGACCGCGACGCTCGAGACATTTCTCTTTTTCTATTATGTCCAGGTCATCGGGCTGCAGGGCTCGCTGGTCGGCCTCGCGCTTCTGATCGCCTTGCTGTTCGATGGCATTTCAGACCCGCTGATCGGACAATTGTCCGACCGGACCGCTACGCGGCTCGGCCGCCGGCATCCCTATCTCTATCTGGCGCCGATACCGCTCGCTTTCGCCCTCTATATGCTCTTCGATCCGCCTGCAGGCCTCGGGCAATGGGGGACGTTTTTCTGGTTGCTCGGCTTCACCGCCTTCTGCCGGCTGATGCAATCCTTCTATTTCATCCCCCACATGGCGCTCGGCGCCGAACTTTCGACCGATTTCGACGAGCGGATTTCGGTGTCCGGCTACAGAAATATCTTTGCGTTTACGGGGCGGTTGATTGTCCTTGCGGTCGCTTTCAGCATATTCTTTCGCGCGACCCCCGAATATCCGCAGGGGCAGTTGAACGAGGCGGCCTATCCCCCGCTCGCGCTGACCTGCGGCGTGATTGCGCTGATTGCGATTCTGGTGTCCGCCGCAACAACCCAAAAACGTGCAATGCAATATTATTCCCGGATGCGGTCGCAAGGCCGCGGCCAGTTTCACGAACCGATGCTGAGCAATCTCGTCAACGCTTTCCGGCTCCGCACCTTCGCGATCTACTTCATCGCGATCCTGATTTCCTATGTCCTCGGCGGCGTGCAGGCGGCCCTCGCGGTGCACGTCAACACTTTCTACTGGAAGCTGCCGACATGGGGGATCCAGTGGGTGTTCCTCGGCGCGGCCTTCGGCTTCATGCTGGGATCGCTGTTTGCTCGCGCACTGGCCGACCGGTTCGACAAGCGCACGGCCTATGTGGCATCGGTCGTGTTATCGGTCGCGCTCAACGTGGCACCGATAGGTCTGCGAGAGACAGGCCTCCTCACCCCTCCCGACAACCCAGAAGCCTTGACCGCCCTGCTCGCCGCTGCAGCATTCTTTGCATCGCTTGCCGGCGGCCCTGCGATGGTGATCGCGGGCGCCATGCTCGCGGACATCGCCGATGCGTATGAGCTGCGGTTCAAGAGCCGCAGCGAGGGCTTTCTGTTCGGGGTCAGCGCGTTCACGCGCAAGGCGGCGCTGGGGCTCGGCGGCGCGCTCGCCGGGGTGGCGCTCGATCTGATCCGCTTCCCCCAAGGCGTCGCGGTCGAGGCCGTGCCGCGCGACGCCACCGTCCATCTGGCGCTTCTTTATGGCCCCATGATGCTCGTTTTCACCGCAATCGCGATGTCGATCATGTGGTTCTACGACCTCGACCGCGACAAGCATGCCCGCATCCTGCACGAACTGGAATCGAAAGAATGACGATGAATTTTGCTGACCAACGGTGGATAGAACGGATCAAGGAGCTGCTGGCACAACTGGTCGCTGACAGCAGTGACCGCCTGGCAGGCCATCATTTCTCGCTGTCCGAAACCTTTACCTCCGTTCCTCCCGAGGGAGGAACCAGCTTCTGGGCCGCCCAGATCGAAGACGGCGCGGTTCGGTTCAGCGATGCGCCCAACCCTGACGCCGATTTTGCGCTGGTTGCCGAGCATGCGGCTGCGCTGCCTGGGGCGATGCTGATCTATGACGGCGCCACGAAGGAGATGCTGGACGCGGCCAATGATCACCGGCGCGCGATGATTGCCGAGGGGCGCATGACGGTCCGCGTCGGAAACCACAAGGCGTCGGAACCGGTGATGGCGGTCTTGCGCCAGCTTCACGACACGATCGCGCGCGAAACGGCGGCCTAGATCATGCAGAAACTGTTCATAGCCAATCGTGGCGAGATTGCCGTTCGTATCGCTCGCGCAGCAGCCGCTCGCGACATCCTGTCCGTCGGCATCCACTCCGCCGACGACGGCGACGCCTTGCACATCCGCAGGACCGATGAGGCGGTCGCGCTTCCCGGAACTGGCCCCGCCGCCTATCTCGATGTCGAGGCGGTCGTCGGCGCGGCGCGCGAAGCAGGCTGCGACGCCGTCCATCCCGGCTATGGTTTCCTGAGCGAATCCGCTGACCTTGCTCGGCATTGTGAAGAGGCGGGCCTCGCCTTTGTCGGCCCCACGGTCGCGACGCTGGCGTCGCTCGGCGACAAGGCCAGGGCCCGCGCGATCGCACTGGCGGCCGGGATTCCCGTTCTGCCCGGAAGCGACGGGCCGGTCGACGTCGAACAGGCGCTCGCCTTTTTCGACCGTCACGGCCCGATGATGATCAAGGCTGTGGCCGGTGGCGGGGGGCGCGGCATGCGGCCGATCAACGATCGCGAGGCGGTCGCCGACACGCATCGGCGCTGCAGTTCGGAAGCGCTCGCCGGTTTTGGATCGGACGCCGTCTATTGCGAAAAGCTCGTCGGCCGCGCGCGCCATGTCGAGGTCCAGATCGTCGGCGACGGCACCGGTGACGTCGTCCATCTGTGGGACCGCGAATGCAGCTTGCAACGTCAGCGGCAAAAGATTGTCGAAATGGCCCCCGCACCCGGTCTCGACATGGCGCTGCGCCACAGACTGTTCGATGCCGCCATCGCTATCGGCCGGGCCGTGAAGTATCGCGGCGTCGGAACGGTGGAATTTCTCGTCGATCTGGATACCGGCAGCTTTTACTTCATCGAAGCCAATGCCCGGCTGCAGGTCGAGCATACGGTGACCGAAGCCGTTACCGGGCTCGACCTGGTCAATATCCAGTTGATGCTCGCAGATGGAGCGTCGCTCCGCGACCTCGACCTGCTGCAGGATCGGATTCCAGCCCCGCGCGGCATTGCCATTCAGGCACGCGTGAACGCGGAAACGATAGGCGCGGACGGAATGCCGCGGCCGTCCGGAGGCCGCATCCGCCGTTACGAAGTGCCGGCGGGGCCCGGCGTGCGCGTCGACGACTGCGGCAGCCAAGGATATCAGCCCAATCCCCGCTTCGACAGCCTGCTCGCCAAGGTGATCGCCACCGCGCCGACCGGAGGTCTCGCGAGCGCGACGCGGCTGACCGACCGCGCTCTCGGCGAGTTTTCCATCGACGGCATCGACACCAATCTCGCCTTTCTGCGGGCGCTATTGCAGCATCCCGAGGTCGCGGGCGGGACGTTCGACACATTGTTCATCGAGCGCAATCTGGGTCTGCTTCTCGAACGTGCAGACGAATTAAGACCCGATCCGTCGCTCAGCGCCGCCGACGAAGCGCAGTCGCCCGATCGCGTGATGGAGGCACCCGCCGGAACGGTCGCGATCGCGGCACCGATGACCGGCTCGCTCATCGCCCTGCTGACGGAAGCGAACGAGGCGGTCGCCGCAGGCCAACCGATCGCGATCATGGAAGCGATGAAACTCGAACATGTCATCACCGCGCCAACCGCAGGCTATGTCCGGCTATCGCCGCACGCGGTCGGTGCCGTTATATCGGAGGGCAATCCCATCCTGTTCTTCGAGGAAGCCGATGTCGGCCTGTCGGCGATCGAGGTCAGCGCGGACTTCGACCCCGACCATATTCGCGCCGACCTTGCCGAATTGCAGGCACGCCGCGCGCTGACGCTTGATGCCGCCCGCCCCGATGCCGTCGCGAAGCGGCGGGCCCGCGGATATCGAACGGCGCGGGAGAACGTCGCCGACATCGTCGATGAAGGCAGCTTCATCGAATATGGCTCGCTGGTCATCGCGGGCCAACGATTGCGCCATCCGGTCGATCACCTCGTCCGCACGACGCCAGCCGACGGCATGGTCACCGGGATCGGGCGGGTCAACGGCGACATATTCGGCGCCGATGCGTCGCGCTGCGTCGTGATGTCATACGACTATACGGTCCAGGCCGGCACACAGGGCCTCAAGAATCACGAAAAGACGGACCGAATGCTGGAATTGGCCGAGCGCTGGCAGCTTCCCGTCATCCTGTTTGCCGAAAGCGGCGGCGGTCGCCCCGGCGACACCGACCGGCCAGCCGGCGGCGGCATATTCAATACGCGCGCCTTTGCGCTGCAAGGTCGCCTGAGCGCGCTTGTACCGCAGATCGCGATCGCCAACGGTCGCTGTTTCGCCGGCGCCGCCGTTTTGCTGGGATGCTGCGACGTCGTGATCGCGACAAAGGACACGACGATGGGCGTCGGCGGCCCAGCGCTGATCGAAGGCGGCGGCCTCGGCATCTACACGCCGGAAGAGGTCGGCCCGGCCGATGTCCAGGCGGCGGGCGGGGTCATCGACATTCTGGCCGAAGACGAAGCCGATGCCGTGCGGATCGCGCAGAAATATCTGTCCTATTTCCAGGGGCGCCTGCCCACGTGGGAGGTTGCCGACCAGCGGCTTCTACGCGGCATGGTCCCCGAAAATCGTCTGCGGGCCTATGATGTCCGCCAAATCATCGAGACATTGTCCGACATCGGTTCGGTCCTCGAGCTTCGTGAAAAATTCGGCCGCGCGGCGATCACCGCGCTGGCGCGGATCGAGGGACGCCCGGTCGGCATCATCGCGAATAACTCGGCATATCTGGGCGGCGCGGTCGATGCCGATGCCGCGGACAAATGCTCGCGATTCATGCAATTGTGCGACGCGTTCGACATTCCTATCGTCGTTCTTGCCGACACGCCGGGCAATATGGTCGGTCCGGAAGCCGAAAAGACGGGGCTGATCCGGCATTGCTGCCGGATGTTCGTGACCGGCCCGAACCTGACGGTTCCGCTGTTCTCCGTCGTCCTGCGTAAAGGCTATGGCCTTGGCGTGATGGCGATGGTCGGCGGTCACAGCCAGGCGCCCTTTTTCACCCTGTCGTGGCCCACCGGCGAATTCGGCGGCATGGGACTGGAGGGCGCAGTGAAGCTGGGATACCGCAAGGAGATGGAAGCGATCGCCGATCTTGACGAGCGGCAGCGCTGGTACGAACAGCGCGTCGCCGCATCCTATGAAAACGGCAAGGCGATCAGCACCGCGATGGGTTTCGACTTCGACGAAGTGATCGACCCCGCCGAAACGCGGGCGCATATCGTCGCGGGGCTCGAAAGCATTCCCGCCCCCGTGCGAACCGGCAAGAAAAAGCGCCCGTTCATCGACAGTTGGTGATGAAAAGAGGGGCCGCCGCGGCCCCTCATAATTACCGGGCGATCAAGCGAGCCGGTCGAAGGTGTCGGTCGTGACTCCCTCCGCGCGCAGCAGGTGTTTCTGCACCTTTTGCGTCGGCGTTTTCGGCAGATCGGCCATCGTGCGGATATAGCGCGGCAGCATGAAGCCGGCCATGCGCGGCTCCAGAAACTCGATGAGCTTTCGCGGATCGACCTTTTCGCCCGGCGCGGGAGCCACGACGACCATCACGTCTTCCTCGCCAAAGGGGCTTGGAACGCCGATCGCGGCGGCCTCGCGGATCGACGCGTGCGAGCAGACATCGCTCTCGACCTCGAAGGAAGAGATATTCTCGCCGCGACGCCGGATCGCATCCTTGATCCGGTCGACGAAGAAATAATTGCCCGCCTCGTCCCGCCGGAACGCGTCACCGGTGTGGAACCAGCCATTGCGCCAGGCCGCTGCGGTCGCCTCGGGATTGTTGAGATAGCCGGTCGTCATCGACCAGGGGCGGTCGCAGCGCAGGATAAGTTCGCCGATCTCGCCATCGACCACATCGATGTCATGGGCATCGACGAGCCGCGCCTCGACCCCGGCGCGAACCGTGCCGCAGCTTGATACCGGAAAATTGCCGCCCGGCTCGGCCACCAGCGGGGTCGATATCTCGGTCATGTTGAAGCAGGTCCGTACTTCGCACCCAAAGCGGCTTTCGAAGATGGCGGCATCCTCGGTATAGGGTACCATCATGACCGATCGCAGCGGATGATCGCGATCGTCGTCGCGCGGCGGCTCCTTGGCGAGAAAGGCAGCCATTACGCCGAGAAGGACAAGGCAGGTGGTCCCGGTCTCGCGTACGACACGCCAGAAATTCGAGGTCGAAAATTGCGTGATCAGCGCAAAGGACGCCCCTCCATAAAGCGCGAGCAGAACGCCCCCGGTGCCGGAAATATGGAACAGCGGCAGCGCGACGAGATAGCGATCCTCGGGCCCGACATAGCCGAACGCCGCGTTGACGGATGTATAGCTGTGACAATAGGTGACGAGGACGCCCTTCGAAGGGCCGGTCGTTCCCGACGTATAGATCACCATCTGTACGTCCCACGGCATGACCTGTGCCGGCGCCGCGATCTGCGGCCCGTCAAGACTCTCCCATTCGTGAAAGCGTATGCCGTCCATTGGCTCGGGCGTATTTCCGAGCACGACAATATCGGCCAGGCGGGCTCGGTCGATCGGGCGCAACCGTTCGACAAGATCCGATTGCGCGATCATCAACCGCGCATTCGCATTCGCGATTACGTGTTCGAGGATATTGCCGCGATACGCCAGGTTGATCGGAACATAGATTGCGCCCAGCCAGTTGATCGCCAGCCAGACCGCAACCGTTTCCCGCCCGTTGGGCAGCCAGACATTGACGTAATCGCCCTGCTCGACGCCAAGCGCACGAAGCCCGCCCGCCAATTTCCGGACGATGGTCAGCGTTTCGGCATAAGTCCAGTTGCTGCCGTCGTCGAAGATCGCGAATGGCTTGTCGGGCGTTTCCCGCGCGTGGCGTTCCAGCAGCGGTCCCGTCACGCAGGCCTCCGCCGACGGCACCGCGCTTCCACTCCAGATATCGCTCATTTCGTCTCCTTGACGGCGTAGCCGGTCAATATCCCTGCGGGCCGTGAACCAAGCGGTAGGTATGGCGCAGTTTTTCCTGATCCGTCTGCCCGCTCGTATCGGTGGTCGAATGGAAGAAAAGGTCGCGGCCGAGGAGGCCGCGAAGTTCGGAGGCATTCTGTTCCAGCCATGCATCGTCAAGATGGCTGTAATCGTCGATCGGCTGCATCCCCAGCCGCGTGAAGGTCGTATGCAGCACCACCCGTTCGCCGGGCGTTTTGCGCGCATAATTGCCGTGCCACACCGACCCGTCCCACAGGCAGATCGATCCTTTCGGCGCCACAATAGCCTGGGCGCCTTCCAGCGACTTGCGGACGTCGCGCGGCGGATGGCGCTTTTGCTTGTGCGTCCCCGGAATGATCATCGTCGCACCATGTTCTTCGGTAAACTCGTCGGTGACCCAGCAGGCGGTGCACATGATTTCCCACGACGGAAACGGCTCCGGAAACCAGCTATTGTCCGCGTGCAGCCCCAGATTTCCGCCGCCCGGCCCCCGGATCGTTCCCAGAAGCTGGCTCAGCAGCATCCCGCGCCCGAGAAGGAATTCCGCCAGCGCCAGTAGTCGCGGAACCGTGACCGCCTTCGCAAAGACCGGATCGCGGCCGAGCAAAAGCCCCGCGCGCCGCCCCTTGTTTTCGGCATCCGACGTCTGCGAAAGCCGCAGGATCGCCTCGCGCAGCTCGTCGGTGATCGCGTGAGCGGCGGGATCCTGGATGATCGTGTAGCCATCCTCCACCAGATCGCGCGCATTGTCCCACAAGTCGAGTTCGTCGAACCGCGCGCTCAATTCCGGCGAGATACTGTCCACGCCGGGACGGATCTGTTGCGTTGCCATGTTTGCGCCTTCCTAGTGCTAGCGTCCTAGAATTTCTTCCAGACCTGGAGTCCGAACATGCGCGGCGGGGCATAGTTTGCCGCGGCGAAGCCGAGCGTGTGAAGCTGCGCGACCTTGCCCGTGGCATAGAGCTTGTCGGTGAGGTTGTTCACGAAGACCGCGCTGTTCCAACCCGATCCGCCCACGTCGCGAAGTTCTGCCCGCAGATTGACCGTGCCATAAGAGGCCTGCGAAATGGCATCGAGCCCACCCGGGTAGAGCTGAAGGTCACGCGCCGCCGCCGCGACATAATATACGCGGCTCTGCGCGAAGATCGACGCCGACAGCCCGAGTTCGCCGACGTCCGCACCGAGCGGCGCGGTGTACTGGAACGTCACATTGCCCGAATGTTTCGGCATATAGGGCAACGGGTTGTTGCTGAGATCGAGGAAACAGACGCCATCGGGCGATTCGGGGACGCAAACCGCGTCGCCGGGGCGTGCCGTATTATACGGGTCGACGCCCGTCCACGTCTTGTATTTCGCATGATTATAGGAATAGCCGAAGTTGACGCTGAAGCTCGGGTCGAACACCACTGTGCCTGCCACTTCGACACCGCGCAGCTGGATTGCGGCGATATTGGCGAGGTAGCGATAGGATACGCCATCGACGAGGCCGAGCAATGTCTGGGCGATATTCTTGTAATCGGTGTTGTAAGCGGCGGTATTCAATCGCACCGCCACATCGCCAAGATAGAATTGGGTCTTGAGGCCGATTTCCTGCGTGTTCACCGTCGCAGCATCATAGACGGGCTTATAGCCCGGAAGATTGGCGCCGGGAGGCGGACTGATCGCATTCACGCCGCCCGGAACATAGGCCCGCGTTGCCGAGGCATAGGCCATGATGTCGGGCGTGAACTGCTGCTGGATGGACAGCGTATAGTTATAGCCCTTGCTCTTCGTGGCCGAATTCGTCTCGGTCGTCCCCGGCTCGAAACTGCCCGTGACCGCATTGCGGACCGGCGCGACCGTCGTCAGCGCGGAATCGGACCAGCTGTAGCGATAACCACCGGTGATGCTGAGGCCTTCGATACCGGCATGTGACAGATCAAGGGTGGCCTGTCCGAAAACTGCCTTTTCCTTCGCCACCGACCGCTTGACGAAGCCTACCGCATTCAAATAGCCATTCGGATTGCCGTAGAGCTTGTATACGTTCGTGGTGCCTTCCATGTTCTCGGGCGCCCGCTGGTGCTGGTAAAAGCCCCCCACATTGGCCTTCAACAGACCGTCCCATAGCTCGGCCTGGAGTTGAAGCTCATTGGTGTAGGTGTGAAGCGCGGGACCCAGCTTGGCCGTCAGCCTTGTCCCCACCTGGTTGTTTGAACCGAAATTGCTGTAGTTCGCGGAAGCGAAAGCCCCTTCCTGCAGGATACCCCCGACGCCGTCATAGGAACCGGCGCTGTTCGAGGTGAAGGAGTCGAACGAGAAGATGTTCTTGATGTTGATGCGTGTCGAACCGGTATCGATCGCCTCGATCAGCGTGTTGTTGACGACGCTGGCATGCTTCATCTGGGTCAACTGCGCCTGCCCGTCATAGGTGGGGGCGGTGATGCGTGCCGCCTTTTTCCCGCCCTGCTCCAAACGCGCTGTCTCCGCCTCGAGTATGGCGAGAAAAGCGGGAGTCAGATTGGCATGGGTCGGCTTGTACCCTGCCAGCACCGAACCGGTCGCCGACTGGTCGATGTTTTCATAGGAAGCGAAAAGCGTGTTCTCAAACGCCCCGGACTTGAACGCCACGCCAAGGCGGTACTGCTGGTTGTTGACATCATCGAGGCGCTTGCTCGTGCCGAACTGCTTGGTGTAGCCATCAACGCGATTGGCGTTTGCGGCCAGGCGGATCGCGAGACGATCGTCGATCACAGGAATGTTCACCACGCCCGTGAACTGAACCCGGCCATAGGTGCCCACGGTCATGTCGACCAACCCGCCCCACTTGTTGAATTCAGGCTTTTGCGGGGTGATCAGGACGGCACCGGCCGCGCTCGATCGCCCGAACAACGTGCCCTGCGGGCCGTTCAGCACCTGAACCGATGCGATATCGAGAAAGGGCGCGCTGGCAATGCCGCCACAACATGGAGCCTCGGCAAAATAGGTGGTGACGCCGGCCGACAGGCCGCGCACCGAGAAGCGGGCGTTCATGTCGTTGAAATAGGAAACGACGCTGAGCGAAGGCGCAAGCTTCGGCAGATCCTTGACCGCGATCACGCTTTCCGTGCGCAACATGTCGCCGCTTACCGCGGTGACCGAGGTCGGGACGCGCTGCAGATTCTCTTCCACGCGCCGCGCGGTGACGATGATGTCGGTGAAGCCCGGATGGCTCGCCCCCTCATCGGCGGGTTCAGGCGGAGCAGCTTCCTGGGCCGCAGCATGGGCGACGTGAAACAGCGTCAGCGGCAGCACCGCGGACGACAACAAGAGCCTCTTCAACATGCCCTATCCTCTTCCTGTCCCAGCGCCCACGATCGCGGGTCGCCACTGATTATGTTTTTTCGCGCCCCAAGGAACCCAGCGGCCTTGGATGTCCGCAAATTGCCTTGGTAACGCGATACCAATGGTTATCGTCGAACCGGAGCCAGTGTCAACAGACTTTCGGTAGCGCGCGCCGTAAAGAAACAAGATATTGTTATACTGTGTTATTTTTTCCCGATCCCACCCTCCCAGCGCGATTCTCGTCGCCCCAACCGGCGCATCGCACCCACCAACGCATATGGCTCTTGCCTCTCATTGGTAACGAGTTATCATTTATCGCGACCCACCCCTCTGGTCTTCGGACGCGGGTTTGGAGTCGATCGACGGAGAGGCCACTCGATGGAATTGCACACTCGCGCCGAAGCTCGGCCGCTTGACGGAATTGCGGTCCTCGAAATGTCGGACGACGTCGCCGCGCGTTACTGCGGCCGGATCCTGTCCGTCCTGGGCGCCCGTGTGTGGCGCGTCCGCAATTCGTTCCCCCGCGATACCGATGCCGTCGACCTCTGGCTCGACCAGGACAAGTCGTTCATCGACACCTTCGACGAAGGGCTCGGCCGGCTGGCGGAGACCCCGCCTTCACATCGCGCGGTTCTTGTTGGCCAGTCGCCGGCGGCTGTCGAAGCGGTCGACACGTTCCTCGCCGAACAGGGTTTCGACGCGCTCCGCCTCGGCATCACCTGGTTCGGTCACGACGGACCCTATCGCGACTGGCAGGGCGACGATGCCCTGATTCAGGCACTGATCGGCATCGCCGCATCCTTTGGCGCCGCCGACGGACCGCCGATGCTTCCGCAGGGCTTTGCGCCGCAAATCACCGCCGGCGCCACGCTCGTCGTGGGGTCGCTCGCCGCGCTCTGGTCGCGCAAGCGAGGTCGCGCTACGAGGCGCGTCGACGTCAATATTTTCGAAGCCGCCATGTGCTTCACCGAACCCTCGCCGCCCCTTGCCGAAGCAGGGTCCGCTTCGCCCGGCCGCACCGGGATCAATCGCTTTGCGACGAACCATCCGACCACCGTCTATCCGACGCGCGACGGCTGGATCGGGGTCACCGCGCTCACGCCCGCTCAATGGGCGGCGCTGGCCGATATGGTCGGCCACCCCGACTGGGCGACCGATCCCCGCTTCGCGACGTCGCTCGCGCGCGTCGAAAACGCCGAAGCCCTCGACGCCGCATTCGCCGCAATTCTGTCCGGCGAAACCACCGATCACTGGTTGATGGAGGGCCAGCGCCGCCGCGTCCCGCTCGCTCCGGTGCCGAACCATCGCGAGCTTCTGGCAACGCCCCACTGGCGCGAGCGCGAAAGCTTCGCTCCGCTGCCGGATGCCGAAGGCGTCATCGCACCGCTATTGCCGTTCCGCATTCACCACGATGGGAAGGCTTTCGCCGAACAGCCCCCGGAAAGCCCGCCCGCCGCGTCGCTCGACGGCGTGTGCGTTGCCGATTTCTCGATGGGCTGGGCGGGACCGATGTGCACGCGGCTGCTTGCCGATCTCGGTGCGGATATCATCAAGGTGGAGTCCGAGACCCATTATGACTGGTGGCGTGGGTGGGAACCGCCGGGAGTGTCCGACCCGCCAAAATATGAAGTGATGCCCGCTTTTCTCATCATGAATCGCAACAAGCGGGGTGTGTGCCTCGATCTTACTGACGAACGCGGACGTACGCTTGCCGAGACGCTGGTGCGCCGGTCGGACATCGTGATCGAAAATTATGCACCCGGGGTAATGAAAAAGCTCGGTCTCGACCCCGACCACCTGCTCGGACTCCGTCCGGGTCTCGTCATGGTATCGATGGGTGCCTTCGGTGCCTCCGGCCCCTGGAGCTTCTTTCGCGCTTACGGTTCTACCGTCGAGCACGCCTCTGGCATGCCCCATGTCAACGGCGAAGCCACCTGGCCCCCTGTCCTGCAGCATACCGCGCTCGGAGATCCCGTCGCCGGCATCTATGGTGCCATCGCCGCGCTTGCCGGCCTTCACGGAAGGGCAGCGCTTGGCGGTACATGGTGCGACCTCGGACAGGTCGAATGCTTGTTCCAGCTCGGCGCCGACGCCATCATTCGCGCGCAGACCGAAGGCCCCCCGCAGCGGCTCGGCAGTCGTTCGACGCACCATGCGCCGCGCTGCGTCGCCGCCGCGAGCGACGGCTATGTGGCGACCGTCGTTCGGGACAGCACGCAATGGGCCGCTCTCACCCGCTGGCTGGGCAAACCGGAATGGGCCACGGAGTGGACAAGCATCGCGGATCGCAATCTCCACGGCGACGCGATCGAGTCCGCGCTCCATGCATCGGTGGCATCGATGACGGCGGCCGAGGCAGCCGAGGCGCTCCAGGCTTCGGGCGTTCCGGCCGCGCCGGTCAACAGAGCCGAAAATCTTCCCGTTGAAAGGCATCTCAGCCAAACGGGAGCCTGGACCCGGATCGAGCGCCGCTACGTCGGCAGCCACTGGAGTACTGCGCCGGTCATCCGCATCGATGGCCCCCGCCTGTCCATATCACGCCCGGCACCGACCTTGGGAGAGCATGGCGACGAAATCATGCCGATGCTCGCGGGTGCGTCGGTGTAATCGCTAACCTAACCAGCGGATGAGCGCAGTCGGCTCTTGACTGAAACGGGCATCGCGACAAAAGGCGCCAAACAACCGGCCTGTCGCGGCCCGAGGGCCGGAGTCGCACAATGATCGATCTATCGACGATATTCGTCGCCGCGGGCGCCGGGATGCTTGGCGGCGCGATGAACGCGCTCGCCGGCGGCGGAACGTTCGCCACGCTGCCCGCGCTGATCGCGCTTGGATTGCCGGCGAATATCGCCAATGCCACATCGAATGTCGCCCTGCTCCCCGGTGCCGGAACGAGCGCCTGGGCGTATCGGAATGAACTCGGGCCGGTCGCCGGCATATCGGTTCGCCCGCTCGCGGCGCTGACCTTCGTCTTCGGGTTGGTCGGAAGCCTGCTTCTCGTCCTGACGCCGACCGAGACGTTCGACATTCTCATCCCCTGGCTGCTGCTTTTTGCTTTCGCTGTGATGGCGTTCGGCAAGCGCGCCGCCGACTGGCTGCACGCGCGGGTTACCATCGGCCGGCCGACGCTGCTGGCAGCGCAGGTGCTGCTCGGCATTTACGGGGGCTATTTTGGCGGTGGTGTCGGCCTGATCACCACCGCGCTTTACGGCCTGCTCGCGAATATCCGCCCGCGCGAACTGTTCGCGATCCGTACCACGATGCTGGCGGTCGCCAACCTCGCCGCGGCGTTTATATTCATCGGCTTTGCGATGGTGTGGTGGTGGGCGTGCGTGCCGATGCTGCTGGGCTCGATCGCCGGCGGCTGGTTCGGTGCGCTGATCGGCAAGCGACTTTCACATCGCGCCGTGCGCGTGTGGACGCTGCTGCTCACCGGCTTCACGACGATCATTTTCTTCGTGCGAGCCTACGGCGCGTAAAGATGGTCCAGACACGATGATGCATGGGAAAGCCCAGCCAGTGAGGCCCCGCAACAACTCAAGTCACCGATGCCTCGATTACGTTACAAGAAATATTGGCTCAACCATTCAGCCATCAGGGCGGGTTTTGCCTCTCCCTCGATTTCAACCGAAAATTCGAGAGTCTGTTGCCACTGACCCGGCCGTTTTTCTTCGAGCTCGAGCAGCTTGAAATGGCCGCGCACGCGTTTACCTGAACGGACGGGCGTCAAGAAACGAAGCTTGTTACAACCATAGTTGACGCCCATCTTCACACCTTCGGGGCGCGGACAATCCGATTTTTCGATCATGTCGGGATAGAGCGAAAGGGTCAGAAAACCGTGGGCGATGGTGCCGCCGAACGGAGTCGATTTCGATCTTTCAGGATCGACATGGATGAATTGGTGATCGCCGGTCGCATCGGCGAACTTGTCGATCATGGCCTGATCGATCAGAATCCATTCGGAGGTACCAATCCGACCGCCAATCAGTTCCTTCATCTTTTCGGATGGAAGTGATGCCATTTCTCATTCCTTTAATTGCTGTTCCCATATAGTCATGCTGACCCTACGCCGCCGTGCGTATGATGCGGTCGGCGGCGGAGGTCATGATTTTGCTGGCTTGCGACACGATTGTATCGACGAGGCTGTTACAGTCGGGGATATCCTGAATTAGTCCCTGGCTCTGCCCAACCGCCCAAGCGCCGCCATCGACATTCCCCCCGGCAATGACCTCCGCGCGGGCGCGGGCGCCGGAGACAAGGTCTCGAACGGCATCGATGCCCAGGTCACGGTTCCGCTGAATCTCGACGACCTTCTGCGAGACCGCATTGCGCGCGACACGTGACGTGTTGTGCAAGGTCCGGTTGATCAACATCGTATCCCTCTCAGTGCTGGACACGATATGCCGCTTGATGTTCTCGTGGATTCCCGATTCTTTCGTCGCCATGAAGCGGGTCCCCATATTCACCCCTTCAGCCCCCAACGCGAGGGCAGCCGCCAGGCCGCGGCCATCCGCCATTCCCCCCGACGCGATCACCGGCACGCGCACAGCGTCGACCGTCGCCGGAAGGAGGACGATCAGGCCAACGTCATCCTCGCCGGGGTGTCCGGCACATTCGAAACCGTCAATCGAGACAACGTCCACTCCCAGCTTTTCCGCTGTGACCGCGTGACGAACGCTCGTGCATTTGTGGATGACCTTGACGCCATTGGCCTTGAGGAAGGGGAGGTAATCTGCCGGACTACGGCCTGCGGTCTCGACAATCCTCACATCGCAATCCACGATAGCGCGGCAATATTCGTCGTAAGGGATTGGATCGAACGACGGCAACAGCGTCAGGTTTACGCCGAACGGCCGGTCAGTAATCGCCCGGCATCGTCCGATTTCGTCGGCGAGATCATCGGCCGTTCGCGAATGATGCGCGGTAATGAAGCCAAGCCCGCCTGCGTTCGCCACGGCCGCCACCAGCGGGGCGTATCCCACGCCCGTCATGCCGCCCATGACAATCGGGGCTTCGATTCCGAACATATCGGTAATGGCGGTCCTAATCATTTCGATACTCCTCCCGTTTTTTTTGCGCCACGCCCCCTCTCCGCCCGCATGACGAGGTTGCGGGTGAAGTCGACGTCTCTGAACCACCTAGCTTTGAACGACCGTCTTTTGAGCGAAAGCCCAAGCGCTTTCGGCAATCAGCGGAACACGTGATCCCGTGACGTCGGCCGTTGCGCCGGATGCGTTCCCATCGAGGAACCGCCGCCTGATGCCCTGGGTAATTCCGAGTTGGCGAAAACGGCAGAAGGCGAAGTACCAGTTGAGGTCGGCCATATCGCGCTGCGCGCCGACCATTTGTCCGTATCGGGCCACCATCTGTTCGAGGGTCGGAATGCCCGTTCCGGGACCACTGATGCCAGCTAGGCCCGCATGACCGTCAACTGGTGTGACCCAGTTGATCAGGAAATAGCTCAGATCGGCCAGCGGGTCGCCGATCGTTGACAACTCCCAATCGAGAACGGCCTCAATACGTCTGCCGTCATGCGAAAACATAAGATTGTCGATGCGATAGTCGCCATGCACGATCGTGGTTCGTTGCTGCCTCGGCATCGTGCGTGGCAGCCAGTCGATCAGCTTTTCCACATCCGGCAAATCCTCAGTCTGTGAAAGGCGATACTGCCTTGTCCAGAGCTGAACCTGTCGCTCCAGATAATTCCCGGCCTTGCCGAAACCAGCCAGCCCCGAACGCTCGTAGTCGATGTCATGAAGTTCGGCGAGGCGATCGACGATCTCGAAATAAATCGCCGTGCGCTGTTCGATGTCGCAGCCGGGCAACGCCCCATCCCAGAAGGTCGCTCCGTCGACCATCTCCATCACATAGAAGACCGAGCCCACAACCGACTCATCTTCGCAAAGCGCAAAGGGTTTGGCGACGGGATAGCCCGTGGGATGCAACGCGGCCAAAAGCGTATATTCCCGTTCGATGGCATGCGCCGACGGCAGCAATTTCCCAAAAGGCTTTCGGCGAAGGACGTAGCATCCACTCCGGGCAGCGATCCTGTATGTCGGATTGGACTGCCCAATCGCAAATTTCGTATAGGTCAGGGGTCCCACAAAACCGGGGATATTGTCAGCGAGCCAGGCCTCAAGTCTCGTGATCTCCAGGTCCTGAATATCCTGGACAGCCGCCGTCCCTTCATTCCCCGACATCAGGGTGTGACGACGAGTTTGCCGACGGCGCTGCGGTCGCCGAGCTTGGCGATGGCCTGACCGCCGTTGGCGAGAGCATAGGTGCCGGTGACGCGCGGCTTGATCTTGCCCTGTTCCCAAAGCTGGAACAGCCGCGCGATGTTGGCGCGGTTGCGCTCGGGCTCGCGCATCACGAACGCCCCCCAGAACACGCCCGCAACGTCACAGCTCTTGAGCAGCGTCAGGTTGAGCGGCAGCCGCGGAATGCCCGCGGGGAAGCCGACCACCAGATAGCGCCCCTCCCACGCGATCGAACGCAGCGCCGGCTCGGCATAGTCGCCGCCCACCGCATCGTAGATGACGTTGGCGCCGTTCGGGCCAACCGCTTCCTTGAACCGGTTCGCAAGCGCCTTCGACTGGTCCTTGTCGAACGGCTGGCGGCCATAGACGACGACTTCGTCGGCGCCGGCCTCGCGCGCGATCGCGGCCTTTTCCTCGCTCGACACCCCGGCCACGACGCGCGCGCCGAACGCCTTGCCGAGCTCGACCGCGGCGATCCCGACCCCGCCCGACGCGCCGAGCACGAGCAACGTGTCGCCCTCGGCGATATGCCCGCGATCGACGAGCGCGTGGATGCTGGTGCCATAGGTCATGAGCAGCGAGGCACCCTCGGCGAAATCATGCCCCTCGGGCAGGTGATAGACATTGTGGACACCGACCGCGACCGCCTCGGCCATGCCGCCGTTGCCGCAGCCCGCGATCACCCGGTCGCCGGCCTTGAACCCGGTCACGCCCTCGCCGACCTCGGCGACCAGTCCCGCGACCTCGCCGCCCGGCGCGAACGGGCGCTCGGGGCGGAACTGATATTTATCCTCGATGATCAGCACGTCGGGGAAGTTCACCGCGCAGGCTTTCACATCGATCACGATCTGGCCCTTGCCCGCGGTGGGGCGCGGCAGCTCGCCTAGGGTCAGCGTTTCCGGGCCGCCGGTCGCGGTCGACAAGAGAGCCTTCATCTTCCTTCTCCTTTTTATGCTGTGCTCGTGCCGCCGTGGGCCCGACAAGATGCGTTTCCGCTTCAATCCTGATGTCGCGCCAATTCGGCCCGGCCGATGACCATGTAATGCACCTCGTCGGGGCCGTCGGCGAAGCGCAGATGGCGCACGTCGGTGTAGAGCCCTGCAAGCGGGGTCCATTGCGAGATGCCGGTCGCACCATGGATCTGGATCGCCTGATCGATGATCTGGCAGACGCGCTCGGGAATCATCGCCTTCGCCATGCTCACCCAGACGCGCGCCTCACGGTTGCCGAGCAGATCCATTGCCTTCGCGGCCTTGAGCACGATCAGGCGAAGCGCCTCGATGTCGCAGCGCGCCCGTGCGATGACTTCCAGATTCTTGCCGAGTTGGGACAGCGGATGTCCGAACGCGCTGCGCGAATTACCCCGCTTCACCATCAGGTCGAGCGCAACCTCGGCCTTGCCGATCGTGCGCATACAGTGGTGGATGCGGCCCGGGCCGAGGCGCATCTGCGAAATATCCATCCCGCGTCCTTCACCGAGCAGGATGTTGTCCTTCGGAACCCGGACATTGTCGAAGCGCATGTGCATATGGCCGAACGGCGCATGATCTTCTCCAAAGACATGCATCGGGCCAAGGATTTGCACACCCGGCGTATCCATCGGGACGAGAATCTGCGAATGACGCCGCTTCCCGCTTGCCTCCGGATTGGTGCGCACCATCACGATCAACAGCTTGCAGCGCGGATCGCCTGCACTGCTGATGAAATATTTCTCGCCGTTGATGACCCAGTCGTCACCATCGAGCACGGCGCTGGTTTCGATATTTCCGGCATCCGACGAAGCGACGTGGGGTTCGGTCATCGCATAGGCCGAGCGAATTTCCCCGTTCAGGAGCGGCTTCAGCCAGCGTTCCTTCTGTTCGGGCGTGCCGACCATTTCGAGAACCTCCATATTGCCGGTGTCGGGTGCGGAGCAATTGAGCGATTCCGATGCGAGCAACGACTTGCCGAGTTCGGCGGCAATATAGGCGTAGTCCAGATTGCTGAGCGGCGTGCCCGTGTCGCCGTGCGGCAGAAAGAAATTCCACAGGCCCGCCGCCTTTGCTTTCGCCTTCGCCCCGTCGAGTAGTTCGAGTTGCCCCGGTGCCCAGCTCCAGCGATCGGCACGCCCTTCGCCCAGCCGGAAAAATTCTTCGGTGATCGGGTCAACATTTTCGGCGATATGGCGTTTCACCGCTTCGAAGAGCGGCTGCGCCTCCTTCGACATCCGCAAGTCGTTGAGTTCGGCTTCAAGCTCGATTTCAGTCATGATTTACTCCATGAAATGCGTACCGGCGCTCCTGCGAGGACGGTAATGGACGGTATGATCCCGTTCGCTATCGCGATGGCGACTGTGCGGGAATCGCGCTGAAGGGGAGGTTCTTGTCGGCGCGCATGTCCGGCGGCATTCCCAGCACATGTTCGGCAAGAATATTGCGCAGGATCTGATCGGACCCTCCCTCGATCCGAGTGGCGGGCGCACGGAGCAACATGCCCTGAAACCGGCCACCGAACGCGCATTCGTCTGTTCCGGTCAATATCCCCGCTTCGCCCTGAAGCTCGATCGCGAACCCTGCAATGTCCTGCATCATCTTGCCCGCGACCAACTTGATGATCGAGTTTTCGGGGCCAGGCAGCTCCCCCTTCGCAAAGCGCGCGAGAGAGCCGAGCATGAAATTCTCCAGCCCCGCCGCCTGACATTCGAACCTCGCCAGCCGGGATATGACATGTCTATCCGCGACCGCCGATCCAGTTTCGAGTTCCAGTGCTCCACAGTAGTCGAGAAGATCGTCGAAGCCCGTCGGCATTTCGAGTCCGATCGCCAACCGCTCGTGCGAGAGCGTCGTCAGCGCGACGTTCCATCCATCGCCGATGCCGCCGAGCCGCTGTGTGTCGGGAATGCGCAGATCGTGAAAGAAGACCTCGGCAAAACCGCTGTGATCGTTCATCTGGCGGATTGGCCGCACCTCCACACCCGGCGCGCGCATGTCTATGAAAAAGGCAGTCAATCCCTTATGCTTGGCGACATCGAAATCAGACCGGGCAATCAGCAAGCCCCAGTCGGCATATTGACCACCGCTCGTCCATATCTTCTGGCCGTTTATCATCCACCCGTCACCATCGCGGTCGGCGCGGGTGCGGAGTCCCGCAAGGTCGGAACCTGCCGCCGGTTCGGAAAACAGCTGGCACCACACATCCTGACCCGACGATATTCTGGGCAGGAGTTCAGCCTTCTGCTCGTCGCTCGCGAAGTCCATGAGCGTCGGGGCGCACATGCCCTGTCCGTTGTGGAAGAGGTTCGACAGACGAGCGAAACAGCCTTCCTCCTGATGCCAGATGATCCGCTCCATCGGCGTCGCGCCGCGTCCGCCATAAGTGGTAGGCCAGCCGAGACAGGCCCAACCGGCATCGTGTTTCCGCTGCTGCCACGCCTTCTGCGCCGCCAACGCATCGGGTCCGAGGTCGAGCGCGCCGACCGGCGAGCGTTCAATCGCCTCGCGCAAATGCCAGGGCGCATTGGCTGCAACCCATGCACGTGCAGAGGCACGAAATTCGCTCTCGGCGGCATTTCCTTCATTGACGCTGACCGCCTCGCTGCCGCCAGCCCCCGACCGGCGGCCTTCGATCAGAATTCTTTCCCAGCGCCGCGCACCGCCCAGCGACTGCCCCAGCGCCTCTGCCCGGCGATAGAAAAGATGCGGATCGCTATCCCACATGAACCCCGTCCCGCCGTGGACCTGTATCGTGTCGGCGGCGACGTGGCCGAAAGCTGCCGAGGCGCTCAGATGGGCTCTGGCCGCGGCCCATTCTGCCTCACCCGCCATATCTGCAAGTGCCCAGATCGCGCGCAACGCGTTAGCCCGCGCTATCGCAAGCGACACATGCATGTCGGCGAGCAATATCTTGACTGCCTGGAACGACCCGATCGGTCGCCCGAACGCGAAGCGTTGCCGGGCGTAATCGCAGGCTGAGACGAGCGCCTGTTCGCCGCCGCCGATCTGCTCGAAGGAGACGAACACGGCGGCGCGCGCCATGGCTTCACTTATGATCGCGGAGCCATTCCCTGCAGCGCCGATAGGCGATGTCGCAGCGCCATCGAACTCGATCCGCGCGTGACCGCGCGTCGGATCGATCGTCGATAACGCTCGCCGGACGACGCCATCCTGATGCAAATCAACGAGGAAAAGCGATTCATCGCGCTCACCTTCCCGCGCCACGACAATAGCATGGTCGGCGATCATGCCATCGGGAACGAGATGTTTTCTGCCGTATAGTTTCCCGGCGCGGACCTCGCTGGCCGTCGGCACCTTCCGGCCCTTGGGGTCCATCTCGATGGCCGCCAGCGTACCGATCGCCTGCCCACGCGCGATGTCCGGCAGCAACAGCGCCTTCTGCTCGTCATTCCCCACAGCTTTCACTATCTCGGCGAAGAGGTAGATGGTCGATAGCGACGGGATCGGAGCAAGCACGCGTCCGAGTTCTTCGGCAATGACGCAAATTTCGACGGGACCGAGTCCAGATCCGCCATATTGCTCTGGAATTGCCGCGCCTATGCATCCCATTTGCGCGAGCCCGGACCATAGCGCAGCACCGAAAGCCTGCCGGCCTTCCAGTGTTTCACGCACCAGCGAAGACGGGCAGGCATCAGCGAGAAAGCGCCGCAGGCTTTCGCGCAATAGATCCTGTTCTTCGGAAAACTCAAAGCCGAAGAAACCGCTCATGTTTCGCGCCGCGTAAAACGCGCGAGCCGTTCATAGGCGTCGGGGCCACCGCCTTCGGTGCGAAAACTCTCGTGCGCGATTCCGGCTCCGATCGGCAGGCCGTCGGTTTCGAGCAGCAACCGCTTGTTCGCACGATGGCTGAACCACGAGTGGTCGAGAATTTCGGCGACGATCTCTCCCAGCCGATCGTCAAAGCAGTCGTCGGCGACATGCTCGTTGGCGAGGCCGATCGCGGCCGCCTCTTCGCCCGAATAGGTGCGGCAGGTGAACATCATTTCCTTTGCCTTGGTCAGGCCGACCCGGCGCGGCAGTCGCTGCGTCAGACCCCACACAGGGGTCAGCGCCCATTTAGCATGGGTATCGGCGAAGCGAGCGTTGGCCGACGCGACGATCAGGTCGCCTGCCAGCGCAAGCTCAAGACCGCCGGTATAACAATAGCCGTGAACAGCCGTGATCACTGGTTGCGGCAGGTTGGCGAGACGCTCGATCGTCTCCGACTGGAAGTTGGGTGTCGGCGGCTCCTCTCCCTGCTCGATATCGGCGAGGTCGTGGCCGGCCGAAAAGCAACGGCCGGCACCGCGCAGCACGACGACCCCGATGCTGGTGTCGCCCGCGATATCATCGATGTGTCGCCGCAGTTCCCTGAACATCGCGACGGTCAGCGCGTTGAGCTTTTCGGGCCGGTTGAGCGTCAGCATGGCGCATCCCGCAGCGTCGGTCCGGATGATCTGGTCGGTCAACGATAATCTCCTCAGCGCGAGCCCTGCCCGTCGTCGACCTTGATGATCGTGCCGGTGACGAAGTCGGAGGACGGGGAAACGAGAAACATCAGCGCGCCATCAAGCTGTTCGGGGCGCCCGATGCGTTTGCGCGGAAAGGCCGACACCATCTGGTCGCTCATCCGCGCGAACATTCCGTCGGTCATTTCGGAAGCGAAAACACCGGGCGCGATGCCGTTCACGTTGATGCCGAATTTCGCCCACTCGACTGCAAGCGTCTCGGTCATGCGAACGAGCGCACTTTTCGTCACCGAATAGAGCGCTGCGGCGCCGCCCGAATATTCGAATGCGGCCATCGACGCGATGTTGACGATCCGGCCCGGAGTCTTCGCCGCGATCAGTCGCCGAGCAACCTCGGTTGACAGAATGAAGGCGCCGCGCATGTTGGTGTCGATCACCTGATCGATCTTTTCAAGCGTCAGCGCGGTCGCGTGCTGGGCGTCGGGAACACCCGCATTGTTGACGAGGATCGAAACCGGACCAAGCCGCCGCTCGATCTCGTCGACCACCGCGGCGATGCCGCCGACCGCCGCGACATCAAGCGCGAACGGTTCGGCGACACCCCCCTCCGCGCGGATTTCGGCAGTCAACTGGTCGAGCCGCTGGGCGCGCCGCGCCGCAATCGCCACCTTGGCGCCGCATGCGGCCAATATCCTGGCGAAACGCCAGCCGAGGCCAGACGACGCTCCGGTCACCAAGGCCGTCTGTCCGGAGAGGTCGAATGAAAATTCAGGGGCGGAAGCAGTCAAAGAAAATATCCTGAGGAGGAAGCGGCGCCGGCAGCAAGGAACCGGCGCCACCGAGAGGAGAGTCAGGGCTGGAAATTATAGGTGAAGGTCAGACCAAAGGTCCGTGGCGCCCCCATCATGCGGTTGAACACGTCGATGCTGCGCGTCGCCGAGGTGTAGTAATATTTGTCCCCGACATTGTTCATCCACGCCATCAGGCGCCATTTCTTGTCGCTATCGGCAAGGCCCACGCGCAGATTGACCAGCGCATAATCCTCGACGACCAACTCGGGCAGCCGGCCGAGCTCCGAATTGGTGGTAGAACGATAGCTGGCGCTCGCACCGAAGATCGCGTTCAGCCTGTCTGAAACAGGCACCTCGTAATTCACATCCCCCGAAAGCTGCCATTTCGGCGAATTGGGAAAGGCCTGGCCGTTGAAGTCGGCTGTGACGCCGTTGGGGTCTTCGGCGACGAATGGCGCCGTGATCTTCGAGTCGACATAGGATGCGTTGCCCGTGATATCGAGCCCGCGGACCGGCGACCAGGCGAGTTGCAGTTCGGCACCGTTGATCCGCGACTTGGGCACATTAAGCAGCCGCAGCAGACGCCCGAAGGAGGGGTCGGCCACGATGCCCAGCAGCTGCTTGTCGCGATAATCATAATGATAGATCGCCGCGTTGAGCTGGAAATCCCGCGAGAAGGCCGCTTTCAGCCCGGCTTCATAGGCGGTCAGCGATTCCTGCAGCGTCGGATCATATTGCGCGGTCGAGGTCGCGGCGAGCGACGGATACCCCCCCGCCTTGTAGCCACGGCTGACGTTGGCATAGACTTTGACGTCGTCGGCGATTTCGTAATCGGCGCCAAAACGCCACGACACATTGTCTTCCTTCAGCCGGCTCGTGACGAGTTGCGGAACCTGCAACGCATCCGCGGTGATACAGCCGCCCGCCGGAATCGGTGCCAGCGCGGGCAGGCCGAGAACGACAGTGCGGACGAAATCATGGAAGCCCGAGAAGACCTGGTTCGTGACGCCGTCGATGTCGCGCGTGCAGCCGACGAAGCGGTTGTTCGAATTGGTGTAGCGCACCCCCGCCTGCAGGGTCAGCGCGTCGGTGAGCTTGAATTCCGCATTACCGAAAAGCGCATAGGTCGTGATGTCCTGATCGTGGCGGAGCCCGAACGAGTAGAAGGGCGGCAGGCCAAGGCCGACGAAGGCGTAGGCCTGGGTGCTTTCGCTGAGATCACCGCTCACGCGCTCGCGCGTCTTGTCGTCGGCATAGTTGGCGCCGATAACGACATAGAGCTGGTCGGTCAGATCGCCGGCGATCCGCAATTCCTGCGCAAAGGATTCGATGTCTCCCATCGTGCGCTGGGTGAGCCCGATCAGCGGCGTTCCATCGAGGTCCTGAAGCTGGTTCTGGTTATATTTGCTGTAGGACGACAGCGACGTCAGCGTCAGCTGGTCGTTGAGATCGTAGTCGATCCGCAGATTCGCCTGAAGGAAATCATTGTCGCGCGCATAATCGCCGGGATTGAAATCGGTCGCGCGATTGTTTCGCGGCGGCACCACGAGCGTCGCAAGGCCGGGGATACTGGCCGCCGCCGTCGGATCGCTCGGCCGGGCAAGAAGATATTGCGGCGACTGGTTATCCGACCGGTCCAGAAAACCATTGAGATTGAGATTGACCCTCAGCGCTTCGGCGGGCGTCCATTCGAGCAGGAAGCGTCCGCTGATCAGATTCTTCTTGCCGTTGGTGTCGCCGGTCGTGGTGCTGTACTGCCAACCGTCGGCCTGTTCCGATTTCACCGCCAGGCGGAATTTCAGCGTGTCCGAGATCGGGCCGCTGACGAAGCCGCCGAGCGTCACTTCGTTGAATCGGCCATATCCGGCGGTCAGCGATCCCTTGAAAACGTCAGTGGGCTTGGCCGCGATCAGGTTGATCGCACCGCCGGTCGCATTCTGGCCGAACAGCGTCCCCTGCGGCCCTGCCAGAACCTCGACGCGCTCGAGATCAAGGAAGCCGCCGCGCGTCTCGACCGTGAAGGGGATCGGCGCCTCGTCCTGATAGACGCTGACCGTCGGCCGTCCGCCGAGCGCGATGTCGTTGAAGCCGACCCCGCGCAATGTGTAGATCGGCGTTCCGATGCGCGATTCGGTATAGGTGAAGCCCGGGACGCTGTTCGCAAGATCGACGGTGCTGTCGATTCCACGGCTGGCGAGTTGTTCCGCCCCAAAGGCCGTCACCGACAGCGGAACATCGTTCAGCGCCTGCTCGCGCTTCTGCGCGGTCACGACGATCGTGCGGTCGGCGTCGTCGGACGGCGCGACCTCCTGGGCCGCGGCCGCGCCGCCAGCGGCCAGGGCCCAGGTGATGGCAAGCGCGCAGGCGCCGAGCGCAATCGGACGGCGCCCTGCTGTCAATGATATAGAATGATCGTTCATCTCGACTCTCCCCACCGCGCTCTTGTCGCCGGGGCGCTGCAGTCCCGCACCGGCCCCGTAACGAAACCCCGGCACGCGATCGCCTTCCCCCGCATTTTTCCTACATCCGCGGATGTTGCCCTTCATATATGCCGGCTTCTGCTTGTCAATCTTTTTTCAACACTAACGTATGTATATATATTTCTACGTTGATTTAATTAGCGACCCGCGATAAACCGCTCTTCGGGCCCCGCCGTTCGGACGGAGGCATCACGCCGTCATGGGAGAAGGCGCTTGGAACAGCCAATCGAAGGATATGTCGCGCCGCAATTCGCCGCCGTGCGCGACGCATTTGCAGCCAATTTCGCACGCGAAGACGCCTATCGCGAACTCGGGGCGTCGCTGGCCGTCTATGTGAAGGGCGAGTTGGTCGTCGACCTTCACGGCGGATGGCGCGACGCGGAGCGTACGACGCGCTGGACCCCCGACACACTTGTCAACATCTGGTCGGCCACGAAGGGCCTGACCGCAATCGAGGTTGCAATGCTCGTCGAGGCCGGAAAGCTCGATTATGCGGCGCCGGTCACCGATTATTGGCCCGAATATGGCGCCAACGGCAAAGGGGCGACCACCGTCGGGCATATCATGTCGCATCAGGCGGGCCTTCCGGGACTAGAAGAACCAACCTCGCTGGAGGATTTCTACGACTGGGACGTCGTGGCCGATCGCCTCGCTCGCCAGGCCCCGTTGTGGGAACCCGGCACGCAGAATTCCTATCATGCGATGACCTACGGCTTTCTGGCGGGTGAACTGGTCCGCCGCACGTCGGGGCTCAACCCGGGCCGTTTCCTGGCCGAGCGCATCGCAGCGCCGCTGGCGGCGGACGTGTTCATCGGCCTGCCCGAAAGCGAGGAGCCTCGCGTGGCGCCGCTCGTCCCTTCGCCGCTCCAGCGCGAATTCACCCTGACCGGCGTGCCGCGCGCGGCAGTCATGGCAGTGACCAACCCCCTGATGGTGGCAACTCACCCGAACGAGCGGGCCTGGCGGGCGGCTGAGATTCCCGCAGGCAACGGCCATGCGACCGCGCGCGGCCTCGCGCGGGTCTATGGCGCGCTCGCCAACGGAGGCACGCTAGATGGCATCCGGATAATGCATCCAGAGACGATAGCGAAGCTCGGCGAATTGCAGACCGACCGCGTCGACATCCTCCTCGGACATCCCGCTTACTGGCGCCAGGGTCTCGCGGGGAACATCGACCGCATGTACGGGCCCCACGCCGACACAACGATCGGGCATTCTGGCTGGGGCGGATCGTTCGGTTGCTTCGACCCCGTCCATCAGGTCGGCATCGGCTATGTGCTCAATCAGATGGGCGACAAGACCGTCGGCGATCCACGCTGCACGCTGCTTTGCGGGGAGATATTCGAATGTCTGCGTTGATGGACACGCTACCGCTTGCTTCGCTGCTTGCCCATCATGCGGCACTCAAGCCGTCGACGGTGGCGCTTTCCGACGAAAGCACCGCGCTTACCTGGGCGGAACTGGAAAGCCGTACCAATCGGGTCGCGCGCGCACTCCTTGCGCATGGCGTCCAGACCGATGACCTGATCTCGATCGCATTGCCTAACGAAAATGCGTTCCTCGAGGCCTGCTTCGCCTGCTGGAAAGCGGGCGCGACACCGCAACCCTTGTCCTCGCGCCTGCCGCGGGCCGAGATGGAGGCTATCATTGCGCTCGCGAAGCCCTCGATCATCATCGCACGGCCCGACCTCGAAATCGGCCGTCCCACTATCACTTACTCCGATTTGCTTGCGGCAGAAAGCGACGATACTCCATTGCCGCTCGTAATCGCCAGCTGCTTCAAGGCGCCGACCTCGGGCGGCTCGTCGGGGCGGCCAAAGCTGATCCTGTCGGGCGAGCCCGCGACGATCGACGTGTCGATCGCCTCGGCGTGGCGCCTCGGCAGCGAGGATGTCGCGTTGATCCCGGGGCCGCTCTATCACACCGGCCCTTTCACAACGGCGATCAACGCTATGGCGGCGGGCACCAAGCTTGTCGTCCAGCCGCGCTTCGATGCCGAAGCCGTTCTGGAAGCGATCGACCGGCACAAAGCAAGCTGGCTTTGCCTGGTACCGACGATGATGAACCGCATCTGGAAACTGGACGATGCGGTGAAGGCGAAGTACGACATCACGTCGCTGAAGACGATGTGGCATATCGCCGCCCCCTGTCCGGCGTGGCTGAAACAGGTCTGGATCGACTGGATCGGTGCCGGCGCGGTCTGGGAACTTTATGGCGCGACCGAAAGCATCGCCGGCACTGTCATCGACGGCACCGAATGGCTCGCGCATCGCGGATCGGTCGGCCGGGTTTTCTCGGGCCAGATCAAGATATTCGGCGACGACGGTCGGGAACTGCCGCCCGGCGAAACCGGCGAAGTCTTCATGCGCGCGGCTGAGGAGGGGCAGGTGACCTATCGCTACGTCGGCGCCGAAGCCAACACGCGCGGCGAATGGCATTCGCTGGGCGACATGGGCTATTTCGACGCCGAGGGCTATCTCTACCTCGGCGATCGCCGCGGCGACATGATTCTTGTCGGCGGTTCGAACGTCTATCCCGCCGAAGTCGAGGCCGCGATAGAGGAACATCCCGACGTCCAGTCATGCGCGGTCATCGGACTGCCCGACGACGATCTGGGCGCACGCATCCACGCGATCGTTCAGCCGCGTCCCGGGCTGCCCAATCTCGCACTGCAGGAGTTCGTCGCCGAAAGGTTGGTCCGCTACAAGCAACCGCGCAGCTATGAGTTCACCGACGCCCCTTTACGCGATGCCGCCGGAAAGGTACGCCGGTCGCGGTTGCGGAGCGAACGGATCGCCGCCGGGGAGTAACGATTCATAGTGAATATCGCGGGCGTCTCTCGACCGAAACGGACGGAAACCGCCGCGCCGAATTCCACGTCACCGGCGGATGAACGCGGCCCGCCTAAAAAGCCGCGCGGGCGCCCATCGACCAAGGCACGCAAGCGCGAGGAACTGATCGACGGAGCCACCGCGCTGTTCAACGCGCGGGGAATTTCGGCGACGAGCCTGACTGACGTCGCCGACGTCCTCGATCTGTCTCGCGCCACGGTCTACTATTATGTCAGCGACCGCACCGAACTGGTGTTCCAATGCTACATGCGCGCATGCGAACTGGCAGCCGAGGATCTGGCGCAAGCGAGCCTCGCCGCCAACGGCTTCGCCCGGGTAGCGACCTATATCCGGCGCGCGCTCACTCCCGACCGGCCCCCCGTCGCCGTGATGACCGAAATCAATTCGCTCACCCCCGACATCGCAAGCCTGATCCGCAAGGCCAACGACCGCAACGTCACGGCTCTTGTAGGTTTCATCGCGCAAGGGATCGACGACGGCAGCATTCGCCGCTGCGATCCGATCGTGGTCGCACAGGCGATCATCGGAATGCTCGCCTGGTCGCAATTGCTGCCGCAGTGGTCCGATCAGGGAAGCGGGCCGAAGTTGCGGCACCGCGCGATGGAGAGCATGATCGACCTGCTGACCTCGGGCCTCGCGGCCGATCGGGCGATGCAGTTCGAATGCCCCGTGTCCGCGGAGCAATTCCAGCCTAAGATCGAGAATATCTTCGATCGCAAGGAATCGGCGAATTTCAAGATTGCGCAGCTGCTCGCGACCGCATCCGCGCTGTTCAACCGCAACGGGATCGAAGCGACCTCGCTCGACGAGATTGCCGCGGCGATGGGTCTGACCAAGGGCGCGGTCTATCATTATCTCGACGACAAGGCGGATCTGGTCGAACATTGTTACGAGCGTTCATTCGAGCTGTATGACCGGTTCGTCGATGCGGCGCACGCGCATGGCGGCAACGGCCTCGAAGCCGCAATGATCAACGCGCATCTCAACATCCAGGCGCAGGCGGGGACGCTGTCGCCACTCATGCCACAACCGGGGTTCGAGGGAATGCCCAAGACCATTCGCGACCGGCTGCACCGACGCGCGAGCAGCCAGAACAGCGCCGTTGCGCGTGCGCTGGCGATGGGTGCGGCGGAAGGGGTGGCGCGCGAATGCGATGCGCCGCTCGTCACCCACATGTGCGCCGGCGCCTTCGGCTGGCTGCCTAAATGGCTGCCGGTGGTCGGCGGTCCCGACCCCTGCGATATCGCTGACGCGATTTGCGATCTGCTGTTGCGCGGACTGACGCCCGAACCCGCCGATTAGATCGGGTCTACAAGATCGGGATCGAAGTGAGCGCCCTCGTCGATCTGGATGCCGAGCGCGTTCACGATCCGCCCGACCTGCGCATAATGTCCCGACGTCAGCACGATATCGACCATCTCCTTGGGAGAAAAATGCCGCGCCATCTCCTCCCAGGTCGCGTCGCTGATGAAATCATCCGCCATCAGTTCGTCGCACGCGGCGATCAGCACCGCATCGGCCCGGTTCCAGCAATGATCGGGCCGTCGGTCCTTGAGCGCCAGGAGTTCGCCGTCTGTCAGCCCGGTTTCGCGGCCGATGCGATGGTGATGTGACCATTCATAGGCGGCCTTGCCACGATAGGCGGTGCGCAGGATGACGATTTCCTTGAAACGCCCCTGAAGGTCGTTCTTCCGGCCTTGGATATAACGTCCCCAAGCGGTCAGCCCCTTCATAGCCTCCGGAAAGCGCAGCATCGTGCGAAACAGATTCGCATTCCGGGCCAGCGGGTGGACCGAATCGAGAATGTCTCGCTGCTCGGCGTTCAGTTCGGTGTCGGGTAGCGGTGGAACCCGCGGAGTCCGAAGGCGCATATCAGTCTCTCCTACGTTGATCAGTAAAACGACGGGACACTGCGACCCGGATACATGTCGGGCAGTCCGTCCGAAACGCGATCGGGATAGGTCGGCGCGCGTTTCTCGAGGAACGCGGTCACGCCTTCCTTGACATCGGCGGAGAGCCCGCGCGCCTGGATCGCCCGGCTGTCGGCGCGGTGCGCGTCCATTGGGTGCGCCGCGCCCAGCATGTCCCACATCAGCCGCCGCGTGACGGCGACCGAAACCGGCGCGCAATTGTCCACGATCTCGCGCGCGATCGCCTGCGCCGCCGCCATCAGTTCGTCCGGCGCATGCAGCGATTGCACCAGCCCGCGCGCCAGTGCTTCCTCCGCGGGCAGCACCCGCCCACTGCAGGTCCAGGCGAGCGCGGTGCCAATGCCGACGATACGCGGCAGGAACCACGATGCAGCGGCGTCGGGCGCGATTCCCCGGCGCGCGAAGACGAAGCCGAACCGCGCGCTGGTCGATGCGATCCGGATATCCATCGCCAGTTGCATCGACGCCCCGACCCCCGCCGACGCACCGTTGACCGCAGCGATCACCGGCTTGAGGCTATCGAAGATCCGCAGCGTGACGAGCCCACCGATGTCGCGGTAGACGCCGTTCGCCTGCGGCAACGCCTCGGCGCCGTCATAGCTGTTATAATCGAAGGTGTTGCCGCCCGCCCCCAGATCGGCCCCGGCGCAAAAGGCACGCTCACCAGCGCCGGTGACGATCACTGCCTTCACGGCGTCTTCGGCGTCGGTGATGTCGAAGGCGGCGATCAGGTCGGTCGCCATCTGCGGCGTGAACGCATTCATCCGATCAGGCCGATTCAGCGTGATCGTCGCAACGCCATCCTCGACCGCGAACAGCAGGGTTTCGAAATCCTTGGTCACGCACTTCTCCCGACCGGACCGACCTTCTCGCGGTTCCTTCGCAAATTTATATATCTGACGATAATGTTATTATACATACTTTATTGTATTAATAAATAGGCTATCGCTTAGCCCGGACGGCGCCGGCCGATCGAAGGGAGAAGACGACCATGCTGCAAACCCACAACCGCACCGCCTTCACCGAAAGCCACGCGCTGTTTCGGGACGAGGTACGCAAATTCTTCGCAAAGCACCTTCATCCCAATCTCGACCGCTGGGAGCGCGACGGCATCGTCGATCGGGATTTCTGGCGCGCCTGTGGCGCCGCGGGGTTGCTCTGCCCCACCATGCCCTCCGAATATGGCGGACTGGGCGCCGATTTCGGCTACAACATCATCATCGATGAGGAGATGACATACGCCGGGTGCTCGGCGGGCCTCGGCCTGCAGTCGGACATCGCCGGCGATTATATCCTTTCCTACGGCTCCGAAGATCAGAAGCGGACATGGCTGCCGCGGATGATTTCGGGCGAGGCGATCGCGGCGATCGCGATGACCGAACCGTCAACCGGGTCGGATCTGCAGGGAGTCCGCACGACCGCGATCCGCGACGGGGACGATTATGTGATCAACGGGTCAAAGACCTATATCACCAACGGCCAGAACGCCGATATCGTGATCACCGTAGCCAAGACCGATCCGGCACAGGGCGCCAAAGGCATATCGTTGATCCTCGTCGAAGCGGAGCGCTCCGGCTTTACGCGCGGGCGCAACCTGGACAAGATCGGCCAGCATTGCGCAGACACGTCCGAACTCTTCTTCACCGACGTGCGCGTTCCCGTTGCCAACCGGATGGGTGCCGAGGGGGCGGGCTTCGGTTATCTGATGTCGCAACTGCCGCAGGAGCGGCTCAGCATCGCCGCCGCTGCGCAAGCCGGGGCGCAGCGGGCCTTCGACGAGGCTGTGCGGTTCACCAAGGAACGCCGAGCCTTCGGTCAGCCGGTCTTCGATTTTCAGAATACGCGCTTCACGCTCGCGGATCTGGCCGCCGAACTGCAGGTCGGCTGGGCGCATCTCGACTGGTGCATCGCACGCCATATCGCCGGCGACCTTACCGCCGTAGAGGGGTCGGCGGCGAAGCTCTGGCACAGCGAGCTGCAATGGAAATGCTGCGATGCCGCGCTGCAACTCCACGGCGGAGCGGGCTATATGAACGAATACCCGATCGCACGCCTGTGGCGCGACGCGCGCGTGCAGCGCATCTATGGCGGCACGTCGGAAATCATGAAGGAAGTGATCGGCCGGTCGCTCTGACCGGCCGTTCACCCCTGTCCGAGGAACATCTCGCCGACCATCGCCTGCATCTTCCGGCCATCTGGATCGACATCGGTCTTAAGGCGGCAAAGCTCCTCGCCCCAGGGTGATGTGCGCATACGGACCGGCGGCGTCTCGGATCGGGCGCATGACAGAACGACCGCCGCCACCTCCTCGGCGCTCTGATAGGGGCTGTTCGCCCACTCGCGGCCCTGGACCGTTCCCATATATTGCTCGAGGACGGGACGATATTCGTCGTCGAGGATGCCGCCGGTCGCCGCAAGCTGGGCCAGCGTGCTGTTCGCGAATTCCGACTGGATGCCGCCCGGCTCGAGAATCGTGAAATGGATGTTGAACACCGGCCCGACATAGCAAGCGAGGGCTTCCATATAACCTTCGAGCGCAAATTTGGTCGCGCAATAAATCTCGTTGAAGGGCTGGCCGACCAGCCCGCCCACCGACGATATCGTCAGCACGCGCCCCGATCGCTGACGCCGCATATGAGGGAGTACCGCCTTGGTGCAGCGAATGACTCCCATCTGATTGACGTCGACAACGGCGGCGATCTCGGCCTCGGACGCCTGTTCGGTCGATCGGACGAAGCCGACGCCAGCGTTATTGACAAGCACATCGATCCGGCCGTCGATCGCGATGATCTCCTCCCCAACCGCCGCGATGCTTGCGCTGTCGCGAACGTCAAGCCGGCGAATCTCGATCGCGACCCCCGCCTCGGCAGCGCGGGTCGCGAGGCCGTCCCGTTTCGCAAGGTCACGCATCGTGGCATAGACCTTATACCCTTCGCGCGCCGCTGCCACGGCGAGCGCTTGCCCCAATCCCGTCGAGCATCCCGTGATCAGCATCGTTTCCGACATGCGTCCTCTCCACCTCATCCCAATGCCCTGTTCTCAGGTGCCCCCGCTCCCATCAGCTTGTCAACTATTCGATACATTATAATTTTATTTAAAATCTCGCGCGCTGTCGACGGCTGATGCAATAGGCTCTAGATGTCGTCGTGGTACGCAGACAGAAACGAGCCGCGCCGGACGGACACCCATGCAATCAGAATCATCGCTTTCCACCGCCACCCGCTCCAAGCGCGCACCCAAGCAGGCGCAGCTTGGGCGCACGACGCGGGCGATCCTCGACGCAGCGGCGGCCTTGCTGGCCGAATCGGGTTATCGCGCTCTGACAATCGAACAGATTTCGCAACGCAGCGGCGTTGCAAGATCGAGCATCTATCGCCGCTGGCGCAACACGGCGGAGCTCGCCATCGATGCCTTCGACACCGCGCTGGGCCCCAATCCGCCCATCCCCGACGAAGGCGATATCCGGTCGGATCTGGTCCTGCTTTACAAGCGCTTCACGCGGATTCTCGAACGTCCGATCTGGCGCTCGGTCTTCCCCTCGATCATCGAAGCGTCGCAGACCGACAGCCGCTTCGACGGGCTGCTGAGCGCCTTGGTGGGCGCGCGCCGGGAAAGCGAGCGCAGCATTTTCCGGCGTGCGATCGAACGCGGCGAGATACGCGCCGATGCGCCAGTCGAATGGGCGCTCGACGCGATGACTGGCGCCTATTACCATCGTTTGCTGATGACAGGCGCGGACCTTGGCGAGGAAGGAATGACCGAATGGCTGGTCGATAGCATCCTGACCCGGATGCGCGTGCCACCCGAATCCTGATGGCGGATCATTCGAACCGGAACTCGTCGCAATCGGGCGTCCTGATCAGCGCATACCATTGTTCAAGCGTCCACGGCAGGCTGACGCCTGGACGGCCGAAGCTGTTAATATAATATCCGCCCCCACCACCCTCTTCCTCCAGCAGCATCGCCTTCAGTGCGACGTCCATCCGGTCGTTGTAGGATTGATACGCCTCGTGCCGGACCTCGAAACTCCTGGCATCGCCTTCGATCGTATGGGTGATGAGGCCGCAGATATAGCGTGAAAGCACCTCTATCCACGAATGAAAGCTGCCGGTGACGATACCCGCGTTGGGGCCGTACATGATCGCGAAATTCGGGAATCCCGGCAACGTCATCGTCAGGTGTGCGCGCGCACCGTCCTTTTCCCACAAATCCTTGAGCGTCACACCCTCGCGGCCAATATATTCGACCGGCCACAAATAGCGCTCGACGTCGAAGCCGGCCGACAGGACGACGAGATCATAATTCTCCAGCGTGCCGTCGTTGGCGATAATCCCTGTTTCGGTGAAGCGGGCGATGCCGTTCGTCTGCAATGTCACATTGTCGCGCAACAGCGTGTCGTACCAGTCATTGTCGACGACCAATCGGCGCGATAGCGGTGCATAATCAGGGATCAGCTTGGCGTAGAGTTCGTCGTCGTCGCCGACCTTGCTGCGAACATAGGCTTTCAGGTCCTCGCGCAGCCGGTCGTTCTTCTCGTTGATAAGGCCGCCGTTCGCGCGCCATTCGGGGTCGAGTATCTGAAGATCCTCGACCTGTAGTTGCGAAGTGAAATGATGGTAGGAATACCAGGCTGCATAGCCAGGCATATTGTCGAGGAGCCAGCGCAATTCGGTCGATACGGGATTGCGATAGCCGGGGGTGGGATTCACCCAGTTCGGAGTGCGCTGATAGATGGTCAGCGACCCCGCGGTTTCGGCCACTCCGCGGACGAGCTGCGCACCCGTCGAACCCGTGCCAATGACCGCGACGCGCTTGCCCGCATAATCATAGCCATGGTCCCATGCGGTCGTGTGGAACATCTTGCCGCCGAAGGTCTCAATCCCCGGAATGTCGGGGAGTCTGGGCGTGCTGAACAGCCCGCTCGCACTGATGACAAAATCGCTGTCGGTCGTTTCGACGCGGCCGTCGGGATGGCGGACACGCAAGGTCCATTTCGCCTTTTCCGCGTCCCAGCGCGCATCCTGCAACGCAGTGCTCAGATGGATCCGGTCGCGCAGTCGATATTTGTCGACGATATGCGCGAGATAATCCTGTAGCTCGGCCTGGGTCGCATAATGGCTCTTCCAAGGATAGTCCTTCTCGAACTTGAATTGGTAGATGAAGGAGGTGATATCGACCCGTGCCTCGGGATAGTCGTTGAGATACCATGTGCCGCCTATGCCTGCCTGGCGATCGATGATCCGGTACGGAATACCCAGAAGATCGAGCTGAATGCCCGCGAGCAATCCGCTGAACCCCGCCCCGACGATGGTGACGTGATATTGGCCAAGGATTTCGGCGGCCGGCTTCTTCTCCCAGCACGCACGACGCGCGAAACCCTCGAAGCTCAGATCCTCCCAGCCGAATTCCAGATGTTCGACCGACAGCGTCTTGCCAAGAAACATCTCCATCATCGCCGCCGCCTCGGCTCGCGTCGGTGGCGGCGCAGCGCGCGGAGCATTGAGCAAATAGGCCAGCGCCTTCTCCTGAATCCGGTCATAATGCTCGCGCCGGACCCTGGTGAAGAGAAAGGGGCTACCATCGCGGCCTTCGGTCGCGACCTCCATTGCGGCAAGTTCGGGGTCGCGTGTCTGCTGATACAGCGCAAGCCGCAGCACGTTCATATTCGCTTGCTTCAGCATCCGGCGAATGAAGGCTTCGTCCTGACCATCTACTGCCAGCGCATGGACCGACGCCATAATTCCCTCCGAGCATATCCTGATCGCGACTCGATCTTTATTCGATATGAATATGTTTCGTTTAATGTGCAACGCCGATTATCCATCACCCCCGCGGCTGAGGCGCGAGCGAGTTTCGAAACGAGAAGAAATCGCGGACGCCAGGGAAGGCTTCCATCACTGGCCCTGAGCGGCCGCGCCGGACGCTCGCTTGTCGAGTTCTTCGATCACGAAGGCGTGACGCGTCCGAGTGACGGGATAGCGGAGGAGCAGAGGCAGCGATGAGAACAGCAGCAGCGATGGCAGCGCGCCCCACAGCAGACCGAGGTGGTTGATCGCTTCCACCCCAGGAAACGGCGGCTGGCCCGCCGCGTTCGCTGGCCCTTGGGCCGAAAAGCCGATGAACTGGAGCCCGACACCCGCCACGAAACCGCCGATCCCCGTCGCCGCCTTGATCCCCAGCATCAGCGCGGCAGCGTAAAGCGCCTCCCGCCGGACGCCGAACAGATAGTCGTGTTCATCGACCGCGTCCGCCATCATCGAAAACAGGCAAATGACGAAGAGGGTGGAGGCCGCGCCGAGTATGATCGCATTCGCCACGAGCAGCGCCAGGCTGAGATTTGTGCCGACGGGCAACACACCGGCCAGCGCCAACAGCGCGATCATGACCGTATAGCCCGCAGTGCCGATCACCGCGCAGACGATACCGCTGCGCTTTTCCACGACGCGCAGCAGCAGTCCGGCCACCGGCAACCCCAGCGCTTGACCCACCACAAGCACCATCAACGGTAATTGAAGTTGGTCCGCAGACACATGCCAAAAGTAACGGAAGGCATGGATATTCAGCGCTAGCGTGATGCCCTGTCCGACCAGAACCAGAACAGCGGCAGCGAACAGACGCACGAAAGCGGCATTGCGGACCAGATTCGCAAGCTCAGTTACGAAGCGCGGCGACGTCTCCTCAACCGGCGGGGTCGGGAGCGCCAGAACGGTCCTGCGGATTCCTGCCAGGCAGGCCGTGCCGAAGAGCAGGATCAGCAAGGCAAGCCAGACGCCGAAAAGACGGTAAGCATCGGGGGATTGCAGCTTGTCGCCCGACAGGATGACCGCCGAGCCGGGTATCAGGCACGCGAGCGTGCCGAGGAAGATGAACAGGGCGCGAAACCCCGAAATCGCCGATCGCTCGCCGTAATCGTCGCTGAGTTCCGCCGTCAGCGCGGCATAAGGCAGCGCGAATATCGAGAGCGCGAGGCGGAGCGCGACGTTGAACAGCAGCACATAAAGGAACAGACCGGCCTCGCCGAGCCCCTCGGGGATCGAGAAGATCGCAAAGGCCGACCCCGCCATCGGCACCAGAGCTGCGGCCATGAAAGGGAGCCTGCGTCCCCAGCGCGACCGGTACCGGTCCGATGTGCGGCCGATCAGCGGATCCAGCAAGGCGTCGAGCGTCAGCGACAGAAAGAAAACGAGCCCGGCGGCGGAACCCGAGAAACCGCAAACCGCCGTTAGATAATAGAGAAGGAAGGTGTTCAATCCGACCTGGGTCGCCGCATCGACTCCCTGCCCGCTACCGTACATGATTTTCACCGAAAGCGGCGGCTTGCCAGCACTGGCATCTATATGAAACATCAGCGTCTCCCTTTATCCGGGGCCGCCTCTAGCGTTGCCAGATCATCTGCACAATGCTCGGAAAGCGAGGGCGTAGGTCGCGCGGATCGACACGGTGACGCAGGGATGCAGGTGCCCCGGGGCTTGCCGCCGTCGCGAGCCCCTTCGTCATCATATGGGTCATCGGACCGATTCGCTCGATATTGATCCCCCGCGCTGCCAGCGAGTGGGCCGATCAGTGCCCCCATAGCGAATGCAGCCCCGCGCTTATTCGCACGCTCATCCGTCCGAACGACTAACGACTGCTTTTATGGCCAGCCGAGCTAGAGTTGAACGGCTTGGATCGGGCGCAAACAGCCATCCGTGGCCTCTTAGGATTCGAACCTGCGGCATAAATTCAAACGCCGTTCAGCACCTAAGCTCTCCAAATTGTTCTAACAATTGATGATTCGAAGTCGGGGGCATTGGGTGCTTGTCGGTAGGGATTGAAGAATCCCTGCTTCCTACCAGCACTCCTACCAACAAACGCGATAGGCTGGGACATGTCACAAGCCGCGGCGATGGGACGTCGCGGGACGATTTGGAACCATCTCGGCAAGATTTTCTGCGAGTTTCGCAGTCGAGAGCGTGGGATGTTCTGGGACGTCATGAAACGGCCTGGCAGGGGCAGCAGGATTCGAACCCGCGACCCTCGGTTTTGGAGACCGATGCTCTACCAGCTGAGCTATACCCCTAGGCCGGAGTGCGCCCCTAGCCCGATTGCGGGGCGCGGGCAAGAGGGATGACGGGTTGCTTATCGCAACTCGCCTGATATGCGCGAAGGCCGCATGATCGCCGCCGCGTCCCCCTCCTCCGCCGCTCCGCAGCATTATCTCGGCGGTATCGCGCTGCGTCTGCTCGCGATGGCGAGCCTGTCATTCATGTTCGTGCTCGTGAAATATATCGCCGCCGACGGCATCCACATCGTCGAAAGCCTGTTCTGGCGGCAGGCGATGGTGCTGCCGCTGCTCGTCCTCTGGGCGCTGACCCATGGCGGGCTCGGCCTGTTCCGTACCCGGCGGATCGGCGTCCACGCGCGCCGCGCCGCGATGGGGCTGACCGGGATGGCGCTCAATTTCGGCGGCATGATCTATCTGCCGATGGCCGAGGCGACGACGATCAACCTGTCGGTGCCGATCATCTGCGTCTTCCTGGCCGCCGCGCTGCTCGGCGAGCGCGTCGGGCCGGCACGCTGGAGCGCGGTGTTCGTGGGCTTCGCCGGCGTGCTGATCGTCCTCAATCCGACCTCGCTGCTGACCCAGGGTTTCGCGGGCGATCACGGTCTCGGCACGCTGATCGCGCTCGGCGGCGCAGTGATGACCGCGCTGATCACCATCCAGGTGCGCGACCTCGGCCGCACCGAAAGCGCGCTGACGATCGTCTTCTGGTTCAGCCTGATCTCGCTGATCCCGCTCGGCCTTGCGCTGCCCTTCGTCATCACGCCGCACGGGGCGGCGGAGTGGGGCCTGCTCGCCGGGCTCGGCCTGCTCGGCGCAGTGGCGCAATTGTCGCTGACCGGCGCGCTGCGCCTCGCGCCGGTGTCGGTGGTGACGCCGATGGACTATTCGAGCCTGCTCTGGTCGATCGCCTGCGGCTGGTGGTTCTTCGGCACCCTGCCCGCCGACACGACCTGGGCGGGGGCGCCGCTGATCGTCGCGAGCGGCCTGTTCATCGCCTGGCGCGAGCATCGCCGCCATATCGAACGCGTGAAGGAAGTCGCCGCATGAGCCAGCCTATCCTCTATCATTGCCCCGACGCGCGCTCGCTCCGCTGCCTGTGGGCGGTCGAGGAGGCCGGGATCGACGTCGACCTGCGCATCCTGAAATTCCCGCCGCGCGCCTTCGAGCCCGACTACCGCGCGGTAAACCCGCTGATGACGGTGCCCGGCTGGGTCGAAGACGGACGACTGATGACCGAATCGGCCGCCATCTGTGAACGGATCGCCGAAGGGACGGAGTTGGAGGTGCGCCGCGACGAGGCCGATTATTGGGATTACCGCAACTGGCTCCACCGCAGCGACGCGACGCTGACCTTTCCGCTCGCGATCATGATCCGCTACACCCGCGTCGAGCCCGAGGAACGCCGCCTCGCACAGGCGGTCGCGGACTATAGGGCCTTCTTCGGCGGGCGGGCGCGGAGCGTCGAGGCGGCGCTGACGGACGGACGCGAGTGGCTGGTGGCGGGGCGCTTCACGATTGCCGACATCGTTATCGGCTATGCGGCGTTTCTGGCGACCACGCTTGGCGCGGAGGATGTGCTGGGCGAGGCGACGCAGGACTGGCTGGCGCGATGTATGGCGCGCGAGGGGTTCATAAGGGCGCGGGCGCGGCAGAAGAACTGAACCCTCCCCTCTCTCTTCGTCATTCCCGCGAAAGCGGGAACCCAGAGCGTGCGTCGGCTGACCCCACTCTGGGTTCCCGCTTTCGCGGGAATGACGAAGATAAGAGATGCTGAGCGCGACTTTCAGACTCTCGTCATCCCGGACTTGATCCGGGATCCATTCATCCGGCGCTGAGAGAATGGATCCCGGATCAAGTCCGGGATGACGATGTAAGGTCAGTCGGCTTCCGGTCGTTAGCCGCTTCCCCTCAATTCACCATCCGCTCATATCCTTCCCAATAGGGCGCGCGCAGATCCTTGCGCAAAATCTTGCCCGATGCATTCCTCGGCAGCGCTTCGATCACATCGACGCTGCGCGGGGCCTTGAAGGCGGCGATGCGGTCGCGGGCCCAGGCGATGATATCGGCTTCGTCGATGTTCATACCGGGTTTGGCGACGACGACCGCCTTCACCGTCTCGCCCCATTTCTGGTCGGGGATGCCGATCACCGCGACCTCCTGCACCGCGGGGTGACCGAAAATCGCGCTTTCGACCTCGGCCGGATAGACATTCTCGCCGCCCGAGATGATCATGTCCTTCATCCGGTCGTGGATGAAGAGATAGCCGTCCTCGTCGAGATAGCCCGCGTCGCCGGTGTGGATCCAGCCGTCCCCGGTCATCGTCTTCGCGGTCGCGTCGGGCAGGTTCCAATAGCCGAGCATGTTGTTCGACGAGCGAGTGACGACCTCGCCGACGTCGCCGGTCGGAACCTCCTTGCCGTCAGCATCGAGGATTTTGATCTCGACGCCGGGCAGCGCCTTCCCCGCCGAGCGCATCCGCTTGTTGCCTTCGGGATCATGATCCTCGGGCGGCAGCATGCAAATGGTGCCGGTGGTCTCGGTCATCCCATAGGCCTGGATGAATTCGGCGCCGAACATCTTGATGCACTGGCGCAGCAGGTCGAGCGGAATCGGCGCGGCGCCGTAGAGGATATATTTGAGGCGGCTGTAATCGACGCTGGCGCAGCGCGGATGCATCAGCAACATCTGAAGCGCCGCAGGGACGATGAAGAAGCGCGTGACGCCATGCTGCTCGACCGCGTCGAACACGCCGTCGGGATTGAACTCGGCGAGGACGATGCCCGGCAGCCCCGCCGCGAGCGCCATGATGCCGAGGCCGGTGCCGCCGATATGCGCGCAGGGCATGGCGACGAGCACCGCTTCGTCATCGTCCCATTTCGTATAGGCAAGGTCGGCGTCGGCCGAATTTTTGCGCAGCGCGAAGAGGTTGCGGTTCGACAGCACCGCGCCCTTGGGATTGCCGGTGGTGCCCGAGGTATAGAGTTGCAGCACCGCCTCGTTCGGTCCCGAAGGCGCGAAGGCGGCGCGCGGCGTGCCGTCGATCAGCGCGCGCGCCTGATCGGCGTCGATGATCCGCGGAGCGTGGTCGAGCTTGCCGGCAAGCTGCTCCGCGGCCGCGTCGAAACCCGGCCCGGTGAAGACGATCTTCGCCTTCGTATCATTGACGATATAGGCCCACTCGGTCGGCGACAGCCGCCAACCGATCGGCGCCATCACGATGCCCGCGCGCGCCGCGCCGAAGAAGATGGTGAAATAAAGATCGCTGTTCTTGCCGATCCACGCGATGCGGTCGCCCTTCTCCAGCCCCGCGGCGAGCAAGGCGCTTGCGACGCGCGCGGTGCGCTCTTCGAGTTCGGCATAGGTGAAGACTCGGTCTTCTTCGCGCATCGCGATGCGATCCGGTCGGTCGGCCGCCCAATGGGTCATGAATTCGTCGAACGTCACCAGGTCCGAAATGTCGGCGGCCATCGATCCTCTCTCCTCGAATCGCGTTGCTTTTTGCAATCGATGGCAAGGCTAGCGGCTCCGCACGCGCGGGAAAAGCACGCAGATGTGACAGGGTGCAATCAGCGGCGGTGAAAGAGCAGCATCAGATTGTTCGCGGGCATCGCGCGGCGCTCGGCAAAGGCGAGACCCGCCTCGGCGGCGGCCGCCTTGACCGCGCCCAGATCGCGCAGCCCCCAATCGGGATTGCGTTCCTTCAGCGAGCGGTCGAACGCCAGGTTCGAGGGCGCGGTTTCCACGTCGCTTTCGAGATAGGGACCGTAAAGGATCAGCGGCGCGCCTTGCGGCAAGACGCGGGCAGCCCCGGCGAGAAGCCCCCGCGTCGCGGCCCACGGGCTGATATGCACCATGTTGACGCACAGCAGCGCATCGGCCGCGTTCACCGGCCATAGGGGCGCGGCGGCATCGAGCAGGAGCGGCGGCGCGATATTGGCAAGGCCGGCCTCGGCGCGCCACGCCGCGATCGAGGTCAGCGCCGTCGGATCGGGATCGCTCGGCTGCCACTGGAGGCCGGGAAAGCCAGCCGCGAAATGGACGGCATGTTCGCCCGATCCGCTCGCGACCTCCAGCACAAGGCCCGCGGGCGGCAGCCAGTCGGCGAGCACGGCGGCGATCACGTCGCGATTGCGCACCGTCGCGGGGGCGTGGCGCTTCGCTCCCGCGCCGCCGTCCTCCGCCATCCACGGCCGGGTCACGCGGCGCGCGCCTGCGCCCGTGCGCGGCCTTCGCGGACGACCAGCCAGCAGAACAGGCCGACCGGCCCCGCCATCAGGGTCAGGAACAGGAACGGCAGTTGCACGAGGCGGCCGAAGTCCTTGTTGTCGGCATCGCGCGCGATCCACAGGCCGGTGAACAGGTCGAAGGCGAGATAATGGACCCAGCCGAGCGTCGCTCCGCCCGGCGCCGCGAACAGCTTCATCACCCCGGCGAGCGACGTGAAACTGCCGCCCGTCCCGCCAGGATCGATCCCGCCGGTCAGGAAACCGGTGATGAGGACAATATACAAAAGGCAGAGCAGCGACACGCCGGCATAGAGGATGGCGGACAATGTCCGCGGACTGCGCGGCGCGAAGGCGAGCAGCAGCCAGCCGGCGATCGCCCAGTAATTGGCGATGAGGTAAAGGCCGTTCCAGTTCATCTCGCTCTCCTGTCCTATCAAACCGATTCCCCGAGCGAAGCCGAGGGGCTCGTTCGAGCAAAGCGAGAACCTGCACCGCCGCTGCCTCGACTTCGCTCGGCACAGCCCCTCGGCTTCGCTCGGGGAATCGGTGGGTTTGACGCCCTCGCCTAAATCACCGCGCCGAGCCCGAAGAGCAGGATGCCGCCGAACAACGCGATCAGGCCGACGGTCAGGATCAGCAGCGTCATCCGCGCCGCAGGCAATCGCCGCGTCGCGAAAAAGGCCGCCGCCAGCCCGACCCCCAGCGCGATCAGCGGCGCATAGAGAAAGGCCCAGTCATAGCTGAACTCGCGCCGGACGCGGACCAGTTCCCATTGCTCGACGATCAGCCCATAGAAGGTGATCGCGGCGAGCCAGATCGCGACGAAAACGACCGCGAACAGCGCCCCGCCGGCGAGGCAGCCGGCACCGGGGCGCTTCGCCGCGCGGTCGTCGACACCTTTCAACTGCCGCCGACCTCGGCCTCGCTCCACGCGAGCACGGGCTTTCGCGCCGCGAGCGTTTCGTCGAGCCGGGCGCGTGGGGCGAAATGCGGCGCCGACTTGAGCGCCGGATCGCCGTTCTTCGCGCGCAACGCGATGCTGCGCAGCGCGCCGATGAACTGGTCGAGCACCGCCTTGCTCTCGGTCTCGGTCGGCTCGATCAGCATCGCGCCGTGGACGACGAGCGGGAAGAAGACCGTCATCGGATGATAGCCCTCATCGATCAGCCCCTTGGCGACGTCGAGCGTCGAGAAGCCTTCGGCCAGCCCGCGATCGCTGAACAGCGCCTCGTGCATGCACGGACCCGAAGCCGCGAACGGCGCGTCGAGCACATCCTCGAGGCTGCGTAGCACATAGTTCGCATTGAGCACGGCATCCTCGGCGACCTGCTTGAGCCCGTCGGCGCCGTGGCTGAGGATATAGGCGAGCGCGCGGGTGAACATGCCCATCTGGCCGTGAAAGGCGGTCATCCGGCCAAAGGTCTGCGGATGATCCTCGCCCGCATTTTCCTCCTCGATCAGGCGGAAGCGGTCGCCCTCCCTAGTCACGAAAGGCAGCGGCGCGAAGGGCGCGAGCGCTTCGGACAGCACGACCGGACCCGAGCCCGGACCGCCGCCGCCGTGCGGGGTCGAAAAGGTCTTGTGCAGGTTGATGTGCATCGCATCGACGCCGAGGTCGCCGGGACGGACGCGCCCGACGATCGCGTTGAAATTGGCGCCGTCGCAATAGACATAGCCGCCCGCCGCATGAACCGCGTCCGAAATCGCCTTCATCTCGCGCTCGAACAGGCCGCAGGTGTTGGGGTTGGTGATCATCACCCCCGCGACATCGGGGCCGAGCCGCGCCTTGAGCGCCGCGAGGTCGACGCGGCCTTCGCCGGTCGCCGGAATATCCTCGACGGTGAAGCCCGCGAAGGCCGCGGTGGCGGGGTTGGTGCCGTGCGCGCTTTCGGGGACGAGAATCACGCGGCGGTCCTCGCCGCGCGCTTCGAGCGCCGCCTTGATGCAAAGGACGCCGCAAAGCTCGCCATGCGCGCCCGCCTTGGGCGACATGGCAACGCTGTGCATCCCGGTGAGCGTGATCAGCCATTCGGCGAGCTCGTGGATCACTGCATAGGCGCCCTGCACCGTTTCCTGCGGCTGGAGCGGGTGAACGTCGGCGAAGCCCGGCATCCGCGCGACCTTTTCGTTGAGGCGCGGGTTGTGCTTCATCGTGCAGCTTCCGAGCGGGAAGAGGCCGAGGTCGATCGCATAATTCTGCCGCGACAGCCGCGTATAGTGGCGCACCGTTTCGGACTCGCTGAGCCCCGGCAGGCCGATCGGCGCCGAGCGCGCGAGCGCGCCGAGGTCGGCGGCGGGCGCGGCCTCGTCAAAATCGACGCCGGTCGTCTCGCTGCCGCCGATCTCGAAGATCAACGGCTCCTCGAGCATCAGTGCGCGGTTGCCGGTGAAGGTCGTCGTATCGTCGACGCCGCCGGCGTTCATTTCGGGGCGCCACCCGGCGCGGTTGAGCGCGGTCATGCCAGCACCTCCTTCAGCGCCGCGGCAAAGGCGGCGATATCCTGTTCGGTCACCGTCTCGGTCACCGCAACGACAAGCCCGTTCGCGAGCGCGTCATTGTCGGGGTAGAGGCGGCCAAGCGAGACGCCGCCGAGAATGCCCTTCTCCGCCAGTTCGTGGATGACGGGCCGCGCCGCCTTCGGCAGGACCAATGTAAATTCGTTGAAGAAACCGCCGTTCAGAAGCGACACGCCCGGCACCTTCGCAAACTCGGCGGCGGCGACCTTGGCGCGGCCGTGATTGATCCCCGCCAATTGGCGGAGGCCCGCCTCGCCAAGCAGAGTCATGTGGATGCTGAACGCCAGCGCGCAAAGCCCCGAATTGGTGCAGATATTGCTCGTCGCCTTCTCGCGCCGGATATGCTGCTCGCGGGTCGAGAGCGTCAGCACGAAGCCGCGCTTGCCGTTGGCGTCGGCGGTCTCGCCGCAAAGGCGGCCCGGCATCTGGCGGACATATTTGGCCTTGCAGCCGAACAGGCCCAGATAGGGGCCGCCGAACTGCAGCCCGACGCCGATCGATTGCCCCTCGCCGACGACGATGTCGGCACCCATCTCACCCGGCGCCTTGATGAGGCCGAGCGCGACGGGCTCGGTCACCACCGCGATCAGCAGCGCGCCCGCAGCCTGGCAGGCGCCCGCCAGCGCGGTCATGTCGTCGATGCGGCCGAGGATGTCGGGATATTGGACGACAACGCAACTCACCTCCTTGTCGACCGCCGCCGCGAGCGCGGCCCAGTCGGTGCCGGCCTCGAGCGCCGGATCGCCGTCTACGAGCACGTCGCCGGTATAGTTCGCCATCGTCCGCGCGACGCTGCGATAATGCGGATGAAGCCCGGTCGAGAGCAAAGCCTTGCTGCGCCGCGTGACGCGCCGCGCCATGACAATCGCTTCCCAGCAGGCGGTCGAGCCGTCGTACATCGAGGCATTGGCGACGTCGGTGCCGAGCAGGCGCGCGACCTGGCTCTGGAACTCGAACAGCATCTGCAGCGTGCCCTGCGCGATTTCGGGCTGATAGGGGGTGTAGGCGGTCAGGAACTCGCCGCGCTGGATCAGATGGTCGACGCTCGCCGGGACATGGTGGCGATAGGCGCCCGCGCCGAGGAAGAAGGGTCCGTCGCCCGCCGCCATGTTCCGCCGCGCGAGCGCCGCCATATGGCGCTCGACCGCAAGCTCGCTGGCATGGTCGGGAAGCCCGGCGATCGTACCGTCGAGCCGCGCTTCGGCAGGCACGTCGACGAACAGATCGTCGATCGACGCGGCGCCGACGGCGGCGAGCATCGCCGCGCGGTCGTCGCTGGTAAGGGGAAGATAACGCATGAACTACTCCGTGGAAGAAGCGGAATGGACGGCAAAAAGCTGGGCGAGGTCGGGAAGCGATCCCTGAAAGATCGCGGGGCCGCTGTGCGTCGTGCGGACCCATGGCGCGAGCCAGATGCGGAAACCCGCATCGCGCGCGCGGCGGCAAAAGGCATAATCGTCGGACAGCAATTCGCGGCTGTCCGGGTCGATCATCGGCAGGAAGAAGCTCTGCTCGCTGTCCGCGACGCCGTGCGCGGCGCGCTCGCCGGGGTCGGTGCGAAAGCCAAGCTCAGGGTGCCGCGCGGCGAGTCCATCGAGCACGTCGCGGCGGATCAGCATCATCCCCGTCCCGGCTCGCGTCAACTCGACGAGGTCGGTCAGCGCGAACCGCTGGTCCCGATGCAGGAAATGCAGCGCGAACTCGCCGCCGAAGCGCGCGAGGTCGCCCGGATCGTCCTTCGCCATCCCACGCTCGACCGCGCGTGCGACGTTGGACCAGTTGACCATCCGTCGCGGGCAAGCGGCGGCAAGGATCGCGCAATCGTCCCGCTCGCGCATCGCGGCCAGCATCGAAAAGACGTCGTCAGCCGCGAAATCGATATCGGCGTCGACGAACAGTAGATGGGTGGAATCGCTGGCGCGGAAGATCGCCGCCAGCAGATCGCGCGCGCGCGTGATCGACGGCTGGTAAAGAATGAACTCGAAGCGCACCGCGACGCCCGCCGCCTGCGCCTTCAACGCGAGGTCGAGCGCCGCGCGGACATAGCTACCCTGCGCCCCGTCATAGATGGGCGTCGCCACCATCAGGCGGCAATCGGCGAGGGCGGCGGATGCGCTCACATCATCTCCCCCCTCCCGCAGGCGGGAGGGGCCGGGGGTGGGCATGGCGGCGAGAGCAGGCTTGCCCAAAGCCCACCCCCGACCCCTCCCGCCTGCGGGAGGGGAGGACAAGTCAAAGATCGGCGATGAAGGCCTTGTAGGCTTCGGCGTTCATCAGACCGTCGAGCTGGCTCTTGTCGGTCAGCGTCATGCGGAAGAACCAGCCTTCGCCCTCCGGGTCGCTGTTGACGAGCGCCGGATCCTCTTCGAGCTGGCCGTTGCCTTCGGTCACCACGCCGTCGACCGGCGCATAGACGTCGCTCGCGGCCTTGACCGATTCGACGACCGCGGCGTCACCGCCCGCAGCCAGTTCGGCGCCGGTGTCGGGAACCTCGACGAACACGATGTCGCCGAGCTGGCTCTGCGCGAAGTCGGTGATGCCGACCGTCGCGATGTCGCCGTCGACATCGACCCATTCATGCTCTTCGGTATAATAACGCGGCATCGGTCAGCCTCCCTGTTTGCGGACATAATTATGGGGAACGAAGGGCATGGCGGCGACGGTGCAAGGCACGCGCTTGCCGCGAACTTCGGCGGCGATGGCGGTGCCGGGCACCGCGTGATCGCGCGGCACATAACCCATGGCGATCGGCGCGCCGACGCTGGGGGCAAAGCCGCCCGAAGTCACGACGCCGATCTCTGTGTTGCCGTCGAACAGCTTCGCGCCTTCACGCACCGGCAGCTTGCCATCGACGAGCAGGCCCACGCGCTTGCGCGGCGGACCGTCGGCAAGATGGCCGAGAATGCGCGCGGCGCCGGGGAAATTCGCTTCCTCGCGGCGGCGCTTGCCGATCGCAAAACCAAGGTCGCCCTCGATCGGATCGGTGTCTTCGCTGAGATCGTGGCCGTAGAGGGGAAGTCCCGCTTCGAGCCGCAAGCTATCGCGCGCACCGAGCCCGATCGGTTTCACCTCATCCATCGCGCACAGCGCGTCGGCAAAAGCCGCGAGCGCTTCGTTCGGAAGCGAGATTTCGAAACCGTCCTCGCCGGTATAGCCCGAGCGGCTGAGCGCGATCGCATGGCCGTTCCAGGTCGCCTGCGCAGCCTGCATGAAGACAAGGCCGGCGCTTTCGGGAACGAGACGCGCGAGCGCTTCGGCCGCCTTCGGCCCCTGCAGCGCGAGCAGACCGTAATCCTCGTTGTGGTTGAGCGTAACATCATCGGGAAGATGCTCGCGAAGATGCGCAATGTCGTCCCATTTGACCGCGCCATTGACGACGATGCCGAGCTGGTCGCCTTCGTTGGTGATCATCAGGTCGTCGAGTATGCCGCCATCTTCGCCGAGCAGCAGCGAATAGCGCATCCGACCGGGCTTGAGCGCCGCGATGTCGCCGGGGACGAGCGCTTCAAGCGCTTCCACGGCGCCTTCGCCTTCAAGACTGAGCTGCCCCATATGGCTGACGTCGAACAGACCCGCATTCTCGCGCGTCCACTGATGTTCGGCCATGATGCCTTCATATTGGATCGGCATCCAATAGCCGGCGAATTCGACCATCCGGCCGCCCTTCGCGCGGTGCCAGGCGTCGAGCGGCAGCGTTGCGGTGGGAACCGCTTCCTCGCCCGTAAAGTCCGTTTCGGTCATGTCAGTCTCCCGCGGTTGACATGGCGAGGCGCGGCCCGATGCCGTCCTGTCGCCATGCCCCCTCTGTCACGGGAACCTGAGAGTTTTCCCCTGCGAGAACGCAGGGTTACCCCTTCGGTGGTCCCGACGACCTTCGCCGGAACGCTTTCCAGAGTGTCCGTTCCAGCCTGCGCGGTCCGTTGACCTGAGAGTTTCCGGGGCGGTTGCTCCTTCGGTGGCGGTGCAGGTCGCCCTGCCCCGCGCTCTCCCGCGCGGCCGGCCGAATCTCCGCAAGGAGACCCGACAGACGCCCGAGCCTTGGCGTCGCCTTTTTGCGGAGTCAATCGGCGAGCGCGCGGATCGCGTCGTTTTCGTGGATATAGACGCCGGACGCCCGCTCGCCGGTCAGGGTGACGATCGCCTGTGCGACCCTTTCTGCCGGAATCGAGCGATAGCGACGCAGCGATCCATGGAGCAGCGCATCGGTCAGCGGCGCCGCGACCATCGCAATCCCCTCGCCCAGCCGCGGCGGCCCCTGACGCTCGCCGGTCAGCAGGCCGGGGCGAAGCAAATCGAGCCGGTCGAACGCCAGCGCGCGAAGATCATCCTCGACCTCGCCCTTGGTCCGCAGATAGAAATTGGAGGCTTGCGACGACGCCCCGACGCTGCTGACCGCGATCATATGCCGCGCGCCCGCCTCCTTCGCGGCTCGCGCGCAAGCGAGGGCCAGATCATGATCGACCGCCCGAAAGGCTGCCTGCGACCCCGCCTGCCGGATCGTGGTGCCGAGACAGGAGATGAGGGTCGCAGGTCGCCGGCCGGCGATGATCGCGGGCCATTGCTCGCTGGGCGCAACGTCCATCTCCGGCTGCGAATATTGATAATCGGGCGCGCGGCGGACGAGGATCGTCGCCGCGACCGACCGCGCCACGATGCCGCCGACGAGGCCGGTTGCGCCAAGCAGCAAGATGTCGGGTGACGCCATGGGGCGATCCTAAGCTGCGCCGGGTCGGGTTGGCAACGTGGGCCTGTGGTTATTTTCGCACCGTCGATCAAGCGTGCGCCAACGCCTCCGGCACCGCCCCGCGCCCAAATATCTCCGCGAAGCGATCGATCGCGAAGCGGTCGGTCATGCCGGCGATATAATCACCGATATGGCGTACCGTCGCGCCCTCCCCTGCGGGAAGGCGCGAGGCCCAGTCCTCGCCCATCAGGCGCGGGTCGGCGGCGTAGACGTCGAACAGGCGCGACACGACCTCCTTCGCCCCCGCCGCCGCCTCGATCTGCGAGGGATGGTGGTAGAGGTTCGCATACATGAAGCGCTTGAGGTCGCGCTCCGCCCTCGCGAGTTCGTCCGAGAAATCGCCGAGCGTGCCGCCCGCCGCGCGAACTTCGCCGACGCTCGCGACACCGGCGGCGGCGACGTTCGCTTCGGTCGCGGCGATCACGTCGTTGACCATGACGCCGATCTGGTCGCGCACCAGTTCGCGCAGCAAGCGGTCGCGCGGCGCGCCGGGAAAGCGGCCCTCGACCGCGCGGTAATTGGCGGCGACGAACGGCTGGCCCATCAACTGGTCGAGCGTCAGCAATCCCGCGCGCAGCCCATCGTCGATGTCGTGATTGTCATAGGCGATGTCGTCGGCGACCGCCGCGATCTGCGCCTCAAGGCTGGCGTGGCTCACAAGGTCGAGCGGAAATTCGCCGTCGATCTCGGCCAGCGCCCAGCCGGGGCGGCGCACCGGGCCGTTGTGCTTGGCGAGCCCCTCCAGCGTCTCCCAGCTGAGGTTCAGCCCGTCGAAGCGCGGATAGGGACATTCGAGCCGCGCCAATGTCCGCAGCGTATGGCCGTTATGATCGAAGCCGCCGTGATCAAACATCGCGGCCTTCAGCGCGTCCTCGCCGGCATGGCCGAAAGGTGGGTGGCCGATGTCATGCGCGAGGCACAGTGCCTCGGTCAGATCCTCGTTGAGGCCGAGCGCGCGGGCAATGCCGCGACCGATCTGCGCGACCTCGATGCTGTGAGTCAGGCGGACGCGGTAATGGTCGCCGTCGGGCGCGACGAAGACCTGCGTCTTGTGGCGCAGGCGGCGAAAGGCGATCGAGTGGATGATGCGGTCGCGGTCGCGCTGAAAGGCGTCGCGCGGGCCGCGCACGACGCGGCCGGGTTCCTCGTGGCGGCGGCCGCGGCTCTGCGCCGGATTGCTGGCGCAGGCGGCGACGCTCATTTGACCGGGTCGACGCTCTGGCCGGCGTCGCTGTTGAACAGGAATCCGTCGCCGCCCGCCTTCTTGTAGTCGCCGAGCCAGTCCTGCGCCGCCGCGCGATCCTTGAACGGCCCGACGAGCAGGCGCCGCGTCTTGCCCCATTCGGTCGTCGCGGCCGATTTGCCCTTGAACAGCGCGGGGTTCTTCTTCGCGAACTTGCCATAGTCGAACGCCAGCGCCTTGGCATTGGCGCCGGTCGCGATCTGCACCCAGATGCGCGCGGGATTCGCTTTCTTTTCGGCCGCTTCGGCCTTGGCTTTCGCGTCGGCTTCGGCCTTCGCCTTGGCGGCCGCCTCTTCCTTCTCGCGCTTCGCCTCTTCGGCGGCGTCGGCGCGCTTCTTGTCCTCGCGCAGCTTGGCGAGCGTATCGGCACCGATCGCATTGTCGGGCCGCGCCAGTTCCTCGGGCGGAATCTCGATCGAGCTGGCGATAGCGGCGAGCGAGGCCAGCGGCGCCTCGGGCGTCACCGCGCTTCCCGCCGGGGCGATCGAAGGCGGCGGCGTCATGGGAACCGCCGCCGGAGCCGGCGCGGGGCGTCCGACATCGGCGATCGAAAAGCCGGGACCGACGGGCGTGGACGACTGCACGGGATTGGTGCCGATCGGGGCAACGGGCGCAGCCGTGGAGGGAGCAGGCGCAGACGAAGCCGGCGCCGACGAAACGGGGGCAGGCGGCGTGGCGATAGCCACTTCCGTCCTTGCGGGAACCGGCGCCGGACTGCCGGCGGCGGAGGGAGCGGGACTATGCGCGGCGGGGGGCTGCGACGCGGGCGGAGCTGCCGCTGGGACGGGTACCGCGGATGCTGCCGGTCGCGGCGCCGGCGAAACGACCGGCACGGGTTTCGGCGCCGGTTTCGAAGCGGGTTTCGGCATGGCCGATGCTGGCGGCTTACTTCGTTCCGCCCTTTTGCCGGTTGTGACTGCGGGCGGAGGCGTCGGAGCCGGCGTCGCGGCGGCGACCTGCACCGGCTTGCGGCGCGGGCCGAGCTCGCCGCTCGGGAAGCGACCGAAATGCGCGGCGGCGGCTTGCTGCGCCGGGTTGAGCCGGTCCATCTGCGTCAGATAGGGCAGGATATTCTGCGCGAGCGCCGGCGGCATCGTCGCATTGACGATCTCGGTCGCCTCGGCATCGCGGCCGTTCATCGCCAGGATCATCGCGCGCAGCCGCCATGCCGCACGATCCTGCGCGCGAAGCTGCGGGGTCAGCAACTGCACAGCGCGGTCAGGCTCGCCGCTGATCCCGAGCGAGAGCGCATAACGGCGCGTCACCTCGTCATTGGGGGCGATCGACAGCGCGAGCTGATAGTCGCGCTGCGCCGCATCCTGCTGTCCCAGCAGGTCGCGCGCGAGCCCGCGGTCGGCAAGGAACAGGCGTTCGGGCGCGCCGAGAAGCTGCGCTTCGCCGAAATAGTCGAGCGCGCGCGTCGGGCTTTCCATGTGGACCATCGCCGAGCCGAGCGCCGCCTTGACCGCGCCATCGCGCGGGCTCGCCTGCTCGGCGCGGGTCAGGAAGCCGACCGCCGCACGATAATCCTCGAGCTCGTTCGAAGCGCGCCCGGCATCGAGCAGCGCCGCGGCGTCATTGCTGTTCGTCGCCAGCCGCCCGAGCGCCGACGACAGCAGCGTTCGCGCCGCGGTGCGCTTGTCCATCGCCGCTTTCGTCGCCGCGTCGGGCGTCGCTGCCTGAAAGGCAAGCGCAGGCGTGGCGATCGCGCTCGTCAGCAGCAGCGCGCCCGCCACCGCGGCCAAGCGCCGGGCCCGTCCGGGTCCGGCGGCCCAACCCTGTCGCCGCATCGCTTTCCATGGCCGCAAGGGCAAGTCAGATCATCCCGATTTCAGGCCCGCCTTGCCCGGAGCAACGGCCGCTTACTGCCCTGTTACTGGTTGTTCTGCCGTCCGAGGAAGCGCGGGATATCGACCCCGTCCTCCTTGCCCTCTTCGCGGTCGGCGGTCGAACCGCGCGACAGGCGCGACATGCGCTCGAACAGCGTTCCGCCACCGAGCGAGCGCGCAGGCGCATCCTCGGCAGGCGCAGCGTGCGGGGCTGCTTCGGCAGCCGGGGCGGCAGGCTGATAGCCGGTCGGAGCCTCGGGCTCGCTGAGCACCAACTCGTCAGCGGTATCGTCGTAGCGCGCCGCGACCTGCGAGAGCTCCATCGGCTCTTCCTCGGCAACGGCTTCGGCGGGCGCTGCGGCCTGCGGCGCGTCGCCGAGCGAGAAGCCGGGGGCCGGGTCATTGTCGGTTTCGACAGGAGCCTCGACCGGCGTTTCGGGCGCGGCCGCCTCGACAGGCTCCTCAGCGACCGGAGCCGGTGCGACGGTGCGCGCGGGCTGGAACGAGAAGCTGCGCGTCGCGGGCGCAGCCTGCGCCGACGTGTCGCCGGTGCTGTCGATGCCGGTCGCGACGACCGACACGCGAATCTTGCCGTCGAGATTGTCGTTGAAGGCGCTGCCCCAGATGATGTTCGCGTCGGGATCGACCAGCTCGCGGATATGGTTCGCGGCCTCGTCGACTTCCATCAGGCGCATGTCCTCGCCGCCGGTGATCGAGATGATGACGCCCTTCGCGCCCGCCATCGACACGCCGTCGAGCAGCGGGTTGGCGATCGCCTTCTGCGCCGCTTCGAGCGCGCGGCCGTCACCTTCGGCTTCGCCGGTGCCCATCATCGCCTTACCCATTTCGCGCATCACGCTGCGCACGTCGGCGAAGTCGAGGTTGATGAGGCCGGGCATGACCATCAGGTCGGTGATGCCGCGGACGCCCTGCTGAAGCACTTCGTCGGCCATGGTGAACGCTTCCTTGAAGGTCGTGTTCGGGTTGGCGACGAGGAAGAGATTCTGGTTGGGAATGACGATCAGCGTGTCGACATGGTCCTGAAGCTCGGCAATGCCCGAGTCCGCCGACCGCATCCGGCGCTGCCCCTCGAAGGTGAAGGGCTTGGTCACCACGCCGACGGTCAGGATGCCGCGGTCGCGCGCCGCCTTGGCGATCACCGGCGCCGCGCCGGTGCCGGTGCCGCCGCCCATGCCCGCCGCGACGAAGCACATATGCGCGCCGTTCAACGCTTCCTCGACCTGCGCGATGCTTTCCTCGGCCGCCGCGCGTCCGACCTCGGGCCGAGACCCCGCGCCCAGCCCCTGGGTGATCTGCGTCCCCAGCTGGATGCGCCGTTCGGCCGGCGAGGCGTTCAGCGCCTGCGCGTCGGTGTTCGCGACGATGAAATCGACGCCCTCGACGCGGGCGGCGATCATGTTGGCGATGGCATTGCCCCCGGCGCCGCCGACCCCGATCACCGCGATGCGCGGCTTCAGTTCATCGACCTGCGGCGGGCCAATATTGATGCTCATCCACTCATCTCCCTGTGCGGCGGACCTGCGCCGCGTCCCTCACCTTGCGACCCATCCGGACGTCAGTCCCACCGTCCGGAATTCTGTGACCGCATTGCACTATTGTGACGTGGGAATCACCCAAAAAATTAACCTTTCCCACGTCCGTCCCTCAAAAACTGCTTTTGAGAGCGGCCATCAATCGATTGATGATGCCCGCGTTCTTCGGCCGGTAGACATCCTGCGCCATCATCGGCAGATCGCGAAGGTCCACCGGGTCCGACGCGGCATAGAGAACCAGACCCGCGAGCGTCGCGAAAGCCGGACCGCCATGAGCATCGGGCAGGCCGTGCAGCCCGCGCGGTCGCCCGACGCGCGCCGCACGGCCAAGCGCGCTTTGCGTGTAGTCGGCAAGCCCTTTCAGGTCGGCACCGCCGCCGACGAGCACGACCTGCCGCCCGACCGGCCCGACGAAATGCAGGTCTTTCAGCGTCCGGCCGATGTCGCCCATCATCGCGTCGAGGCGCTGGCGGATCACCGCGACGAGCTGCGCGCGCGTGATGCGCGGCGAATCGCTGCCCGCCGGCGCGCCGGGATCGAGCTCGATGATCTCATTATTGTCGCGCGGCGATGCCGACGCCGAGCCATAGAAGCTCTGGAGCCGCTGCGCCTGGCTGCGCCGGATGCCGAAGGCGGAGGCGATATCGTCGGTGATGTCGCTCGCGCCGAAGGGCAGCGACGCCATCTCGACGAGCATCCCGCCGGCATAGAGCGAGACGGTGGTGACCGCGGCGCCAAGCTCGACCAGCGCAACGCCGAGGTCGCGTTCTTCGTCGGACAGGCAGGCGAGCCCGGCGGCGATCGGCGACGCGACGACGGCGTTGACGTCGAGATGCGCCTGCCGCACCGCCGCCTCGAGGTTCCGCACCGGCGCACCGTCGGCCATGATGATATGGATGTCGACGCCAAGCCGGTCGGCGTGGAGCCCGATCGGGTTCTTGACCCCGGTGAGCCCGTCAAGCGTATAGAGCGCCGGCTGGGCGTGGAGGATCATTCGTCCCTCGGGATCGATCCCGGCGCGGCCCGCGGCGAGCAGGTCGTCGATATCCTCCTGCTCGATGCGGTGACCGCCGAGCTCGCTCTCGATCGGCGCGACGTCGCTCAAGAGGCTGCCCGCCGAAAAGCTGACCCAGACGTCGTCGATGTTGAGCCCCGCGATCCGCTCGGCCTGTTCGATCGCCTCGCGTACGACATGTTCGGTCTGCTCCATGTCGGCAACATAGCCGCGCTGGACGCCGCGGCTCTCGCGCTGGCCGGTGCCGAGGACATGGAGCTGGCCGTCGGCGGTCTGCCCCGCGATCAGCGCGCAGACCTTCCACGATCCGACGTCGAGCGCGGTGATGATCTTTTCGATGCGGGGCGGCGCCATGGCTTACCCCTTCTCCGCCGAAGCGGCGGCGGCAACGGCATCGGCCGCGTCATGCGCATCGTCGAGCTTCGCGGGTGCCACCTGCCCCTCGTGCGGCAGGCGCAGCACGAAACGCGTGGGATCGCGCATGTCGAAGCGCAGGATGCCGCGGCCGAGCAGCCGGTTGGCGCCGTCCATATGCGCGAATTTGGCGAGCGCCGCCTTCGCCTCGACCTCGCCCTCGGGAAGCGACAGCGTCTCGCCGCTGCGGAAACGCAAATCCCAGCGGCGGTTGCCGACCCAGGTCGCGCCCGCGAGCAATTCCTTCAGGGAACTCGCCTCGGCCAGCAGCCGGTCGAGGTCCTGCGCGCGGCGGTTCGCGTGCGGGCCGATGACGAGCGGCAGGTCGGGCATCGTCGCGACGCTGACGGGTTCGAGCACCACGCCCTTCGCGTCGATCAGCGACAGGCGATTATTATGCTGCCAGATCGCCGCCGGGGTGCGCTCGACGATGTCGACGACGAGCGTGTCGGGCAGGCGGCGCGAGACGCGCGCGTCCTTGATCCAGCCATATTGCATCAGGTCGTGGCGCACATCCTCGAGATCGACCGCCGCCATCGAGCGATCCTTCTGCGCGAGCGCGATGTCATAGACCTTGAGCCGGTCGATGCGGTCGGCGCCGACGACCTCGACCTTCTTGACCTGAAAGCCCGCGCGGCCGACCGCCTGCGCATATTCCTCGTGGATCTTCGCGGTGACCCCGGTCGCATGGGCGGCGAGCGCGACCGCGGCGGCGAGGCCGATGCCGATCGTCCAGTTGGCGGCGCGCTGCAGCGTTGCGGGGCTGACCGGCAGCGCGTTGATCACCGCGTTCAGCCGCGACTTCTGGATTTTCCGCCTTTTCTTCGGCGCGCGCGCGGGGCGGCGCGGAGGCGCCTTGCCGCGCTTGATCCGCGTGCTGCTCATAGGGCTTCCTCCACGATGCGCTCGACGAGTTCGGCATAGTCGATGCCGATCGCGCGCGCCTGTTCGGGCACGAGGCTGAGCGGCGTCATGCCGGGCTGGGTGTTGACCTCCAGCAGATAGATGCCGGCAAGACCCTGCTCGTCGTCCCAGCGGAAATCCGATCGCGACGTGCCCTTGCAGCCGAGCAGCCGGTGCGCCTGGACCGCCAGATCCTTCATCCGCTGCGCGACGTCGGCGGGGATTTCGGCGGGACAGACATGCTGGGTCAGCCCCTCGGTATATTTGGCGTCATAGTCGTAGAAGCCCGACTTGACGCGCAATTCGGTTACGCCGAGCGCGGTGTCGCCGAGCACCGCGACGGTCAGCTCGCGCCCCTTGATGAAGGGCTCGGCGAGCAGGCGGTCGAATAGCTGCCACGGGCCGACGGCTTCGCGCGCGATCGGGTTGCCGTAATTGCTGTCGTCCTTGACGATCGCGACACCGACCGACGAACCTTCGTTGACGGGTTTCAGGACATAGGGGCGCGGCAGCGGATCGACTGAAAACAGGCTTTCGCTGTCGACCATCGTCCCCGTCGGCATGGGCACACCATGCGGCACCAGCGCCTGCTTCGTCAATTCCTTGTCGATCGCGATTACCGAGGTGACGAGCCCGCTATGGGTGTATTTAAGGCCCATCAGGTCGAGCATCCCCTGCACCGTCCCATCCTCGCCGGGAACGCCATGGAGCGCGTTGAACACGATGTCGGGCTTCGCCTCGGCGAGCCGCAGCGCGACGTCGCGGTCCATGTCGATGCGGGTGACCCTGTGGCCGCGGCTCTCGAGCGCATCGGCGATGTCCCGGCCGCTCATCAGCGACACTTCGCGTTCGGCCGACCAGCCCCCCATCAGGACGGCGACATGCCACGGACCCCGGCTCATTTCTCGATTCCCACGCGCTGAATTTCCCATTGCAGTTCGATGCCGCTCTTCGCCTTCACCCGGCGGCGGACTTCCTCGCCGAGCGCTTCGATGTCGGCGCTCGTCGCATCGCCGGTGTTGATCAGGAAATTGGTGTGCTTCTCGCTGACCTGCGCTCCGCCGACGGCGAAACCGCGGCACCCCGCCTCGTCGACGAGCTGCCACGCCTTGTGCCCCTCGGGGTTCTTGAAGGTCGAGCCGCCGGTCTTCGAGCGCAGCGGCTGCGATGCCTCGCGGCTCGCCGCGATGCGGTCCATTTCGGCCTGAATGGCTTCGCTCGCGCCGGGACGGCCGCGGAAGGTCGCGCCGATCACCACCGCCCCCTCGGGCAATTCGCTGTGGCGATAAGTGTAGCCGAGATCGACAAGCGGCAGCGTCCGGCGTTGGCCCGAGCGCAAGACGACTTCAGCCTCGGCCAATATGTCCTTGACCTCGCTGCCATAGGCGCCGCCGTTCATGCGGACGAAGCCGCCGACGGTGCCGGGGATCGAGCGCAGGAATTCCAGCCCCGCGACCCCTGCGTCGCGCGCGGTCGAGGACACGAGAATGCCCGACGCGCCGCCGCCGCAGCGTAGCGTCGTAGCGTCGATCGCCTCGACCTTGGCGAACGCCTTGCCTAGCCGGACGACGACGCCCGGAAAACCGCCATCGCGGACGATGAGGTTCGAGCCGAGGCCGAGCGCCATCACCGGAACCGCCGGGTCGAGATCGCGAAGGAAGTCCGCCAGATCGTCGGCGTCCTTCGGCTCGAACAGCCAATCGGCAGGGCCGCCGGACTTGAACCAGACGAGCGGCGCCAGCGGGGCGTTGGGGGTGAGCTTGCCACGCACGGTAGGGAGCATCGCGGTCTCGTTCATGACCGCGCCCCTTTTCCGTTCGCATCGAGCGAAGTCGAGATGCCCCTCAGGCTAGGCCTAAGGCCGATGGGTGTCTCGACTTCGCTCGACACGAACGGGATGAAGGAGAGGTAGAAGCTCATTTCTCCGCCCCCACCGCCGCTGCCAGCCCCGCCGCGATCTTGGTGATGTCGCCGGCACCGAGGCAGATGACCTTATCGCCGGCGCCGAGTTGGCCCGATTTCATGGCCTCGCCGATCGTCGCGGCCAGTGCATCGGCATTCGCGACGGTCGATGCGTGACGATGCCCGCGGTCCTTCAATCCCGCGACCAGCGCCTCCGACGACACGCCGTCGATCGCACTTTCGCCCGCCGCATAGACGGGCAGCGCCAGCACCATGTCGGCGTCGTTGAACGCCTGCTGGAAGTCGTCCATATGGTCGCGAAGACGTGTGAATCGATGCGGCTGGACCACCGCGACGACACGCCCTGCCCCGGCACCCTCACGCGCCGCCGACAGCACGGCGCGGATCTCGACCGGATGGTGGGCATAGTCGTCGATCACCGTCACGACGCCGCCCTCGGCCGCGATCTCGCCGACCTTGGTGAAGCGGCGCTTGACCCCGGCGAAACCCTTGAAGCCCGACGCGATCTTGTCGTCCGACACGCCCATGTGCAGCGCCACCGCGATCGCCGCGAGCGCGTTCTGGACATTGTGGCGCCCCGACATCGGCAGGTGGATGCCCGCAATCGTCCGGCTATTCCCGTCGCGGTCGCGCACGACGACGTCGAAGCGGTTGCCGTCGGGGCCGGGCGTCACATTGGTGCCGCGCACGTCGGCCTGCGCAGAAAAGCCGTAAGTGACGATGCGCCGGTCGCGGATGCGCGGGATGATCGCCTGTACCTCGGGATGGTCGAGGCAGAGCATCGCGGCGCCATAGAAGGGCACATTCTCGATGAATTCGACGAAGGCGCCCTTGATCGCGTCGAAGCTGCCATAATGGTCGAGATGCTCGGGATCGATATTGGTGACAACCGCGATCGTACCGTCGAGGCGCAGGAAACTGCCGTCGCTCTCGTCGGCCTCGACCACCATCCAGTCCGACGCGCCGAGCCGCGCGTTCGAGCCGTAATTGTTGATGATGCCGCCGTTGATCACGGTCGGATCGACCCCGCCCGCATCGAGCAGCGCCGCGACGAGGCTGGTCGTCGTCGTCTTGCCGTGCGTCCCCGCGACCGCGACGGTCGATTTGAGGCGCATCAGTTCGGCGAGCATCTCGGCGCGACGGACGATCGGGATGCGATGCGCGAGCGCCGCCTCGACCTCGGGATTGCCGCGCTGGACCGCGGTCGAGGTGACGACGACCGCGACGCCCTCGACGTTCGCGGCTTCGTGGCCGATCGCAACCTTGATGCCGCGTTTCCTGAGGCCTTCGACGACATAGCTATCCGCGATGTCGCTACCCTGCACCTGATAGCCGAGATTGTGCATCACCTCGGCAATCCCCGACATGCCGATGCCGCCGATGCCGATGAAGTGGATGATGCCGATATCGGTCGCGACGCCGCGCATCAGGCGTCTCCCGCGCGGGTGGCGGCGATGCTGTTCGCGGTTGCGGCGCGTGCGGGCGCACCGACGCGGATCACGTCCATCATCGGCGGCGCGGCAAAGGATTCGACCAGATCGGCAAGATCGCGCGTCGCATCGGGGAGCCCGCAACTCGCGGCGCGCTCGGCCGCCTCTTCGAGCGCGCCGGGTTCGAGCGCCATGCGCTGGATATGTTTCGCGACCTCGGCGGCGGTGAAATCGGGCTGCTGGAAGGAAATTGCCCCGCCCGCCTGAACCATATCGACGACATTATAGGTCTGGTGATCGTCCATCGCGTGCGGATAGGGGACGAAGATTGCCGGCCGCCCCGCGCAGGCGAGCTCGGCGACGGTCGAGGCGCCCGCGCGCGCGATCACCAGGTGCGCCCAGCGCAGCCGCTCGGGAAAATCGGCGATGTAAGGCGCGCATTCGGCGGCGACGCCGAGTTCGGCATATTTGGCGCGCACCGCCGCAATGTCGTCCTCGCGCGCCTGCTGCACGACCTGCAAGCGGTCGAGCAAAGCGCGCGGCAGCATCGCGATCGCGGCGGGCACGACGTCGCTCAGCACCGTGGCGCCCAAACTCCCCCCGACCACGAGCAGCCGGAAGATGCCGTCCTCGGGCAGCGGCGGGAAGCCGTCCTCGCGGATTGCGATAATCTCGTCGCGCACCGGATTGCCGGTAATGTGCAGCTTCATCTCGTTCCCGGCCGGGAAGCGCTGGATATTGTGGTAGGCGACCGCGACCGCATCGACGCGCGGCGCCATCATCCGGTTGACGCGGCCAAGCACGGCATTCTGTTCGTGGATCACCCGCGGCCGCTTCGTCGATCCCGCCGCGAGCAGGCTGGGAAGCGAGGGATAGCCGCCGAAGCCGACGACGACCGCGGGGTCGAAGCTGCGGATCAGGTCGATCGCTTGCCTGCGGCCCTTGCGGATCGCAAGCGCGGCCTTCACCCAGCCGACCGGGCCGCCATGGACGCGGCCGGCGGGCAGCACATGCGTTTCGAGTTCGGCGGGCGCGCCCGGAATTTTCAGGCCGCGGTCGTCGCTGACCAGCGCCACGCGGTGCCCGCGCGCAATCAATTCGCCCGCCAGGGCATAGGCGGGCAGCATATGGCCGCCGGTCCCCCCGGCGGCGAGCAGAAAGTGGCGCGTTGCGGTCATCGCTTGTTCCAGTTGCGGGTCATCGACACCCGCGCGGCATAGGGGTTTCGCCGGGTCAGCGACAAGAGCAAACCCATGCCGATCGACAGCGCGATGAACGAGGAGCCGCCATAGCTGATGAAGGGCAAGGTCATGCCTTTCGATGGAAAGAGCTGGGTATTCACCGCCATGTTGATCGTCGCCTGCCCGCCGAACTGCGCGATCAGCCCCGCGACCGCGAGGATCTGGAAACTATCCTCTTCGTCGAGCAGGCGAACGAGGACGCGGACGATGATAGCGAGGAACAGGATCGCGATGGCGATACAGGCGATGATCCCGAACTCCTCGCCGATGACCGAGAAGATATAATCGGTGTGCGCCTCGGGCAGCTTGAACTTGGCGAGCCCCGCGCCGGGGCCGGTGCCGATCAGCCCGCCCGCGGTGATCGTCGCGTGCGCGCGATCCTCCTGGAAACTGTCTCCCTCGCCGAACAGCCAGCTGTTGATGCGCTGGTTGGCGACCGAATAGGTGAAATAAGCGACGACGAGCCCGGCGAGCCCGCCCCCGGCAAGAATGCCGATGATCCGCATCGACAGCCCCGCGACCATCACCAGCACCAGCCAGGTGCCGAGGAAGATGATCGTCTGCCCAAGGTCGGGCTGGCCCATCAGCAATATGCCGATGATGCCGGTCAGCACGAAGGACAAAGGCACGACGGGCAGGCTCTGGTCGTGGAGCCGCAGCGACAGGATCCACGCGAGCGACACCGCGAAGAAGGGCTTCAGAAACTCCGACGGCTGCAGGCGGAAAACACCGCTGCCGATCCACCGCTGCGCGCCGTTCACCGACGTGCCGATCAGCGGAACGAGGAACAGCAGGACAAGGAAACTGATCGTGCCATAGATGGCAAAGCGCCGCGCCTGCGCCTTGGGCAGCATCGACACGCCGAGCATGACGGGCAAGCCGACGATCACCCACATGAGCTGGCGATAGAAATAATAGAGCGGGTCGAGGCTGGCGGTGGTCGTCGACAGCTTTTGCGCCGCGACCGGCGACGCCGCCGCGACCGCGACCAGTCCGACCGCGATCAGCATCGAGACGAGCAGCAGCAGTACCCGGTCGATTTCCCAGAACCAGAGGCCGAGCGGTGTGCGGTCGGCGCGACTGAGGCGCGGGCCGCGCCGCTTGGCCGTCCGCGTCGTCGCGGCGATGACCGGGCGTTCGGTCGCATTCATGTCGGTCCCCCCGCTCATATCCTCATCCATCTCCCAACGCCGGAACGAGGTCGCGGAACGCGTCGCCGCGCTGCTCATAGTCCCGGAACTGGTCGAACGACGCGCAGGCGGGCGAGAGCAGGACGATGTCGCCGGGCTCGACCGCCGCCGCCGCATGCGCGACCGCCGTCGCGAGGTCGCCCGACCGATCGACCGGGATCGCATCGCCGATCTCGTCCGCGAAAGCCTCCATCGCCTCACCGATCAGATAGGCACGCTTCACATGGCCGAACCAGGGACGGCAGGCGGACAGGCCGTCGCCCTTGGCTTGCCCCCCCGCGATCCAGTGCAGACGCTGGTCCGGCGCCGGCGGGAAAGCCGCCAGCGCCGGTGCAGCGGAAGCCGCGTTGGTCGCCTTGCTGTCGTTGTACCAGCTGGCGCCAGCGGCTTCGCCGACCCATTCCATGCGATGCGGGAGCGCCCGATAGGTGGCGAGCCCGCGTTCGATCTCTTCGTCGTTCAGCCCCAGCGTCCGGCAGACGGCGATCGCGCACACCGCGTTCTGCGCGTTGTGCGGGCCCTGCAGCGCGGGCCAGCGCGCCTGGTCGGCAGGATCGATGTCCTGCGCCGAGACGCGGTGGAGGCGATGGTTGAGGCGCCCCGCGATCATCCGCGACGGATCGTCGTCGACCGCGACGATCGCGACCTGATCCCTATGCTGGAGCGAAAACAGCCGTGCCTTCGACGCAGCATAGCCTGCAAAGCCGTCGTAGCGGTCGAGATGATCGGGGGTCAGGTTGGTCAGCACCGCGATGTCGCAGGCAAGGCTGTGCGCGAGGTCGATCTGATAGCTCGACAATTCGAGCACATAGACGCCGCCCTCGGGCAAGGGATCGCGCGACAGGATCGGCAGGCCGATATTGCCGCCCATCAGCGCGGGCACCCCCGCGCTTTCGAGCATATGGGTGACGAGCGCGGTGACGGTCGACTTGCCGTTGGTGCCGGTGATGCCGACGACCTTGTGCGGCGGCAGATCGGGACGCGCTTCGGCGAATAGCTCGACGTCGCCGATCACCGGGACATGCGCCTCGCGCGCGTGCGCGGCGACCGGGTGGCGGTTGAGCGGCACGCCCGGCGACACGACGACGCCCGCGAAGCCAACGAGATCGATGGCGAGCGGATCAGCGATATCGGCGTTGAGCATCATCGCCTCGTCGCGCGCGGCCTCACGGTCGTCCCACGCGGTGACGCCCGCGCCACTGGCGACGAGCGCCTCGACCGCCGCGAGGCCCGAGCGCGCCAGCCCCAGCACCGCATAGCGGCGGCCGGCAAAGGCGCGCGACGTGATCACCGCAGCTTGAGCGTCGCGAGCCCCGCGAGCGCGAGGATGATCGAGACGATCCAGAAGCGGATGACGACGGTCGATTCGGGCCAGCCGAGCTGCTCGAAATGATGATGGATCGGCGCCATGCGAAAGACGCGCTTGCCCGTTCTCTTATACCAGAAGACCTGAATGATCACCGACAGCGCCTCGACCACGAACAGCCCGCCGACGAGGACGAGCACCAGCTCGTGCTGCGCGGTCACCGCGACCGTCGCGAGCGCGCCGCCGAGCGCGAGGCTGCCGGTGTCGCCCATGAAGACAGCGGCGGGCGGCGCGTTGAACCACAGGAAAGCGAGGCACGCGCCGATGATCGCGGCGGCGAAGATCGCAAGCTCGCCGGCACCGGGAACGTGCGGGATGCCGAGGTAGCCGGCAAATTTAACGTTACCCGACAAATAGACGATGACGAGGAAAGTCAGGCTGGCGATCATCACCGGAAAGGTTGCGAGCCCGTCGAGTCCGTCGGTCAGGTTCACCGCATTGCCGAAGCCGACGATCAGCACCATCGCGAAGATATAATAAAAGGGTCCGAGCGGGATGTAGACGTTGCTGAAAAAGGGCAGATAGAGGTCGGTGCCGGTGCGCGAAACGATCAGCAGCACCGCGACCGCGGCGATCGCGAACTCGACCAGCAGGCGCACGCGCCCGGGAATCCCGCGATGGCTGGCCTTGGTCACCTTGTCGAGGTCGTCGAGGAAGCCGACCGCCGCGAAGCCCGCGGTCACGAACAGGCATGCCCAGACGAAGCGGTTCGACAAGTCCATCCAGAGCAGGGCGGAGATCATCAGCGAAATGAGGATCATCAGCCCGCCCATCGTCGGCGTGCCCTTTTTCGCGAGGTGGCTTTGCGGACCGTCGTCGCGGATCGGCTGCCCCTTCCCCTGCCGCATCCGCAGCATCAGGATGAAGCGCGGCCCGATCCACAGGCCGATGATCAGCGCGGTCGCGACCGCGGCGCCCGAGCGGAAGCTCAGATAGCGGATGAGGTTCAAAGCCCCCGGAAAGCCCAGCCATTCCGCCAGCCAGTACAGCATCAAAATTCCCCATTGGTCAGCGCCGTCACCACGTGCGACAGGCCGACGCTGTTCGATCCCTTGACCAGCACCGTATCGCAGGGCCGGATCACGTCCTTCAGCCGCGCGGTCGCGGCCGAGTGGGCGGCCACATGCTCGAATTCGATGCGTCCCTCAAGCGCTTTGGCGAGCGGCGCCATCTCTTCGCCGACAAGCAGGGCGAACCGCACGCGCGCCGCGACGAGCGGAGCCGCGAGCGCGGCGTGATAGGCCTCGCCATCGGGGCCGAGCTCCTTCATCGCGCCCAGAATCGCGACCTTGCGCTCGCCGGATTCGGCCGCGAGCTGTTCGATCGTCGCGGCCATCGAGGCGGGATTGGCGTTATAGCTTTCGTCGATGACGAGGATCGAGCCGCCGGGCACCTGGACCCGGTGGCGCGCGCCGCGCCCCGCGAGCCCGCCCATCTCGGCAAAGGCGAGACCCGCGGCGGGCAGATCGCCGCCGACCTGCTTGACCGCCGCCAGCACCGCGAGCGCATTCGACACCCAATGCGCGCCCGCCTGCGCGATGGTGAAGCAGAGCAGCGCATCCTGCACCTGCGCCGTGACGAGCGAGCCGCCCTGCCCGTCGGGCAGCCAGTCGACCGCGCGGACGTCGGCGCCCTCGCCGAGCCCGAAGCTGACGATATGCGCGGCATGCTGCTCCGCCTTGGCGCGGAGCCGCGCATAATGCTGACTGTCGAACGGCAGGATCGCGGTGCCGCCGGGTTCCAGCCCCTCGAAAATCTCGCCCTTCGCGTCGGCGATGGCTTCTTCGCTGCCGAAATATTCCATATGCGCGGGCGCGATAGTGGTGACGATCGCGACGTGCGGGCGCACCATGTGCGTCAGCGCGGCAAGCTCGCCCGCGTGGTTCATCCCCATTTCGAACACGCCGAAATCGGCGGTCGAGGGCATCCGCGCGAGGCTGAGCGGCACACCGACATGATTGTTGTAGCTCTTGACCGAGCGATGCGCCTTGCCGGGGCGGAAACGATCGAGCGCGGCGAACAGCGCCTCCTTCGTCCCGGTCTTGCCCGCCGATCCGGTGACGCCGATGATCCGCCCGTGACTGCGCGCGCGCGATGCGGTGCCGAGCGCGTTGAGCGCGGCGACGCTGTCGGCGACGCGGACATGCGGAAAATCGATGTCGGTCTCGCAGACGATACCCGCGGCGCCCGCCGCGATCGCCTTGTCGATGAACTTGTGACCGTCGGTCGCCTCGCCCTTCATCGCGATGAACAGGTCGCCCTTCGTCACCTCGCGCGAATCGAAGGCAACGCCCTGCACCGTGAAGTCGGCGCTGGCCGTCCCTCCCGTAGCAGCCGCGATAGCGCGTGCGGTCCACAGCGGATTCATGCCGCCTCCTCGCGCGCGACCGCGACGTCGTCGAAGGGAAGGACGCGCATCGCCTCGCCGCGCCCGACGATCTGCCCCTGCTCATGGCCCTTGCCGGCGATGCAGACAATGTCGTCCGCGCGCGCCTCGGCCATCGCGGCGGCGATCGCGGCGCGGCGGTCGCCGATGATTTGCGCATCGGGCGCCCCCCCGGCGATCGCCGCGCGGATCGCGGCGGCATCCTCGCCGCGCGGATTGTCGTCGGTGATGATCAGGACATCGGCCTTGGCGGCGGCGACCCGCCCCATTTCGGCGCGCTTCGCCTGGTCGCGGTCGCCGCCCGCGCCGAAGACGAGGATCAGACGCCCCGCCGCATGCGGGCGGAGCGCGTCGAGCGCCGCCTCGATCGCATCGGGCGTATGTGCGTAATCGACATAGACGGGCGCTCCGGCCCGCGTGATCGCCGCGCGTTCCAGCCGCCCGCGCACCGGCTGGAGCCGCGCGAGATTGGCGAGCGTCTGTTGCACATCGCCGCCGGTCGCGATCACCAGCCCGGCCGCAACGAGCGCATTGGCGACCTGATAGGCACCAATCAGCGGCAGCGTGACCTTCTGCGCCAGCGCACCCGCCTGGATCAGCAGCGACTGGCCGAGCTGGGTCGGCTCGCGCGAGACGAGGCGCAAATCCTCGCCGTGCGTGCCGACGGTCAGCGTGCGGAGGCCGCGCTGCTTCGCCGCATATTCGGCGGCAGGCGACCACATATCATCGTTCCAGATGACGGCCGTGCCGTCGGCGTCGACGACCTCGCGGAACAGCCGCATCTTCGCGGCCATATAGCTGTCCATATCGCCATGATAATCGAGATGATCGTGGCTGAGGTTGGTGAAGGCGGCCGCCTTCACGCGCAATCCCTCGGTGCGATACTGGTCGAGGCCGTGACTCGACGCCTCGAACGCCGCATGGGTCACGCCTTCGGCGGCGAGGCCCGACATGTTGGACAGGAAAGTGACGATGTCGGGCGTCGTCAGCCCGGTCGCGGCGCTGTCGTTCGAGGTGGTGATGCCGAGCGTGCCGATCGACGCGGCGTGAAAGCCCGCCATGCGCCAGAGCTGACGCGTCATCTCGACCGTCGAGGTCTTGCCGTTGGTGCCGGTCACCGCGACGCAGGTCGCGGGAAAGCGGTGAAAGAAGCGCGCGGCGATATGCGCGAAGGCGCGGCGCGGGTTGGCGTCGGCGATATGGACCGCGCCCTCGACCTTCGCCTCGGGCCGTGCGACGACGGCGATCGCCCCGGCTTCCACGGCTGCGGGAATGAAATCCTCGCCATTGAATCTCTCGCCGGCGAAGGCGCCGAAGATCGTGCCCGGCGCGACCTTGCGATGGTCGATCGCGAGCCCGGTCACCACCGGGTCCGCCCCTGCCAGACCATGATCGCCTGTCAGCGCGGACAGGCGCATTATTCGCTTTCCCCGTTCTTCCAGAGCAGCGGGGTCAGTTCGGACACGTCGACGTCGCGGCTTTCGTCGGGGAAGACGCCGAGCATCGGACCCGCGCGCATCACCACCTTCTTGACCACCGGCGCGACGGTATAGCCCGCGGTACGCTGGCCCGAGCTGAAGGCATTGCCCTTCGGCTCGTCGATCATCGCGATGACGACGTAGCGCGGATTGTCCATCGGGAAAACGGCGGCGAAGGTCGAGACGAGCGAGTGACGGCGATAGCCGCCCGCGCCCGGCTTTTCAGCGCTGCCGGTCTTGCCGCCGACGCGAAAGCCCGGCGCGTCGGCCTGGCGGCCGGTGCCATCCGAGACGATCAGGCGAAGGAGCTGGCGCATCCGCGCGCTGGTCGACGCCTTGAAGACGCGATGCCCCTGCGGCGGTGCCTTGTCGCCGAGCTTCACAATCGTCGCGGGGCGCCAGATACCACCGTTGACGAGCGCGGCATAGGCATTTGCGAGATGCAGCGGAGTCACCGCGATGCCGTGGCCATAGCTGGTCGTCATCGTCGACAGCCGGCCCCATTCCCTGGGCCACAGCGGAAAGGCACGTTCCTTGAGTTCGATGGCCGGACGCTTGTTGAATTCGATGCTGCGGAACATCGCCTCCATCTTTTCCTTGCCGAGCTGGTCGGCGATCTGCGCGGTCACGATGTTCGAGCTGTGGATCAGCGTCTCAGGCACGTTGAGCCAGCGTCCCATCATGTGCGAATCGCGAATATGAAATCCCGCGATCGCGAGCGGCTTGGTCGCGTCGTAGCGTTTCGCCATGCTGGTCACGACGCCGCTGTCGATCGCCGCGCCGATCGACAGCGGCTTGATGACCGATCCCAGCTCATAAAGATTATAGGTCACCGCGTTGCGGCGCGCGGCCATGTCGCCGGCGACCAGCTTGTTCGGATTATAGGTCGGCAGCGAGGTCATCGCCAGCACCTCGCCGGTGTGGACGTCGAGAATGATGCCCGCGCCGCCGATCGCCTCCAGATTGGTCACCGCGTTGCCGAGCTCGCTTTCGAGCACGCCCTGGACGCGCGCGTCGATCGACAGCGCCAGCGGCTCGCCGCGCGTCGCCTTGTCGGTCAGCTGCTTGTCGAACGCGCCTTCGACCCCGGTGACGCCGTGCCCCTCGGCATCGGTGAAGCCCAGCACCTGCGCCGCGAGGCTGAGCTGGGGATAGAGCCGCTCCTTTTCTCGCGGGAAGTCGAATCCGACATCGCCGATCGCGTTCACCGCCGCGACCTGATCGGGCAGCGCGCGGCGGCGGATGTATGTCGGGCGCGGGCCGCTGAGCTTCGCCAGAAACTCCTCACGCGGGGTATCGGGAAAGATCTTGACCAGCTCGTCGGCCAGATATTGCCGGTTATTGAGCAGCTTCGACGGCACGACGCGGATCGAATAGCCGTCGATCGTCCGCGCCAGCGGCACACCGTTGCGGTCGACGATGTCGGCCCGCGCCGGAATGAAAGTCGCCGCGCCATCGCCATGCCCCGACGAGGTATCGAACAGCGCGAAAAACAGCAGGCGCATCGAAATCAGGAAAAAGGCCGCCATGAACAACAGCATGAGCATCATCAGCCGCTGCTGCGCGGTCAGCAATATCTGCTGCCGCACCCCAGCGGTGCGCACCCGGGCCGGACGGACGACCAGCGTGTTCATGGAGCGGTGCGGCCCTCCTTTGCCTCGCGCGCCGCGGCGCGCTTGAGGTCGGCCAGCGTCGATTCGGCGAGCAGCTGGTCCTCGATCATCTTGAGCTGTTCGCGGCGGCGGGTCGGCGCCATGCGCGGCGGCGAATCGCTCCGCACGGCGGTTTCGGCCTGCGCGAGAACGACGGGCTTTTCAGCCGCGGGCTTGGTCGCCGGCTTTTCGGCGGCGGTCGTGGCCGACGCGGGGGTGCCGACCGGGCTCGCTCCCACCGGGCTCACCATAGCCATCAGCACCGGCGCGACCTCGTTGGCACCGCGCGCGCGCGGCAGGCCGTCGAGCGAGGCGAGCTGGCGCTCGCTCTCCAGATATTGCGAGGCCGACGGCGCCGAATAGCCGAAGCTGTCGGCGTTCCACTGTTCGAGCTGGCGCATCGAGGCGCGCACCGCGAGTTCGGATTCGAGATAGCGGATATTCGCCTGCGTCCGGTCGATCTGGCGCTCGATCCGCGTCAGTTCGCTGCGCGTCGCCGCGACCTTCAGCGAGACCGGATAGAGCGCCATCGCGAAGAGGAGCACGAGCAGGACCAGGCCGATTCCCTGGAGCTTGCGGGCCGCCATCAGCATGACAAGGACTCCTTCTTGATCGATGAACCGGGCCAGGCCGGGGCCGCGGTGCGCACCGCGCTGCGCAGCGTTGCAGAGCGTGCGCGGGGATTGCGCGCCTCTTCCGCCTTCGACGGGCGCACCTTGCGCGCGGGCGGATCGAAAGTTGCGGCCCGCGCCGGAGATTGGAGCGCGGGCCGGTGGCGCGATCCGCCGGCGTCGCCGCCGCTGCGTTCGCGCAGGAAATTCTTGACGATGCGGTCTTCGCTGCTGTGGAAGCTGACCACGGCAAGGCGCCCGCCGGGACGCAGCACGCGCTCGGCGGCGGCAAGCCCCTCGGCCAGCTCGTCGAGTTCGCCGTTGATGTGGATGCGGATCGCCTGAAAGCTCTTGGTCGCCGGATCCTTGGGCGCGCCGGGCGGATGGCGAAGCGCCTTGCGGATCACCGTCGCCAGTTCGCCGGTGCGCGACAGCGGCCGCGCGGCGACGATCGCGCGCGCGACGCGGCGCGACTGGCGCTCGTCGCCATAATGATAGAGGACGTCAGCGATCGCCCCCTCATCGGCGCGATTGAGCCACTCGGCGGCGCTTTCGCCCTCCTGCGCCATGCGCATGTCGAGCGGGCCGTCCTTTTGGAAGGAAAAGCCCCGCGCGTCGCGGTCGAGCTGCATCGACGACACGCCGATGTCGAAGGTGATGCCGTCGACCGCCTCGATCCCGCGCTCGGCGAGCAACCGGTCGATCTCGCCGAAGCGGCCGTGGATCAGCGTCAGGCGGCCATCGGCCTCGGCGACCAGCGCCTGCCCTTCGGCGATCGCGTCGGGGTCGCGGTCGCACGCGATCACCGCGGCGCCCGCAGACAGCATCGCGCGCGTATAGCCGCCGGCGCCGAAGGTCGCATCGACGTGGCGCTCGCCGGGGGCGATGGCAAGAGCGGCGATGACTTCTTCGCGGAGGACCGGATCGTGCCGAGGATCTCGGGGCAGGTCTCGGGGGGGTTCGGTCACTTTCGCGCCTTCCCCCTGGTCTCTTCCCAGGCTCCGGCCAATCGCCGCAGCACCGGATCGGCCTCGGCGCATTCGGCGAGGGTCGGCAGCCACCATATCTCGAAGCGGCGGCCCGACCCGACGAAGGCGGTCGCGCCCGCCTCGCCCACGCGGTCGCGCGCGGTGAAATTGGGCAGGAAGCGCCCACTGTCGTCGAGCGTATAGGCCTCGGTATAGCTGAAGCGCTTCTTGAACGCCTCGTCCTCGTCGAAATCGAGGTTGCGGGTCAGCGCGGTGTCGCGGTCGCGCTCGATCTCGTCCGACAGGCGATCGTACTGATCCTGCCCATAGGCGACGAGGCACGGCAGCTTTTCGTGGAAGCCGACCCAAAGCACGCGCTGGCCGTCCGCATTGAGGGGCACATTGTTGCGGAACTGCGAGGGGACGGCGATGCGTCCCTTGCCATCGATCGCGGCAAAGTTGGTGCCCGAATAACGGCCGGGCGTCACAACTGCCATCGCTGAAGCCCCCCTGCCTCGTGCCACCGGGCAATATTTCCCTGCGCCCGGAATCGACAGATTCGGGCCGAAAGACTCAGGCGGAGATTGCCCCTCTCCGATTCCTGCCTATCAAGACTCCATCGGGGTGGAAAGGGGTATTTTAGGGTGAGATAGGGATATTACGCCCCAAATAGGTGATTTCGCGATGAAATGAGCACCAAAACGGGTCCGGACGCCGCAATGCAGGGCCCGAAGCATGAGAATGAGAGGAGAATCGATCGCGGAAGCGGCCGCGAAGCCTTTGCTTTCGCCCGCCTATTCGCCCGCCTGTTCGATGGTGCGAATCCATATGGGGCGAAGGATCGCGCGCGGCGCGGCCGGCCAGAGGCGCGCGGCGAGCCATTCCATCGTGTCGGCCCGCCGCAGATGCGCCGCCCAGTCGGGCGCAGCCCTCCAGAGCGGCGCGAAGATCAGGTCGGCGTCGCCTACCAGCCAGGCCTCGCCTTCGCCGATGCGGCAATGGACGATGCGGCGGCCGGCATGGGCCTGACAGGTGGCGGGAAACCGCTCGAACCGCCCCGCGCTGAACAGGCGAAGCCGCGCGCCGTCGATATCGATCGCCAGCGGCCCCCGCTCGCCTGCCGGAGCGGCGCCGAGCGTCACGCCCCAATGGTCGAGCAGCGGGGTCAGCAGGCTGGTGACCGGCGGGTTGCGCGGATCGCCGAGCGGATGGCGCGCGGGCCAGCCCGACAGGGCGTCGGCGAGGATGACGGCGCGCCCGCCCCCACGTACGAAAGCATCGACGGCAACAAGCTCGCGCGGCGCAAGCGCGCGCGGATGGACGAGGAACAGCGTGCCGCCCGGCGCGGGCGGATGGTCGATCAGGCTGTCGATCAGGCGCACCGGCCCCGCCGCCTCGATCCGCTGCAAGGCCGGGTCGTCGCTCATGCCTTGCGCGATCATCGCCGCCATGTCGCCTTCCACAGACCAGCGCAGCGGCAGGCCGGTGAGCATGGTGACGGGCGCGCCCGCGGCGGGTGGAGCGCGATAGAGAGCGGCGAGCAGCAGATGCGACCCGGCAAACCAGACCCCGATAAGCAACAGCGCAACCATGCCTCGCACCGCCCTGCCCGCCCGCCACCGCGCCAGATGGGCGGCAAGCCACGCGACCAGCACGGCCCCGACACCAACCAGCCCCAGTTGCGCCCAAGGCATTTGCCCCGCGAGCAGCAGAGCAAGAATCGCCTGCGCCGGCAGGAGCAGGAGCACCACGACAAGAAACCCGTGTTCCCCCGCGAAGGCGGGGGTCCGTCTCCGGTCGGCGCTATCTCGGTCCGGCCGGAGATGGGTCCCCGCCTTCGCGGGGCCACGCAGCTTGTTTTCGCGAGCTTGTCGCCATCGCTCCAGAAGCACCAGCACCAACGCCAGCCACGGCAAAACCAGCGCCGGATCGATCCGCCCGAGCGCCGCCTGCCCGCCCGCGACCCATGCCAGCACAAGCAGCACCGACACCGCAACGGCGGCGTCGAGCGCAGCCGGGCGGCGGCGCGCGGTCACTGTTTCGATTGGCGGGCCCGCGCGAGCGCTGGATCGGGTTCGAGGTCGGGAACCGCGGGAGCCGGCTGCGGCGCCTTGACGCCGCCGACCTCATTCTGGTCCTTCGACACCGGCTGCACGCCCAGTTCCTCAAGCGGCGCGCTGCCGGCCTTCGCGGCATCGAGCGGCGCCATCTGCGTCGTCGCTGGGGCCTCCTGCGCCGCATTCTGGCGCGCGCGATCGCCGATGAGCCCCGCCATGCCGACGAGCAGCAGCACGGTCAGCAAACCGGCAATCCCGATCTGAAGCCGGCGCATCGAATCATTCACCGGCGCGGGCGGGGTCGTCGCGGAGGGTCCGGTCATGCCGCCAGCCCTTTGCTCGCGAGCCATTCGGGATTGTAGAGCGTCGACAGATAGCGAAAGCCGCTGTCGCAGAGGATCGTCGCGATCCGCTTGCCCGGCCCGAGCTGCCGCGCCAGCGCCATCGCGCCCGCGACGTTGATCCCCGACGACAGGCCGAGGCACAGCCCCTCCTCATCGAGCAACTGGCGCACGACCTTCAGCCCCTCTTCGTCAGAGATGCGGAACTGGGTGTCGATCGGCGCCCCTTCCAGATTGGCGGTGATGCGGTTCTGCCCGATGCCTTCCGCGACGCTCGATCCTTCAGGCTTCAACTCGCCGCACTGATAATAATTATACAGCCCGGCACCGTGCGGATCGGTGAGCGCGACGGTGATGGCGGCATCCTTGGCCTTGAGGCCCAGCCCCGTCCCGGCGATCGTCCCGCCGGTGCCCGCGGCGCAGGTGAAGCCGTCGATGCGGCCGTCCATCTGCTCCCATATCTCCTCGGCGGTGCCGAAGATATGCGCCTTGCGGTTGGCGATATTGTCGAACTGGTTCGCCCAGATCGCATTGTCGGTTTCCTCGGCGATGCGGCGCGAGGTGTGGACGAAATGGCCGGGGTTGGCAAAGGGCGCGGGAGGCACGAGCACAAGCTCGGCGCCGAGCGCGCGGATCGTCGCCATCTTCTCGGCGCTCTGGTTGTCGGGCATGACGATGATCGTCTTGTAGCCCAAGGCATTGCCGACGAGCGCGAGCCCGATGCCGGTGTTGCCCGCCGTCCCCTCGACGATCGTCCCGCCGGGGCGCAGGCTGCCGTTCGCTTCGGCATCGCGGACGATATAGAGTGCGGCGCGGTCCTTCACCGATCCGCCGGGGTTGGCATATTCGCACTTGCCCCAGATTTCGCATCCCGTCGCCTTGCTGGGGCCTTCGAGCAGGACGAGCGGGGTGTTGCCGATGAGGTCCAGGCTGGTTTTGGCAATAGTCATGCCCTTGATCTAGGACCGCCGCCCCAGCGCCGCAAGACAGCTTCGCTTGCCCCAAGCACAGGCCCACTTCGTCGACCAACGGGGCACGAGCGCCGACGAACGGCATCCATCGTCGCTGCACAACCCTTGTCATTGTAACAGTATATCATTACTGGCGTCGGCGACTTGCCGTCCCGAACAACAGGAATCCCCTTCATGCGCCTTCTCTCCTCCACCGGTTTCACGCTCGCCCTGATGATCGCCGCCCCCGCCTTTGCGCAGGATGCCGCGCCGCAGCCGACCGGCGACGACGATTATCACACCGACCAGGCGATCGTCGTCACCGCGCCCTACGTCCGCAGCCTCGACATCCTCGGCAATGTCTCGGTGATGGAGGGCGAGAAGCTGGCGCAGGATATCCGCGGCCAGATCGGCGACACGCTCGCCGCACAGCCCGGTGTTTCATCGAGCAGCTTCTCCCCCGGCGCCTCGCGCCCGATCCTGCGCGGCTTTTCGGGCGAGCGCGCGGCGGTGCTGGTCGACGGGCTCGGCGCGATCGACGCCTCCTCGACCTCGGCCGACCATGCGGTGTCGATCGATCCGCTGACCGCCGAGCGCATCGAGATCCTGCGTGGCCCCTCGGTGCTGCTCTTTTCGAGCCAGGCGGTCGGCGGCGCGGTCAATGTCTTCGACCGCCGCATCCCGCGCAGCATTCCCGAAAGCCCCTTCCACCTCGATGCGCTCGCGAGCTACGGCACCGCCGCCGACGACAAGAGCATCGGCGCCTCGATCGACGTGCCGGTCGGCCAGCGCTTCGTCGTCCACGCCGACGGCAATTATCGCGATTCGAACAATGTCCGCGTCGGCGGGCTGATCTATGCCCCTGCCCTGCGCGCGCATCTGCTCGACCTCGCGGCCGACGCGACCGCCGACGGCGATGCCGACGAGGCGGCGCGGCTGACCGACGCCGCGAACAGCCGCGGCAAGGTGCCGAACAGCCAGAGCACCAGCAAAAGCGCCGGCGTCGGCGCCGCCTTCATCGACGACGGCGGCTCGCTCGGGATCAGCTTCGGCTATCTCGCGGATGAATATGGCATCCCGCCGCGCGCCGACATCGACGAGGTGCCGACGATCAAGGCGCGCCAGTATCGCGTCGACTTGCGCGGCGAGGTCGAGCTCGGCGACGGACTGTTCGAGAAATTGCGCGTGCGCGGCGCCTATGCCGACTATGCCCATACCGAATTCGACGATGGCGAGCCCGGAACCCGCTTCACCAACCGCGGCATCGAGGCGCGCGCCGAACTGGCGCAGAACGACCGCGGCGGCTGGCGCGGCGCGAGCGGCGTCCAGTACAGCTTCCGAGACTTCGCGGCGATCGGCGACGAAGCCTTCCTGCCCGCGAACGAAACGACGCGCATCGCGGCCTTCACGCTGCAGGAACTCGAACGCGGTCCGGTGACACTCGAAGGTGCGCTGCGCCTCGAAAAGTCCCAGGTCCGCGCCGAAAGCATCGGCTTCGACCGCTCGTTCAGCAGCCTGTCGGGTGCGGCTGGGCTCAGCTATCAGCTCGCCGATGGGCTCAAGGCCAGCGTCTCGATCTCGCGCAGCGAGCGCGCGCCCTCGGCCGAAGAACTGCTGTCCGACGGCCCGCACGCGGCGACCCTGACCTATGAGCGCGGCAATCCGAATTTCGCCAAGGAAACGAGCTGGGGCGGCGAAGCCTCGCTGAAGTTCAAGCGCGACGGCTGGTCGGCGGGGCTGACCGGCTATGCGAGCCGGTTCGACAATTTCATCTATGAAACCGACACTGGCCTGATCGCCGACGATCTGCCCCTGTTCGAGTTCCGCCAGAACAAGGCACGCGTCTGGGGTTTCGAGTTCGAGGGCGCCGCGCCGCTCGCGCAGATCGGCGGCTTCCATATCGGCGCCGACGCGACCGCCGACATGACGCGCGCGAAGATCGTCGACGGTCCCTATGTCCCGCGCATCCCGCCGCTGCGCATCCGCGGCGGGATCGAAGCGTCGAGCGAACGGCTCGACGCCCGCGCCGAGGTCGAATGGACCGACGACCAGACCCGCATCGCGGCCTTCGAGACGCCGACCAAGGGCTTCACGCTGGTCAACGCCTCGCTGACCTGGCGCCCGTTGCCGGAGACCCGGCACTTGTCGCTGACGCTCGCCGCCGACAATATCTTCGACGTCGACGCGCGGCGCCACGCGAGCTTCACCAAGGACTATGTCCCGCTCGCCGGCCGCGACATCCGGATCACGGCGCGCGCGAGTTTCTAGCGGGAGTCCGCTGTCGGGTGGGGAGCGGACAGTGAAGGATGGCGCTATTTTCCCCTCCCGCAGGCGGGAGGGGCAGCGAGACTTACGAACTTTGTTCGTTAGTCGCAGCGGGGTGGGCCATCGCACCGTCGCTGCCCACCCCCAACCCCTCCCGCCTGCGGGAGGGGAGAAGAGTGGCCGCTTCCCGTCGCTAACAGCCGTTTAGTATCGAACGTCCCAACGTCGCGATATCAGGACAGCATCGCCATCCCGCCATTCACATGCAGCGTCTGGCCGGTGACATACCCCGCCTCCTTCGATGCGAGATAGACCACCGCCGCGGCGATATCGCTCCCCTCGCCCATCCGCCCCGCGGGGATGCGCTGGTTGAGCGCTTCCTTCTGCGCGTCGGGCAGGTCGTCGGTCATCGCGGTCGCGATAAAGCCCGGCGCCACGCAATTCGCGGTCACGCCGCGGCTCGCCAGTTCCTGCGCCAGCGCCTTGGTCATGCCGGTGACTCCCGCCTTCGACGCCGCATAATTGGCCTGCCCCGGATTGCCCGTCGCGCCGACGACGCTGGTGATCGAGATGATGCGGCCGAACCGCGCCTTCATCATCGGCTTCGCGGCGGCGCGCGCGAGGCGGAAATTGGCTTCGAGGTTGATGCGGATGACATCCGACCATTCCTCGTCCTTCATCCGCATGATCAGATTGTCGCGCGTGACCCCGGCATTGTTGACGAGAATATCGAGCTGCCCCAGCGCATCGAGGGCCGACGGCACGAGCGCATCGACCGCGGCGGAATCACTGAGATTGCAGGGCAAAGCGACATGATCGCCGCCAAGGCTGTCGCGAAAGCCATTCAACTTGTCGGCGTTGGACCCCGACACCGCCAGCCGCGCCCCCTGCGCCGCCAGCGCCTGCGCGATGGCCGAACCTATGCCGCCCGAGGCACCGGTCACGAGGGCGGTCATACCGGTGAGATCGAACATGCTAGTCTCCATATTTTACCGGTTCACGCGGAGACGCGGAGACGCGGAGGGTTTATGATCGTTGACGATGCGACGGACGCCTTCTTTGAGGGTCGCGCCGCCGAAATTGATGAGCAGCCCCACCGATTGACGAGTCAAACGCAGGTAGGTCAACAATTGTTTGCCATGCGCCGCATTAAGCCGTTCAACCGATTTGATTTCGACAAGAAGCCGATCATCCACCAATAAATCGATCCGAAAGGCAGCATCGAAGCGCATGTCTTCAAAAAATATGTCGATCGGCTTCTGCCGATCGACCTTATATCCAGCAGCAACCAACTTGCCGGCCAACACGGTTTCATAGACGCTTTCCAGAAGACCGGGGCCAAGATCCCGATGGATGCGAAGCGACAAATCCAGCACATCCCCGCTCACGACATCAATGTCTTGCGCCATATCTCCGCGCCTCCGCGTCTCCGCGTGAACCTCAAAAGGTTTTCAGCAGCGCTTCGATATCATCCATCGAAATCACGCTCACCGTCTCGACCTCTCCCGATGCGCTGCGCTTGACCATCGGCGACAGTATCTTGCCGCCGAATTCGACGAACCGGGTGACGCCGATGCCCTCCATCGCGCCGACGCTCTCGCGCCAGCGGACGCGGCCGGTGACCTGCTGGACCAGCAGATCGCGGATCGCGTCGGCATCGCTGACCGGGCTCGCGGTGACGTTCGCGACCACGGGCACCAGCGGCGCGGCAGGCGGGTTCGCGCCGAGCGCTTCGGCCATCGCATCGGCGGCTCCCTGCATCAAGGGACAGTGGAAGGGCGCCGATACCGGCAGCAGGACGCCGCGCTTGATTCCGAAATCCTTGACCAGCGCCACCGCGCGCTCGATCGCGCCCTTGTGTCCCGAGATCACGACCTGCGACGGATCATTGTCGTTGGCGACGGTGCAGACCTCGCCCTCTGCGGCCGCGTCGGCGAGTTTCTGCGCGGTGTCGATGTCGGCGCCGAGCAGCGCCGCCATCGCGCCGACCCCGACCGGCACCGCCGCCTGCATCGCCTGCCCGCGCGTCTTGAGCAGCCGCGCCGCTGTCGCAAGGTCGAAAGCGCCGGCCGCACAGAGCGCGCTATATTCACCGAGACTGTGGCCCGCGACATAGGCGGCCTTGGTGGCGAGCGTCACGCCGCCCTCTTTCTCCAGCACGCGCAGCGTCGCGACCGCGTTCGCCATGATCGCGGGCTGGGCGTTTTCGGTGAGGGTCAGTTCATCCTCGGGGCCTTCGCTCATCAGCTTGAAGAGATTCTGGCCGAGCGCATCGTCGACTTCCTGAAAAACCTCGCGCGCCACGGGCGACGCATCGGCGAGCGCCTTGCCCATGCCGACCGCCTGACTGCCCTGACCCGGAAAGATGAATGCGCGCATGACCCTGCCTCTCTTCATTCGTCGTCCCAGCGAAAGCTGGGACCGTTGACTTTCCCGCTCCAGCGATCCCAGCTTGCGCTGGGATGACGGAAATGGATGGCCGCGCCTATTCTTTCACCCCGCGCGATGCAAGCCGAAGGGCACGACCTTGTTCGCCGCATCGTGCCCGATGTCGGCGCGGCCGAGCCATGGGATGCCGGTGCGCGCGCACCAGTCGCGGGCGATCTCCTCGGCCTCCAGGCCGAACGGCCGGTCGTTCTCGGGCACGTCGCTGACGCGCCCCAGCCGCAGCCCGGCGAGCCCGCGCGGCGCCAGACAGGTCGCGACATGGAAAAAGGCGCGGTCGAAGGCGTAGAGATATTCGCTCACCTCCTCGACCAGCAGCACATGCCCCGCAAGGTCGGGCTCGAGCGGCGTGCCGAGCAGCATCGACAGCGTCATCAGGTTGAACGCCGCATGGCGCGCCCCATGCTCCAGCCCCGGCTCGCACGCCGCCGGATCGCGCGCGACGAGCCAGTCGAGCGCGCGCATCACCGCCGCATCGCCGCCCGCGCGGCGAATGTCGGCGACCATCGGGCCGTGCGCAACATGATCGAAGCCGTCGCGATAGAGACACCCCAGCAGATTGCCCTGATCCGAATAGCCGAGAAACGCCTTGCCCCGCGCGACCGGGGTCATCGCCGCGACCGCGTCCTCGGCGATCCGGCACGCGCCATAGCCGCCCCGCGCGAACCAGATCGCGTCGATGTCGGGGCGGTTCGCCATTTCGACCAGCGCGGCGAAACGATGCCCGTCCTCGCCCGCGAAATGGCCGTGGACCGCGAAACATTGCTCGTCGAAGATCAGCTCGACGTCGGGATAACCAAGGCTCGCGATCGCGCGCACCGCTTCGGCATCATCAGGGAGGATGGGGGTGGAAGGAGCGACGATTCCGATGCGCATGACTTGAAACTACCCCGCGATCCGTTCGCATCGAGCGAAATCGAGATGCCCTCCGGCCTTGCGCCATCCCGATAGGTGTCTCGACTTCGCTCGACACGAACGGAATTCACGATGGGTGCCGGTTGCAAACCCTTCGCCAAGCCCATATCGCGCCGCCATGTCGGAAAACAAATCCTATTTCTTCTGCGGCATCGGCGGGTCGGGCATGTTGCCGCTCGCGATGATCGTGGCGGCGCGGGGCGCCGCGGTCGCCGGGTCGGATCGCAGCCGCGATCAGGGGCGCACGCCCGGCAAGTTCGACTGGATCGAACGGCAGGGTATCGCCCTCTTCCCGCAGGACGGCAGCGGCGTCGCGGTGGGCCAGACGCTCGTCGCCTCGGCCGCGATCGAGGACAGTGTGCCCGACATCGCCGCCGCGAATAGGCTCGGCCTCGCGCGCCTGACCCGCGCCGACCTCAACGCAGCGCTGTTCAACGACGCCGCACAGGCCATCGGCGTCGGCGGCACCAGCGGCAAGTCGACCGTCACCGGCATGATCGGCTGGATATTGGAACGCGCCGGCCGCAGGCCGACCGTGATGAACGGCGCGGTGATGCGCAATTTCGCTACCCCCGACACGCCCTTCGCCAGCGCACTCGTCGGCGACGCCGCGACCTATGTGAGCGAAGTCGACGAAAGCGACGGCTCAATCACCCTCTACCGCCCCGACGTCGCGGTGGTCACCAACATCAGCCTCGACCACAAGAGCCTGGCCGAACTGCACCAGCTCTTCGGCGATTTCGCGGCGAAGGCACGCGTCGCCGTCGTCAACGCCGACGATACGGAATCGGCTCCGCTGCTCGGCGGCGGCAATGTGATGCGCTTCGGCTTTTCCGAGATGGCGGCGATGCGCGGCAGCGATTTCGAAGCCTTGCCGGACGGCTGCCGCTTCATGATCCATTTCGCGGGCGACACCCATGACGTCCACCTGCGGATGCCCGGCCGCCACAATGCCGCCAACGCCCTCGCGGCCATCGCGGCGGCGCGCGCGGTGAATGTGCCGGTCGCGCAATCAGCCGCTGCGCTGGCCGACTTTGCCGGACTTGCCCGTCGCTACGAAGTTTTGGGTCGGGCGAAGGATGTTACCGTCATCGACGATTTCGCGCACAATCCCGATAAGGTCGCCGCGACCCTCGCCGCTGTTGCCGAACTGCCGGGCCGCGCATTGATCTTCTTCCAGCCGCACGGCTATGGTCCGCTCCGCCAGATGGGTAGGGAACTTGCCGCGAGTTTCGCCAATGGGATGCGCGACGGCGACAAGCTCTACGTCAGCGACCCCGTCTATTTCGGCGGCACCGTCGATCGCAGCACCGGCAGCGAAGCGCTGGTCGCCGCCATCGTCGGCGCGGGCGCCGAGGCCGTCCACCTTACCACCCGCGCCGAATGCGGCGCCGCGATGCTGGAAGAGGCGCGGCCGGGCGACCGCATCCTGATCCTCGGCGCGCGCGACGATACGCTGACCGAGTTCGGGCGCGAGCTGCTGGAGAAGCTGACATAATTCCTTCTCCCCTTGCGGGAGAAGGATACGGAGCCTTGCGCCGCAGGCTCTAGGCGCAGTTGGATGAGGGGTTGCGAGCCTTTGGCTCGCGCGGTCCCGCGGACCGCCGCCCCCTCACCCAGCTTCGACTAGCCGGCAAGCTGGCAAGTCTTCACAACCCTCTCCCGCAAGGGGAGAGGGGACTCTGCTTGATTTCCACCCGCGAATCTGTATAGGCGCCCTCATTCGGGGCGAGGCCTTGCGCCTGTCGCCCCGTTTGCTTTGCACGACTACGCAAAGCCGGACGACAGCCGGAGGGGTTTCGCGATCGGCGCGGAATCAGCGATCGGCCAAATCGAAGGACGCGAACCATGCCGTTTTACGAGCATGTCTTTATCGCGCGTCAGGATCTGAGCCAGGCTCAGGTCGACGCGCTGGCGGAAACCGTCACCAACGTCATCGGCGAGTATAAGGGCACGGTCCACAAGACCGAGACCTGGGGCCTCAAGCAGCTCGCCTACAAGATCCAGAAGAACCGCAAGGGTCACTATGTGATGCTCTCGGCCGAAGTCACCGGCGAAGCGATCGCGGAGATCGAGCGTCAGGCTGCGATCAACGAAGACATCATCCGCTGGCTCACCATCAAGGTCGACGAACTCGAAAAGGGTCCGTCGGTGATGATGCGCAAGCAGGAACGCCGCGGCGGCCGTGGCCGTGACCGCGACGGCGAAGAATAAGGAACAGCAATATGGCACGACCCTTTTTCCGCCGCCGCAAGACCTGCCCCTTCAGCGCGAAGGACGCACCGGTCATCGATTACAAGGACGTCCGCCTGCTCCAGGGTTACCTGTCGGAGCGCGGCAAGATCGTCCCGTCGCGGATCACCGCGGTATCCACCAAGAAGCAGCGTGAGCTGGCGAAGGCGATCAAGCGCTCGCGCCACATCGGCCTGCTCCCCTACATCGTGAAGTAAGGAGGGCAGCGTCATGGAAATCATCCTGCTCGAACGTATCGAGAAACTGGGCGGTATCGGCGACGTCGTCACCGTCAAGAACGGCTTTGCCCGCAACTTCCTGTTGCCCAACAACAAGGCGCTGCGCGCGAACGACGCGAACCGCAAGCTGTTCGAAGCCAATCGTGCGAAGATCGAGGCCGATAACGCCGAACGCCGCACCGCCGCCGAGGGGCGCTCGAAGGACATCGACGGCAAGCAGGTCGTCCTGATCCGCCAGGCGTCGAACACCGGCCAACTTTACGGCTCGGTTTCGGTGCGCGACATCGTCGACGCGCTGGTCGAGGACGGCGCCGCGAACATCACCAAGGCGATGGTCGAGCTCGAACGCCCGATCAAGTCGCTCGGCCTGTTCGACGTCAAGGTCAAGCTGCACCCCGAAGTCGTCGTGACGGTCGGCGTGAACGTCGCCCGCTCGCCCGACGAGGCCGAGATGCAGAAGCAGGGCATCGACGTCATCGCCGCGATGTTCGAGGAAGAACAGGCTGCCGCTGCCGCGGTCGCGCTGGAACCCGACAGCGAGGACGAGTTCGAGGAAGCGACCCCGCCGTCGGAAATCGCCGCCGAGGAAACTCCGGCCGCGGACGCAGAGGAAGGCGAAGAGGCCTAAGGCCGATCTTCTTCCCGCGAGACAGAAAAGGCTCCGGAACCCAGCGTTCCGGAGCCTTTTTCTTTACCTGAAACAGTCGGTGCGGACGCCTGCTTCGGGGTGGAGAGCGGCCCCTTCCCAACTTTCGTCATTCCCGCGACAGCGGGAACCCAGAGCGTGCATCGGCTGACCCCACTCTGGGTTCCCGCTTTCGCGGGAATGACGAAGATAAGAGATGCTGCGCGCGACTTTCAGTCTCTCGTCATCCCAGACTTGATCCGGGATCCATTCTCTCGGCGCCGGATGAATGGATCCCGGATCAAGTCCGGGATGACGACGTTACTCAGGTCCGCTTCCGGTCTTTTCCGGCCGCCCTCAATACCCCATCAGGCTCAGCACTTCCTTGCGGCTGCGCTCGTCGTCGAGGAAGCAGCCGAGCAGACGGCTGGTCACCATGCCGACGCCGGGGGTGCGGACGCCGCGGCCGGTCATACAGCCGTGCTGCGCATCGATCACCACCGCGACGCCCTGCGGGTGCAGATTGTCCCAGATGCATTTGGCGACCTCGGCAGTCAGCCGCTCCTGCACCTGCAGCCGCCGCGCGAAACCATTGAGCACGCGCGCGAGCTTCGAGATGCCGACGACGCGGTCGCGCGGCAGATAGGCGATCGACGCCTTGCCGGTGATCGGCGCCATATGATGCTCGCAATGCGACTGGAACGGAATATCGCGCAGCAGCACGATCTCGTCATAGCCGCCGACCTCCTCGAAGGTGCGCGACAGGTGAACCGCGGGATCGTCCTCATAGCCCTGGCAATATTCGAGCCACGCGCGCGCCACCCGCCGCGGCGTGTCGATCAGCCCCTCGCGCGCCGGATCGTCCCCGGCCCATTCGATCAGCGTCCGGACCGCGTCGAGTACATGACCGGGCACGACCGGTTTGCCGTCCGGGCCCAGTTCCACTTTTGTCATCACCCCGTCCTTACTGTTGCATCGATGCCGCACATTTCGCCATGAAATGGGCGATGCGCAACCCCGCAAACCCAAGAAATTCCTGCGCCGGGCCAAGTTTACGTTGCGGAATCTGTGCTTTTCCAGCTTTGGGACTCGCTTGAATTTCCGCGCATTTTCGGCGCGAACAAGTGGCTTGACGCTTTCGTCAACTCGGCGCACCTTCATGGTCATTACAGAGTTCGCTCAAGCGGACCGTAATCCGGAGAGCCCGGCGTAGTCCCCGACGCCGGTGGGAGAGGACGATGACCAGCACAGCTGGCAAGCGGGATATGCCGAGGCACCAGACCGATCCGGTCCGGCGCCCTTTGCCACGTCTGGTCACCATCCCTCCCCTTTAAGCACAAATTCGAGTTTGGGCGGCCCGCGACGCGGGTTCGAAAAAGGGAGGATGTAAATGAAGTTCAAGGGACTGATGGGTTCGTCGATTCTGGCGATGGCGGTGGCGACACCGGCCTATGCGCAGGATAGCGGCGGCTCGACCACCGACGCCTTCGGCGGCGAGATCGTCGTCACCGCACAGCGCCAATCCGAACGTCTGCAGGACGTGCCGATCGCGGTCAGCGCCTTTTCGAGCGAAGCGCTCGAAGCGCAGCAGATCAAGACGCCGTCCGACCTGCAACTGACCCTGCCGAACGTCACCTTCACCAAGACCAACTTCACCGGCGCCAGCTTCACCATCCGCGGCATCGGCGACCTTTGCGTCGGCACGACCTGCGACAGCGCGACCGCGATCCACCTGAACGGCGATCCGCTGTTTTCGACCCGCCTGTTCGAGACCGAATTCTTCGACCTCGAACGCGTCGAAGTGCTGCGCGGCCCGCAGGGCACGCTGTTCGGCCGCAACGCGACCTCGGGCGTGGTCAACGTGATCACCGCGAAGCCGAAGCTCGGCGCGTTCGAAGCCGCGGTCGAGGGCGAATATGGCAATTACGATTCGCTCAAGGGCAAGGCGATGGTCAACATCCCCCTTGGCGACACGGCCGCCTTCCGCATCGCGGGCATCTATCTGAACCGCGACGGCTATACGAAGAACACGTTCCTCAACACCCGCATCGACGATCGCGACCTTTACTCGGTGCGCGGCTCGTTCCGCTGGGAGCCGACGCCGGACACGACGATCGACCTGATGGGTTCCTATTTCCACGAACGGGACCAGCGCACCCGCATCCAGAAACAGCTTTGCCAGCGCGACCCGACCGGCATCCTCGGCTGTCTGAACACCCGCCTCGACAATTCGCCGTTCAACGGCAACGCGACCTTCACTGCGGCGCTGACGTCGAAGGAATTTCTGGCCACACAGGGCATTCCGGCGATTTTCGCGCTGGGCAGTCTCTATGGCGAGGACATTTACGCCAATACGACGGTTCCCAGCGATTCACGCACGGTGAACACGGCCTATACGCCGAGCTATTTCACCAGCGAATTGATCCTGCAGGGCCAGATCGAACATAATTTCGGCCCCGTCTCGCTGCAGGTCTCGGGCCAGTATCAGAAGGTCAAGCTGGAAGCCCAGCAGGACTATAACAGCAATGTCGGCGACCGGTCGCTCTATGCGAGCGCTCTCGGCTATCTGCAAGCTGGCGCCGATGGTGATCTTGACGGCCTGATTCCCGGCATTTCCACTTATCTGGCACCCGTTGCGGCCGCGCTCATCCCGAACGGCCCTGACGGCCCGCTCTGCACCTCGCTGTCGGACGACACCGGGCTCGGCAGCTTCGGCGGCAACAGCATCTGTTCCAACCAATCGCTCCAGTTCGACCGCTCGAACCAGTATAACAGCAGCTGGTCGACCGAAGCGATCCTGACGAGCGACTTCGACGGACCGTTCAACTTCCTTGTCGGCGGCATCTACGCCAACTACCATCTGACCGAGAACAGCTATTATGTGAACGCTTTCTCGATCGATTATCTGGCGGGCCTGCTGGGCGCATTCAAATCCTATGGTGCCGGCCTGCCGCCGTCGTTTCTCGGCACGCCCTTCTATCGCAACAACACCGACGATCTGAAGATCAAATCCTATGGCCTGTTCGGCGAAGCCTATTTCGAGGCAAGCGACCGCCTGAAACTGACCCTTGGCATCCGATATAATAATGACCGCAAGACAGTGGCGGCACGGACGTCGCTCGCAAGCTTCCTCGTGCCCTTCGGCCAGACCGGATCGGCCTTCGATTCGCCGTTCGGCGCGGGCTATGACGCCGACCCGGCCACCAATCCGGTCATCGCGGGCGACCCTACCCCCACCTGCGCCGAAGTGTCGCCGCTCGGGGCGGTCGGCTCGGTGCCGGGATGCGAGGCTTTCCAGGTCCGGTCGGTGAAATTCGGCAAGTGGACGGGCCGCGCCGTGGTCGATTTCAAGCTCACCGAAGACAATCTGCTCTATGCCTCCTATTCGCGGGGCTATAAGTCGGGCGGCATCAACCCGCCGCTGTCGCCGGTCTTTACGGTGCCCGAATCCTTCGCGCCCGAGCAGGTCGACGCCTTTGAAATCGGGTCGAAGAACACCTTCGCCAACGGCAAGCTGCAACTGAACCTCACCGGCTTCTATTATAAGTACAAGGATTTGCAGCTCAGCAAGATCGTCGCCCGCACCGCGGTCAACGACAATGTCGATGCCGACATCTACGGCTTCGAGGTCGAAGGCATGGTCCGGCCGGATCCGGACTGGGTGATCAACCTCGGCTTCAGCTATCTGCACACCAAGGTGTCGAGCGACAAGTTCACCAGCAATCCGCGTGATTTCGGCGGCGGACGGTCGGACGCGGTGATCATCAAGGACATCACCAACGGCGCGAACTGCGCGGTTGCTTCGGCATCCGGCAGCGCCGCTGGCGTCAACACCTTCGTGAACACGGTGAACACTGTCATCAACGCAGGTCTCGTCCCTGGCTTGAAAGCCGGCGCGGGCCTGCAAGGGACGACGGCCTTCCCGGCGGATGGCGGCATCGCTTCGACCGGCGCCTACGGGATTTGCGGCGTCCTCGAAGCGGCTGCGGCCGGCGCCTTCAAGGCCGGCGGCCTCGATCCGGCGGCGTTTGGCGGCATCGAATATTATTCGGCCGGCATTCCCGTCAACCTCAAGGGCAACAAGCTGCCGCAAGCCCCGAACTACAAGTTCAGCGCTGGCGTCCAGTACACGGCGCATCTGGGCGATATGACCCTCGTCCCGCGCTTCGACCTTGCCTATACCGGCGACAGCTATGGCAGCATCTTCAACGGCAGCGTCAACAAAATCAAAGGCTATGCCCAGGTCAACGCCCAGCTGCAGCTCAATGGCGCCGACGACAAATGGTTCGTCAAAGGGTTCATCCAGAACCTGTTCAATTCGAGCAGCGTCACCGGCGAGTACATCACCGACCAGTCGTCGGGTAACTACACCAATATCTTCACGCTCGAACCGCGCCGCTATGGCATCGCGGCCGGGATGAAGTTCTAACGCCACCGGCGGCAGCGCCAAAAAGGCCCCGGTCTCTCCATCGAGAGGCCGGGGCTTTTTCTTGTCCGCAAAAGGGGCAGGACGGCGAACCGTCCCGCCTCCGCATCAGAATTTGAAGCGGCCGGTCACGCCATAGGTGCGCGGCTGGCTGGGATAGCCCGACACGCTGCCCGACTGGGCGACGGCGTTGAACACCGTCGTCAGATATTGCGCATTGGTGAGGTTGCGGCCCCACACGCCGAGCTCGAACCCGTTGGTCAGCGCGACGGTGAACGAGGCATTGAGCTGGTTCACTTCGCGCTTCAGATTCTGCGCCACCGTCGCCGGAAGGCCGAGCAGGCCGTCGACGATCTGGGTCGGGCTTTCATACTGATAGTCGACGTGCATGATCGCCTTGGTCCCACCCGCAAATTCGTGGGTGTAGGTGCCGCCCATCGAGACCGACAGGTCGGGGATGCCCGCGGGCTTCAGGCCCGACAGGTCGCCGAACGCCGATTTGACAAAGCTGTCGTATTTGGGATCGAGCCAGGTCACCGCAAGGTTCAGGTTCAGCCCCTGCACCGGCCGCACCGACCCGTCGAATTCGAGACCCCAGGTCGACTGCTTGCCCGCGTTGGCGAGCGCGAAGCCGGTGCCGGTGAAGACGTTCGACTGGAAGCCCTTGATCGACTGCTTGAACACCGCGAGGTTCAACGACGCGACCGACCACTGCGCCTTGAGGCCCGCTTCATAGACGGTCGACTCTTCCGGCGCCGCGAAGCGCGTGCCTGCAACCAGATTCGGCAACCCGCGCCCGGCCGCGATGATCGCGGGCAGGTCGGCGGCGAGCGGACGGCTGTCGCGCGACAGGTTGACCGAGCTTGCCTTGAAGCCGGTCGCATAGGTCGCATAGACGTTGAGCGTATCGGTCAGCTTATAGGCGAGACGCGCGCTGTAGCTGAAGTCGCCGTCGTTGGTCTTGCCCGGTTCGACCTCGTTCGGAACGTCGAGGAACGGCGGCAGGAACTGGAACGCCTTCAGCCCGCTCAGCGGGTTGGCACTGCTGCCGTCGGGCAGGGTCAGCGTCGGATTGGCGGCGAGATAGGCCGCCTGAACCGGATCGACACCGGCGCCGACGAGCAACATCTGACGGAACGGCGTATAGGCCGCGGCGTCGAGGTCGATGCCAGAGAAGACATCGGTGCTCTTGACGTTGGTCGAGAAGCGCTTCTTGTCCTTCGTATAGTTGCCGCCGAGGGTCAGCGTCAGGCGATCGCTGATCTCGAAGTCGAGCGTGCCGAAGATCGACCAGGCGGTGTTCTTCATCCGGTAATATTCGTCCATGCCGTCGCCGACGTGGAAGAAATCGCCCAGATATTTCGTGGGGTCGCCCTCATAGGCGCCGAGCGCGCCCTCAAGCGTTCCGACGCTGAGCGCACCGCCGCTTGCCGCCTGGATCAGGGCATTGCCATAATCCCGGAAATCGCTGCCAAAAGCGATCTGGCTGTGCTGCTTGATCTTCTCGTTGAAATAATAGCCGCCGACCAGGAAGTTGATCGGGCCGTCGAAATCCGACGCGAGGCGCAGTTCCTGGGTGAAGGTGTTGATCGCGGTATCGTCGGACTTGCGGCCGATCAGGTCGGCACTGGTGAAGTCCGAATCCTGGTTGGTGTCGGCGCGCACCTGACGATAGGCGGTGATCGAGGTCAGCGCCATATTGCCGAGATCATAATCGATCTGGCCCGACCCGCCGTAATTCTCGATCCGGTTCGACGACAGGAAATTATTGTAGACGCGGTAGGAGAAGGGATTTTCGGCATCGACGCTGGTGCCGCCCGCCAGGAAGTCGGTGATCGGCACGGTCGGGCCGGCGATGACGTTGCCGGCGATGCAGCAATTCTCGTCGATCTTGTCATAATCGCCGATCAGGCGGATCGACAGCGCGTCGGTCGGCTCGAACAGCAACTGGCCGCGCACGCCCCAGCGGTTGCGGTCGTTGACGTCGGTGTCGAGGTTCAGGTCGCGGGCATAGCCGTCGCGGCGGTTGAAATTGGCGCCGAGCGAGAAAGCGATGGTGTCGCTGATCGGGCCGGTGATGTCGCCCTTGAGGACGATGGCGTCATAATTGCCGTAGCTCGCCTCGACCGAGCCGCCAAACGTATATTGCGGCTTTTGCGTGACGATGCTGATGACGCCCGCCGAGGCATTCTTGCCGAACAGGGTCGACTGCGGGCCGCGCAGCACCTCGATGCGCTCGACATTGGGAAGGTCGCCGATCTGGGCGGCCGAGCGCGAGCGATAGACGCCGTCGATGAACACGCCGACCGAGGGTTCGATGCCAGGGTTGTTCGCGCCGTTGCCGAAGCCGCGGATGATGAAATTGGTGTTCGCGCTCGACTGAAGCTGCGAGACGCGAAGGCTCGGCACCGCCGATTGCAGGTCGATAAGGTCGCGGATCTGCGCGTTCTGGATGTCGGCGGCCGAGGTCACCGAAACGGCGATCGGCGTATCCTGCAGCGTCTGCGAGCGCTTCGACGCGGTGACGATGATGTCGTTGCCATAGTCGGTGACGTCCGACGTCGCGGTCGTATCGTCAGCGGGGGCGGGGCCCTCCTGGGCAAAGGCGAAAGCGGGGGTAGCGGCGCACAGCATGGTGGCGCCCAACAGGATGTTGCGCAAAGTCATGGTGTCTCTCTCCAGACCACCGAAGCGCGGCCCGTCGGGGCCTGTGGAGGGGGAGATGCTCCGGCGGTGACGGTGGCTGTAAGGCTCCGCCGCGCGGCGTCAACGCGCGGAACCGGAACAGGCCCATTTTGCGGGCATTCGTGACTTAAAAGCAACAGTTTACGCTACGGCAATGAGCCCCGACCCGATAGACGCGCGAGAGCGGAAGAGCGGCGACGGCCCGTGCGGCCGGTCCTTGAGATGCCGCATGCATCCGAAATGCCTCCCGCGCGTTGATACTGCATGGCGACCGTCCCCGAAGCCACGCCGCAGGAGCGGCTGCTGCGCTATGACAATGGCGCGGTGCTGCTGCACTGGCTGACGGCGCTGATCGTGGTGGCGCAGTTCGTCGTCGGTTTCGCCTTTGCCGGTATGGAACGCGGCGCGGCGCGCGGCGATCTTTTCACCGTCCACAAGACGATCGGCGCGACGATCCTGGTTCTCGCGCTCGTGCGGCTCGGCTGGCGCCTTGTTCACCCGCCGCCGCCCTTCCCGACCGAATTGCCGCGCTGGGAACGCATCGCGAGCGTCTGGACGCACCGGGCCTTCTATGTCCTGCTCATCGCGCTTCCATTGACCGGGCTGATGGCCGTGTCGGGAGGCGCGAGCGCCGAGGGCAAGACCAGCACCGCTCTGCTTGGCGGCATCCCCCTGCCGCTGATCCCCGGCGTGTCGGACGATGCCGGCGAAGCGATCGGCGGCATCCACGAACTGCTCGTGTTCGTGAAGCTGGCGCTGCTCGTGCTGCACGTCGCCGCAGCGCTCAAGCATCAGATCGAACGCCAGCTCGCCGCCGGGCGGATGCCGCCTTTTCAGGCTCCGGGTGAACGCTCCGTCCCCGCGCCCTGACTTCCCGCGATCGTCGGCGCGCCTTATCCCTTCAGCAGTTCCAGCGTGCGCTCGCGCATCGCGAATTTCTGCACCTTTCCGGTCACCGTCATCGGAAAGTCGTCGACGAAGAGGATGTGGCGCGGAATCTTGAAATGCGCGATGCGGCCCCGGCAATAGGCGCGCACAGCATCCTCGCTCATCGCCGCGCCTTCGCGCAACAGTATCCAGACGCATAGTTCCTCGCCATATTTCCGGTCGGGAATGCCGACGCCCTGAACGTCGAGAATATCGGGATGGGTGAGAAGATATTCCTCGACCTCGCGCGGATAGATATTTTCGCCGCCCCGGATCACCATGTCCTTGATGCGCCCGACGATCCGGCAATAGCCCGCCTCGTCGATGGTCGCGAGGTCGCCGGTGTGCATCCAGCCGTCGGCGTCGATCGCCTCGGCGGTTCGCTCCGCATCGTCCCAATAGCCGAGCATCACCGAATAACCGCGCGTACACAGTTCGCCGGTCTGCCCGCGCGGAACGATGTTGCCGCCAAGGTCGATCAACTTGACCTCCAGATGCGGCTGGACGCGCCCGACGGTCGATACGCGAAGGTCGAGCGGATCGCCCGGATCGCTCTGAAAACTGACCGGGCTGGTTTCGGTCATGCCATAGGCGATGGTGACCTCTTCCATATGCATCCGGTCGATCACCTCACGCATCACCGCCATCGGGCACGGCGACCCCGCCATGATCCCGGTGCACAGCGACGACAGGTCGAACCGGTCGAAATCGGGATGGTTCAGCGCCGCGATGAACATCGTCGGCACGCCGTAGAGCGCGGTGCAGCGCTCGGCCTCGACGGTTTCGAGCACCGCCTGCGGATCGAACGCCTCGGCCGGATAGACGATCGTCGCGCCGTGGACGACGCAGGCGAGGTTGCCCATCACCATGCCGAAACAATGATAGAGCGGCACCGGGATGCACAGCCGGTCGGCGGCGGACAGCCCGATCCGCGCACCGACGAACGCCCCGTTGTTCAGGATATTGCGGTGCGACAGCGTCGCGCCCTTCGGAAAGCCGGTGGTGCCGCTGGTGAACTGGATATTGACCGGCCCATCGGGATCGATCGCGATATCCGCGAGCGCGCCGGTGGCGTCGCTGGCAAGCGCCGCGAACGGCAGGCAACCGGCGTGGGGCGCGTCGCCGAGCACCACGACGAGCCGCAGGTCGGGAAGGCGCGCGGCGCGCAGTTGACCCGGCGCCGCCGTCGCCAGTTCGGGCGCGAGTTCGCCGAGCATCGCCACATAATCGCTGCTCTTGTGGGACGGCGCGAAGATCAACGCGGCGCAGCCGACCTTGTTCAGCGCATAGTCGAGTTCGGCGACGCGATAGGCGGGGTTGATGTTGACAAGGATCAGCCCCGCCTTCGCGGTCGCGAACTGGACGATCGCCCATTCGGCGCAATTGGGCGCCCATATGCCGACGCGGTCGCCCGGCTTCAGCCCGCGTTCGAGCAGCCCCGCTGCAACGGCATCGACCCGTGCCTTGAGCGCGCGCCACGTCCAGCGCACGCCCTGATGCCGAACGACCAGCGCCTCGCCTTCGGGATCGCGAAGTACGGCCCGGTCGAAACAATCGCCGATCGTCCTATCGAGGAGCGGCGGGCTGTCGTCGCCGCGAACGAAGCTGTCAGTCATGCGTCCGCTTTCCCGAACTCTGCATCGCGCAATTCCTTGCGCCGGATCTTGCCGCTGACCGTCTTGGGCAGGCTGCCCACGAATTCGATGCGGCGCGGATATTTATAGGGTGCCGTCGTCCGCTTAACATGATCCTGCAACGCCGTGACGAGCGCGTCGGACGGACGGTGTCCGGCCGCGAGGACGACGAAGGCCTTCACCACCTCGCCGCGCGTCGGGTCGGGGCTGGCGACGACGGCGCTTTCGGCGACCGCTTCATGCTCGAACAACACGCTCTCGACCTCGAACGGCCCGATGCGATAGCCCGAAGAGAGGATGACGTCGTCGGCGCGGCCGACGAACCAGAAATAGCCGTCGGCATCGACCGTCGCGCGGTCGCCGGTCAGATACCAGCCGTCCCTGAACACGCTCGCGGTGCGGTCCGCGTCGCCGCGATAGCCGAGGAACAGGCCGGGCGGGCGGCGTTCGCCGACGCGCAGCGCGATGTCGCCCTCCTCGCCCGGCGGCAGAATGTCACCGTCATGGCCGATCACCGCCAGATCGATCCCCGGCGTCGGGCGGCCCATCGCGCCCTGCCGCGCCGCGCCGGCGCGGTTGCAGCAAAGCAGCACGGTTTCGGTCTGACCGTAGCCGTCATGGATATCGAGCCCGGTCGCCTTCTTCCACAGGTCGATGACCTCGGGATTCAAAGGCTCGCCGGCGCTGACGCAGTGGCGAAGATGCGGGAAGGACCGTCCGTCCAGATCGGCGCGCACGAACATGCGATAGGCGGTCGGCGGCGCGCACAGCGTCGTCACCGGATGCATTTCAAGCAGGTTCATCGCGGCGACGGGGTCGAAGCCCGGCGCATGGTGGACGAAGATCGCCGCACCCATCAGCCACGGCGCGAACAGGCTGCTCCACGCCGCCTTCGCCCAGCCGGTGTCCGACATGTTCCAGTGGAGGTCGCCGGGGCCAAGGTCGAGCCAGAAGCGGCCGGTGATCTCGTGCGCCAGCGGATAGCCCGCGCCGTGGATCGTCATCTTGGGCTGGCCGGTCGTGCCGCTGGTGAAATAACAGAGCGCGGGATCGTCGAACGCGGTGTCGGCGATCTCGGCCAGTGGTTCGACGGCCGCCTTGGCCGCGCTGTAATCGATCCATCCGGCGCGGGCGCCGCCGATGTGGATCAGCGGCATCGCGGCATCGACGGGGGTTTCGTCGACGCGCGGCGCGACGTCGATGCCAGCGATGATGCAGCGCGCCTCAGCGGCTTCGCAGCGATAGGCGATATCCTTGGGCGTGAGCTGGACGGTGCCGGGCGAAGCGATCGCGCCGAGCCGCAAACAGGCGAGCATCAGCTCCCACCATTCGATCTCACGCGACATCAGGATCAGCACCGTGTCGCCGCGCCCGACGCCCGCCGCGCGCAGCACTGCAGCGGCGCGCGCGGCATGATCCGACAATTCGGCAAAACTGCGATCGATGACAACATCTGCGCCGTCGGTCCACAGCATCGCGCGATCGCCGGGTCTTTCGCTCGCCAGCCGGTCGATCGCGTCGCGCGCGAAATTATAGCGCGGCGGCGGATTCCAGTCGAAGGCTTCGCTCATCCGCCGCGCGCCACGTTGATCACCGACAATTGCGTATATTCGGCAAGCCCCTCCTCCGCCTGTTCGACCCCGAGGCCGGAGGATTTGACCCCCGCCATCGGGATATGCGGGCCGATGGCGACATGCTGGTTCACCCACACCGATCCGCTTTCGATCCGCTCCGCGACCGCCAGCGCGCGATCGACGTCGCGCGACCACACCGACGCGCCGAGGCCATAGGGCGATGCATTGGCGCGCGCGACGACGTCGTCGACGTCCGAAAAGCGGATCACCGGCAGGATCGGTCCGAATTGTTCCTCGTCGACGATCTGATCGCCGTCGGTGACATCGCGGACGATCGTCGGGCGCAGGAAATAACCGGCGCGGTCCATCACCTCGCCGCCCGCGACAATGGTGCCGTCGGCACGGGCGCGGTCGAGGAAGGCCTTCACCTTTTCATATTGCGCCTTGTTCTGGATCGGGCCGATCTGCGCGCCCTGCGCCAGCCCGTCGTCGACCACCGCCGCCTCGGCCAGCCGCGCCAGTTCCTCGCACATCGCGTCGTAAATGCTGTCGTGGACATAGGCGCGCTTGATCGCGAGGCACACCTGCCCGCAATTGAGGAAGGCGGCGTTGAAGATGCCCTGCGCGGTGGCGCGAACGTCGACATCGCCCAGCACGATCCCCGGATCGTTGCCGCCGAGTTCGAGGGTCAGCCGCTTGAGCCCGTCGGCGGCGCTCGCCATGATCTTCTTGCCCGTCGCGGTCGATCCGGTGAAGCCGACCTTGGCGATGCGCGGGTCGGCGGTCAGGTATCCGCCGAGGTCGTTGGCATCGACGATGATGTTGACCACCCCCGGCGGGAAGATTGTCTGGCACAGCTCGCCCAGCATCAGCGCGGTGACCGGCGTCGTCGGCGCGGGCTTCAGCACGATCGTATTGCCCGCAATCACCGCCGGGCCGATCTTCCAGCAGGCGACGAGCAGCGGGAAGTTCCAGGCGATGATCCCCGCGACGACGCCCAGTGGCTTGCGGCGCACCTGGATCAGCCCGCTCGCATCGTCCTGGATCGTCCGTTCGGCGATCTCGAGCGTCGCATAATGGCGCAGATAGCCGTCGGTCCAGGCGAGTTCCCCCTGCGCCTCCGCGAGCGGCTTGCCCTGTTCCTGCGTCAGCGCCCGGGCGAATGTGTCGGCGTCGGCGGCGATCGCATCGGCCAGTTCGGCGACCTTCGCCTGCCGCTCGGCCATCGGCACCTCGGCCCAGGCGGGAAAGGCCGTGGCCGCCGCCTCGATCGCCTCGTCGGCCTGCCGCTCGGAGGCGCGCGCGACGGTCGCGAACACCTCCTCGGTCGCGGGGTTGATGACGTCCATCTCGTGATCGCCGTCGACCAGCCGGCCGCCGATCAGCATCTTATAGTCAGACATGCCTCTCTCCGATCAGAATTTCGCGCCCACGGTCACGCCATAGGTTCGCGGAGTCCCGACATGGTTATAGTCGAAACCGAAGCCCGCGAGCAGGTCGACGCGCGAGGTGAAGTAGAATTTATTGGCGAGATTCTTGCCCCAGACCGACGCCGTCCAGCGCCCGTCGGCCGATTCCCAGTCGATATGCCCCGACAACAGAGCATAGGATTTCTGCCGCAGCCGGGGGACGTTGAGCACCTCGAAATATTGGTTCGACGAATAGTTGAGGTCGCCGTGCAGGCTGACCTTGCCGCTGCCGCCGTCGATCACCGTCGCGTCAAAGCCGCCGGTGAAGGTCAGCTTGGGCGCATTCGACAGCCGGTTGCCGCTGACGTCGACGCCGCTCACCGTGCCGCGCTTGATCTTGGTGCTGAGCAGGCCAAGGCCGCCGCGCAATGTCACCATGTCGCCCGCGCGGACGGTCAGTTCGGCCTCGCCGCCCTGGATGCGCGAACGCGGGATGTTGAGCAGGGTCTGCGCCGCGGTGCCCGGATCGACGTTGATGAACTGCTGGTTGCTGTAGGTGTAATGGAACATCGCCATGTTGAGCGTGACACGGCGGTCGGCGAACTGGCTCTTCAACCCCAGTCGAACGCATCGATCTTTTCCGCCTTCGCTACCGACAGTTCGGACGGATCGAAAAAGGCCTGCGCGTTGAAGCTCGGCGCGCGATAGCCGCGGCTGTAATTGCCATAGACCATCACGTCGGGGTTGATCTTGTAATCGGCGCCGATCTTGCCCGACAGATTTTCGGTGCTGTAATCGAGCCGCGACGGCGGGATCAGGTTCGCGACGAGGACGCCGTCGACGCCAAGAGCGTTCGATTCGAAATTGCTCTGCACGCCCTTGTCGTAGGTGAAGCGGAGGCCGCCGCGCAGCGTGAGCTGGTCGGTGACCTCGAAGCTCATGTCGGTATAGAGGGCATAGCTCTTCTTGACCTGATCGAAGCTGTTGCGGAACAGGCAGGCGAGCGGAAGCCCGGCCGCGCAGTCGTCGACGTCGATCACGCCGTTGCCGTCGACGTCGATGTCCTTGCCGATCTCGAAGGTCGTTTCGTTATAGACCTTCTCGCGATTGAAATAGGCGCCGAGGATGAAGTTGAACGGGCCGTCGAAATCGCTGGTCAGCCGCAGGTCCTGCGCGAATTGCGTTGCCCGGTCGGTATAGGGGATTTCGAGCAGTTCGGTCGCGGTTCCGTCGGTGTCCTCATAGAAGGCCAGCCGGCCCTTGTCCCACGAGGTAACGCTGGTGATCGCAAGCGCGTCGCTGAGATCGACCGTGCCGGTCAGCGATACCGACCAGGTGCGCGCGCGGCGGCGGTCGGTGACGTTCGCTTCGATCTGACGCCGCCCCAGTCCCGGCCGGTTCACCGCCTCGGGCTGGGCGTAGATGCCGTAATTGCGCGGATTCTGGTAGCTGGTCGAGGCGCGGAGCACGAAGCGCGCACTGTCGCTCGGCTCGAACAGCAGGCTGCCGCGCACGCCATATTCGCGCACGCTGGCAAGGTCGGGCTGGCCAGGAAGCTGGTTCTTGAACCAACCGTCGGCGCGCGCGAAGGTGAAGGCGACGCGCGCCGCCACCGTCTCGCCGAGCGGCACGTTCAGTGCGCCATTGGCCTCGTAGCGGTCGTAATTGCCATAGCCGAGGTTCAGATAGCCGTCGGTGCCGCCCAGCTCGGGCGCCCGGCTGATCAGATTGACCGCGCCACCGGTGGTGTTCTTGCCGTAGAGCGTGCCCTGCGGCCCGCGCAGCACCTCGACGCGTTCGAGGTCGTACATCGCGACGCCGAGGAAGGCAAAATTGCCCTTGTAGACCTCGTCATAATAGGTCGCGACCGGGCTCGCCTGGTTGAGGCTGTAATCGGACATCGACACGCCGCGCAGCGCAAAGATCGGGGTGTTGTCGCCGACGGTCGAAGTGAGCTGAAGATTGACGATCTTGCCCGCGAGTTCGTCGGCCTGCGTCACCCGCTGCTTGTCGAGCGCATCGCCGCCGAGCGCGCTGACCGCGATCGGAACGTCCTGGAGCCGTTCGGATCGCTTCTGCGCGGTGACGACGATGTCGGTCCCGTCGTCGGCGACCGTCTCGGCCGGAGCGGGAGCAGCGGGGGCTTCCTGAGCCAGCGCCGGCACCGACGCTCCGGTCAGCAGCATCAGCAGCAGCATGGGGCGCACCGCCCCACCTTCATTCACCTTGATCATCGAACATCCTCCCTGTTTTTATCGCTGTTTTCCTGTCGTCATTTCGGTGTCGTCACGTCCGTCTCGTCAAACTCCGCCACCAGCCGCGCGCGCAGCGCGCTCGCCTCGGCCCGCAGCGGCTTGCTCCGCAGCCGGCCGATTTCGGCGGCCGTGTAGGGTTTGAAATCGGCGGGCAGATGCGCCGGGTCGAACCGCGCCAGCGACCAGTTCACCACCTCCGCCAGATCGGCATCGGACAGCGCCGCCGTCGCGACGCCCGGCACCCGCGCCAGATATTCGCGCCCGCCCGGCACCTGCAGGAAACGCGCGACGAAGCCCGCCATGGTCGGGGCGGTCTGCGGCGTTCCCGTGGCATCGGGGCGGTGACATCCCTGGCATTGCAATATCCAGTGCTGCCGCGCGCGCACCGGGTTGGCGACGCCGGGGATCGCGTCCGGACTGGCCGGGCCGGGTGTCGCCACGGCCGCCCCGGTCGCCAGCATCAGCGCGGGAACGGCCAGCCACTTCATTTGCCGCCGACCTTCGGCTGCAACCGGGCCACGGCGGCGGAAGTGAGCGAGGCGCCCCCCGCGCGGTAGCCCGCGATCTCCTTTGCCGTGAAGGCTTTCGCCGACGAACCGCGGACCACATGGTTGAGGACCGAGGCGATTTGCGCGTCATTGAGTCCGCCCTGCGCCGGCATCGTTCCGCGATAGACTTTCCCGGCGACGGTGATCGGTCCCGACACGCCGCGGATCACGACGAGCGCGAGGTAACGGCGCCCGGCGGCCGTCGCCGCGAGCGCGCGGACATCGGCCTTCAGCGGCGGAAAGGCGCCGGGCACGCCCGATCCGTCGGCCAGATGGCAGGCCGCGCAACGCTTGTAGATCGTCGCGCCGTCCTGCGCGGTCGCCGGCGCTGCCGCCGCCAGCGCGGCCAGGGCAAGGAGCGTCGCCAGCCGCCGCATCACTGCTGCTCCAGCGCGACGCCGAGGATCACGGCGGTCGAGCAATTATAGACCGAGCTCGAGGTGCCAAGGCACCAGTTGATGTCGTTGTTCGCCTGCGGGCGGACCATCGGCCGGTCGTTTTCGTTGCGGTTGCACAGGCAGCGCCCGCACGAGGATTTGCCGCAGCAGTCGTTATAGCTGATGATATAGGCGCGGTTGTCGGCGGGGTTCTGGCAGGTGCCGATCCAGGTGATCGGCGACATTTCGGTCCCCGGCGGGCACGAACTCGGCGAGCCACCACAGCAGCTGCACAAAAAGCCGTCGATCGCGCAATAGCGCCAATAATCGCACTTCGTCTGGTCGCCGGGATCCTGCGGATTGCCGCTCGATTGCGGCGCGACCGGATCGCCACCGTCACCGTGGGTCTGCGCCTGCGCCCGCGACACCGGCAGCACCGGGATGACCGCCGCGCCGGTCAGCGCGCCACCGATCAGCGTCAGCAGGCTGCGCCGCGAGGTCGCGCGCGCGACGTTGCGCGTCACCTTCTCCGAAAATTTGTCGAGACCCGACATATTCGTCCCCTTCCTGTCGTTTCGCCCGGCTCAACCGCGCGCGAGATAATCCTGAATCGAGGCGACGCGGCGTTCCTTGGCCTCGAACAGGCTTTCCAGATGCTCGCGATTGTTGACGAGGCCGAGCGAGGCGATGCGGCCCTCCTCGTCGATCAGCACCGCATAGGGGAGCTTCGAGACGCCGAGCGACCGGCCCAGTTCCTCCGACAGGACATAGTCGAAACCGGTGAGCCCCTCGGCGATCGCCAGCCGGCGGTGCGCGGCGGGATCGCCATCGCTCGCCAGCACGACATCGAGCCAGTCGTGCTCGGCACCGCTCGCCGAGCGGACGATGGGGAGGAGCGTCTTGCAGACGGGGCAGTCGGGCGAGAGAAAGAAGAGGAGCTGGCCACGGCGGTGACGCTTGCCGCCGATCGCGACCTGCCCGCCGTTCAGCGTATCGAGCGTCATCGCGGGCGCCATGTCGCCGACATTGACCTTCTGGTGCAGCGTCAGCGCGCCGGCGGGCGCGATCCGCTCGTGCAGAACGCCGACCTGCCGCGCGAGCGCCGCGACGAGGACGCCGAGAACGGCGATGGCGATCCAGAGCAATATTTGCGAAGCGAGGAAAAATCCGGTCATCGAGTGACACTCCTGCGAGGTGCGGGAAGGCTGGCGAGCTCGCCGGCAGCAAAGAGCAGCGCGACAAAGGCGAGGGCGGCGAAGATCGACGGAATGTCGATGCCGCCGCCCCCGGCGGGAGAGAGGCAAAGCAGCAGCGCGGCGGCGGCGAGCGCCAGGGCGCGGATGATGGCGAAGCGGCCGATCCCGCTCTTGCGCGCACCGAAATCGCAGCCGCAATCGAGCCCGCCGTCGCCGCGCCGCCGCGCCGTGAGCAAGGCAGCGCCATATCCGGCCCACAGCAGCGCGGCGAGCAGCGCGCCGGTCGGCCGCGAAGCGGGAAAGAACAGCGCGAGCGCCGCCGCGAACTCGGTCGCAGCCGCCGCTATCGTCACCGGCATCGCGACGGCGGGCGACAGGCGCAGCAGGCCCGCGGTCGCCCGCGTCAGCCGCGCGCGCTCGACCAGCTTGTGCGCCGCCGCAGTCGTCAGGACGAGGGCGAGGAACAGCGCGAGGACGGGAAGCAGGGCGGCCATCAGCGCGCCGCCGTCATCGTCATCGGATCGTGCACGACACTGACGATCGTGCGGACGAACGCGCCGCTCGCCGCGTCATAGACGTCGAGCGATCCGTCGGGTCGCGAGGCGACGAGCAGCGGCTTTTCCTGCTGCGTCGCCTCGATCGACACGCTGTGGTTCCTGAGCGCGATGCGGCGGACCAGCGTCTTCGTTTTCGGATCGATCACCCACGCTTCGGTCCCGCCGTCCTTGTGCGTTCCCTCGCCGCTCTTGGGGTTCATCAGGATGTAGAGCAGCCCGGCGCGGTCGGCCGAGATCACCTGCCAGCCGCCCGGGCGCCATTCGGGTTCGCCGCCATCCTGCTTGGGAAGCGCGAAACTGCCGAGATCCTTGGCAGCGGCGCCTGAAAAATCGATTGCGCGCACATGGCCCTTGAAGCTGACGAACCAGCCCGTCCGCCCCACCATCGCGGGGGTCATGAACAGCGGATCGTCGTCGATGTCGTTGAACACGGCGCTGGTCACGGCCGGCCCGGCCTTGCCCGCGGCGTCGAGCGCGATGCTGGTCATCGTCCCGTCGGCGCAGAGCGAGGTGAAGCCGCGCGGCCCGGTCGGATAGACGAGCGAGCAACCCGGAAGCTCGATGTCCGACAATATCTTGCGGCCGTCGAGATCGACGACGGTGACCGACGAGCCGGGCGTGAAGTTGAACACCAGCGCCCATTTCTCGTCATTGGTGAGTTGCAGGCTGTTGCGCAGTGTGACGAACAGCCCGCGCTTGCCGCCGGGCAGGACGATCTCGTCCTTGGGGGTCAGCGTCTTCGTGTCCCAGATGGTGATGACGTCGGTCCGCTCGCCGCGCGTCAGCCGCGAATAGAAGGTTTCGCCGACATAGATTTCGCCGCGCGTGGTCGAGGGCAGCATGACGCCGAACTGCGCGACGGGAATCTGTCCGCGCAGATTATTATTCTCGGCACCGACGTCGACGATCGCCGCACGGCCGTCGGGCAGGCTGTTGAAGTGCAGGTCCTGCACGAAGACCCAGCTGCCCGGATAATGTTCGGGAAGTTCGGCGACGGTCGGGACCGGCTCTTCGGGCAGCGGCTGCGGATAGTCCGCGGCACTCGATGCGCTCGCCGACATCAACAATATGGCAAGAGCCGCCGCTCGGTCGATGCGCGCCATCCTCCGTCTCCCTCATCTGTTGCACCGGGCTCTGGTGGCCCGCATCCAAACATTATGCGATCGACTAAATTTAGTCAATCGAGTAAAGTCGGACGCTTGCCCGAGAGAGGCGAGTTGGCTACGCGGAAGCGCAGGAGGCCAAGAAAATTGACCAATTTCATCGTTCCGGACCTGAAGATCGCACCGCGGATCGGGGGTTATGCGCGCGGTCAGGATGGCTTCGAACAGATATTGCGGTCGGCCCTGTCGCTGCTCGTGAACCACGGCGCATCGGCTTTGACGCTTCGCCGCATCGCCGCCGAGTCGGGCATGAACGTCGGCAGCCTCAACTATTATTTCAGATCGAAGGAGGATCTGATTCGCGAACTGCTGAATGCCGTGATCAGCAGCTATGAAGAATCCTTCGACGAGATCCTCCACGAACCGGGCGCGAGCGCGGAAGCGCGGCTCGGGAATCTGGTCGCGCTAATCCTCGAGGACATCACCACCAAGAAAACGACGCGATTCTTCCCCGAACTCTGGGCGATGGCGAACCACGATGAATTCGTTCACGACCGGATGAACGATCTTTACGAGCGCGCGCGCGCCTCGCTCAATGAACTCATTGCCGAGATCAATCCAGCGCTTCCGGACGACGAGCGCGAGATATTGGCGCTGTTCATTTCGGGGTCAATGGAAGGGATGACGATGTTCGCGGGCTATGAAAAGCCATGGCGCAAGCAGATGCCGATGCTCGAAGTGATCGCGCGCCGCTCGTTCATCCATCTGGCGCGTACATTGCGCCCGGGCGAAATCAAAAGGTTATGACAAAAAAAAGGCCGGCCCGCGGGTGCGGACCGGCCTTTTCGGACGGAGAGGATGAGGCCGATCAGTGGGCCTTCTTTTCGACCTTCTTCGCGGCGACGTGCTTGGCCGGGGCCTTCTTGGTCACCGCGGTCTTCGCCGGCTGGCTGGCGGGCGCGGTCGCCGCGAAAGCGGTTCCGCTGACGATTGCGAGCGACAAGGCACCGGCGGCGGCGAGTTTGGCAACGTTACGCATGGACTTTCTCTCCTTGACTGTTGATCCGCCCCTTCCAGTGCGGGCGAAGCCAGGGGAGCCGGTCCATGCCAGGGTCAGGGGGGATGGTGCGGACCGGCTCGACCCGACGAGAACGGGATAGACCCGTGCGCCTGCCCGGCGCATGACCGCCGCATTACAAGACGGTCATCTAGGACCGATCCTGCCAGACACGTGCCTTCAGCGACACCGCGACGGGCGTGGAGAGGGTTTCGGCATCCTCGCCGAGTGCGAAGCGATAGTCGCCCTTGGCGATCGTCCAGCCGGTCCCGTTCCAGTCGGCGAGCAGCCGCGGATCGATCGTCAGCCGGATCGTCCGTTCGGCCCCCGGCGCCAGTTCGACCCGCTGGAAACCGACCAGCCGCCGCACCGGCTTGCCATCGCGCGACACGAGATAGAGCTGCGCCACCGTCGCGCCCGCCCGCTCGCCGCTGTTGCGGACGGTGAAGCTGGCAGTCGCGCCGTCGGTCCTGAGCCCGTCCGTCGCGAAGCGCGTGTAGGACAGCCCATGGCCGAACGGGAACAGCGCCTTCACCCCGGTCCGCGCATTCCACCGATAGCCGACGTCCGACCCTTCGTTCATCGTCGCGGTGACGTGCGTGTTTTCGGGCGTGCCGTAGCCGGGGATTGCGGGACGCGGCAGCGTGTCGGTCGATGCGGGAAAGCTGACCGGCAGGCGGCCCGACGGATTGACCTTGCCGGTCAGCACGTCGGCGATCGCCGCGGCGCCCTCCTGCCCCGGATACCAGGCGGCGACGACCGCCTTCACCTTGTCCAGCCACGGCATGGCGACCGGATTGCCGGTTTCGAGCACGACGATGGTGTTGGGATTGGCGGCGACGGTCGCCTCGACGATCGCGTCCTGATTGCCGGGGAGCGACAGGTCGGGCGAATCGAACCCCTCCGCCTCATATTTGCTGACGAAGACGATCGCGACGTCGGAGCGCGCGGCGAGCGCCGCGGCGTCCTGCGGATAGAGGCCGGGATCGAAGCCAACGTGCGCCTTGGGCAAGGCTTCGCGCAGCGCGGCGAGCGGCGCGCCCGCGAACCAGCGCTCGATCCGCCACGCGCCGATCGATCCCTCGCCGCCGCCAACCGGGATTGATGCCGCCCAGCCGCGCGGCGGCAGGCCTTGCGACGATCCGCCGCCCGACAGTACGCCGACATGCGCGTTGCGGCCGATCACCGCGACCGAGCCGACGTTGGCGGCAAGCGGCAAGGCGTTCGTGTCGTTCTTGAGCAGCACGATCCCCTGCTCGGCGATCCGCCGCGCGACCGCAGCGTGCGCCGCCATGTCGACCGCGGGCGCCGGACCCGCATCGACCAGCCCGTTCGCCTTCATCGAACGCAGGATGCGGCGAACCATGTCGGACAATCGGTCGCGCGTCAGGCTGCCGTCGGCGAGCTTGGCCTTCAGCGGCGCATCGAACCAGACCTGCTTGTCGAGCTGCTCGCCCGCCTGCTGGTCGAGGCCCTTGACCGCAAAGTCGGCGCCCGACACCGCGCCCCAATCGGACATCACCCAGCCCTTGTAGCGCCAGTCCTTCTTGAGGACGGTGTTGAGCAGATGGTCGTTGCCGCACGCCTTTTGCCCGTTGACCAGATTATAGGCGCACATCACCGAGCCGGGATGGCCGCGCTCGATCGCGATCTGAAAGGCGAGCAGATCGCTTTCGCGGTGCGCCGCCTCATCGATCTCGGCGTTCCATGTATGGCGGTTGGTCTCGTTCGAATTGAGCGAGAAATGCTTGACGGTCGAGACCACCCCCGCCGACTGCGCGCCGCGCACCGCCGCGCCGCCCATGACGCCCGACAGCAGCGGATCTTCGGAAATATATTCGAAATTGCGGCCGTTCCGCGGATCGCGGATCAGGTTCATGCCGCCGCCGAGCAGGACGTTGAACCCCTTGGCGCGCGCTTCGCTCGCCACCGCTTCGGCGCCCGCGAAGGCCAGGTCGGGATTGAAGCTTGCGCCGAGCGCGAGGCCGGCGGGCAGCGCGGTCGCGCTGTCGCCCTTGCGGATGCCGAAGGGGTTGGTGACGCCCAGGCTGGCGTCGGTCGCGCGCTGCGACGGGATGCCGAGGCGCGGCACGCCCGCGACATAGCCCGCACCCGGAATCACGTCCTTCGGCCATTTCGCCTGCCATTCAGGGTCGGCATAGGGTCCGATCGGAATCGGCATGAAGCCGTGGAGCAGCGAGAAACGCTCGTCGTCGGTCATCTGCGCTTCGGTCTTCGCGGCCCAGTCGTCGGCCGCCGCCTCGGCCGCCGCGAACGATGCCGCCTGATCCTTCGCCGAAGCCGTCATCGCCGCGCATCCCAGAAGCATCGCCAGCGCCGTCGTCGCATAATATCCTCGCATCCTTACCGCTCCCCTGTTTCTGGCTTCATCCTTCGTGTCCGGCAACCGGGTGCCGATCGAACAGGTCGGACAGCCGGCACGTCAGCGCCCCCGGCTGCGCCAGCACGCCGTTGCCGTAACGCGCCCATTGATCGTCCCACAGCGCCTTCAGTTCGGCGACCTTGGCCGGATAGCGGGCGGCGAGATCGGTGCTTTCCGAAAAATCGCGGTCGAGGTCGAACAGCTCCCAGCGGTCGTTCGCATAGGGCTGGTCGCAATCGTGGAGCGCGACCGCGCGCCAGCGGCCGCTGGTGATCGCGCGATTGCCGCGCAATTCGAAATATTGGACCTGCCGGCCGGGCGCCTTGCGGCTCTGCACCGTCGGCAGGAAGGAGCGGCCCGCGACCGGAATCTGGGCCACGCCGCCGACAACCGGATCGAAGCGCGCGCCGACCGCTTCGAGCAGGGTCGGCGCGATATCGACGACATCGACGAACTGCCGCCGGATCGCGCCCGGGTCCGTCACATGGCGCGGCCAGTGAAAGATCATCGGGGTGCGGGTGCCGCCCGAATAGGGCCACAGCTTGTACCGCCGCAGCGGCGTGTCGCCGACCATCGCCCACGGACGCGGATATTCGGCCTGCGTCCGCGCGGTCCCAAGATCGTCGATGCGCGCGCGCTGCTCGGCCGGAGTCAGGCTGTTCGCGCGATAGAGTCCGTCGAAGAAGCCGCTCTGCCCCGCTTCCGACGCCGCGCCATTGTCGGACAGAAGGATGATGATCGTATTGTCGAACACCCCCTGTTCGCGCAGCGCATCGAGCAGGCGGCCGATCTGCCGGTCGCAATGCTCGATGAAGCCGGCATAGACCGCCATATAGCGGGCAAAGACGGCTTTCTCGTCATCCGACAAGTTGGCCCACGCCCGGTCGCGCGGTTCGCGCGGCGGCAAAATCGTGTCGGCGGGGATCAGCCCCATGTGCTTCATGCGAGCGAAGCGGTCCTCGCGGACCTGGTCCCACCCCTTTTCATAGATCGCGTCATAGGGCGCCGAATATTCGCGCGGCACCTGGATCGGCGAATGCGCGGTGCCGAAACCGAGGTTCATGAAGAAAGGGCTGTCGTTCTTTTCCGCGACATGACGTTCGATGAGGTCGATCGCCTTGTCGGCGAGGTCGACCGACAGATGATAGCCGGCGGGAAAGTCGCGCTTGATATAGGCATTATTCTCGACCAGCTCGGGCCGATACTGGTCGGTCCAACCCCTCGGAAAGCCGTAGAAATAGTCGAAACCGCGCTGGAGCGGCCAATTGTCCCGCCCGGTGCCCTCGCCGAGTTCGTCCATCGGGATCATGTGCCATTTGCCGACCGCCCAGGTCGCATAGCCCCGCCCTTGCAGCGCCTGTGCCATCGTCTGCGCATTGCCCGGCATCCGGAACAGCCGCGCCATCTGGGGGTCGCCCGGCAGCACCGCGGCGACATCGGGCACGTCGGGCATGTTGACCGTGTGGCAATTGCGCCCGGTCAGCAGCGACGCGCGGGTCGAGGCGCAGACCGCCTTGGTATCGAAATGAACGTAGCGCAGCCCCGCCTTGGCAAGGCTGTCGATCGCCGGGGTGCGGATTTCGGCGCCGAAACAGCCGATATCCGAATAGCCGACATCATCGAGCAGGATGGTGATGATATTGGGCCGCGGCCCCGTCGCACCGATCGCGCGCGCGGACGTCAGCCCGCACAAGGTCGTGGTGGCAAGGAGGGTGCCGACGAAGCGGCGGCGGGAATAGTCCATCGATCGGCTCCATATTCCGGCGGGGACGCGGCGCACGGGCCGGCGTCCCCGCCGTCTGCGACGGGTCAGAAGCGAACCCGGCCTTCGACCCCGAAGGTGCGGAAGGCATCGGGGGTCAGCAACTGCGTGTAACCGGCGCCCGTGGCCGACGTGTCGAGCAGGCCGGCACCGATGAAGCTCGCGAAATGCTTGTTGGTCAGATTCTTCCCGAATAGCGAAACGCCATAGCGGCCGTCCTGCGTCTCGAGCGACAGGCGCCCGTTCAGCAGGCCATAGCCCGGCTGCGCGGTGTTCGGATCGCGATAGCCGAACAGCGTCTTCGACCGATAGGTGAACGCCAGATTGGCGCTGCCGCGCAGGGTGCTGCCGATGTCGGCACCATAGTTGGCGTTCAGCGTCCACGCCCATTTCGGCGCATTGGTCAGCGCTTCGCCGGTCACGTCCTGACGGCCGCCGACACAGCCCTGCGCCGCGGTCTGCCCGGCATAGCAGCTCACGACCAGCCCGCGCACCTCGGTATCGGTAAAGGCAAGGTTGCCCGACAGGTTGAGTCCATCGACCGGCCGCAGAATCGCCTCGACCTCGGCCCCCTTGGTGATCAGCTTGCCTGCGTTGGTGAGCTGGAACGAGGTCAGGAGCGCGCTGTAGGTCTGCGCCTGGAAGTCGGTGAAGGTCTCGTAAAAGCCCGTGACGTTCAGCGTTAGCATCCGGTCGAACAGCGTTGTGCGGACGCCGGCTTCCCAGTTGCGGGCGATCTCGGGCCGCAGCACCGCCAGCCCCGCATCGACCGTCACCGCGGTCAGATTGTTGAGCATGTTGAGCGCCGGCCCCTTGTAACCGCGCGTATAGGTGGCATAGGCCATGACGTCGGGCGACGCCTGATATTGCACGCCCAATTTATAGCTGAGGTCGGTGTCGGTGGCTTTCAGCGTCGGCGCGACATAGGCGGGCCCGCCAAGGCTCGGCATCGCCGCGACGGCGCCCGGCAGGATCGTCCGGTCGAAATGCGCCACCGCCTGCTCGGAAGTCAGGCGAAAGCCGCCGATCAACGACAGGCTGTCGGTCAGATGCCCGGTCACCTGTCCGAAGGCGGCGACATTCTTGGTCGTGATGTCGCGGTCGACCTGGTTGCCGAGATAGAGGTCGCCGGGCAGGTTCACGACCAGCTTGCCCTTCACCTGCGTCTGGCTGACGACATCCTGCCAGAAATAGAAGAGGCCGACGACATATTCGATCGGCTCGCCCGCGGGCGACGTCAGCCGCAGTTCCTGCGTGAACTGCTGCTGTTTCTGGCGGGCGTTGTTGAGGCTCACCACCGGCAGCGGAACTCCATCGGGGTCGTTGTTGTCGAACACCTTGAACTCGCGATAGGCGGTGATCGAGGTGATCGTCTGGCCCCCGAGTTCGGTGTTGATCTCGACCGACGCGCCGCCGGTCTTCTGATGGTTGAAATAATCGCCGTCGATCGTCACCTCGCGGTTGAGCGGGCCGAGCGTCTGGCCGGCCAGCAGGTCGGCCCGCGTGTCGCCATTGTAATAGACCGTCGTCGGCAACACCGAGCGCACGGTCGAGACGCAGCAATTGCGGTTGCTCTCGCCATAATCGCCGATCACATAGATCGAGGTGACGTCGCTCGGCTCGAACAGCAATTTTCCGCGCACGCCCCAACTGTCGTTGTCGTTGAGCTTTTCGCCGTTGACGGTGTTGGTGATGATCCCGTCGGCCTTCGACCGGAATCCCGAGATGCGCAGCGCTGCGCGCCCCTGATCGAGTACCAGCGAACCCGTGGCTTTCAGCCGGACATCGTCGAAGGTGCCATAGCTCGCCGACGCCTCAAGGCTCGATTCATTAAGGTCGGGCTTGCCGGTGACGACGTTGAGCGCGCCGGCCGAGCTGTTCTTGCCGAACAGGGTTCCCTGCGGCCCGCGCAGCACCTCGATGCGCTCGATATCGTTGAAATCGAAGAAGGACGCCGCCGAGCGGCCGATGACGACGCCGTCGATCACCGTCGAGACCGAAGGCTCGACGCCGTCGGAGAAGTTGAGGGTGCCGATGCCGCGGATCGAAAGCCCCTGCCCGCGCGTGTTGGCGCTGTTGGTGAAGCCGATCGAGGGCGACACCAGCGATAGCTGCTCGAGCCCGCTGACCCGGTTGTCGGCCAGCGCCGCCGCCGACAGGACCGACACCGAAACCGGCACTTTCTGAAGATTTTGCTCGCGCTTTTGCGCGGTCACGACGATCTCGTCGCCCGAGACGTCGTCCGCCGGAGCGGGCGCCTCCTGCGCGTGCGCGGCAACCGACGCCGACAGCGCAAGGACAGCACTGCCCATCCAAAAGGCTTTGCGGCGATATGTCATGTCTTCCTCCCCAGATTGCCGCCGTCGCCAGGGCGATAGCAGCGAAGTCCTGCCCTCGAATGATTCGGGACAACGTTGTCTCGACCTCCTAAGACGGCATCGGCCAATCGTCAATATCGGGGTTCGATCGATGAAAGCGGCGGCCGGTCTCAGTCCGGCGCCGGGGCGAGCGACTGGCGCGTCGCGAGTTCATACGGCATGGTCACGACCCGGTTCCAGTCGGCCGCGGCCCCTCCTTCGCGGGCGATGAGCTGTTCGCCCGCGATCCGCGCAATGTCGATCGTGGGCTGGCTGACGGTGGCGAGGCGCGGCCAGCTATGTTCGGAAATGGCGAGGCCGCCGAACCCCACGAGCGACAGTTGGCGCGGAACCTCGATACCGCAATCGACCGCCGCCGCGAGCACGCCGGCCGCCATTTCGTCGTTCGCAGCGAAGATCGCCGTCGGCCGCTCGGAAAGCGACAGCAACTCGCGCCCCTTCTCGAACCCCGAGGTGAACAGGAAATTGCCCTGCCGCACCTCGACCGTGACGCCGGCAACCCGGCGCACCGCCTCAAGGAAACCCGTTCGGCGTTCGCCGAGCGCGACGTGGCTGCGGGGGCCATCGATAAAGCCGATCCGCCGATGCCCGCGCGACAGGATCGCCTCGCCCACTTCGCGCGCCGCACTCTTATTGTCGATGACGAGGCAGAGCGCGCGGTCGAGATCGAGCCCCGGATTGATCCGCGCGCAAGCGATGCCGCGGCTGTCGAGCAGATCGAGCACCCACGGCGTGTCGCACAGCGGCGGCACCAGAATGACTCCGTCGAGCTTCACGAGATCGAGGAAGCGGCCCAGCATCGCCTGCGCTTCCGGCGTGCCGCCGGGCGAGATATTCTCGATCACCAGATGATATTCGGCCGCGTGGCAGGCCTGCAGCAGCCCCAGAATGACGTCGGCGGCGTAGCTCGGCATGCGGCGGTCGGGTTCGGGCGATTGGGCGATCGCCTGCGTCTGCGACCCGACGATCAGCCCCAGCGCGTGCGCCTTGCCGCCGCGCAACAGCCGGGCGGCGCGATTCGGCTTGTAATCGAGGTCGCGCATCGCCTTTTCGACCCGCGAGCGCAGATCCTCGGCGACCGTCGGCGCGCCGTTCAGGACACGCGAAACGGTCTTGAACGACACACCCGCATGGTTGGCGATATCGATGATCGTGACTGGCCGCTTCAAAAATCCTCCCCATGCTGCGATCGTTGAGCTAACCGCCCCCTGACGATAGACGGCGGCGGATGCAAATCAAAGCCGGCCCGAAGCGGGGGTGACCATGCGCAACACGAACGGCGAGATTTCCGCAAACGGGCCGCCGGGCATGGTCTTCCTGCCCGGCGGAACCTTCGCCATGGGATCGCGGAATTTCTACCCTGAGGAAGCCCCCGTCCGCCAGGTGCGGGTCGATGGCTTCTGGATCGACGCCGCGCCCGTCACCAATCGCGACTTTGCGCGCTTCGTCGCCGCGACGGGGCATGTCACGGCCGCCGAAATCGCGGCCGATCCCCGCGATTATCCGGGCATGCTGCCCGGCATGGATCGCCCCGGCTCGCTTGTCTTTCGCAAGACGCGCGGCCCCGTCGATCTCGGCAACCCCGCCAACTGGTGGCGGTTCGAATTCGGCGCCGACTGGCGCCATCCGGACGGCCCCGAAAGTTCGATCGCGGGGCTCGAAGATCATCCGGTCGTCCATATCGCCTATGCCGATGCGGAGGCTTATGCCGCATGGGCGGGCAAGGCGCTGCCGACCGAGGCGGAATGGGAATATGCCGCGCGCGGTGGCTTGGACGGCGCCGACTATGCCTGGGGCGATGAACTGGCGCCCGGGGGCGCGATGCTCGCCAACTATTGGCAAGGCCTCTTTCCCTTCGCCAACCAGTGCCTCGACGGCTGGGAGGGCACCTCGCCGATCGGCAGCTTCCCCGCCAACGGCTTCGGGCTGCACGACATGATCGGCAATGTCTGGGAATGGACGCAAGACTGGTGGTCCGCACCCGCGGCGAGCATGAAGCGTCCCGGCAAATCCTGCTGCGCGATCGACAATCCGCGCGGCGGGCCGCTGCGGCGGAGCTATGACCCCGCCCAACCGGATATCCGCATCGGCCGCAAGGTGCTCAAGGGCGGCTCGCATCTTTGCGCCCCCAACTATTGCCAGCGTTACCGACCGGCCGCCCGTCACCCTGAAACCATCGACAGCTCCACGAGCCATATCGGTTTCCGCTGCGTGGCCCGAAGCGCCATCGAATCCTGACCTGTCGGAAATCCAGCCACCGGCCATTGTCCCGCCGAAGTAATGGCCGACGGCTCGGCTTCCAGCACCGAGCCCCTCCAGCGTCGTGGGTTCGCGTGCCGTTGCCGGAAAATTGTCGCTGGCATCGAGGACCGCCTCGGACAGCGCGCGCCCGAAATCTCGCGATCAGCCGGTAATCAGCCAAGTCCGTGCCATGTTGCGCCTGAGCGCCGATGCGGCGAAGGTCCCCGCAAATGTCCTGCCGGCCCGAAAGACGGCCGACGGCACCTTGGACGCCGTGAAATGCCGTTAGCTCAGCCCGTGCCTTAGGGTCCTGACCCTAAAATCGCTTCGACAAGCTGAGCCGCCAACTTCGCGGTTCGCCCGGCGTCACGCGGTCGACGCAGCAACTGTCGGGGAAATAGCGCTTGTCGAACAGATTGTTGACGTTGAGGCGGATCGTCCAGTCGCGATAGGCATAGGAGAGACCGGCGTCGAAGAGCGCATAGCCCGGCAGCGCGAACAGCGACAGCGCATCGAAATTACCGTCGAAATCCAGATCTTCGGGGTAATTGTTACCGACCTTGCGGCTGTTGTACTGGAAGCCCGCGTTGATCCCCAGATTGGCGAGCGGGCCCGAAGGCACGATATATTCGCCGAAAATATTCAGACCATGCTTCGGCACATTCTGAAGCCGCGCGCCCACCGGCAGCAGATTGTCCTTCGTGATCGTCGCATCGAGATAGGAATAGGCGATGGCGAGCGTCGCGCCGGGCGCGGGATGCCAGGTGCCCTCGACCTCGATCCCGCGGCTGCGCTGTTCGCCGGTCGTGATGTAGAAGAAGGGGTTTGCCGGGTCCTCGGTCGCGACATTCTGACGCCGCAGGTCGAAGATCGAGACCATGCCGCTCAGGCGGTTCCCGGACTGAAACTTGATGCCCGCTTCGATATTGCGCCCCGTTTCGGGCGGCAGCGTGTCGCCGTCGACGGTGAAATATCCCGGCTGCGGCACGAAGGACCGCGACCAGCTCGCATAGAGCGCGGCGCCGGGCGCGACATTGACCGTCGCGCCGATCCGCGGGCTAAATTTCTTGTCTTTCTGTCCATCCGCGCTCGCCCAGTCGTAACGGCCGCCCAGCGTCAGCGTCGCGACATCGTCGAAATTCAGATGGTCCTGGATATAGAGGCCCGTCTGCCGCGTCTTGCCGCCGCCCGCATAGGCGGCCGCCGGATCGTGGATGAGCGGCGTGTCGAAATCGGGATCGAGCAGGTCGAGCGGGTTCGCCGCCGAATCGAAATTGCTGGCATCGTCACGATAGGCACTCTTGCTGCTGCGATAATCGAGCCCGACCATGATGTCGTGCTTAACGATGCCGGTCGCGACCTTCAGCGCAAAGCGGCTGTCGACCGCAATGTCCTTGTCGCGCTCATAGAAGGGACCATAGATATAGCGGCCCGCGATATGGCCCTGCTGCACGCCATCGACAATATCGCTATCGACGAAACCCGCCCAGAAAATCCAGTTATTGTAGAATGTCTTGCGATCGGTGTAGCGGAGCGTCTGGTTGAACGACAGCGCATCCGAAAATTGATGGTCGAAGACATAGCCGGCGTGAACGTAGCGCTGGTTCTGGATCGCGTGATCGACCTCGTCATTGTTGATCGAAAAGTCGATCGGCTGATCGCCATAGGCCCAGGGCAGCACCGTTCCCCACGCTGACACCGGCGACCACGGCCGGTCGTGGTTGCGCTCGTAGCGGCCGAGCAGCGTGAGGCGCGTCGCCGGGCCGATGTTCCACGTCAGCGACGGCGCGACATAGATGCGGTTCTTCGACGCGAAGTCGACGAAATCGCCGCTGTCGCGGAACAACAGGTTGATGCGGCCGAGCAGCGCACCGTCGGCGGTGAGCGGCGCATTGGCGTCGAGGCTCGCCTCGACGAGGCCGTAGGAGCCGGTCGCGATCGAGGCATCGGCGAAGCCTTCGGGCTTGGGGCGCTTGCTGACGAGGTTGACGATGCCGCCGAGCGGCGCCGAGCCGAAGAGCATCGACGCCGGTCCCTTCACCACCTCCACCTGTTCGAGCCCGGCCAGCTCATTGTTGGTCCCTGCCGAGTTCAGGCTGGCGAGGCCGTCGAGATAGACGCTGCCATAGGCCGCGTCGAAGCCGCGAATCTGATAGGCGTCGTAAAAGCCGTAGGTGCTGCTGCGCGACACACCCGCGACGCCGCGCAGCGCCTCCGCCAACCGCGTCACTCCGCGTTTCTCCAGATCCTCGGCGGTGATCACTGAGATAGCCTGCGGGGTTTCGATGAGCGGAATGTCGGCCTTGCCGGCCTCGGGAACCGTTTCATATCGGTCGGCGGTGACGACGATCTCGCGGCTGTCGCGCTGCGTCTGCTCGTCGGCTTCGGCGGCCGCGGCGGGCAAGGCGAGGATGAACGACAGCGCGGTCCCGACGATCAGACGGCCGGCAATGGTCCTGGACATGAGCAATATTCCTTAAGGGGGTCGAAGGCGATCGGCGACGGGCGGCCTTCAGCGGGCCGAGGATTTGCGGGATGAAAGCCGCGCGAGATAAAAAACGATGAGCAGCGCGCCGGCGCTGAGCTGGCCGAGCCATTCGAGCGTGCCGCGAGCCCAGCCCAGCCCGACTCCCGCAATCGCGTAGGCGAGCAGCAGGCAGAGGAATCCGCCGCCGCGCAGCCTTTTCGAGGTCCCGGTAGCGAGCTTGCGACCGACAAGGTCGCGCTGATGCCGGTCGCGCGCGAGGCAGAGCAACCCAAAACCGAGCGCAGAGAGAAGGAAGAGGAGGAGGTGGATCATGCCGCCTCCGCCCTGGATGCGGCCGCCGCGCGCGCCGAACGCCGCGGCGCCGTTCGCGCTTGCCCCTGGCGCGCCACCTTGACCGCGGCCAAGCCGAACCCCGCCGCGATCGCCAGCATCGCGATGTCGAAACCGGCGAACACCATGTCGCCCGACATCAGGCTGGCGGCCAGCAAGCGGCCGGTCGTGAACGCGTCGACCAGCGGAACGGCGGCGAAGGCAAGCGCGGTGACGACGAGTCCTTCCAGCCATGCGCGGCGCGGCGGACGCGCGATCGACCAGACCGCGACCGCGCCCCACGCGATGAAGAACCAGGCGATTTCGCGATCCGCCCGGCCCGCGATGCCGAGTGGGATGAGGCGGTTGGCGAGAAAATAGGTGGCCATCCCGAACGGCAGACCGACGATCGCTGCGACATTGAGTTTCTCGACCAGGCGGAAACCGACATGCGGATGGTCGGGATCGGGCAGCCTGGCGCGGCGCTTGACCGTCCACAGGATCAGCCCCGAGCCGACCATCACGCAACCCGCGACGCCCGATGCGAAATAGAGCCAACGGAGCAGTGGATAGGCGAAGCGGCCGGCGTGGAGGCCGATCATCGTGCCCTCGGTCGCGGTTGCCGCCCCTGTTTTCGTCGTCGAGCGCGCGGCCGTCGAAGGTCTTGCGAAAGCCGTCGTTGGTCACCGCGCCCAGCGTCAGGCGCGCCGCCAATCCGTCGGTGATCGGCGCGTTGAGCATCAGATTGCCGTTCATCTGGCCATATTCGCCGAAGGTCAGCTGGGCATTGGCTTCGGCATGGTCGACCGGTTTGGCGGTCACGAAGTTGACCGAGCCCGCGACGACATTCTTGCCCCACAGGGTAGTCGAGCCCGATGATGCGCCCGGCATACCAGGTATGCTCGGGCGTCGCGGGCGCATCGAGCGCAGCCAGTCCCTTGCCTGGAGCGGCGGCGGAAACCGCCGCAGTCAAGGCTGACAGAACCGAGATGGCAAGCATGAACGGCGGCTCGCCCACCGCCTTCGAACGGTGGATCGTCGGCTCGCTGTTATGTCCGCGTTCCCACAGGCGAATGTCCATGTGCGGCCGGTCGCCGGCGGTCGGAATCTTGTAAGTCGAGGGCGCGTGGGTCAGCAATCGGCCATCGTCCGCGAACACCAATTCCTCTGTGGTCAGCCAGCCCATGCCCTGAATGAAGGCGCCCTCGATCTGGCCGAGGTCGATAGCCGGATTGAGTGATCGCCCGACATCGTGGAGGATATCAACGCGCAGCACCTTATGCTCGCCCGTCAGCGTATCAATGACGACCTTGATCTGCCCCCTTCTGAGTGGTCCAAAATTGATGATATTTTGGACGACGAAGGAGATATAGAATGCCGAGCAAGAAGCATCGCCCGGAAGAGATTATCGGCAAGCTACGTGAGGCGGAGGTTGTGCTTGCGCAGGGCGCTACGACCGCCGAGGCGTGTCGTCGGATCGCGATCAGCGAGCAGACCTATTATCGGTGGCGCAAGGAATATGGCGGCCTGAAGACCGATCAGGCGCGTCGGATGAAGGATCTGGAGAAGGAGAATGCGCGGCTTCGTCGTGCGATCTCGGACCTGACGCTGGACAAGCTGATCCTGCAGGAGGCTGCCCGGGGAAACTTCTGAGCCCCGCACGCCGCAGGCGCTGTATCGACCACATCAGAATGATGATGCCGGTGTCCGAGCGGCGGCTGTGCCGCGTGCTCGGGCAGCACCGATCGACGCAGCGCAAGGCGCCACGCGGGGCGGATGACGAAGCGGCCCTCACTGAGGATATCATCGCACTGGCCCGGCAATATGGTCGTTATGGCTATCGCCGGGTGACGGCGTTGCTACGCGATGCGGGGTGGCATGTGAACCGCAAGCGGGTTGAGCGTATCTGGCGCCGCGAAGGGCTGAAGGTGCCACAAAGGCAGCCGAAGCGCGGGCGTCTGTGGCTGAACGACGGATCGTGCATCCATCGCATCGAACACGTCGTCCGGTCGAAGCTTGCACAGCTCTTCACGCCGCGCTCCGGTGTAGTTAGAGTAGCATGGGAACCCAAGAGAAGGTGTCATGGATGACCGCATCACCCTCGGCGAACCTCGCGCTCAGGACGGCCGCACCAGTGCCTCCTGCATGAGGTAGGCGTCCAGCGAACACTGGCAACGAGAACTGCTTTCCAACGTCATCGACAGGGGTGGCGGAACGGAGGTTTCGACCTCGCTTCGCCTTCGAAATTCTAATGAAGAGGCTCTCGAAATTGATGACCGGCGTGGGAAGCCCATTATCTGCCGCCCATCGAAAGATGCCGCGCAGGCTGGAAATATGTCGGTTGCGCGTTCGGTTGGACCGATGCTGATCCTTTTTTGCTAAACTCGGGGTCTTTCTCGCAGGCGTTCACGAGCATCCGCACTTCGTCGCGGCGCTTCGCCGAAGACATGGCCTCGCCGAAAGACATGCGGAATTGTTGCCATATGTGCTCGCCCGAGCGGCCAGCGGATTGGCACATCTAGGTGCACAATTTTGACTGGCCATTCTCATCAAACCAGCAAAAATCAATAACTTAAATGCCGGCTGGCTGGGGCGGCAGGATTCGAACCTGCGAATGGCGGCATCAAAAGCCGCTGCCTTACCGCTTGGCGACGCCCCAACGGCCGGTGCGACGCGCGCTCTATAGCGCGGCGCCGGCGATTGCAAGGAAGGGCTTAGGCTGTATCGCCATTCAGAAGATGGCGAGTCGAAAATGGTGGTTTTCCGTGACCCGGAGCGCAGCGTGCTTTCTGCACGTGAGCACCGGAAGCGCGGAAAGCCGCCATTTGCAGGCCGCCAGAGCTGAATGTCGATGCAGCCTAGAGCCGCGTGACCCAGCCGTGGGGGTCGGGCGCAAGGCCGCGCTGGATGCTCACCAGCCGGTCCTTGAGCATGTTCGTGACCTGGCCGGGACCGCCGGCGCCGATCGTGAAGCTACTCTCGCCGCGCGTCACCTTGCCGACCGGGGTCACCACCGCCGCGGTGCCGCAGGCGAAGCTTTCGGTGAGGCGCCCGCTTTCCGCGTCGGCCTGCCACTGATCGATCGCATAGCGTTCCTCGCGCACCGTCAGCCCGGCGTCCTTGGCCAGCGTGATCAGCGCGTCGCGGGTGATGCCGGGCAGGATCGTGCCGGTCAGCGGCGGCGTGACGATGCTGCCGTCGTCCATGACGAAGAACATGTTCATGCCGCCCAGTTCCTCGATCCAGCGATGCTCGGCGGCGTCGAGAAAGACGACCTGGTCGTGCCCCTTGGCGATCGCCTCGCTCTGCGCGACGAGGCTCGCGGCATAGTTGCCGCCGCATTTGGCGGCGCCGGTGCCGCCCGGCGCGGCGCGGGTATAATCCTCCGACACCCACAGCGACACCGCGGGCGCGCCCGACTTGAAATAATTGCCGACGGGCGAGACGATGACGAGAAAATGATATTCCGAGGCCGGCTTGACGCCTAGGAACACTTCGCTCGCATACATGAAGGGGCGAAGATAGAGCGCGCCGCCCGCGACCGGCGGGAACCAGTCGGCGTCGGCGGCGACGGCTTCCCTGACCGCCGCGATGAACAATTCCTCGGGCAGTTCGGCCATCGCCATGCGGCGCGCGCTGGCGTTGAAGCGCGCGGCATTGGCCTCCGCGCGAAACAGCGCCATCGAACCGTCGTCGAGGCGATAGGCCTTCAACCCCTCGAAAATCTCCTGCGCATAATGGAGCACCGCGGTCGCGGGATCGAGCGACAGCGGCCCGCGCGGCATCACCTTCGCATCGTGCCAGCCCAGCCCCTCCTTGTAGCGGATCGACACCATATGGTCGGTGAAGACGCGCCCGAATTGCGGATCGGCGATCGCCGCCGCGCGTACGTCGTCCGCCGTCGGATTGGGGTGCGGAAGGCGGGCGAAGGCGGGAGCAAGCATGACGGAAACCCTTGTTATTCGGGATGTGACTCAGGGATGAGAGATGCGCGCCTCTTGCCAAAGGCAGGCGCGGAGCGCAACGGTAGTGACCATGCAGGATGAAAATTTTCTTTCACAAGTTCCCGCCGCCTCTGCCCTTTTCTTGCGCGAGGCCGAGGTGCGCCGCGGCATCGAATATCTGTTTTTCGGCCATGGCGCGCTGTGGCGCGCGATCGACGCGCGGCTCGCCGAACATGCGCTCGGGCGCGCGCATTACCGCGCGCTCTATTTCATCGCGCGCGCGCCGGGGATCACGATTTCGGATCTGCTCGCACTGCTCGGCATCACCAAGCAGTCGCTTGGGCGGGTAATCAAGGAGCTCGAGGCGCGTGACTATCTGACGACGCGCCCCGGCGGCCGTGACCGGCGGCAAAAGGAACTGCGCCTCACCTCCAGCGGCCGCGCGGTCGAGGCCGCGATCTTCCAGCAGCTCCGCGACGCGATGAGCCGCGCCTATACCCATGCCGGGCAGCAGGCGGTCACCGGCTTCTGGCAGGTCAGCGAAGCGCTGATGCCCCCGCGCGAGCGCGAGCGGGTGGCGAAGCTGGGGAGCGAAGGCTAAGCGTCGCCCCGCGCAATATCCGCCAGCTCACGGCCGCGGTCGCGCGCCGCGCGCAGCACGTTGGTGAACAGCGCCGCGAGTTGGCCGTCCTCGTCGAGCACGTCGAGCCCCGCCTGCGTCGTCCCGCCCTTGCTCGCGACCTGCGCGATCAGAGTGCCGGGCTTTTCGCCGCTATCGGCGAGCAGTGCGGTCGAACCGCCGAAAGTCGCCATCGCGAGCTTGAGCGCATCGTCGGCCGACAGGCCGAGGCGCTCGCCCGCCGCGGCATAGGATTCGATCAGGCGGAAGACAAAGGCCGGGCCGCTGCCGGTGAAAGCGGTGACGAGGTCCATCGCCGTGTCGTCGGCGAGCGGCACCACGGTGCCGAGCGGCGTCAGCAGCGCCGTTACCGCTGCTTCGTCGGCGTCCCCGGCGCTGGCGACCGCCGACACGCCGGCGCCGATGCGCGCGGCGAGGTTCGGGAGGATGCGCACCTGCGCCTTCGCCTCGGGAAAGCGCGCCGCGAGATCGGCGAGCGACACGCCGGCGAGGATCGACAGCAGATGAAACGCGCCCGTCGCGACCGGGGCGAGGTCGGCCGCGACCTCGCCGAGCTGCTGCGGCTTCATGCCGAGCATGATCCAGTCGGCGCCGGTCCCCGCGTCCTTCCATTCGGCCAGCGATGCGAAATGCGCGATTCCCGCGCGCGGAGCCGCATAGGGATCGACGATCGCGACCGATGCAGGGTCGAGCCCCGCCGCGAGCCAGCGATCGAGCATCGCGCCCGCCATATTCCCGCACCCGACCAACAGCAGTCGGCCGCCGAAATTCCGCAAAGTCTCGCTCATCGTCCCCTTCTTCTTCTTTCTTCTAGCGGCAACTGCTCTCGGGCCCCGAGAGGAGGTCGAGGCAGCGGCCGTCGATCTTGTCCGCATCAAGCGGCACCCCGATCACCGCCGCGAGCGTCGGGAGAATGTCCACCGTCATCACGGCGTTCGGTTGCTCGAAACCGGTGAGTCCCTTGCGCCAGAACAGCATCGGCACCCGCCGGTCATAATCCCACACCGACCCGTGCGTCGCAACATAGCCCATGCCCGATTCGGCGATCGGCGTCACGCGCGGTTTCAGGACGACAATGAAATCGCCCGACCGCTGCGGATTATAGGAGGCGCGGAGCTTGTCGAGCAGGCTCCACGTATCGGGCGACTGTTTCGAGATCGGCCGCGCGGCCAGTTCCTCGCCGGTCACCACCGTCTCGACCTGGCGATGCGCCTTGAAGCGCGCGACCAGTTCGGTCATCGCCGCCTTGCGCTGCGCGGGGGTCAGCGCCTTCGACAGATACATATCGCCGAAGGGGCCGTCGCTGTAGAGCAGAGGCTGCGGCAGGCCGAGCTTTTCGGCGACCGCCTGGCCCATCGCATCGGGATCGAGCGACTTGTCGACGCGCTCGGCGGCCGGCCAGGCGTTCTGGCGATTGCGCTCGGGCAGGTCGTGCCCGCCATGATCGGCAGTCAGCATCACCATATAATCGATCCCCGTCGCGTCGAGCCGCGCGAAGAAATCGCCGAGCTCCCGGTCGAGCGCGAGCATCTGCATACACATCTCGCTGCCTTCGGTGCCGGTGCCATGGCCGATATAATCGGTCGCCGACAGGCCGAGGATCAACAGGTCGGTGGTATCGCCCTCGCCCATCTTGCGCGCGGCGCGGAGCGCGGCGCCCGCGGCGAGGACGGCGCCGTCGGCTTCGGGCGATGCCATGAAGCGGCGGAAATCGCCGCCGTCGCGCTGGAAATGCCAGGTGCCAACGGTGGCGCCCTTATCGCCAATGGGGATGGCGATGTCGTGCGACGCGCAATCGGCGGGAAGCGGCAGCGCCGGACGCGGCGCGGCGATCGCGGCGGCAATCGCGGTGCTCGCCTGCTGCGCGGTCGGCGACAGCGCGGTGCCGCGATAGCTCGTCAGCCCGCCAGGAAAGAGCCACATCAGCTCGTCGGCCTTGCGGCCGCCCATCATGATCGCGGCGCGGTCCTTGCCCGCGACCGAGACGACCTGCGCTTTCGGATTGGCGGCCTTCATCCAGTCGCCGAGCGTCGCAACCATCAGATGGTTCACCGACGCCGCATATTTGCCGCTCTTCGAACTGGTGTCGGGGACCGTCTCGTCCTCGGCGCAATAGAGGCGCTTGTCGGCGCGCGCGGTCGACAGATCGAAGAAATTGTTCGCGATGATGCCGGTGTGCGCGGGATGATTGCCGGTCAGGATCGTCGAATGGCCGGGACAGGTCTCGGTCGCGCCATGCGCCTGATAACCCGAGGGGAAGACGACGCCCGACGCGAGCCGCGCGAGACCGCCGGTGAAATGGCTGCGATATTCGGCGAAGAGATCGGCCGAGAATTGGTCGACCGAAATGGCGATGACCAGCTTCGGCGCGGGAGTGGCCGCGGTGACCTTGGCTGCGGGAGCCGGGGCCGCCTTATCCTGCGCAATGACGGCGCCCGTGGCGGCGATCGAGAGGGTGGCGGCAAGAGCGGTGGCGAGATATTTGAACGTCACGGGGCAGCTTCTCCGATAGGGGGCGTCGGCGCGGGCTGTCCTCTCGACGAAAGCCGCCTATATGGCAAGCCTTGACGAGACGAACGGCGGCGGGCGGACAGTGGATTTGCGTAGGCATGGGATTGTGACATTTTGGCGCGCCGCGCTGGCGCTGCTGGCACTCGTGACGCTGACGATCGCCCCCGCGCGGGCGCAGGCGCCGCATATCGCGGCGAAGCTCGTCGCCGAGTCCGCCGCCCCCGCGCCGGGCGGAACCACCGCGATCGCGCTGACGATGGCGCCCGAAAAGGGCTGGCACGGCTATTGGCTGAATGGCGGCGACGCGGGCTTCGGGCTGCAGGTCGAATGGAATGCGCCCGAAGGCGTCACGGTCACCCCTTTCCGCTATCCGGTGCCCGAGGCGCTGGTCCTGTTCGGCATGATGAACCATGTCTACGAGCATCCCTATGCGCTGCTCGCCGACGTGCGCGTCGACAAAAGCGTCGCGCCGGGCACCGACCTGACGCTGACCGGCATCGCCAACTGGCTCGCCTGCACCGACAAGGTGTGCGTGCCCGAAAAGGCGGTGATCTCGGTCGCGCTGAAGGCGGGCGACGGCCAGATCGCAGCGGCCGAGCGCACGCGCTTCGACGCCTGGCGCGCGCGGCTGCCGCAACCGCTCGACCGCGCCGGGGCGTGGGAGCGCCAGGGCGACACGGTGCGGTTCGGCGTCCCGCTGCCCGCAGACGCAGCGCTCGATGCGCCGCACCTGTTCCTCGAAACCCCGAATGTCGTCGATTATCCCGCCGCGCAGAGCTTCAGCCGCAACGGCGACTGGATCATCGTCGAGACCAAGGCGAAGGGCGATGCCGCGGGGCCGGTGCAAGGCCTGCTCAAACTGTCCGACGGACGCGGGCTGACGGTGCGCTTCGAGCCCGAAGTGGTGCGCCTCGCGGGCAAGCCGATCGCCACCGCCGCAAGCGGAATCGACATGACATTGTTCTGGACCGCGCTTGGCGGCGCGATTCTGGGCGGCCTCATCCTCAACCTGATGCCCTGCGTCTTTCCGATCCTCAGCCTCAAGGCACTGAGTCTTGCGCGGTCGGGCGGCGATGCACGCACGGCGAAGGTCGAGGCGGTCGCCTATACCGCCGGGGCGGTGCTCGTCTGCCTCGCGCTCGGGGGCCTTCTTCTCGGCCTGCGCGCGGCCGGCGAACAGGTCGGCTGGGCCTTTCAACTCCAGCATCCGATCAGCGTTCTGCTCCTGCTCCTGCTCGCTTTGGCGATCACGTTGAACCTCGCCGGTACATATGAATTGCCATCTTTCGGCCGAGGACAGGCATTAACCCAAAAGGGCGGTGCGGCGGGTGGCTTTTGGACTGGGGCTTTGGCGGCATTCGTTGCCACACCTTGCAGTGGCCCGCTGCTTGGCGCAGCACTGGGTGCCACGCTGGTGCTTCCCGGATGGGTCGCTCTGCCGATTTTCGGTGGATTGGGGTTCGGGCTGGCACTCCCGTTTCTCGCGATCGGCTTCCTCCCGGCGCTCCGCAAACGCTTGCCCAAACCCGGCCCCTGGATGGAGAAATTCCGCAAGTGGATGGCGGTACCGATGGGATTGACCACGCTCGGCCTGGCTTGGTTGTTGTGGCGTCAAGCCGATGACCTCGGCTGGAAAATGGCCCTTCAGGCCGTCGTATTTGGCTTCCTCGCCTTGCAGGCTTTGGGAAATTATCAAAAGGGCAGGCACGGAGGTTGGCCTCTCGTGCTGCTGGCGGTCGCAGCGATTTACATGAATGGAAGCAATGCGGTCCTGCTTGCCGACAGGCCAACATCGACTTCCAGCCCCGTCTCCGCCGGGCACATATTCTCTCCCACCGCGCTCGCCAAAGCCCGCGCATCGGGCAAGCCCGTCTTCGTCTATTTCACCGCCGACTGGTGCCTGTCGTGCAAGGCGAACGAGGCCGGCGCGATCAATCGCGAAGCGGTGCGGGATGCGTTCAAGGCGAAAGGCGTCGTCACCCTCGTCGGCGACTGGACCAATGGCGATCCGGTCATCACGCGCACGCTGGCCGAGCATGGCCGCAACAGCGTGCCGCTCTACCTCTGGTATGCGCCGGGCGCGGCGCAGGCGGAGATATTGCCGCAGATCCTGACGCCGGGACTGCTCACCGGCAAGGTGGGCGGCTGATGGTCAAGCAGCGCGCCGACCAGTTGCTCGTCGATCGCGGGCTGGCCGAGAGTCGGACGCGCGCGCAGGCGCTGATCCTCGCAGGCCTCGCCTTCGTCGGCGACCGCAAGATCGACAAGGCGGGGCAGCAGATCGCCGATGATGCCGCCATCAGCGTCAAGGGCCGCGACCATCCGTGGGTGTCGCGCGGCGGGATCAAGCTCGACCATGCGCTGACGCATCTCGGCTGGGACGTCACCGGCGCGGTCGCGATCGACGTCGGCTCGTCGACCGGCGGCTTCACCGACGTGCTGCTGTCGCGCGGCGCCGCGCGGATCTATGCGGTCGACTCCGGCACCAACCAGCTCGCGTGGAAGCTGCGGCAGGACGACCGGGTCATCGTCCACGAGCAGACGAGCGCGCGCATCCTGACCGCCGAGCACATTCCCGAACCCGTCGACCTGATCGTCTGCGACGCGAGCTTCATCGCACTTTCGAAGGTGCTGCCAGTGCCGCTGTCCTTCGCGAAGGACGGCGCGCGGCTGGTCGCGCTGATCAAGCCGCAGTTCGAGGCCGCGCGGCACGAGGTCGGCAAGAAAGGCGTCGTCCGCGACGCCGCGGTCCACGCGCGCGTCTGCGCCGAGGTCCGCGATTGGCTGACGAGCGAAGGCTGGACGGTGCTCGATCTGGTCGAAAGCCCGATCACCGGGCCCGAGGGTAATGTCGAATTTCTGATCGCCGCGACGAAGCGAGCAGCTTGACGGCGCAAATTCCAGCCGCAACATCTGTAACCCGCAGAATCGCGAAAGGGGACCAGCCAAGCATGAGCGAGATTGCCACGCCCGACCAGCTCCGCATGTCCTATTGGCGCTGGGCGATGGTGACCGTGCCGGCGATCGTGCTGATCGGCAGTCTGTCCGGGCTGCTGTCGAACAGCGGCTATGGCAACCGCTGGTTCGCCGCGCTGGACCTGCCCGCCATCACGCCGCCGGGCTGGGTGTTCGCGCTGGTCTGGCCTTTGCTCTATATCGGCCTCGGCCTGTCGCTCGCGATGGTTCTGCACGCGCGCGGCGCGAAGGGGCGCGGGTTCGCGCTGCTGCTCTTCTTCGTCCAGCTCGTCGCCAATTTCGCCTGGTCGCCGCTCTTCTTCGGCGCGCATCAGGTGACGACGGCGCTCTATCTGATCATCTTCATCCTGATGGTGACCGTCGCGACCGCCTTCGCCTTCGCCCCGATCCGCAAGGCGGCGGCGTGGCTGCTCGCCCCCTATATGGCGTGGCTCCTGTTCGCCGCGATCCTCAATTTCCAGATCGACCAGCGCAACCCCGACGCTGAAACCCTTGTCCCCGCCGCCGCCAGCACCCAGATAGGGTGAGGCAAGGGATCATCTCCCCGACGAAGGAATTTGAAAATGCAGAGCGAGAACCGCTTTTTCGACGATCTGGCGAAGATGGTGAACGGCATCGCCGGCACCGTCGCGGGCGCCGGCCGCGAGGCCGAGGCCGCGATGCGCGAGCGCGCGAAGGAATTCGTCGGCCGCATGGATTTCGTCAGCCGCGAGGAGTTCGAGGCGGTGAAGGAAATGGCCGCCAAGGCACGTGCCGAAGCCGAAGCGCTGAAGGCGCGGCTGGACAAGCTGGAGGGCGCGGCCAAGCCCGCCGCGGCGCCCAGGGCGGCCGCGAAGCCCGCGGCCAAGGCGGCACCGAAGCCGGCGACGAAACCGAAGGCCGCACCCAAAAAATGATCGTCACCCCGGCGAAGGCCGGGGTCTCGACCTTTCGGATGTTTTCACCGGCGAGATCCCGGCCCCTCGACTGCCTTGCAGGCGCTCGGGACAGGCTTCGCCGGGATGATCTGTCCTATGCGGGCTGCAGACTCGCCTCGCGGCGCAACACCCGCTAAAGGCCCCGCATGAGCGACGATATCTACGACGACGAAGACGGCCAGGAAGCGGCGCCGATCGACATGATCGCGTCCTATTTCGCCGCGCACGACTGGCCGCACGAGATGGTCGGCGAGGACGAGATCGTCGCGACCGCGCAGGGAAGCTGGACCGCCTATGAGCTGCGCGCGGTGTGGCGCCCCGAGGACGGGGTGATCCAGCTGCTCGCCTTCCCCGACATCCGCGTCGTCGAGGACAAGCGCGCCGTCGCGCACGAAGCGCTGGCGATGATCAACGAACAGCTCTGGCTCGGCCATTTCGAGCTGTGGTCGAACAGCGGCACGATCCTCTATCGCCACGGGATGCTCGTCGGCAGCGACGCGCAACTGCCGCTCGACCTCGCCGAGACGCTGATCGAAAGCGCGATCGACGAATGCGAGCGCTTCTATCCGGTGTTCCAGTTCGTGCTGTGGGGCGGCAAGACCCCCGCCGAAGCGCTCGCCGCCTCGCTGATCGAGACGCGCGGCGAGGCGTAATTTCGGTTTCGGTTTGCTTCGGCACTCCGCCAATCAATAAAGCGCGTCATTGCGAGCGCAGCGAAGCAATCCAGAGCGTGCGTAAACCGCTCTGGATTGCTTCGCTGCGCTCGCAATGACGAGGTATGGAAACCTGTTTCAGACTGAATCGTCATCCCGGCGAAGGCCGGGATCTCGCCGGTGCGTCTGGCTGATATGGTGAGATCCCGGCCTTCGCCGGGATGACGAGATAAGGATCGGGGTAATTGAGTCTGACCCGATAACGATCGGGGCCTGGACTCTATCTCTTCTCGAACTTCGTGATCCGCGGCCCCAGTTCGTTGGCGCCGATCGACAGCGGCTCGCCGCTCCAGTCGGCGACGAACACCGACGGCCAGCTTGTTTCGGGCGACAGGCTCGCCCGGTTGCCCGAAATGGCGAGGCCGCGCGAGGGATGGTCGCGCGCTTCGGCGGCGACCGCGATAAAGGCCGAGTGATTTTCCTTGTCGGAACCCTGCACGAACAGATTGTTGACGATCCGCCCGGTCGATCCCGCCGGCAGGTCGATCATGTAATTGGTCGCCTTGCCCTGCGTGTCGTCGAAGCTGTTATCGCTGACGTCGACGACCGCCGCGCGCGTCTTGAGATAATGGCCGCCGCTCCCCTTTTCGAAGCGCGTGCGGGTGACGACGACGCGGCCATAGTTGCCGGTATAGACGCTGTGCGCGCAGCTCAGCCCGCGGTCGCAGCGGCCGAGGCGGGAGAAGGTCGAGCGGTCGATCGTCAGTGTCGCGGCCGGATCCTCGGCGGTCAAAATGCCTTCCTCGCTGCTGCGGAACAGGCTGTTCTCGACCGTGAGATCGCTCTTTTCGAGGCGGATGCCCGCGCCGTTGCCGTCGGGAACGCGCATGTTCTGAAAGACGATACCGTCGACCTTCGCCCCGGCGCCGCGCAGCACGAGCGCGGCCTTCCCTTCACAGATTCCGCCATCGAAGACCGCACGGCCGGGCTCGGCGGCGACGAAAGCGATGTGACCTTGAGTCTGGACCGCGCAGTCGCGGTGATAGCCGGGCGCGATGCGAATCGTCCCTTCGCCATCGCCGATCGCGTCGACCGCATCCTGGAGCCGGGCGAAGCCCCGGCCGTCGACCGAATAGGGCGCGCCGCCGGTCTGCGCGGGCAGCGGCGCCGGCGCAAGGAGCAGCGGAAGAGCGAGTAGCGGCAACATCGGCCGGCGGGCAAGCGTCTGGATCATGGCGGCTTTATAACAGCTTCGGCGGCGTCCGTCGTTCGCGAAGCTGGTTAACCGGCGCGCTGTCCCTTTATCGGACAACAGCCGCCACCGTCCTTAACCGTCGCCTCCGCGGGAGCGACGGTGGATCAATCCAGATTCGGCCGCAGCCAGCGCGTCGCCGTCGCGAGGTCGACCCCGCGCCGCTCGGCATAGTCGGCAAGCTGATCCTCGCCGACCCGCGCGACCCCGAAATAGCTCGCGTCGGGATGGCCGAAGTAAAAGCCCGAGACCGCCGCCGTCGGCAGCATCGCGAAATGATCGGTCAACGTCGCCCCCGAGGTGTTGCCCGCGTCGAGCAGGTCAAAGAGGATGCGCTTCAGGCTGTGCTCGGGGCAGGCCGGATAGCCGGGCGCGGGGCGGATGCCGCGATACTCCTCCTTGATGATCGCCTCGGGCGTCAGTTGCTCGTCCGGCGAATAGCCCCAGAGGTCGGTGCGGACATGCGCGTGGAGCCGCTCGGCAAAGGCTTCGGCGAAACGGTCGGCGAGCGCCTTGAGCAGGATGTCGCTATAATCGTCGTGCGCCGCCTTGAAGCGCGCGAGATGCGGCTCGATGCCGTGGATCGCGACCGAAAAGCCGCCGATCCAGTCGCCGTCGGGGCTGATGAAATCGGCAAGGCACATGTTCGGGCGCCCCTCGCGCTTGGCGATCTGCTGGCGCAGGAAGGGAAGCCGGACGTGGCGTTCCTCTTCCTCGAGATGGATGATCACATCGTCGCCGTCGCGGCGGCACGGCCACAGCGCCGCGACCCCGCGCGCGTGGAGCCAGCCCTCGCCGACGATCTTCTCCAGCATCGCCTGCGCGTCGGCGAAGAGGCCGCGCGCGCTTTCGCCGACGATGTCGTCGTCGAGGATCGCCGGATAGACGCCCGCGAGTTCCCACGCCCGGAAGAAGGGCGTCCAGTCGAACCATTCGACCAATTCGGCCAGATCCCACTGGTCGAAGGCGTGGATGCCGGGCTTTTCGGGCGGGAACGGCCGGATATGCTCGTCGATCTGAAAGCCGTTGGCGCGCGCATCCTCGATCGGGATCAGCGCGCTCTGCCCCTTGTTCGCGCGCACCTCGCGGATATGCTCGTAATCGGCCTTGTAACCCTCGACGAACGCGTCGCGGCCGGTGTCGCTGACCAGCGAAGTCGCGACGCCGACGGCGCGGCTCGCGTCGAGGACGTGGAGCACCGGCCCCTCATAGGCGGGGTCGATGCGCAGCGCGGTGTGGACCTTCGATGTCGTCGCGCCACCGATCAGCAGCGGCATCGTCATGCCCGCGCGCTGCATCTCCTCGGCCACCGTCACCATCTCGTCGAGCGAGGGGGTGATGAGGCCCGAAAGGCCGATCATGTCGGCGTCATTCTCGTTCGCCGCTTCGAGGATTTTCGACCAGGGCACCATCACCCCCAGGTCGACGATCTCGAAGCCGTTGCACTGCAGCACGACGCCGACGATATTCTTGCCAATGTCGTGGACGTCGCCCTTGACCGTCGCCATCACGACCTTGCCCTTGCCCTTCGCGCCGGGCTCCTTCGCCGCCTCGATGAAGGGGAGCAGGTGCGCGACCGCTTTCTTCATCACACGCGCCGATTTCACCACCTGCGGCAGGAACATCTTGCCCGACCCGAACAGGTCACCGACGACGTTCATCCCGTCCATCAGCGGGCCTTCGATGACCTCGATCGGGCGATCCATCGCCAGGCGCATCTCCTCGGTGTCGGGAACGATATGCGCGTCGATGCCCTTGACCAGCGCATGTTCGAGCCGCTTGCGCACCTCCCACCCGCGCCATTCCTCGGCGGCCTTTTCCTGCGCGGCATTGCTGCCCTTGTAGCGTTCGGCGAGCGCGATCAGCCGTTCGGTCGGGCTGTCCGCCTCGCCCTCGACCTTGCGGTTGAGGATGACGTCCTCGCAGGCGTTCCTGAGTTCGGGATCGATCGTGTCGTAAACGTCGAGCTGCCCCGCGTTGACGATCGCCATGTCGAGCCCGGCGGGGATCGCATAATAAAGGAAGACGCTGTGCATCGCGCGGCGCACCGTCTCGTTGCCGCGAAAGCCGAACGAGAGGTTGGACAGCCCGCCCGAGAAATGGACGTGCGGACAGCGGACGCGGATTTCCTTCACCGCCTCGATGAAGTCGACCGCATAATTGTCATGCTCCTCGAGCCCCGTCGCGATCGCGAAGATATTGGGGTCGAAGATGATGTCCTCGGGCGGGAAGCCGATGCCCGTGAGCAATTTGTAGGCGCGCTCGCAAATCTCGATCTTGCGTTCTTTCGTGTCGGCCTGCCCGACCTCGTCGAACGCCATCACGACGACCGCAGCGCCATAGGCCATGCATTTGCGCGCGTGGGCGAGGAAGGGCTCCTCGCCTTCCTTCATGCTGATCGAATTGACGATCGGCTTGCCCGGCACGCATTTGAGCCCCGCCTCGATCACCTCCCATTTCGAGCTGTCGATCATCACCGGCACCCGCGCGATGTCGGGCTCGGCGGCGATCAGCTTGAGGAAGGTCGTCATCGCGCGCACCGCGTCGAGCAGCCCTTCGTCCATGTTCACGTCGATGACCTGCGCGCCATTCTCGACCTGCTGGCGCGCGACCTCGACCGCCGCGGCGAAATCGTCGGCGAGGATCAGCTTCTTGAACGCCGCCGATCCGGTGACGTTCGTGCGCTCGCCGACGTTGACGAAGGAGGAAGAAGAGAGAGAGGCGGTCATCGGTGGTCCAGAAGGCAAAGGGTCAGAGAGCGAGCGGGCGGGCAAGGACAAGGTCGTCGTAGAGCTTGCCCCCGACGTCGAACCGGCGCGTCCCGATGTCGGCGAAACCCTGCTTGCGATAGAAGGCGAGCGCCCTTTCGTTGCGGGCATAGACGCCGAGGAGCAGGCGGCGATGGTCCCGCGCCGCCGCGACGGCCTCGCGCATCAGCGCGGCGCCGAGCCCGCTGCCGTGGAAGCGCGACAGCGAATAGATCCGCTTGAGCTCGATGTCGCCGTCCTTGGCCGCGGCGAGGTCGGGCTTGCCGACCAGCGCAAAGCCGATCGGCGCGCCGCCCGGCTGCGCCTCGGCAAGCCACGCCCGCGCGCCATCGGCCAGCAAGGCGCGATAGGCGGTTTCGCAATGCTTCGCGGCGCAATGCGAAACGATCGCGTCGCCGTCGAGAATCCCCGCGAAGGTTTCGAGGAAGGTTGCGGCGCCGATCAGCGCCAGCGCGGCGGCGTCATCCGCTCCGGCCTCGCGGATCGTCCATGATGGTCCGTCGTCCATCAGGAGGCCGCCGCCGCAAAAGCCGCCATGGTGAAGGGTTCGAGCCCGGCGAGCCGCGTACGCACCGCCACGTCGGGAACATGCCGCGGCGCGAGGCCATCGACAGCCTTCGCCATCGCCGCGATATGCGCGGGCGTCGAACCGCAGCAGCCGCCGAGGATATTGACCTGCCCATGCGCCGCCCATTCGCGCACCAGCCCCGCGGTCGTATCGGGCATCTCGTCATATTCGCCGAGTTCGTTGGGCAGCCCGGCGTTCGGATAGACCATCACCAGCGTGTCGGCGAGGTCGGAGAGCACGCGCACATGCGGGCGAAGCTGTGCCGCGCCGAACGAGCAGTTGAGCCCGATCGTCAGCGGCCGCGCGTGGCGCACCGCATACCAGAAAGCCTCGACCGTATGCCCCGACAGGTTGCGGCCGCTAAGGTCGGTGAGCGTCATCGAGATCATCAGCGGCAATTCGCGCCCGACCTTCGCCTCGGCCTCCAGCGTCGCGGCGATCCCCGCCTTGGCGTTGAGCGTGTCGAAGATCGTCTCGATCAGGATGAAGTCCGCCCCGCCCTCGGCGAGCGCGACGACCTGGTCGAGATAGACCGCCTTCAGCTCGTCGAAGTCGATCTCGCGAAAGCCCGGATTGTTGACGTCGGGCGACAGCGACAGCGTCTTGTTCGTCGGCCCGACCGCGCCCGCAACAAAGCGGCGGCGGCCGTCGCGCGCCGCGAACCTGTCGGCGGCCTCGCGCCCCAGCCGCGCACTTTCATGGTTGATGTCGGCGACCAGATGCTCGGCGCCATAATCGGCCTGGCTGATCCGGTTGGCGCTGAAGGTGTTGGTCGAGACGATATCCGACCCGGCGGCAAGATAGGCCTCGCCGATCGCGGTCACGACATCGGGCCGCGTCAGCGCGAGGATGTCGTTATTGCCCTTCTGGTCGTGCGACAGGCCAAGATTTCCCGCATAATCGCTCTCGGCGAGCTTGCGGAGCTGGATCTGGGTGCCCCAGCCGCCATCGGTCAGCAGAATGCGCTCCTTCGCGGCGGCTTTCAGGGCTTCGCGGGCGTTCATGCGGCTGCTTCCTCCGTCGCGGGGGCCGCCTTCGGGCGCAGGCCCAGGAGGTGGCAGATGGCGTAGCTGAGCTCCGCCCGGTTGAGCGTGTAGAAGTGGAAATCGCGCACGCCGCCCGCATAGAGGCGACGGCACATTTCGGCGGCGATCGTCGCGGCGACGAGCTGACGCGCGGCGGGATGGTCGTCGAGCCCGTCGAACAGCGACACCATCCACGCCGGGATTTGCGTCCCGCACATATCGGCCATGCGCCGCGTCTGCGACACGTTAGACACCGGCAGGATACCGGGAAGGATCGGCGCGTCGATCCCTGCCGCCGCCGCCGCGTCGCGAAAGCGCAGGAAGGCGTCGGGCGAGAAGAAGAATTGGGTGATCGCGCGGGTCGCGCCCGCGTCGAGCTTGCGCTTGAGGTTATCGAGATCGGCCTCGGCGCACGACGCGTCGGGATGCACTTCGGGATAGGCGGCGACCGAAATGTCGAACGGCGCCACCGCCTTCAGCCCAGCGACGAGCTCGACCGCATTGGCATAGCCGTCCGGGTGCGCACGATAGGGCGCGCCGCCGGGCATGTCGCCGCGCAGCGCGACGATATGCCGCACCCCCGCTTCCCAATAAGCCTCTGCCACCTCGTCGATCTCGGCGCGCGACGCCTCGACGCAGGTCAGGTGCGCGGCGGGCGCCACCGGGCTCGTCGCAGCGATCCGCGCGACCGTCGCATGGGTGCGCTCGCGCGTCGAGCCGCCCGCGCCATAGGTCACCGAGACGAAGCTGGGGGCGAGCGGTTCGAGCGTGTGGAACGTGTCCCAGAGCTGCGCCTCCATCTTCTCGGTCTTGGGCGGGAAGAATTCGAAGCTGACGCCGATGTCACCCGCGAGATCGGCGAAGAGCGGAGTCGCGGCGGCGCGGCGCGCCTCGGCGAGCGAGTTGAGGGTCGATGTCATGCCGCGAGCCTTTTGTCGTCGTTGGAAAGGGGAGCTTGCCTATCGTCGCCGGCGCGGCGGCCGAGCCACAGCTTGACCGCAAGATCGCCGCCTTCGAGCGTCTGCGTATTTTCGAGCGCCAGCCCCGCCGCCGCGAACCAGCCGCCGATCTGGGCATCGGAAAAGCCGAGGCGCGCGTGCGCCGCGAGCGTGCGCAATTCCTCGTCGGCGTGCGGCGCGAAATCGACGATCAGCAGATGCCCGCCGCCGCGCAGCACCCGCCCCGCCTCGGCGATCACCCGGTCGGGTTCGTGCGCGAAATGCAGCGCCTGATGGATGACGATGCTGTCGATGCTCGCGTCGGCAAGCGGCAGATTGAGGAAATCGCCCTGCACCAGATCGATCGGCGCCGCCTGCCCGGCAAGCTTGGCGCGCGCGAGGCGGAGCATCTCGGGGCTGCGGTCGAGCGCGGTGACGCGGTGCGCGGCGGGGGCGAAGATTTCGGCCATGCGGCCGGTCCCGGTGCCGATGTCGAGCAGATGGCCGAGCCCGCGACCGCCCATCATCGCCAGCATCGCGGCCTCGACCTCGCTTTCGGCGATATGGCGCGAGCGGATCGCGTCCCATTCGGCAGCATGGTCGGCGAAATAGCGTTCGGCCGCCGCCGCGCGCTCGGCACGCACCGCGGCAAGGCGGCGCGCGTCGTTGGCGATGACCAGCGCCTCGCCTTCCGAAAAGGGCCACGCCCCCGCCTGGGTGACGATGCCCGACACCGGCCCGTCGGTCGCGATCCGCAGAAAGACCCAGCTCCCCTCGCGCCGCCGTTCGACGATCCCGGCCTCGGCAAGGATGCGGACATGGCGCGAAACGCGCGGCTGGCTCTGGTCGAGCACGGCGGCGAGTTCGCCGATCGCGAGTTCCATTTCGCGCAGCAGCGCCACGACGCGCAGGCGCGTCGGGTCCGCAAGGGCGCGAAAAATGTCGAGCAGCTCGGCCATGAAATGGGATATAAAGCTTTCTTTATATCCGGTCAACCGAGGCACGCGCCTCCCCTCCGATTTTATGAGACGCGGGTCGATTTGCGACAAAAGGCGGGCGAAATTGCAAAAAGAGCGTTGCACCCCCCTTGGCGAGGCGGTATTTCTGCCGCCGATTGGCAAGTTCACGGGATCGATTGGGTTCCCATGCCGGTCGATCAGTTCAATCGAGAGGGGTATTCCCACATGAAGAAGTTGATCACTCTGTCGCTCGTCGCCGCTGCCTCGCTGGGCCTGGCCGCTTGCGGTGACAAGGCCGCCGACAACGCCGCCACCACCACCGAAACCCCGGCGACCGACACCGTCGAAGGCGCGGCCGATGGCGCGATGCAGGCTGCCGAAGGCGCCGCCGACGCTGCCGCGACCGCGAAGGACGCCGCGACCGACGCTGGCGCCGCTGCCGCTGCCGGCGACACCGCCGCTGCGACGGACAAGGCTGCCGAAGCCGCCGGCGCCGCCAAGGAAGCGACCGACCAGGCGAAGGCCGCCGTCGACGCTGCCAAGAAGTAAGCGCCTTTTCGGCTTCTGGCCGGAGGAATGCAGGGGTCGTCGGCACGCGCCGGCGGCCCCTTTCCTTTGCGGGGATACTCCCTTGCGGTCGCTGTGCTGCGCGGTTGCCAAGCGGCCGATCCGCGATTAAACTTTTTCCCCAATGGCCGCCGGGCCATTGGATTTGAAAGGAAATTTCATGCGCAAGATCATCATCGCCTCAATGGCCGCCGCGGCCTTCAGCCTGACCGCCTGCTCGGACAAGACCCAGGACGCCGCCGCCGACGCCGCTTCGTCGGCCGCCGACGATGCCGCCGCCGCGGGTGATGCCGCCGCTCAGGGTGCGGCCGACGCCGCCGACGCGACCGCCGATGCGGCGAAGGATGCCGGGGCCGCCGTCGAAGGCGCCGCCAAGGATGCCGGCAACGCCGTCGAAGGCACGGTGAACGCCGCGGGCGACGCCGCCGCCAAGGCGGGCGACAAGATCGCCGAGGAAACCAAGAAGGCCGAAGCCAACGACAAGAAATAAGTCGAAGCTTCGCCTTCGGGCTGGTATCGAAGGGCTCCATCCGCGGATGGAGCCCTTTTTCGTGGGAGCCGAACGATGCGAACCCCTTGGCCCGCGGCGCTGCTCGCGCTGGCGCTGGCTGCGGCAACGGGATGCAGCCGCACCGACAACGAACCCGGCCCCGGCGGCGTGACCGTCAGCGAAGCCAAGGCGCTCGACGATGCCGCGGCGATGCTCGAAAGCCGCGACGGGACAGCGGACCAGAAAAGCGCGGACGGCGGCAAAACCGGCAAATAGCGGCTTTCGCAGCCGCCAAGGGGCCGCTAGATTGCCGGAGCCCCGCAACTGGCGCTGAAGATGGGTATCCATCGGGGAACGGGGTTCGGCCGCATGGCTGGAAAAGCCGCGCGCCTGGGTGATCCGCCGCCGACGCAAGGAGCATCCGCATGACCGCCACTCCCCAAACCGCTGCCCAGACCACCGTCGTCTTCCTGCTGTTCCCCGGCATCACCCAGCTCGATTTCACCGCGCCCGCGCAGGCGCTCAGCCGGATGCCCGGTGCACGCCTGGTCGGCGCCGCCGCGACGCTCGACCCGATCGCGACCGACAGCGGTTTCGCGATCCTGCCGACGCATGATTTTGCAAGCGCGCCGCAGGCCGACATCCTCTGCGTCCCCGGCGGCCATGGCGTGACCGAAGCGCTGGGCGACGCCGCGACGATCGATTTCGTCGCGCGGCAAGCGGCGGGGGCACAGTGGGTGACGAGCGTCTGCACCGGCGCCTTCCTGCTCGGCCACGCCGGGCTGCTCGCGGGCAAGCGTGCGACGACGCATTGGGCCTATACGCATCTGCTGCCGCTGGTCGGCGCGGAGCCGGTGGCGGCGCGCGTCGTCGAGGATGGCAGGCTCGTCACCAGTGGCGGCGTGACCTCGGGCCTCGATTTCGCACTGACCCTGATCGCCCGGCTGCATGGCGACGCGGTCGCGCAGGCGATCCAGCTCGCGATCGAATACGATCCCGCCCCGCCCTTCGCCGGCGGCCACCCCGACCGCGCGCCCGAAAGCGTCACGGCGGGGCTGAAGACCCGCGTCTACGACGCCGCAGCGGCACGGATCGAGGCGGCGCTCAAGGGCTGACAGGACACCTGAACGTCATCCCGGCGAAAGCGGGAATGACGAGAAGATGAGACGCAAAGTGCCGCTTGTCGGCCGTTTTCAGCCCTGACACCCGTCGCTGCACAACACCGTCTTTTACATCCCCATCAGCGGCGTCTAGGGTCAGGACCCATTAAATGCACGTTCGAGGCGTCGAAATGGCTAAGATATTGGGTTTGGGCAGTCGCAGCGGGTAGCATCGCTACCCGCAAGGCTGCGCAGACCCAAGATCGAAGCCATTTCGGCGTCCCTGCGGGATTTGATCGATTTTGCCCATGGCTTCGTCGGCAAGTCTTGAAATATCGACATATTCCTACGCCTTGCCTCCTCGCCCTGAGCAAAATCGCTTCAAACCTCGAGCGCGCATTTAATGGGTCCTGACCCTAGCCTCGCACCCTCGTGCAGGAGCCCCCGCCATGACCGCCAAGCCCGACGCTATCGATCGCCTCGTCCAATTCCTGCTGCTTGTCGCCGCGATCACGACGATCGCCAACGGCGCCTTCATGCTCGTCCGCCCGCTCGACTGGTATGTCTTCATCCCCACCGTCGTCACGACCGGCCCGCCGAACGCGCATTTCATCCGCGACATCGGCCTCGCCTATCTGGGGTCGGGCCTGATCCTGCTCTATGCGACCGCAAACCCCGTCGTCCGCTGGCGTGCCGCGGTCGTCGGCGGGCTCTGGCTTGCCTTGCACGGCGCGCTCCACATCTATGAAGTGGCGGCGGGCATCTGCGGCCCCGCGACCTTCTGGGCCGACGCGCCCGGCGTGATCGGTCAGCCCGCGCTCGTCATCGTCGCGCTTGCGATCCTGCGGATTCGAAAGCGCATTTGACAGCGCACATCCGACTGGACAAAGCGCGTCCATGACCCTCTCCATCCGCCCCGCCACGCCCGCCGACCTGCCGCTGATCGCGCAGTTCATCCGCGACCTCGCCGATTATGAAAAGCTCGCGCACGAGGTGCGGTTCGACGAGGCGACGCTCGGCGAAAAACTTTTCGGGCCGCGTCCCTATGCCGAGGTCGCGATCGGCGAGATCGACGGACAGGCACAGGGCTTCGCGCTCTTCTTCCACAATTTCTCGACCTTCGAGGGACGTCCCGGCCTCTATCTGGAAGATTTGTTCGTCCGCCCCGCGGCGCGCGGATCGGGACTCGGCAAGGCGCTGCTCGCGCATCTCGCGAAGCTGTGCATCGAACGCGATTGCGCGCGGCTCGAATGGTCGGTGCTCGACTGGAACACACCGTCGATCGGCTTCTACAAAAGCCTCGGTGCGCGGATGATGGACGAATGGACCGTCATGCGCGTCGACGGTGACGCGCTGGCGGCACTCGCATCTCACTGATCATACCGACCTAGCCGGGTTTCACCATCCGCAGCCTCCGCCGTTCCATCGGCCATTTGGGCATATGCGCGTCCGACAGCCTCTTCGCCTCGGCGGGCGCGATGCCGAGTTCGGTCAGCGCGCGCACCAGCGCCTCGGCAGGCGGCACCGCGATGTCGGGCTGCACGCCGACGCCTTCCCAATCCTTGCCGGTGCCCGGATCATAGGTGCGCCCGACCGGAATGAACGCCGCATAGCCGCCGCCGAGTTCCTCGCCGCGCCCGAAATGATTGGCCCCCGCGGTCGGCGCGCCGATCAGCACGCCGCGATGCGTATGCTTCATCGCCAGCGCGAAATGCTCGGCCGCCGACGCGCTCGCGCCCGACGTCAGCACATAGATCTTCGTCTTTTGCAGCCGCTCGTCGCCGTTCGGAGTCGCCCAATGCTCGCGCGTCACCATGCCCGGTTCGCCCTTCACGATTCGCAGCGAGCGGTCGCCCCCGAGCGGCCCGTCGCCCGCCTCGTCGACCGACGCGCGCGTCGCCATCGTGACGAGCCGCGTCGGCTTCGCGAACAGCCAGGGAAAAATGGCGTCCATCTGCTCGATCCCGCCGCCATTGTGGGTGCGGATGTCGAAGATGATCGCCTTCGCCTCGGCATGGTCGGCCATGAACTTCGCCGCCTCGGCGGTCACCGCGGGGTCGTCGGGAAAGACATTGAAGCGCACGAAAGCGATGCCGGGCGCAATCCAGCCGGGCTGCTCGACCGGCGGCTTTTGCGGGCGGGGCGCGGGAACCGCGACGCCCGGTCCGGTGGGCGCCGCGCTCTCGGGAACCTTCAGCCGCAAATGGCCGTCCTCGGCCACCGCGCGCACATCGGCGTCGATCGCCGCGCCGAGCGCTTCGCCCGACAGCGCCCTGTAGCGTCCGGCCTCGATCCCCGCACGCAGCGCTGCGGCAAAACGCTTGCCGGTTTCGGGATAGACATAATCGCGATCGAGCAATGCGGCATATTTTTCGGCGATGACGTCGCCGCCGACCTCGGCTTCGGCCTCGGGTGGGAGTGACGCGGGCGCCGCCGGCGACGCAACCGACGGCCCGGCCATCATGACGGCCGCGGCCAGCAGGCCCGGCAGAAGTCGCGAAGGACGAATCATCTCAATCTCCAATCCAGCCCCGGATTGGCGAAGGTGTATAACATCTATAATACGGATCAACTACATTTGTAGTCGATCATCGCTTGCGCGCAAACCAGACGAGCAACCCGCCGACGATCGCCAGCACTGCCCCATTGCGCGTCCACACCCGGTCGCCGAGCATGAAGCTGCTTTCGGGCCAGTGCACGATGTCCAGCCCCTGCAGCATCCACAGGCCGCCCATCAGGATCGCCGCGACCCCGACGATCGCCATGATCGCTTTCACCGCCGCCATGACCGCCTCCTATCGTTTCTGCAGTCCGATCAGCGGCCGCAGCCAGCCGATGCTGCGCCCGATCGCATAGAAAAGCCAGCATCCGATCACGGTCGCCGCGAGCAGCACCGCAAAGGACGGCAGCGCCGCCACGCCCGCGAGCAGCAGTCCATATCCCACCAGAACGATGATCGTCTGATGGATGATGTAAAAGGGGAACACCGCCTCGGCGAGCATCGCGCGCCACCGGTGGTCGCGGTTCCAGAAACGGTCGGCGATCCCGACCAGCGCGACGATCGCCGCCCAGCCCTGAACCAGCCGCAGAACCATGACGGGCGTGACGACCCCCGCGGGCGGTCCCTGGCCCGGCGCGCTTGCCACCGCCCAGGCGACATAGGCATAGGCCGCGAGTGCCGCCACCGCCGCGGCGGGCCAGTAGCGCGCGACCGCATCGAACAGCGCCGGGCGCACGCGCAGCAGCCAGCCGATCGCGAAGGGCAGCAGATAGTGGAGATGGCTCGGCCCGTCGTCGACCAGCGCATGGGTTTCGCGATAGCCGGGAAAGGCAAGCAGGATCGCAAGCCACGCCGCGAGCGGCACCGCCAGCATCCCCCAACCGCCGAGCAGCCGTGCGGCGCCGTCGGCGACCCGGCTCCGCGCCTTTTCGGGCACTGCCGCCAGAACCGCGACCGCGAGCAGCGTATAGACGAAGAGATAGACGACGAACCACAGATGCTGCCACGTCGGCAGCACGATCCCGTCGAGCGTGCCGAAGCGGAAATAATCATGGGCCCAAAAATGCAGGAAACTCGCCGCATAGCCATGCTGCGTCGTCAGTTCGATCCACGGCTGCACCGGGATCACCACGATCATGCCAAAGGCGAGCGGGATCAGCAGCCGCGCGGCGCGCGAGCGCAGGAAAGCGCCCGGCGCGCCGAGTTTCGCGAACAGTGCCGCGCTCGCATAGCCCGAGACGAGAAAGAGCAACGGCAGCCGCCAGCTGTTCGTCGCCAGCATCGGAATTTCCACCCAGTCCATCGGCTGCGGCGTTTTGACGTGCCATCCCCAGGGCACGAAAAACATGCCGATATGATAGAGGATCAGCAGCGCGAAGGCGCCGATCCTGAGCCAGTCCATTCCATAATGTCGCTTCATGTCCATCGCGGCGAAACTCCTTTGCCGGTTCGTGCCGCTGCCGCTAATCGGGAAAGCGGCCGGCGGGCGATCCCGGCGGGACGAGAAGCGGAGCCGGTGTGACGGACGAAGAGGCCCGAGGGATGAACGGCGGCGCAGCCGGGACGAGTGGCCCCACTGGCGGGCTCAGCGCCCGCGCGCTCACCGCGCTGCTGCTGAGCGCGGTCTTCCTCTTCGGGCTCATCCGCATCGCGGCCAACGTCTATTCCTACATCGCCGACCGCGAGGGCGCGGGCGTGATCGTGCCGCCGACGATCGCGTGGATGCTGGAGGGCAGCAGCCTGATCGCCTGGGCGGTGGTGATGATCCCCTGCTGGTTCGCGGTGCGCCGCATCCGCCCGCCGCGCGTCGCCCTGCCGTGGGCGGTCGCCATCCACGCGCTGCTCGCGATCCCGGTGTCGCTCGGCCATATCGCGCTGATGGCCGCGTTCCGCGCCGCGCTCTGGCGGCTGATGGGGCTCACCTATCATTTCACCGCGCCCGACGGCTCGCCGATCCTCTATGAATTGCGCAAGGACATCTCGGCCTATGCCGAGCTCGTCTTCATCCTCTTCCTCGTCCAGTGGCTCGTCGCGCGCTACGCCGCGCCGCCCGCCGCAGCGCCGCGGCCAGCGACGCTGATCTGCCCCCTTCTGAGTGGTCCAAAATTGATGATATTTTGGACGACGAAGGAGATATAGAATGCCGAGCAAGAAGCATCGCCCGGAAGAGATTATCGGCAAGCTACGTGAGGCGGAGGTTGTGCTTGCGCAGGGCGCTACGACCGCCGAGGCGTGTCGTCGGATCGCGATCAGCGAGCAGACCTATTATCGGTGGCGCAAGGAATATGGCGGCCTGAAGACCGATCAGGCGCGTCGGATGAAGGATCTGGAGAAGGAGAATGCGCGGCTTCGTCGTGCGATCTCGGACCTGACGCTGGACAAGCTGATCCTGCAGGAGGCTGCCCGGGGAAACTTCTGAGCCCCGCACGCCGCAGGCGCTGTATCGACCACATCAGAATGATGATGCCGGTGTCCGAGCGGCGGCTGTGCCGCGTGCTCGGGCAGCACCGATCGACGCAGCGCAAGGCGCCACGCGGGGCGGATGACGAAGCGGCCCTCACTGAGGATATCATCGCACTGGCCCGGCAATATGGTCGTTATGGCTATCGCCGGGTGACGGCGTTGCTACGCGATGCGGGGTGGCATGTGAACCGCAAGCGGGTTGAGCGTATCTGGCGCCGCGAAGGGCTGAAGGTGCCACAAAGGCAGCCGAAGCGCGGGCGTCTGTGGCTGAACGACGGATCGTGCATCCGGCTGCGGCCAGAATATCCCGGCCATGTCTGGTCCTACGACTTCGTCGAGGGCCGGACGCACGATGGTCGCAAATACCGGATCCTGTCGATCATCGACGAGGCGAGCCGGGAGTGCCTGGCGTTGCCGGTGGCGCGTAAGCTCAAGAGCGACGACGTGCTCGCGGCACTGGCCGAGCTGTTCGTCACGCGTGGGCCGCCGGCGCATATCCGGTCGGACAACGGCCCGGAGTTTATCGCGACGGCGGTGCAGCAATGGCTCGCCCAGATCGGCGTGAAGACGCTGTATATCACGCCCGGATCGCCATGGGAGAATGGCTATTGTGAAAGCTTCAACGGATCCCTGCGCGATGAGCTGCTCAACGGCGAGATCTTCTACTCGCTCGCGGAGGCCCGGATCCTGATCGAGGCTTGGCGGCGGCATTACAACACCGTCCGGCCGCACAGCTCGCTGGGATATCGACCACCGGCGCCGGAGGCCGTTCCATCGCCAGTGTCGCCCGCCGGTTCCGCTTCGCTCCACCTGCGGCCAACACTGGCGATGGACGCGTCAATGCACTAACAATCCCAGCGGACCACTCGGTGGGGGCCGGTCAACGCTCGCGGTCGGCGACGGCGCGGTCACCCACCATCTGCCGGTCGATGAGATCGAGCATGTCGCCGCCGCCGCCAATTATGTGGAAATCACGTGGCGCGGCCAGACGTTGCTTCACCGCGCGACGCTGACCGCGATCGAAAGCGAGCTCGCCGCCGCCGGTTTCGTCCGCATCCACCGCAGCCGCCTCGTCCGCCGCGACGCGGTGCGCCGCGTCGTCACGCTGAAAAGCGGCGATTTTGATGTCGAGATGGCCAGCGGCGCCATGCTGCGCGGCAGCCGGCGGTATCGGGGAAATGTGGAGGATTGACACCCTTCTCCCTTCCCCCTTGAAGGGGGAAGGATACGAAGCCTTATCGCGAAGCGATTAGGCGAAGTTGGATGGTGGAGGTGACGGTGCATCCCCGCACCGCCACTTCAGGCCGAAACCAAACCCCCTCCGCTGCGACTAGCGAACAAGTTCGCAAGTCTCGCTGCCTCCCCCATCAAGGGGGAGGAGCGGCTTTTATCCCAGCACCCGCCACGCCAGCTCCGCAAACTCGCAGAGCAGCGGCCGCGTATCCCGCGGGTCGATAATATCCTCGACCCCGAATTTCTCCGCCGTGCGGAACGGCGAGCGCACGCGATTGAGCCGCTCCCTGATCGCCTCCAGATGCGCCGCCGGGTCTTCGGCGGCTTCGAGTTCGCTCTTGTAGGCAACCTCGACCCCGCCTTCGATCGGCAGGCTGCCCCAGTCGCCCGAAGGCCAGGCGAAGCGATATTGGAACCGCTCGGCGTTCGACATCGCGCTCCCCGCGATTCCGTAGGCGCGCCGTACCACCACCGACGCCAGCGGCACCGTCGCGCGATAAATGGCGTTCATCGCCTGCACGCCGTAACGGATCGTCCCCGTCCGCTCGGCCTCGCCGCCGATCATGAAGCCGGGGTTGTCGACGAGATGGACGATCGGAAGCCGGAACTGGTCGGCCAGCTTGACGAAGCGCTCGGCCTTTTCGCTCGTCTTCGCATCCCACGATCCGCCCAAAAAAGAGGGATCGCTCGCGAGCACCGCGACCGGATACCCATCGAGCCGCGCAAAGGCGGTGATCGCCGCGCGCCCCCAGCGCGACCCCATCTCGAAGAAACTGCCGGAATCGAACACGGCATTCGCAATCCGCCGCATCGAATAAACCTGCTTCGCCTCGCGCGGCACGATCGACAGCAGGGCCTCCTCGCGGCGCCCCACCGGATCGCTGCACGTCGTCCGCGCCGCCCGGTCGTGGATCGACGACGGCAGATAGGACAGAAAACGCCGCGCCGCCGCGAAAGCCTCGGCCTCGCTCGCCACCTCGTCGTCGACGACGCCGTTGCGCGTATGGACGTCGGTCCCGCCCAGTTCCTCGCGGTCGAGCGTGTCGCCGATCGCCGCTGCGACCGCCGGCCCCGCCGCGAACAATTGCGACAGCCCGCGCACCATGATGCTGTAATGGCTCGCGACGACGCGCGCCGCGCCCAGCCCCGCGGTCGGCCCGAGCGCCAGCGCGACGACCGGCACGGTGTCGAGATTGGCGATGATCTCATGCCACCCCGGCACATGCGGAATATAGGTATAACCCATATCCTCGAGCGTCTTGACCGACCCGCCGCCGCCGGTGCCGTCGATCATGCGGATCAGCGGCAGGCGATATTCGTGTGCCATCGCCTCGCACTGGATGAATTTGCGGTGCAATGCCGCATCGGCCGCGCCGCCGCGCACGGTGAAATCGTCGGCCGAGGCCACGACCGGCCGCCCGTCGACATTCGCGCGACCGAAGATGAAATTGCTCGCGGCAAGATCTTCCAGCGCGCCGTCGGCGCCATAGCTCCCCCGCCCGGCGATCTTGCCGATCTCGCGAAAGCTCCCCGGATCGACGATCGCGTCGAGTCGCGCCCGCGCGTCCATCTTGCCGCGCCCATGCTGGCGCGCGACCTTCTCCGCCCCGCCCATCTTCTCGGCCATCGCGCGCCGCGCGGCGAGTTCATCGATCTCTTTCTTCCAGCTCATGGGCGCGAAGCTAACTGACGTTGACGGAAACGTCATGCAAAACCTATCGTACCGCCATGACCCGCCTCATCGCGTTCCCGCTTGCCGCCTTCCTGCTTCTGCCCGCCGCCGCTCCGGCAGGCGAAGCCCGCCCGATGGCCGGCGTCGCCGAACCCTACAGGACCGACGCCTTCGATCCCGACGCGGATGCCATGCAGGCGATCGACGCCGCGCTCGCCGCGGCCGAAGGCTCAGGCAAGCATGTCCTGCTCGTCATGGGCACCAACAGCTGTCACGACAGCGCCTGGCTCGCGAACCTGATCATGACCGCCCGCTTCGCGCCGGTGCGCGCCCGCTACGACATCATCTTCGCCGACATCGGGATGCCGCACGCCGGACTCGTCCGGCACCCCGAGGTGCCGAAGCGCTTTCATTTCCGTATCAAGGGCACCCCGACGGTCGCGATCCTCGACACCGGTGGCCATGTCCTCAATCGCAAGACGGCGCCCAAATGGCGCAATGCCGCGAGCCGCAGCGACGATGAAATCTATGCCGAACTGATGGAAGAGGAAGAGCAATGACCGATTTGAATCTCACGGGCCGCACCGCGCTGGTCACCGGCGCATCGCGCGGCATCGGCCGCGGCATCGCGCTTGCGCTCGCCGGGGCAGGCGCCGACGTCGCGGTCAATTACACCCGCGATGGCGAGGCCGCCGCCGAAACCGTCGCCGCCATCACCGCGCTCGGCCGCAAGGCCAAGGCCTATCAGGCATCGGTCGCCGACGAGGACGCCTCCGCCGCGATGATCGCCGCGCTCGCGGCCGACTTCGGCCCGCTGTCGATCCTGATCAATAATGCGGGCGTCGCCAGCCGCGGCAAGGCCGTCGCCGACACCGACGCCGCCGAGGTCGAGAAATTGCTCGCGATCCACGCGGTCGGCGCGCACCGCCTGTCGCGCCTCGCGCTGCCGCAGCTTCGCCAGCATGATCGCAGCGACATCATCGTCATCTCGAGCGTCGCGACGCTCGGCCACGCCGCGAACGGCGCGCCCTATAATATGGCGAAGGCAGCGGGCGAGGCGCTGGCGCTGACGCTCGCCAAGGAGGAGGTCCGAAACGGCGTCCGCGTCAACATCGTCGCGCCGTCGCTGACCGTCAGCGACATGGGCGAACGCCTCGCGCGCGCGATTACCGGCGGCGACATCCACGATCTCGACGCGCGATTCCCGTTCGGCCGCGTTTCCACCCCCGACGATGTCGCCGCGGCGGTGCTCTGGTTCGTGTCGGACGCTAACCCCTATTGCTCGGGACAGAAACTCAACATCGACGGCGCCGGGCAGGCGCGCTTTTGAAAGGCCCCGTCATTGCGAGCGGCGAAGCCGCGTGGCAATCCAGAGCGGGCATAAGCCGCCCTGGATTGCTTCGCTCCGCTCGCAATGACGATTCAATGAAGATGAGATCGATCGCATGAAATTCATCACCGCCGCCACGCTCGCCTTCGCTCTCGCCGGCTGCGCCACCGCGCAGTCGAAGGAAGCGCGCCCCGCGACCGAAAAGCCCGTCCCCGACGAACCGATGTTCGCAGCCACCGAGGTCGAGAGTCGCGGCTCGGTGACCGTCGGCGGCGTCGCCATTCCCTATCGCGCGGTCGCGGGCACGCTGGTCATCCACCCGAAGGGCTGGGACGATACCGTCCCGATCGAGCGCAAACGCGACAAGGACGCCGCCGAGGACGTCCCCAATTCCGAAGCCTCGATGTTCTACACCGCCTATTTCAAAGAGGGCGCGCCCGCCGACAGCCGCCCCGTCACCTTCCTCTTCAACGGCGGCCCCGGTTCGCCGACGCTCTGGCTCCACATGGGCGCCTATGGCCCGGTGCGCGTCGAAACGCCCGATCTGGCACACGGCAGCGCCCCCTATCGCACCGTCGCCAACGACCAGAGCCTGCTCGACGTCAGCGACCTCGTCTTCGTCGACGCCCCCGGCACCGGCTTCAGCCGCGTCGCGGGCAAGGACAAGGCGAAGGCGTGGTTCGGCGTCGATCAGGATATCCACGCCTTCACGATCTTCGTCCGCGATTTCCTGTCGAAATACGGCCGCTGGAAATCGCCCAAATATCTTTATGGCGAAAGCTATGGGACGATGCGCGCGGCGGGAATGACGCTCGCGCTGCAGAAACAGGACATCGACCTCAATGGCGTCATCCTGCTTTCCGACATATTGAACTGGGATCTGATCCCCGACGATCCGCAGCTTAATCCGGGCGTCGACCTCCCCTATGTGGTGTCGCTCCCGACCTATGCCGCGACCGCCTGGTATCACAAGCGCGCCGGTGCGGGCCGCGACCTCGCCTCCTGGCTCGCCGAGGCCGAGACCTTCGCAACCGGCGACTACACGCTCGCGCTGATGAAGGGCAACGACCTCTCCGATGCCGAGCGGCAGGCGGTCGCGACGAAGCTCCACGCCTTCACCGGCCTCTCCGTCGACTATCTGCTGAGGACCAACCTCCGCATCGAATATGGCGCGCTGCAAAAGGAACTGCTCGCCGACAAGGGGCTGACGACGGGCACGCTCGACACCCGCTTCACCGGCGCGACGCTCGATCCGTTGAGCAAGGTCGCGTCGAACGACCCGCAGGGCAGCGCGATCGGCGCGGCGTATACGGCCGCCTTCAACGACTATGTGCGCGGCACGCTCGGCTATGGCGCGGGGACGCATTATGAGGGCGGGCTCGATGTCTATTCGAGCTGGGACTACAAGCACCGCCCGCCCGGCGCCGACCGCGCGCTGATCGCGCTCCCCAACGTCCTCCCCGACCTCGCGGTCGCGATGAAGCAGAATCCGAAGATGAAGCTGCTCGTCACCGGCGGCTATTTCGACGTCTCGACCCCCTATTTCGCCGGGAAGTACGAACTGAGGCACCTTCCCGTCCCGAAGGAGCTCCAGGCAAACATCGCCTATAAATATTATAGCTCGGGCCACATGGTCTATGTGAACCCCGCGCTGCTCGGCGAGATGCACAGCGACGTCGCCGACTTCATCCGGCGGACCGACGGGATCGGCGAATAATGCGGAGCTTTCCTCCTGCCCCCGACCTGCATTTCCTGATCGGAAAACAGTTGGGGCAGGTTTGTCTGGATCCCAATTCGGTCCAGCTTCATTTCTGGAACGGCGGCGGCATCCATATCGACCATGACGTCGATCATGTGACGAAGAGCGGACAATCCTGCCGCTACGATTGCGCGGCCCACACGGGTCCGCCTCTCCTTCTCCATCGCCTGATCGCCCGAACCATCGCCTCGATCGACGTCGAACCGTTCCGCCTCGCGCTCCTATTCGACGACGGGCAGTGCCTGATCCTCCATTCGGAAGAAAGCGCCTTCGAATGCGGCCATATTTGGCAAAGCGACGACGATGCTTCCGAGATGATCGTTTACTGAAACCGCCGACGCGCGGTGGCTTCGTCCGGCAGAGCAGCGGGATCGAATAATATGTGTGTCCCCGCGAAGGCGGGGACCCAGAGCGTCAAGGACAGGGCACACGCTGTGTAACTCTGGGTCCCCGCCTTCGCGGGGACACACGGCAGCTTCATTAAAAACCGATCACGCCCTACAGCCCCACCCATGCGCCCCGATTCGCCGTCCCCGCTGATCCCCTTTCTCGTAGCCTGCGCGGGGATCGCGACCTATTCGGCGATGGACGTGCTGATGAAGGGGCTGTCGATCGGCATCGGCGCCTATAACGCCGTGTTCTGGCGCACCGGCGCGGGCGCACTGCTCAGCGGGGCGCTCTATTTCGCGATGCGCCCCGCGATGCCCGACGCGCCGACGATGCGCATCCACGCGTGGCGCGCGCTGTTCGTCGCGGGGATGGCGATCACCTTCTTCTGGGCGCTCGCGCGGCTGCCGATGGCCGAAGCCATTGCGCTCGCCTTTGTCGCGCCGCTGCTGACGCTCTACATGGCGGCGATCTTCCTCGGCGAGAAGATCGGTCCGCGCTCGATCGCCGCTTCGATGCTCGGGCTGATCGGCGTGATCGTCATCGTCGCGGGCAAACTCGGCGGCGGCGACTATGCGCCCGAAGCCTTATGGGCGGTCGGCGCGGTGTTCCTGTCGGCGGTCTTCTACGCCTACAACCTCATCCTCGCGCGGCGGCAGGCGAAGATGGCGGGGCCGATGGAGATCGCCTTCTTCCAGAATCTGTTCGTCACCCTGTTCCTTGCGCTCGGCGCGCCGTGGTTCGCCGTGGTGCCCGACACAAGCCATGCCCCGCCTATTCTCGGCGCCGCGACCTTGGCGACGATCTCGCTGCTGCTCCTGAGCTGGGCCTACGCCCGCGCCGAGGCGCAGATTCTCGCGACCACCGAATATACCGGCTTCCTCTGGGCGATGACCTTCGGCTGGGTCTTCTACAACGAGCCGGTCACCTGGCCGACGATCGCCGGCGCGCTGCTGATCGTCGCCGCCTGCCTGATCGTCGCCCGCAAAACCCCGCACGGCGACCCGGTGGAACCGGCGGCGGCCTGATCCAAAAAATAGGGACAGTCCCTATTTATCTCACACAAAGACACAAAGAGGGCGCGCACCGTCGCGGACGCATCCGATCGCCGCAGGCGATATTCGATAAGACGCTACGCGCGGGTGCCAGATCGGCACGAGCGGAAAAGCTGACCTCTTTGTGTCTTTGTGTGAGATATTTTCACACCGCCGCGCGCGCGAGCCGGTCGTTGATCGCCGCGCCCAGCCCCGCGTCGGGGATCGCCGCAACCGCGATTCGCGGTTTCGCGCTCGCCGCGCCCGCGTGCAACGCATCGAAAAGCCGCGCCGCCGCCTCGACCGCATCGCCATCCGCGCTGAGCTGATAGTCGCCCGCGAGCCCGCCGAACCCGATCCCGAACTCGTCGGCCTCGAACCCGGCGGCATTGAGCCGCACCGGCTTGCCCGGCGCATAATGGCTCGCGAGCATCCCCGGCGCGACGACGTCGGCGCCCGCGCGGCCCGTCACCGCCAGCCCCGAAGCCTCCGCCAGCATCGCCGCAGTGACCGGCCCCGGCCGCAATATCTGCACCGCGCCGTCCGCCACCCGCGCGATCGTCGATTCGACCCCGGCGGTCGTCGCGCCGTCGTCGATCACCAGCGCGATCCGCCCGTCGAGGCTTGCGAGCACATGCTCCGCCCTGGTCGGGCTGATCCGCCCGCTCGCATTGGCGCTCGGCGCGGCGAGCGGCGCGCCGGTCGCTTCGAGCAGCGCCTGCATCGCGCGGTGCCCCGGCACGCGCAGCGCGATCGTGCCCAGCCCCGCGGTCGCGATGTTCGCCACCGGGCAATCGTGGGTGCGCGGCACGACCAGCGTCAGCGGCCCCGGCCAGAAGGCCCCGGCCAGAGCCCGCTCCGTTTCGCCGAACACGCCCAGCTTCTCGGCCGCCGCCAGCGACGGCACATGGACGATCAGCGGGTTGAAATCGGGCCGCCCCTTTGCGGCATAGATGCGTGCGACCGCCGCCGAGTCGCGCGCATCGGCGGCAAGGCCATAGACCGTCTCGGTCGGCACCGCGACCGGCAGCCCGCGCGCGATGCAGGCCGCCGCGCGCGAAATCGCGTCGGCGCCATAGGGACGGATTTCGGTCCCGGCGGGTTCGTTCGTTTGACCCTCGGCCATGCCGCGCTATAGCGCCGCCTGCAACGGAATCACCAGGAAAGTCGGCACCCCATGACCTACACGCCGCCCACCACCGAACAGCTTTTCGTCCTCGATCACATTGCGCGCATCGACGCGATGGCGACCCACGAGAAATATGCCGCCGCGACCCCCGACATGGTCGAGGCGATCGTTACCGGAATCGGCGACTTCGCGGCGGAGGTCTACGCCCCGCTCAACCGTGTCGGCGACACGCAGAACCCCAAATGGCAGGACGGCAAGGTCACCATGCCCCCAGGCTTCAAGGAGGCTTACCGGCAGTTCGTCGAGGCGGGCTGGGGCAGCCTCGACGGCCCGTCCGAATATGGCGGACAGGACCTGCCCTTCACCCTCGCGACCGTGGTGATCGAGGCGCTGGGCACCGCCGACATGGGCTTCACCCTCTGCAACATCCTGACCCCCGGCGCGATCCACGCGCTAATGGCCTATGGCACCGAGGAACAGCGCCGGACCTGGCTCCCCAAGCTGATCACCGGCGCGTGGAACGGCACGATGAACCTCACCGAGCCGAGCGCGGGCAGCGACGTCGGCGCGCTCCGCTCGACCGCCGAAAAGATCACCGAAGGCGAGCACGCCGGACTCTACAAGATCAAGGGCCAGAAGATCTTCATCACCTTCGGCGAGCACGATCTCACCGACAATATCGTCCACCTTGTCCTCGCCCGTACCCCCGGCGCGCCCGAGGGGACGCGCGGCATCTCGCTCTTCCTCGTCCCCAAATACCGCCTCGACGCCGATGGCAATCCGACGATCAGCAACGGCGTCCATTGTGCCTCGATCGAACACAAGCTCGGCATCCACGGCTCGCCGACCGCGGTGATGGTTTATGGCGAGGGCGAGGATTGCCTCGGCGAGATCGTCGGCGACGAGATGGGCGGCATGAAGGCGATGTTCGTGATGATGAACAACGCCCGGCTGATGGTCGGCTGCCAGGGCGTCCAGATCGCCGAGCGCGCGACCCAGCAGGCGCAGCGCTATGCCGCCGAGCGCGTCCAGTCGTCGCTCGCGGGTTCGGCCGACCGCGCCCCCGTGACGATCGAGCATCATCCCGACGTCAAGCGAATGCTGTGGCGGATGCGCGCACAGACCGAGGCCGCGCGTGCGCTGATCTATTATGCGTCGGCGCAGACCGATTTCGGCAAGCTCGGGGACGAGGCGGCGAAGCTGCGCGCCGACGTCCTCATTCCGCTCGCCAAGGCGCACGCGACCGACATCGGCTGCGAGGTGGCAAGCCTCGGCGTCCAGGTCCACGGCGGCATGGGCTTCATCGAGGAAACCGGCGCCGCACAGCATTATCGCGACGCGCGCATCGCCCCGATCTACGAAGGCACCAACGGCATCCAGGCCGCCGACCTCGTCGGGCGCAAGCTCGGCCTCGCGGGCGGCGACGGGGTGCGTGCGCTGATCGACGACATCGCGCACGGCGCCCCCGATTTCCCGCAGCTCGCCGAGCTTGCCGAGACCTGCCGCCACGTCACCGACTGGCTCGAACAGGCCTCGACGCCCGACCGGCTCGCGGGCAGCTATCCCTATCTCACCATGCTCGCGACCGCGACCTGCGGCTGGCTGATGGCGACCCAGCATCGGGCGGCGAAGACCGCGCTCGACGCGGGCGAAGGCGACACCGTCTTCCTTGAAGCGAAAATCGCCTCGACCCGCTTCTACCTCGAACAGATCGTCCCGGCGGCCGTCGGTCTCGCCGCCTCGGCGCTCGCCGGCGACGCGGCGCTCGCGCCGCTGCCGGCGATCGCCTGAAGACAGCGGAAATCCTTGCCCTCTCGCACAATGCGAGGGGGCAGGATCGGGGCCATGATTAACGCAATGATAACCAAGTCGGGATAGATGCATCCGGCAATTGCCGGAGACCTGCGTGCCCAAGCTCGGACAGAAGATGATCGTCAGCTGGCGTACGCTTGCGCTGTCGCTTCTGCTCAGCATCATCGTGGGCATCAGCGGCGCGGGCGAACTGCCCGATCGGCTGATCGCCAGCCTCACCAGCCAGTTCGCCTATCGCAACGTTTCGGGCGACATCGTCGTCGTCGGCGTCGACGACCGCACGCTTGGTGCCTCACGCGGCGGCGAATTCTCGCGGCGCGACCATGCCGCGCTGATCCGCGCGATCGACCGGGCGCACGCGAAACGGCTGTTCATCGATTTCGATTATCAGCGGCCCGACGATTATGGCGGCCTCAAAAGCATCACCGCCGCAGTACGCGCGATGGGCAAACGCGCCGTACTCGGCGTCCCGACGCGCTCGGTGCCCGGGTCCGATCGAGTCGTTACCATCTTTCCCGACCCGTCGTTCGGCAAGCAGGCTGCCCAGGCAAGCCTCGCGTGGGAATATCAGATCTGGCAGGTCTGGGACGTACCGCTGATGTACGATGCCGAGGGACGTCTATTGCCGAGCTTCGCCGCAGTGCTCGCCAACAAGTCGGGCGACCGGCCGAGCGTCTTCCGGATCGACTTTTCCTACCGCACAGACAGCATCAAGCAATATAGCGCAATCGACGTGATCCGCGGGAAAGTGGGCGCACGCGAACTCGCCGGCAAGGACGTGATCTTCGCGCCCACGGCCTCGCGACTCTCCGACGGCCATTATCTCCCGGGCCATGATCTGGTGCCGGGGGCCTATATTCATCTCATCGCGGGTGAGACGCTGCGCCGTGGCAATCCCGTCAATCTCAGCTGGTCGCCGGCGCTCGGCTTCGCCGTCCTCATGACAATGCCGCTGCTGCTCGCGGGCCGCAGCCGTCGCTTCAGCTTCGTCGGCCTCGGCGTAGCGGCGGCGCTCATCGTCGCAAAGGCGATACTTTCGTCGCAACTCGTCACCATCTCGGTGGGCGCGGGTTTCTTCTACCTCATGGTCATCGGCGCTAATGTCTCGCGCACGCGCCGCCGCGACTCCGCACAGCGCGAAAACCCCATCTCGGGCCTTCCCAATTTCGAGGCTTTGCGCAGTCAGGCCCCCTTCGGCAGCGCGACGGTCATCGCCGCCAAGGTCGTCAATTTCGAAGATCTCGCCGCCTTCATTCCCGGCGACGGCATCGGCAAGCTCGTCGAGCAGGTCACCCGCCGCCTCCAGCTCGCCTCGCAGGGCACGGTGCTGCATCATGACCTCGACGGCACCTTCGCCTGGCTCGTTCCCTATTATCAGCACAGCCAGATCGAGGGGCAGCTCGCGGGCCTTGCCGCGCTGTTCAACGCGCCGCTGACGATCGGCGAGCTTCGCGTCGACGTCGCCATCGCCTTCGGCGTCAACGACGAGTTCGAGGGCTCGAACGCCCAGCGCCTGGCCGCCGCGCTCGTCGCCGCCGAAAAGTCGATCCGCACCCGCTCGCTGTGGACCAAATATACGCCGCGGCAAAAGGACGATGCCGGCTGGCAATTGTCCTTCCATTCGCAGCTCGAGGATGCCCTGTCGGGCGGCGACATCTGGGTCGCTTTCCAGCCGCAATATGCGATCGCGACCAAGGAGCTCGTCGGGGTCGAGGCGCTTGCGCGCTGGACGCACCCGACGCGCGGCCCGATCCCACCCGACGAATTCATCGTCCAGGCCGAAAGGAGCCAGGACATCTATCGCCTCACGCTGTTCGTGATGGATCAGGCGATCCGCTCGGCGGCCGACCTTCACCAGCGCGGGCTTGATATCCATATGTCGGTCAACCTATCGGCAACCCTGCTCGACCACAGCGACCTCGTGGGGACGATCCGCGTGATGCTGACCGCGCATCACTTGCCTGCCGAGAAATTGACGATCGAGATCACCGAAACCGCGCAGATCGAAAACAGTCGTCAGGCGAAGCAAACGCTCGCACAGCTCCGCCGCGCCGGCATCCGCCTGTCGATCGACGATTATGGTACCGGCCAGTCGAATCTCGAATATCTGACCGAGATCGAAGCCGACGAAATCAAGATCGACAAGCGATTCGTGATGACGATGCGCGATTCGCAGCGGAACCTCGAAGTCGTCAAGTCGACGATCGATCTGGCGCACCGTCTGGGCGCCGTCGCGGTCGCCGAAGGCATCGAGGACGCGCCGACGCTCGCGCTTCTGGGCCAGTTGGGCTGCGATGTCGGTCAAGGATATCTGCTTGGAAAACCCCAGCTATTTACCGAATTGGTGAATAGCCTCTCCGCTTCCCCCCACAGCCGCACCGCCTGACTGCCAGATTGGCAGCAATCGTCCGTGCGGGATTATAGTTAAGACTCGATTTACCTTGTCTATTAAGGTATATGCTCCGTTAACTGTTCCTCGTGGGCAGTGCCAACAGGAGATCTGACATGGGTTGGTTCTGGAAGTTCCTGGGTGGCGGCGGCACCGGTAGCGGTGGCGGCTCGGCCTAACCTGGACACAAAATCAGAAAAGGGCTCCGGACGTGTCCGGGGCCCTTTTTCTTTGCCGATTCGAGGATACAAACCCGACCGAGGACCGCATTGGGGCGGGAGGCCGCCCCTTCCTAACTTTCGTCATTCCCGCGAAGGCGGGAACCCAGAGCGCGCGTCGGCTGACTCCTCACTGGGTTCCCGCTTTCGCGGGAATGACGAAGGTAAGAGATGCTGCGCGCGACTTTCAGACTCTCGTCATCCCGGACTTGATCCGGGATCCATTCATCCAGCGCTGAGAAAATAGATCCCGGATCAAGTCTGTCCCGAGCCTGTCGAAGGTCGGGAATGACGGTGAAGGATAGCACCGCCACCCCCGAAGCCCGCCATCTTCACATGGCGTTTTGCAACCTTCCACTGCCCCCCGCGGCCGGGATCGGCGTTGCGACCGACGCCGCATTTTATCCTTTCGCGCCGCAACGGCCCAAGCCCCTAGGAAAAGCGCGGTTGGGGCCGTGGAATGCCTTTTTCCAGCGGTGAACCGAATCAAATTATCGACGAGTTGAGTCCTCAATCTGTCATTTACCGTCTTGCATCGGCGCGCCGACGTGGCACTATAGGTGGTGGGTCGACCACGGGGGCACCCCAAGAAATAGTATCGGACTGAAAGTGGCGGATTTCCGTCGCCCATGAGCCATGGGCACGGGAAAACTCTCTGTGCGCCGAAAATAAGTGCCCCCGGGGACGCGTTTAGATGCTAGGATCGGGGCTTCGCCCTGAGTCGAACAAGACAGGAACATATGCGCCGCGGCGCATAGGCAATATGAGGGCGAGTTAGATGGATTTTCGCGAGACGGAACGGGTGGAGACGAGCGACGTGGCGACGATGGAACTGGCAAAGACGGACGCTCCGGCGAAGGGCGAATCGGGGGGCGAATCGACCCCCGAGACCACCAAGCTGAACGACAGCGGCGAGCCCAAGGTTCACGCGCGCCGATTCGACGTCGCGACCGACGCCGGCCGCGACGCGCTGCTCACCGATTTCGGCAAGGAAACGTTGCGCGACCGCTACCTCCTCCCCGGCGAATCGTACCAGGATCTCTTTGCGCGCGTCGCCTCGGCCTATGCCGACGACGCCGACCACGCCCAGCGCCTCTACGACTATATCTCGAAGCTCTGGTTCATGCCCGCGACCCCGGTGCTCTCGAACGGCGGAACCGGTCGCGGCCTGCCCATCTCCTGCTACCTCAACTCGGTCGACGACAGCCTCGAAGGCATCGTCGGCACCTGGAACGAGAATGTCTGGCTCGCCAGCCGCGGCGGCGGCATCGGCACCTATTGGGGCGCGGTGCGCGGCATCGGCGAACCCGTCGGCCTCAATGGCAAGACCAGCGGCATCATCCCCTTCGTCCGGGTGATGGACAGCCTGACCCTCGCGATTTCGCAGGGCTCGCTCCGCCGCGGCTCGGCCGCCTGCTATCTCGACATCTCGCACCCCGAGATCGAGGAGTTCCTCGAGGTCCGCAAGCCCTCGGGCGACTTCAACCGCAAGGCGCTGAACCTCCACCACGGCGTGCTGATCACCGACGAGTTCATGGAGGCCGTCCGCGACGGCAAGGAATTCAACCTGCGCAGCCCCAAGGATCAGAGCGTCCGCGGCACCGTCGACGCGCGCAGCCTGTTCCAGAAGCTCGTCGAAACGCGGCTCGCCACCGGCGAACCCTACATCATCTTCATCGACCAGGTGAACCGCATGATGCCCAAGCATCATCGCGACCTCGGGCTCAAGGTCTCGACCTCGAACCTCTGCTCGGAAATCACCCTGCCGACCGGCCGCGACCATCTCGGCAACGACCGCACCGCGGTCTGCTGCCTCTCGTCCTTGAACCTCGAAACCTGGGACGAGTGGAACGGCGACAAGCGCTTCATCGAGGACGTGATGCGCATGCTCGACAATGTCCTGCAGGACTATATCGACCGCGCCCCGCCCGAAATGGCGCGCGCCAAATATAGCGCGAGCCGCGAACGCTCGGTCGGCCTCGGCGTGATGGGCTTCCACAGCTTCCTTCAGGCGCGCGGCCTGCCGTTCGAGGGCGCGATGGCGAAGTCGTCGAACCTGCGCGTCTTCAAGCATATCCGCGCGCAGGTCGATCAGGCGTCGATGCTGCTCGCCAAGGAACGCGGCCCCTGCCCCGACGCCGCCGATCAGGGCGTGATGGAGCGCTTTAGCTGCAAGATGGCGATCGCACCGACCGCGTCGATCAGCATCATCTGCGGCGGCACCAGCGCCTGCATCGAGCCGATCCCCGCGAACATCTACACCCACAAGACGCTGTCGGGCAGCTTCTCGATCCGCAACCCGCACCTCGAGGCTTTGCTCGTCGACAAGGCGAAGAACAGCGACGCGGTCTGGAACTCGATCCTCGAACGCGGCGGCAGCGTCCAGCACCTCGACTTCCTGACCCAGGACGAGAAGGATTGCTACAAGACCAGCTTCGAGATCGACCAGCGCTGGCTGCTCGAACTCGCCGCCGACCGCACCCCCTATATCGATCAGGCGGCGTCGCTGAACCTGTTCATCCCGGCGGACGTCGAGAAATGGGATCTGCTCATGCTCCACTATCGCGCGTGGGAACTCGGCATCAAATCGCTCTACTATCTCCGCTCGAAATCGGTGCAGCGCGCCGGCTTCGCGGGCGGGGTCGAGGCCGACAACACCGCCGAGGCGCCGAAATACGAACTCAGCGCCGAGAGCACCGATTACGACGAGTGTCTGGCCTGCCAGTAGGGCTGCACTCCCCCTTCCTGTCATTCCCGCGAAAGCGGGAACCCAGGACGGGGTCACGCAACACTGGGTCCCCGCTTTCGCGGGGATGACGACAGAAGATCAGAACCCGAGGAACCCGCAATGTCGCTGCTAGAAGCCCGCAAGACCTACAAACCCTTCGAATATCCTTGGGCGTTCGAGTTCTGGAAGCGCCAGCAGCAGATCCACTGGGTGCCGGAGGAAGTGCCGCTGGGCGAGGATTGCCGCGACTGGGCGCAAAAGATCAGCGACCATGAACGCAACCTGCTCACCCAGATTTTCCGCTTCTTCACCCAGGCCGATATCGAGGTGCAGGATTGCTACCACGAAAAATACGGCCGCGTGTTCAAGCCGACCGAGATCAAGATGATGCTGACCGCGTTCAGCAACATGGAAACGGTGCATATCGCGGCGTACAGCCACCTGCTCGACACGATCGGCATGCCCGAGAGCGAATATGGCATGTTCCTCGAATATGACGAGATGCGCGCCAAGCACGACTATATGGGCACTTTCGGGGTCGAGAGCGACGAGGATATCGCGCGCACCCTCGCGATGTTCGGCGGCTTCACCGAAGGCTTGCAGCTCTTCGCCAGCTTCGCGATGCTGATGAACTTCCCGCGCTTCAACAAGATGAAGGGCATGGGTCAGATCGTCAGCTGGTCGATCCGCGACGAAAGCCTCCACTGCGAAGGCATCATCAAGCTGTTCCACACTTTCACCAAGGAACGCGACTGCCTGACCAAGGCGGTGAAGGAAGACATCATCGACACCTGCCAGAAGACGGTGCGGCTCGAGGATGCGTTCATCGACCTCGCCTTCGAACAGGGCCCCGTCCCCGGCATGACGCCGAAAGAGATCAAGCGCTACATCCGCTACATCGCCGACTGGCGCCTCGGGCAGCTCGGTTTCCAGCCGATCTACATGATCGACGAACATCCGCTCCCCTGGCTCGCCCCGCTGCTCAACGGCGTCGAGCACGCCAACTTCTTCGAAACCCGCGCGACCGAGTACAGCAAGGGCGCGACGCGCGGCGACTGGAACACGGTGTGGACCAGCTTCGACAGCCGCAAGAAGGCCAAGAGCAACGACGACGCCGCGCCGGTCAACGACGCCGAAAGCGACGGCGAGGACATGTTCAAGGCTGCCGGCATCGCCGCGGAATAAACGCGCACTCAACCCCCTCCCGCAAGCGGGAGGGGCAGCGAGACTTGCGAACTTGTTCGCTAGTCGCAGCGGGGAGGGCAGAACCGCTTGCATACCCCGCACAGGAACAGAGTCAAAAGGCCACCCGAATGACCGACAAGAAAAAACAGAAACTGCTGATCCTCAGCCAACCGCAGCGCGCAACCCTCGAGGGCCTCTCGAACCGCCGCCCCCAACTCCCCAGCGATCCCGTGCGCGATGAACTCGTCACGCTGGGTCTGGTCGCGCAGCAGGGCGCAAAATGGGCGCTGACCCCGACGGGGAAGAAGGTGCTGGCGGCTGGGTCGAACCGGCGGAACTCGGGCGGGTTTTCGGTTTGAAGTCGTCAAATATAGAGAAAACGGCCGCGAAGCATGAAGACTCAGTTTTGCTATAACTGCCCCCATTGCCGAACCAAGGGCGCTGGATTTTCAATACGCTTCCAGTGGCAAGAACGCGACACGCGTAACGCTCAATTTCTCGCCGTATGTGGCGTCTGCAATCGAGGCATTACCGTCCATTCGCAAGCCCTGAACAGTCAACATATTGATCTCATAGCGAATAGGGTCGAGTACCCGGGGAACAATTATATCATCTCAGCAGTATGGCCGAGTTTCAAATCTGACATCCCTGACGGAGTTCCAGAAAACATTGGCGGATTCTACGACCAAGGCTTGAGAAATTTGTACGAAAAGAGGTGGGATGCTGCTGGCGCGATGTTTCGTAAAACACTAGATATCGCAACGAAGATTCTTGATCCGCAAAACTCGAAAGATACCCTCTTCGCAAGAATAAACAAACTCGTAGAAAGCGGAACACTGACCCAATCCATGGGCGACTGGTCACATGAAATAAGAATAGACGGAAACGACGCCGTACACGACGAAGAACCAGAGACTCTGGATGACGCCACATCTGCACAGAAATTTACGGAAGCATTTCTGATTTACGCATTTTCTCTTCCTAAAATGGTTGAGATAAATCGGCAGAAGAGATCAACGGAATGATATTTAGGATTACGGTGACGGGATTACGGTGACGGATTACGGTGGGATTACGGTGACAGCTTACTAGGATTACGGTGGGATTACGGTGACAGCTTACTAAATCCCCAAATGTCCTACGCCGCGTGGATGCCAGAGCAAGTCCGGCGTGACGAGTGGAGCATGACTTAGCTCGGCGATCCGAAGAGAAGCATCCGGTTCGATCTACATCTCGTCACCCCGGACTTGATCGGGGGTCCATCGCCGCCCTAGCCTTCACCCCATGCACGCCGACTTTCAGCCCTGCGCCTATATCATGGCCAGCGCGCGGCACGGCACGCTCTACACCGGCGTCACCTCACACCTGATCCAGCGCATCTGCCAGCACCGCGACGGCAGCTTCGATGGCTTCACCAAACGCTATGGCGTCAAAACGCTGGTCTGGTTCGAACTCGCGGGAACGATGCACGTCGCGATTACGCGCGAGAAGCAGATCAAGAATTGGCAGCGCAAGTGGAAGATCGAACTGATCGAGAAGACGAACCCCGGTTGGCGCGATCTGGCGGAGGAACTGGGTCTGCCACCGTTGGGCAGGTGACACCTCCTCCCCCCTCTTCGTCATCCCGGACTTGATCCGGGATCCATTCCTACCGCCGCTGCATGGATCCCGGATCAAGTCCGGGATGACGACGCAGGAAAGGTAAGCCTTTCACGCTCAACGCCTCCCAATCCTATTTCGCACCCCCAACCTCAAAACCCCCTTTCCTACATTCTCCCGCTATGCTCCAAACTGGCGGATGAGCCACATCGCCCCCATCCCCTCGCCCGATCCCACCGCCACGACCGCGCTCGACGCCCACGGCCATGACCCCGCCGCCTATGACTGGGTGCCGGTGCTGAAAAAGCGCCGCAAGGACGGCTGGTCGCCCGATAGGCAGCGCGCCTTTATCGAGGCGCTGGCCGATACCGGCTCGGTCGCCACCGCCGCGCAGCGCGTCGGCATGTCCGAATCCTCCGCCTATCGCCTGCGCCGCTCGCCCGGCGCCGAGGCGTTCGACCGCGCTTGGGGCGCGGCGATCGACGCGGCGTCGAAGAAATTGCTCGACGCCGCCTTCGAGCGCGCGCTGGTCGGCACCGACGAGCCGGTGTTCGATCGCGACGGCAACCGTGTCGGCCGCCGCCTGCGCCAGAGCGACCGAATGCTGATGTTCCTGCTGCGCGCCTATGGCCCAGACCGGTTTCGCGGGGCCGGACCCGACCGCATCGCCGCCCCCGCAGCCTCCGGCGTGGCCGAGGCCCTTGTGCATCTGCACCCCGAACCGCCCGCCGCGCCCGCCGCGCTGATGCCCCCGGGCGATTTCGCGGTGGCGCTGGAGGTTGCCGATATGTGCGACGGAGAGCTGCCGCCCTGGTATCGCGACGACGCGGACGAAGCCGCAGGCGCGGTCCATGCGGCCGATACGGAACGTCCGTTGGGCTGAACTTTACTGAACTTTGGGACTGCCAGAGCAGCCCCGGCCCCCTCAATTCAGCGTCACCCCGCTCGGCACCCCGCGCATTCCCGCCGCCGCGAACAGCACGCCGCCGCGCACCGCCTCGGCCGAGCCATCGAGCAGAGGCAGCGGCACCAGCGGCCGCGTGACCTCGCTATCGTCGTCGACGACCAGCCGCAGCGTCGGGATACCCAAGCGGTCGCGCTCGCTCACCACGTCGCGGATCGCCGCCAGCGGCCACGACAGCGTGCTGCCGCGATAGAGCCGCGCACCGTCGTGGAACACATAGGAGTCGCGCTGACGCCACAGCCGCAGACAGGTCCAGAACGCATAGGCCGCCGCCAGCAGCGCCGCCGTCGCCACCGCATCGCCGAACAGCAGCGCACGCAGCATCGCCCCCGCCCCGTCGCCGCGCACCGGCCACGCCTGCGCCAGCCCCAGCCCGACGAAGATCAGCGCCGCAACCACTTGCCCCGCCAGCAGCGGTTTCGCCTTCAACCGTGCGATCACGATAACGGGTCTCTTGGTAATGGTCCGGTCCCCCTGCTGCATCGCGCGATAGATAGGCACGGCGGCGGCGCCGCGCCAGTCCGCCGCTCGCCGAACGCGCTCCGCCCGCGGACCGATCGCGGCTCCGACCCGACGCGCCGCCCCGTGCGCGCGGCGAGCGGCTGCACGGCGCGGGCGGGCTATGCTATGCTTGGCCGCGAAGGAGAAAGACCATGCAGGCCGTGACCGAAGGCGATCGCCGCAAGGAACTCGATGTCCTCCTGGGCCAGATCCGGGCGCATCCCGAACGCGACTGGAGCGCCGCGCGCCGCCGCATCGCGACGCTGACCAAGCTGATCGCCGCGAGGCCCGCGCCCGCAAAGGCGCATTGACGGGCGCGCGCTCAGCCGCTCGTCGCGCGGCAGCCGCGATTCGCCGCCGCTTTTGCAACATCTCCGCCGCCCGCCGGTTTTCGGTGCGGAGGGCGCCGCTGACGGCTGCCCGCAACCGAGGAGATATTCGATGCGCAAGGCTCTCACCCTCATCGCCGCGGGTGCCGCGGCGCTTGCCGCCCCCGCGATCGCGCAGGTGGGCGTCGGCGGCACGGTCGATGCGACCGTCGGCGCGGGCCCCGGTCCGGTCGCCGGAACCGTGGGCGCCGTCACCGATCAGGTCGGCGATACCGTCGATCGCGTCGACGGCACGGTGAATGGTGCGATCGACGAAACGAAACTGGTCGTCGCGGCGCGCGAACAGGTGCGCGCCGGCGCGCAGGTGACCGACACCGCGGGCAACGACATCGGCACGGTGCAGAGTATCGACGGCGACAATGCGGTGATCGTCGACGGCGGCAAGCTCTACAACATCCCGCTCGCCGCACTCTACAGCAAGGCCGACAGCGTCACCGGCCCGCTGGTGACCAAGCTGTCCAAGGCCGAAATCCGCGCCAACGCCCACGGCAGCGCGGCGGCCCAGATGCGCTGACCCCCGGCGCGACCTCGCGTCAGGGCGAACGAAAACGGCCCGCCCCGCTGTGGTGGGACGGGCCAGTTTCGAGTGCCGGGGCGCCGGATTGCGGCCCCGGCCATCTGTGTCCGGCTATTCAGCTTCCTCGAACAGGTCGACCGCATTGGCCGCGTTCGCCGACAGGCGCACCGTGTCGCCTTCGACCGCCGCGACGAGCCCGGCGGGCAGATAATGATGCTTGCCGTCGCCGCTGTCGGCCTTGGTCATCTTGATCCGCTCGCCATCGAGATGATCGACGGTGCCGATGTGGACGCCGTCGGCGCCGATGACGTTCATATGTTCCTTGATCGCGCTGTGATCATGCTCGGCCATGACAAATCTCCTTGCCGCTCCCGAAAGCGGGAGCCTTGGCCATCATACGCACGGAAAGCGAGTCGGCTCCAGCACCTCCGACGAGCCGCCCGAAAGCCGCGCCGGCCTTCGACGGAGCATCAGCACCAGGGGCGCCGATGACCTTCCCAGCGCCGCGCAAGTCCCGCGCCAACCAGCGCATCGCCGACGCTCGCACCGCCGCGCGTCACGACGCGCAGCTTGCGGCCATAGCGATCGGTATCGCGGTCGATGCTCTCCAGGCTGAACGCACCGTCATTCAGCCAGCGCTGCAGCCGCTCGGTTGCTGCCTTGCCGAGCGCCGCCTCCTCGGCGCAGCGCGGCGGATGGGTTTCAGGGGTGTCGATGTCGGCGATGCGATATTTCTCGCCCTCGAACCAGAAGGTGTCGCCATCAACGACACAGTTCCGTCCGCCGCCCGTGCGGCAGAAGCCGAAGCGCGCCGACAGGCCGTCATGAGCAGGGGCGGAGGGGGCAGCAAGAACAGCCATTTCGGCGGCCGCCCGCGGAACGGAGCCGGCCTGCAAGGCCGCGAGAGTGCCGGCGAACCCGCCGCAGACGACGAGCGTCAGCCACAGCGCGAAGCGATCGCGGCGGTTCCGGCTTCGGGATCGGGACCTGCGCGCAGGACGTGGGGGAGGCGGACGGTAAGAACGGGCCATGCCCGCCTTCTGCCATCGAAGGCTGAAGGAAATGCCAATGAAGCACCTCCGCCTTGGCGGAGATCGGGCGCAATCGCACCCGCTCGGGCGCCATTATCGATCGATCGCGATGCGCTGCCTGCCGCCGGTCAGGGCGCCCCGCGCGGCTCGTCGTCGTCGACCCCGCCGGGGCCCAGTTCGTCTTCTTCATCGTCGTCGCTGCGTTCGCCGCGATAGGCGTCCATGTCGATCCGGCCCGATCGCTCCATCTGGCGCATATGATCGACCAGATCCTCGACATCGTCGGTTTCGCCCTGCGCCTTGGCCTTGCGACTCTCCCCCAGCGGGCGGGCGCGGCGCGCCGCTTCGGCGACCGTCTGCGCCTGCGCCTCCTCGTCATCCTGTTCGCGGTTCCGCGCTTCGGGGGCTTCGCTGCTGCGCTGGGGATCGTCGATCATGGCCGGCTCCTTTCGAGGGACGACCGGGAAACGCGCGGAGCCGCGCTGCCGTTCCTTCAGGCGGCGGCTGCCAGCACCTTGGTTTCGATCACGCGAATGAAGACCTCGGGATCCTGCGCACCGGGGACGAGCATCCGCCCGCCCAGAATGAAGGCCGGAACCCCCGTCACGTTCCGGTCGGCCCAATAGGCCTCCTCGGTACGCACCATTTCGCCATAGTCGTCACCGGCGAGCAGAGCCGCCGCGCGGCCCTGGTCGAGCCCCACCGACGCCGCGATATCGGCGAGCACCGCGGGATCGCTCACATCGCGATTGTCGGTGAAATGAGCACGGAACAGCGCCAGCTTGAGCGCGGTCTGTACGCCCGTCGCCGCGGCCTGCTCGGGCTCCTCGAGCGCCCCCGCCCAGCTCAGCAGGCGGTGCGCGTCGAAGCTGTTGCGCATCCGGAAACCGGGTCCGCGATTGAAGGCGAACCCCAGGTCGGCCGCGACCGCCGCCATCCTGCCGCTGTTCGCGCGGCTCTGTTCCGCGCTGATGCCATATTTGCGCATCACATGGCTCGCGGCGTCTTCGCCTTCAGGCGGCATATCGGGGTTGAGCTCGAAGGGGTGCCACTGGACGCGAAAGTCCAGCCGCCCCGCGAAATGCGCCATCACCTTCTCGAACTTCAGCCAGCCGACGATGCACCAGGGGCACATCACGTCGGAGACGATGTCGATCGAAAGGCGCGGCAGACCGGTCACGGATTCATCTCCAGCCAGGGGCCGGCCACCGCACTACGACCTGTCGGATTCGCGGCGCTCCTTGCCCGAACGCCGGTCGCCCTTGCGGCGTTCCGGCCCTTTATAATCGGGGTCGTCGGCGACCCGCCGGTCCGTCCCCCGCCTGTCGCCGCCGCGCTTGTCCTCGGCTGCCATACGCTCCCCTCCCACCCAAAGGAAACAGAAGCGACCCGGCGCCAGTTACTCACATAATGGTTAAAAAGACAAGTTTGCGGGCAACGCCCGCTTCAATGCACCGTATCGGCGGACGCCCCGGCCACGACCGGTGCAGGCCGCGACAGCATCCACCAGCTTGCGACCATCAGCCCGGTCGACAGCGCCTCGATGATCATCGCCTGGACGATGCCGGCGTTGACGAGATCGCCGCTGCCGGCTCCGATCAGCCGGCCGACGAGCGCGGTGCCGTACAGCGCCGCCGGCACCAGCAGCGCGCGCGACCAGCCGGGCACCAGCGCGCCCACCGCCGCACCGCCTGCCGCGACGAGGAAAAAGGCCGACAGGTCGGCGCGCACCGTATTGGCGGCCGCGCCTTCGACGACGATGCCGAACAATTCGGTGAAGCTCGCCGGATCGAAAATCCCGCGCAGCCCGACGATCGCAAAGAACAGCGCCCACAGCAGAACGGCGCCGCGCAAGACCCAGTTGACCATGACTCGTCTCCCCTTTTGCACGCAGGCTGCGGCATCGGGAGGGAAAGTGCAATCTATTCCGCGGGAAAGGTTTCTTCGATCCAGCCGCCGCCAAGCACGCGGCTTTCGTCGGCGGCGTCATAGAGCACCGCCGCCTGCCCCGGCGCGACGCCATATTCGGGGGAGGCGAAGACCAGCCGGTCGGCTTCGATGCGCGCGGGCACCGGCTTTGCCATGCTGCGCACCTTGGCGAGCACCGACCGTCCCTCGACCGCATCCAGCCAGTTCGCCTCGCCGAGCCGCGCCCCCGACACCGCGAGCGCGCGGCGCGGCCCGACGATAACGTGCTTCTTTTCGGCATCAAGGCGGACGACATAGAGCGGTTCGGCCTGCCCGCCGATCTCGATCCCGCGCCGTTGGCCGACCGTATAATGGATAAGACCGCGATGCGCGCCGAGGATGCGGCCGTCGACATGGACGATCTCGCCCTGATCGTCGGCTTCGGGGCGCAGCTTTTTCACCAGCGTCGCATAATCGCCGTCGGGAACGAAGCAGATGTCCTGGCTGTCGGGCTTGCCCGCGACGCCGAGGCCCAGGTCGCGCGCGATCTCGCGCACCACGCTCTTTTCGAGGCCGCCGAGCGGGAAGCGCAGGAAGTCGAGCTGTTCCTGCGTCGTCGCGAACAGGAAATAGCTCTGGTCGCGCGCCGGATCGACCGCGCGGTGGAGCTCGGCGCCCGCGGAGCCCATCACGCGGCGGACATAATGGCCGGTCGCCAGGCAGTCGGCGCCCAGATCCTTCGCGAGCTGGAACAAATCGGTGAACTTCACCCCCATGTTGCAGCGCACGCACGGAATCGGCGTCCGGCCCGCCAGATATTCGTCGGCGAACTGGTCGATCACCGTGTCGCGGAATCGGCTTTCATGATCGTGGACATGGTGCGCAAAGCCCAGCCGGTCGGCGACCGCGCGCGCATCGCGGATATCCTGCCCCGCGCAGCAGGCGCCGACGCGCTTCGCTTTGGCGCCATGGTCATAGAGCTGAAGCGTCACGCCGATCACCTCGGCGCCCGACCGCGCGGCGAGCGCGGCGACCACGCTCGAATCGACACCGCCCGACATCGCGACGACGACTCGCCGGTCCTTCAGCGGCTCGGCAAGCTGAAAGTCGGCGCGAACAGCGCCGGCGGGGGGAGAAATCGTCTCGATCATCGCTCGCGCCATCTAGGGATGGATCACCCGAAATGCCAGCTTTTCCGCCGCAAGCGTCAAGATATTGACGGGGGTTAAGCTTCGCTAACAAGCCATGAAATGGGCATTTACTGGACCTTAGCCCCTCTCCGCTAGACGGATGGAATGAACGTCGACCCGTCCGATCTGCCACAGCTTGCCGGCGCGGCCCGCCTGTCGGAGCCGGGATTCGACATATTGCTCGCGGTGTCCACGGCACGCCAGGCGGCCTCGCCGACGGTTCGCATGCTGCGCGCGCGGGCGAGTCGCGAACGCCACGCGGCACGCGTTAACGCCCTCAGCCATTTTCTGGCCGCCGCGCCCGCCGCGACGGAACAAATGGCGGCGCGGCCCGTTCGTTTCCTCGACCTGTCCGATGGAGCGAACGTCCTGACCGAAACTGTGAACAGCCCGTTTACCAGAGGGTTTCAGTCGATGTTGAACCCCTTGCATGTAGCACCCTGGTTGTCGGCCTCGCCGATCCCCCACGACGAAGACAATATGGAATGAACATGATCGAGAATCAGAAAATCCGGCCCGCTCAGGTCATCGGTCCGCTCGGCGAACCGCTGACGCTCGACACGCTGCCGCCGGCGAACACCACCCGCTGGGTCGTTCGCCGCAAGGCAGAGGTCGTGGCCGCGGTCAACGGCGGTCTGCTGACCGTCGATGAAGTGTGCGAACGCTATGGCCTGACGCTCGAAGAGTTCGCCGGTTGGCAGCGGTCGATCGACCGCAGCGGTATGCCGGGCCTGCGCGTCACCCGCATCCAGCACTATCGCGATCTCTACGAGCGCCAGCAGCGCTTCTGATCGCGATCCCGTGCGACATGGTAGGAAGAGGGCGCTTCTGGCGCCCTCTTTTTTTGCCTGAAATCCGTTCGATTCCAGAGATTTGAAAATTTCTTTGCAACTCTGGCGTTCACCCGGCGTTAAGCCCCGGAGTCAACTTTGGAGAAGATTCGATATGCGCAAGACGATCATTGCCCTCACCGCCGCTTCGGCGCTCGCGCTCGGCGCCTGCCAGAGCAAGCAGGCCGATCAGGTCGAGGATCAGGCCGAGGCTCAGTCGGACGCCATCGACGCGCAGGCCGACGCCATGCCCGAAGGCCCGGCCAAGGAAGCGACCGAAGCGAAAGCCGACGCGGTCGAGGACGCCGGCGAAGCCAAGGCCGATGCGATCGACAAGGGCGTCACCCCGCCGTCCGCCGACACCACGACCCCGGCTCCCGAGCCGCAAACCAAATAACGCGTCCCGAACGGACGATAAGACGAAAGGCGCCGGAGCAGAGCTCCGGCGCCTTTTCCATTTTGCGTCCGCCGAAGCTTTGCTGGTCACAATCGCGTCAGCGCATGGAACACGTCCTCGACCCCCGGTGCGTCGGGGTCGGCGCGCAGCGACGCGATCCCGTTCGCGACTCCGAGCGCATATTCGGCAACCCCCGCGCTTTCGGATGTCCACACCGCGCCAAGCGATTTCACCAGTCGGCGTGCCGCTGCATTCTCCGACAGCATATGAATCTCGAGCGTCAGCAGATCCTCGGCAAGGCACTGGATCAGCAGCGCGGCCGTCATCATTCGCGCGAGGCCCTTGCCCTGGAAGGCGTCGAGCACTGCAATCGAGAATTCGCCCGCGGGTCCGTCGGCATAGCGCACCGCATGCACCGCCCCGATCGCCGGCCAATCGTCGCAATCGGTGCAGATTGCGCCCCAGCCGATATGGTCGTGCCCATCGACATCGACGAGCCGCTTGATCACCGCATCGGGGAGCATCGGGGCGGGCGAGAAGAAGCGCAGATAGCGCGATTCGGCGGACAGTGTGGCGATCCCGGTGCGAAGCCGTTCTTCGTCGGCGGGGGTGATGCAGCGCAGCGACACGCGGGTTCCGTCGTTGAGCGCGCTGTGCACGACGATGTGGTCGATCGGTCGTGCCGGTGCCTCGATCATCGCGCTCACCTCCTCCGGTTCCCACAGGCTAATGGCGCGGCACGCCGCTGGCAATCGCAACGCAGCCGACAATGGGAAAAGTTGAAAGAGCAAGGGAACTTAAGGCGTTAAATGGCGTTAGGTGAAAAATTAATCTAGGTTAATGAAGGTAACGGGTCGTGCGCAATTTCTCTCTTTCTCCTTCGACGCCGGGTATCACGCCCGTCGAAGCCGTGCCCGCGGGCGAAGCGGGTCTCGCCGGGGATAATGTCAGTCCGGTTTTCGAGACGTTCGGCGAAAAGCTCTCGCGGCTCCGCAAGGCGCGGTGCTGGACCCAGTCCGATCTCGCGCAACAGCTCGGCGTGACCGAGGCTTCGGTCTGCTATTGGGAACAGAATCGTTCGCGGCCCAAAGCGGCGCGGCTGCAGGCGCTGGCTGCGCTGCTCGGCGCGCCGATCGCCGAGCTTCTGGGTGAAGCCTCGCCCAGCCGCGCGAATCTGGGTGCGATGGTGGCACGGATGCGCTCCGAGATCGCTCAGGCTGCGGGCACCAGCCCATCGAAGGTGAAGATCGTCATCGAAATGTAGGCGGGCGACGGGAAAACCCGCCGCGCGTTGATCAGGCGTCGTCGCCCATCCGCAGCGCGGCGATGAACGCCTCCTGCGGAATGTTGACGTTGCCATATTCGCGCATCCGCTTCTTGCCCTCTTTCTGCTTTTCGAGGAGCTTCTTCTTGCGGGTCGCGTCGCCGCCGTAGCATTTGGCGGTCACATCCTTGCGAAGCGCGGCGATGGTTTCGCGGGCGATCACCTTGCCGCCGATCGCCGCCTGAATCGGAATCTTGAACATGTGGCGCGGGATCAGATCCTTGAGCCGCTCGCACATCCCGCGACCGCGGGCTTCGGCGCTGCCGCGATGAACGATCATCGACAGCGCATCGACCGGCTCGTTGTTGACGAGAATGCTCATCTTGACGAGGTCGCCGGGGCGATGCCCGATCTGGTGATAGTCGAACGAGGCATAACCGCGGCTGATGCTCTTCAGTCGGTCATAGAAATCGAACACCACTTCGTTGAGCGGCAATTCATAGGTGATCTGCGCGCGGCCGCCGACATAGGTGAGGTTCTTCTGCACGCCGCGGCGATCCTGGCAGAGCTTGAGAATCGCACCGAGATATTCGTCGGGGACATAGATCACCGCCTCGATCCACGGCTCCTCGATCTCCTCGATCCGGTTCGGGTCGGGCATGTCGGCGGGGTTGTGGAGTTCCATCTCGGTCGGACCGCCGTCCTTCGACCGGGTGAGCTTGAGCTTGTAGACCACCGACGGCGCGGTGGTGATCAGATCGAGGTCATATTCGCGGGTCAGCCGCTCCTGGATGATCTCCAGATGCAACAGGCCGAGGAAGCCGCAGCGGAAGCCGAAACCGAGTGCCGCGCTCGTCTCCATCTCGAAACTGAACGACGCGTCGTTGAGACGGAGCTTCTGGATGCTCTCGCGCAATTTCTCGAAGTCGTTGGCGTCGGTCGGGAACAGGCCGCAGAAGACGACCGGCTGGACTTCCTTGAACCCCGCGAGCGGCGCCGCCGCGGGCTTCTTGGCATCGGTCACCGTATCGCCGACGCGCGCCTGCGCGACGTCCTTGATCTGCGCAGTGATGAAACCGATCTCGCCGGGGCCGATCTCGGTCAGTTCCTCGCGCTTCGGCGTGAAGCAGCCGACGCGGTCGATCAGGTGGGTGGTGCCCGCCTGCATGAACTTGATCTGCTGGCCCTTCCTGAGCACCCCGTCGACGACGCGGACCAGGATCACGACGCCCAGATAGGGATCGTACCAGCTGTCGACGAGCATCGCGACGAGCGGCGCCGACGCATCGCCCTTCGGCGGCGGAATCTTCGCGACGATCGCCTCGAGCGCTTCCTCGATGCCGATCCCCGATTTGGCGCTGGCGAGCACCGCGTCGTCGGCGGGCAGGCCGATGATGTCCTCGATCTCGGCCTTCACCTTGTCGACGTCGGCGGCGGGAAGGTCGATCTTGTTGATCACCGGCACGATCTCATGATCATGCTCGATCGACTGATAGACGTTGGCGAGCGTCTGCGCCTCGACCCCCTGCGCCGCATCGACGACGAGCAGCGCGCCCTCGCACGCCGCGAGCGACCGCGACACTTCATAGGCGAAGTCGACGTGGCCGGGCGTGTCCATCAGGTTGAGCTCGTAGGTCTCGCCGTCCTTCGCGGTGTATTTCAGGCGCACCGTCTGCGCCTTGATGGTGATTCCGCGTTCCTTCTCGATATCCATATTATCGAGCACCTGCGCCGACATCTCGCGAGCGGTGAGCCCGCCCGTGAACTGGATCAGCCGGTCGGCAAGCGTCGACTTGCCATGATCGATGTGCGCGATGATCGAAAAATTGCGGATATGGGACAAAGGCGTGGTCATGCGCGGCGCGTTAGCAGGGGTTTGCGGCGCTGTCAGCAGACGAGTGACGCCCGTTCCCGGCGCAACCGCGAACCGCCGATCATTCCAACTCCAGCTCTTGGCGGGCGGATCGGGAAACCTGCGACGCCGGACAATGAGTCCAGCGGGCACCATATTCATCGGTGACACTGGTGCGGCTGTTCACCGTGACGATTTGTTCATTGAAAACAACTTTCGCCTCTTCGATTCCGCGGAAAGTTATGCGGTAACGGTTGCCGCCCAAAGCTTCGATGTGCGATCCATCCCAATAATAAAAAAATTGCTGTCGAATCGCTTCGGCGCAGTCGCCATAGGTGGCGGGGGAAGAATAAAATCCCGCTTCGATGGGCGAGGCGGCGGTTGCGCCGCCGCCCGCAGCGGGCTGCGCGCATCCTTCCCGATCCACGAGCTGGCCGTGATCATTGCGCCGTTCGACAACATCGATGGCGCCCCCGGTCCAACCCCACGTCACTTTGGTGACGATGCCGCACCGACCATTGAAGCCGCCGGGCAGGTCGAGCACGTCCCGGTCGCCGCGACGCACGATCATGGCGGGGGCCATCCAGCCCATGAAGCCATCGAAAGCCTTGTAGCCGCCAGCCGTGGAAACGATGAAATCCACCGGCGGCCCCTGATCGCCATAAGCGGGACCGCTGGCGACGCAGCCATGTGCCGGCGTGGTGACGACGAAATCGGGTTTGCCGTCGGCATTGAAATCGGCGGACACGAACCCGCCCTTGCCGCCCGCAAAAAGCCGTTCCACAAGTTCGATGGATTCCGCGTGCCCCGCGAGCGGCGCAAAGCGCACGGCACCGAAACGCTCGCCTTGATCGCGGCACTGGCCGCGCGCGAAGCTTTCCCATGCCGCAGCGGCAGCCGGCGGCAGAGCCGTAGAGGCCGGCGCAGCGGCGGCCGCGGTCGCGATATTCGCGGCCGCGCCGCTCGCCGTTGTCGCCGCATCGACATTGTCGCTGGCGCGGGTCGATTGCGAACCGCATCCGGCAAGCATGGCTGCGGTCAGGAACAGCGAGACAAGGCGGCCACGGTTCGCTGTATGCGGAACGACCTCGCCGTGCAGCGCGATCTTGCAAAAGCGCCGGTTTCTCGTTTCGATATTCGCCATTCGTCATCCCCTCACATCCTGACTGCCGGATAGGGGGGAGAGGCGTTGAAGTCCTGACGGATATCTCAAGAAGTTCTGAAGCTTGCGGCGAACATCGAACCATTGCCGATCACGGCGCTAAATCGCCAGCCACCGTTCGCAATCATCGCGCACCCGCGCGTCCGCATCGCACAGCCCCCGCTCGAGCACCGTCGCCCTTCCCGCCCCTTCCTCGACCGCCGCCAGCGCCGCGATCGCATTCGCCCGCACCCGCGGGACCGGGTGCGTCCGCGCGAACTGTTCGGCGATGTCCTTGCCGTTGTCGGTCAGATGGACGGCGCAGCGGAGCAACATTTCGACGGGGGTCAGCGTCGGGCGCTTTGCAATCGTGCCATGCTCCAAATCAACGACATATTGATCGCGCCACGGAACATGGTCGCCCTCGTCCATGATGTTGAGGCTGATCGACAGGCGCTCGGGCGGGAGCTGGCTGTGGATGTCGCGGTGGGCGCGATAGAGCATCATCCGGCCTTCGCTCAACGCGCTACGCTCGACGAAGGTCAGGTTCAGCGGCTCGCCGAGGCAGCCGTCGACCCGCTCGGCGTCATAGTCGTAATAGTCGCTGACATAGCCCGGACCCCAATAGCCGGCGGTCAGAAACGAGAAATTATGGTCGTGCGGCACGCCATAGGCGAAGGCGGCGCCGCCGCTCGCGGCGTAGACGGCGTCGGTCGCGGCAGGCCACAGGTTGGCACGGAGGAAAAAGCCGCGCGGGCTGCGGTGGAGAAGGAAGACCTGCGCCGAATAGCGGTTCGCCGCGAGTTGATCGGCGTAGCTGGCCTTGAGTTCGGCGATGATGCGGTCGGCGAGAAAGCCCCGATTGCGCGCCAGACCGGCGAGAAGCCGGGCGCAGCGAGCGAGACTGGCTTCGTCCGCCAGATCGACACCGCTCTCGTCGAGCCGCGCGGCAACCTCGGCAAGGTCATATTCGGGCGCGGCGGGCGGATCGATCGGGCGGGGCATGGGAGACTCCTGCTCTCTTCCCGCCTGCGGGCGGGGGTGAATAGAGCGCCAGCGTCGCGGCGGCGGCGCGGCGGATTTCGGGATGGGGGTCCGATGCCGCCATGTGGGCGAGATGCGGCAGCGCCGCGGCCGGATCGAGCGCGATCAGTTCGCGCATCGCCGCCCATCGCGCCGCGAAATCGCCGGTTTCGATCTCGGCGGCGAACAGGGGCGCGGCGTCGCGGCGGCCGAACGCGCGCAGCAGGGCGAGCCCCATCTGCCGGAAGCTGGCGTCGCGGCGCGACGAGGACAGGTGGACGAGGCGGCCGCTCGCCACATCATAGGCGCGCACCGGCAGCGGCGACGCCGGCTGCACCGCGAGTTCGAGGAACATTATGTCGCCGGTCGCATCGGCGAGCGTGAAGCTTTCGCGCGCCGTGTCGAATATCAGGCATTCGCCCGTCACGAGCGGGCGCGCCGTCTCGCTCCGGCAAGGGGCTGCGGCTGCGGCGGTGAAGACGCCCGCCTCTTCGGCCGCGCTGACTGCGACACGATGCCGCTGGATCGACGCGCCGCCCGTGGCGAGGAAGCGGACAGCCGCGGCGCCCGGAACGAAGCGCGCGATCGCCGGTGCTTCCCCGCGCCACTCGAACCGCTGGATGCGGAGCGTCAATTGGATCGGTCCATGCTCCGCGAGAAGCAGGCCGTCCCCGACCGGGGGTAGCGGCGGGACGGCGAAGGGATCGGCAGCGAGCAGCGCGGCCGCTTCGTCCAGCCGGCGGGCAAGCCAGCCGGGGTCGGCCAGCCAGGGCATGAGCGCGGCAAGCGCGACGGCTGGAGGCTCGCCCGCGACCGCCGCCATCGCCGCGCGCAGCCCACCGGACGCCCCGTCCTCGTCCCGCCAGCGCGCATCGAGATGCGATGCCGCGCGGCGGATGCGCTCACGGCGCGGGCCGTCGTGGCGGGGAAAATGATCGTGGCGCGAAACGGCAGCCGTCATGGGAATGAATTGCCGGTTGAAGGGCGGACAGCGGTTTCGGCTGCCCGCCCGGAACGTTCAGCTGTAGATGATCATGGCGACGGTAACGGCGATCTCGAAGACCGAAGGCCCCGAGCTGACGCTTTCCCCCGCGAAAGTGCCGAACAGCCCGACCGCGGTGTCGAGCAGCGGAACGGCGTCGATATCGATGGCAGGCAACATGCATCCTCCTGTGCTTGAGCGGCGGAAAACCGCCGGCACAAGAGCTATGGGCGATGCCCGGCCGCGCCCAGTTAACTTATCGTAATCGGGCGGCGGCGGGTGAGCGGCGATGGACGGCGGCCTGCCGTCAGCGGCACGGCCTTTGCGCAGAGATTTTGGTTCACGTGGAGACGCGGTGAATCTTTTCAGGAGGACAGCCAGAGCGACAGGCCCGGTGGTGGCTCAGTCGGCGGCGCATCGGCGACGTGGCGCACCGCATCGGCGCGGGCGCGGTCGAGGATCGCGGCGGGGATGTCGGCGGGATGGAAGACATGATCGGCTTCCCCCAACAGGCGCGCGGCGCGCAGAGTGAGATCGTCGGGATCGGCGCCGGCGAGGTGGATCGTTTCGAGGCGCGACGGCTGAATGGCGGCATCGCCCGCGAGCCAGTCGGCCAATTTGTCCGCAGCGTCACCGTCCAGCGGATCGAGCGCGCGCCCCGGCGCGAGCGCGGCGTCGATCGCGCGGCGGCGGTCGGCGGCGGCGGGCCAGCGCGCCTTCATCGCGCCGCGCGCGGCGTGGAGCGCGGCCGCGAGCGCGCCGAGGCGCGCGGGGAGCAACGCCTCGATGCGCTGGCGGATCGCCTTGGCGAGCCCCGCCGACGCGCCGCCGGTGCCGATCGCGATGGTCACCGGCGCGCGGTCGACGATCGCGGGGGTGGTGAAATCGCAAAGGTCTGGGCGGTCGACGACATTGACCAGCAGCCCGCGCGCGCGAAGGTCGGCGGCGACCGCTTCGGCGCCTTCGTCGAGCGCGACGAAGGCGAGGCTCGCGCCTTCCTCCCACGCGGGGACGATACGCGCACCGGCGCGCGCGATCAGCCGCGCCTTGGCGTCGGCCGCCTCCCCCTCCCCCACCAGCACGACCGTGCGGCCGGTGAGGTTCAGGAAGATGGGGAGCTGGTGCATGGAATACGCCTAAGCGAAAACCATCGTCATTGCGAGCGAAGCGAAGCAATGACGAGGCTGATTAATCGATCCAGTCAGGCACGCGTTCGGCGGCCATGATCGTGCCCGCGGCGATGCGGTCTGCGACGATGATGGAACGGTCGCCGTCGACGAGCACCTCGGGGACGAGGCTGCGGCTGTTGTAGGTCGAGGCCATCGTCGCGCCATAGGCGCCCGCGGTGCGGAACACCGCGAGGTCGCCCGACTCCACCTTGTCGATCACGCGGTCGCGCGCGAAGGTGTCGCCGGTCTCGCACACCGGGCCGACGATCGACGCGGTCATCTTTTCACCGGTCGGCTGCACTGCGACGAAGTCGTGATACGCATCGTAGAGCGCCGGGCGCGCGAGGTCGTTCATCGCGGCGTCGACGATCACGAAGGGGTTGGTCGCGCCGGGCTTGACCCACAGCACTTCGGTCAGCAGCACGCCGGTGTTGCCCGCGATCACGCGGCCGGGCTCGAACATCAGGGTGACGTCCCAATCCTTCGTCACGCGCGCGACCATCGCGCCATAGTCGGCGGGCGACGGGGGATTGTCGTCGGGCCTGTAGGGCACGCCGAGCCCGCCGCCGAGATCGACATGGGTGATGCTGTGCCCCGCGGCGCGCAAGTCGGCGACGAGGCGGCCGACGCGCTCGAACGCCGCTTCGAGCGGTGCGAGGCTGGTGAGCTGGCTGCCGATATGGAGCGCGATGCCGCGCATCTGAAGCCCCGGCAGCGCGGCAAGGCGCCCGAAGATTTCGGGCGCGACATCGATGCCGACGCCGAACTTGTTCTCGGCCTTGCCGGTCGAGATCTTGGCGTGCGTTCCCGCATCGACGTCGGGATTGACGCGCAGCACCGCGGGCGCGGTCATCTCCTTGGCCAGCGCGATCTCGGCAAGCGCGACGCCTTCGGGCTCATGCTCGATATTGAACTGGCCGATGCCGCGATCGAGGCCCTGCGCCAGCTCGGCGCGCGTCTTGCCGACCCCGGAGAAGACAATGTCCTGCGGCGCCATGCCCGAGGCGAGCGCGCGTTCGAGCTCGCCGCCCGACACGACATCGGCGCCATAGCCCTGCCGCGCGAGAACGCGCAGCACGCCGAGATTGGGGTTGCACTTGATCGCGAAGGCGATGTGCTTCTTCGGCACATCCTTCAGCGCGTCGCGGAACACCTGTGCATGGCGTTCGAGCGTCGCGCGCGAATAGACATAGACGGGGGTGCCGATTTCCTCGGCGATGCGCGGCAGGGGAATGTCTTCGGCGTGGAGGACGCCGTCACGGTATTCAAAATGGTCCACGGTCAGATCCTAGTCTCTATGATCCGTTCGCCCTGAGCTTGTCGAAGGGCCGTCCTTCTCTCCATCGTTCAAGCAAGAACGGTGCTTCGACAAGCTCAGCACAAACGGAAAAAAGGGAAGGCTCAGTGGTCAGCCCGGAGGCGGCAGGTCGAAATCGTCGGGTTCGCGTTTTTCGGACCGTTTGAGAAGTTCGTCGCTGCGCGCGGGCTTGGCCTGCGCGTCAGGCGTCGTGAGCTCCTCCGTGGTCGGGGCGCGCGTCGCGCCGACGGGGATCGTCGGTGCGGGCTGGTTCGCCGCGGGCTTCAGATCTTCTTTCGCGCCGCACGCGCCGAGCAGCGCGGCGGCGGCGCATGTCGTGACGATAAAGATGCGGCGCGTCGCCATCAATCGCTTCCTTCCAGCGCGCCGCGGGCGGCGGCGATCGCTTCCCTTACCCGCTCGGGCGCCGTCCCGCCATAGCTGCGGCGGCTGGCGACCGACGCCTCGACGGTCAGCGCGGCGAGCGCGTCGGGAGTCACCGCGGCGTGGATCGCCGCGGCGTCTTCGGCGGGCAGCGCCGACAATTCAACGCCAAGCTCCTCGGATCGTTTCACGCAGGCGCCGACGATATGATGCGCCTCGCGGAACGGTACCCCCGCCTCGCGCACCAGCCAGTCGGCGAGGTCGGTCGCGGTCGAATAGCCCGAGGCGGCGAGCGCACGCATCCGGTCGGTGCGGAAACTCAGCGTCTCGACCATCCCGGTCATCGCGGCGAGCGACAGCGCAAGCGCGTCGAAGGCGCCAAAGACGGTCTCCTTGTCGTCCTGCAGATCCTTCGAATAAGTGAGCGGCAGGCCCTTCACGATCACCGCAAGCCGCTGGAACGCACCGAGCAGCAGGCCCGCGCGCCCGCGCACCAGTTCGGCGGCGTCGGGGTTGCGCTTTTGCGGCATGATCGAACTGCCGGTCGACCAGGCGTCGGGCAGGCTGACGAAGCCGAAGGGCTGGCTCGCCCAGATCACGATTTCCTCGGCAAGGCGCGACAAATGGATTGCCGAGATCGACGCGGCAGCGCAAAATTCGAGCGCGAAATCGCGGTCGGACACGGCGTCGATGCTGTTCGCCATCGGGCGGTCGAAGCCGAGCGCCGCAGCGGTCGCATGACGATCGACCGGGAAGCCCGTGCCCGCGAGCGCCGCGGCGCCGAGCGGCGATTCGTTGAGGCGGCGGCGCGCGTCGGCGAAGCGGCTGCGGTCGCGGCGGAACATCTCGACATAGGCGAGCAGATGATGGCCGAGCGTCACCGGCTGCGCGACTTGCAGATGGGTGAAGCCGGGCATGATGCTGCCCGCATGCTCGTCGGCGCGCGCGAGCAGCGCGGTCTGGATCGCCTTCAGCCCGCCGTCGATGCGTTCGCACGCGGTGCGGACCCACAGGCGGAAATCGGTCGCCACCTGATCGTTGCGCGAGCGCGCAGTGTGGAGCCGCCCTGCGGCGTCACCGATCAACTGCTTCAACCGCGATTCGACGGTCATGTGGATGTCTTCGAGCGCGAGATCGACCGGAACGCCTTTCGCCCTATATTCGCCGGCGATCTGGGTCAGACCGCTGTCGATCAGGACAGCGTCGCCGACGCTGATGATCCCGGCGGCGCCGAGCATCGCCGCATGGGCGCGGCTGGCGGCGATATCCTCTTCCCACAGGCGCTTGTCGACGGGGATCGAGGCGTTAATCTCTTGCATGATCGCCGCGGGTCCGCCACCGAAGCGGCCGCCCCACATACTGTTACTGTCCGGAGTATCCGCCATTTTCCGAATTCCAAACATCAGGCTGATGATCCTGCCGCTGATGCTGGCCGGATCGACGATCGCGGGCTGCGATAGGGAAAAGGCCGGCGGGGAGCAAGCGGCAGGCGCGCAAGCAAATATTTCGGGCGGTGAAGCGAAGGATGCGCGCGGGGTCGAGACGTTTCAGCATGTCGTCGACCGCAGCCAGGCGGGCAAGGCGGCGCCCACGGCAGCGTTCAAAGGCCCCGACGACGCGCCGGTGACGCTCGCGGCGTTCAGGGGCAAACCGCTGCTCGTCAATCTCTGGGCAACCTGGTGCGCGCCCTGCGTCGCCGAGATGCCGACCCTCGACGCGCTCGCCGCCAGGCAGGGGAAGGCGATGACAGTGATCGCCGTCGCACAGGACCTGCAGGGCGCGGCGGTCGTCGATCCCTGGTTCCAGAAGGCGGGCCTGAAGGCGCTGCAACCCTATCTCGACCCGGAGAACAAGCTGCTCGACGCCGCCGCCGGGGCGCTGCCGACGAGCATCTTCTACGGCGCCGACGGGAAGGAATTATGGCGCGTCATCGGCGCGATCGACTGGCAGGGCGATGAGGCGAAAGCGCTGCTGGCGGAGGGCGGGGTTTAAACCCAGTTCGTCATTCCCGCGAAAGCGGGAATCCCGCTGTCTTCTTTTCTTCCTCTTCGTGCCTTTCTGCGAGTCCAAATAATCTCGCACGAAGGCACGAAGAAAAGCTGGATCCCCGCTTTCGCGGGAATGCCGGAATTTGGAACGAAGGCGGAGAAGGCGAGACGCTCAAGGCGCCCGCCTTCTCCCGGCTAATCACCCGCCCACCGTTACGCGGCCGACGCGATAGCCCTTCTTGCGCATTTCCTTGGTGTAATCCTTGTCGGCGTCGACGACCTCGTTCGACCATTCGTCCCACGCGTCCCAGCGGTCTTCGCGGTCGGTGGCATGGCGAAGGTCGCTGACGAGTTCCTTCTCGGCCTCGAGGATGTCGGCTTTGTAATTATACCAATATTGGTTGTAGACGCCGGCGATCGGCGCCGTGCGGATTTCGGGGCGATCGAACCCCGGCGGCATCGCGCCATAGGGGATCGCGGCCATCGCGGCGCTGGCGGGGAGAGCCGCAAGCGCTACAAAAATCGTCCATTTTTTCATCGTTCTTCTCCTGGTGGACCCTGTGGCCAGGAAAAGAACGAAGGAGCGAGGCCTTTTCTTCCCGGCTCGACGATGATTCCGCACGGCTGGCGGTGAATCGGCGCCCTACCCCGGATGCGCCTCATCGCCGACGCTCGATTTCAGCAGGCCGCGGAACACGTCGCGCGCGTCGCGCTTGCCCTGCGTCACGTCGAACACGTCGCGCGCGATCGGCATGTCGACCCCGTGATGCCGCGCGAGCGCCATCACCGTCGGCGCGCTCTTCACCCCCTCGGCGACCATGTTCATGCCCGCGATGATGTCGTCGATGTGCCGCCCCTTGCCGAGTTCGACGCCGACATGGCGATTGCGCGACAAGGGGCTGGTGCAGGTCGCGATCAGGTCGCCCATGCCGGTGAGCCCGGCGAAGGTCTCTGGCCGCCCGCCCATCGCCACCCCCAGGCGCGTGATCTCGGCCAGCCCGCGCGTCATCAGCCCGGCGCGCGTATTGTCGCCCGCCCCCAGCCCGTCGCCCATGCCGACCGCGATCGCGATGATATTCTTGAGCACCCCGCCAAGCTCGCAGCCGAGCAGGTCGGTGTTGGTGTAGACGCGGAACAGCCCCGAATGGAACACCGGCTGGAGCGCGCGGACGACGATTTCGTCCTCCATCGACAGCACGCTCGCCGCCGCCTGGCCGGTCATGATCTCGCGTGCGAGGTTCGGCCCGGTGAGCACGCCGACGGGGTGGCCGGGCAGCATCTCCTCGATCAGTTCGGTCATCCGCTTGCCCGAAGAAAGCTCGAGTCCCTTGGTAAGGCTGATCACCGGCACCCACGGGCGAAGGTGATTGCGCGCTTCCTCGAGCACACCGCGAAAACTGTGCGAGGGCACCCCCATCACCAGCACGTCGGCGCCCGCGACGACCTCGGCCATGGCGTTCGTCGCGCGGAGCGCGGCGGGCAGCTTCACGCCGGGGAGATATTTGCGGTTCTCATGGCCTGTATTGATGCTTTCGACGGTTTCGGCATCGCGCGCCCAGAGCGTGATCGGCGCGTTGCGCGACACCACCGACGCGACCGTCGTTCCCCAGCTTCCCCCGCCGAGCAGCCCCACCTTCAGGCGCATGTGTCTCTCCCGCTGTTTTGCCGGAGAGTGGCGGGGTTACGCGGGATTGGCAAGACGGTCCTCCCTGTCGCGCAGCGATGGGGAGGATCATAATTGGCGAAGAAAATCCTTCATCGCGTCGGAGGTCGCCTTGGGATCCTCTATCATCGGGACATGGCCGACATGCTCGAAGACCTGCGACCGGCTGCCCGCGATCCCCGCTTCGAGTACCGGGACGCAGCTCACGTCGAGCAGCTTATCATGACGCCCCCACAGGATGAGCGTCGGCACCTTGACCTCGCCGAGCCGGTCGTTGAGCGGATGATCGCGGCCCTCGATCGCGATCACCCAGAAGATCGCGTCGAGCTGGTCGCGGTATTTGAGCGCATCGGCGTAGAGCACGGGCTTCAGCCGCGACGGAATGTGCGGCGGTTTGTGGACGACCATCGCCACCAGCCGGTCGGCATCCTCGAGCCCGGCGAGGACGAGCGGGTTGTAATCCTCGTTCGCGGCCTGTTTCTGAAGCTCGCTTTCCTCGGCGCCGTTGACCCCGGCATTGTCGAGCAGGATCAGGCTGGCGAGCGCATCGGGATAGTCGATCGCATAGCGCAGCGCGATCCAGCCGCCCATGCTGTTCCCGGCGATATGCGGCCGGACGAGACCGAGCGCATCGGCGAAGGCTTTGAGGCGCGCGGTCTGCGCCGCGATGTCGTAGGCAAGGTCGGGGTTGCGTTCATTCTCGCCGAAACCCGGCAGGTCGGGCGCGATGACATGATAGTCGCGCGTCACATAGGGCGCGAGAAAGGACCAATTATCCTTGTCGCCCGAAAAGCCGTGGACGAGGAGCAAGGTCGGTTTCGCGGGATCGCCGCCCTCCAGAAAGGGCCAAGTGCGGCCATCGACGACGACGCTCTTCTGCACCGTACCGCCGCGCTTGCGGAGCAGCCAGCGGCCGAGCGCGACGAGGCGGCCGGGGAAGACGAAATAGAATAGCGCCAGCGCGATCAGCGGGGCGGCGATGAGAGTGAGGAGGAATTTCATCACGTGCAGGATTTCCCTCTCAAACCACTCGTGTCGAGCGAAGTCGCGACACGAACGGGATTGGGGCTGACTTCAAGCTGCGATATGCGCATCGAACCAGCCGATCAGGTCATCGAGTACCGCATCGCGCTCGGGCTCGTTGTAGATTTCGTGGAACAGGCCCGGATAGATTTCGAGCCGTTTCTCCTGCGACGACACATGATCGAACAGATAGCGCGAGCCCTCGGGCGCGGCGAGGCTGTCGACGGCACCGTGCTGGAGCAGGATCGGGAGCGTGATCTTCGACGCCCCCGCCCGCGCGGCCGCCATCGCGTCCATGAACTCCTTGCCGAGCCGCGCGCCGATCTTGCCGGTGTAGACCAGCGGGTCGGTAAGATAGGCGGCGACCACCGCGGGGTCGCGGCTGACGCCGTTCGCGTCGAGCGCCAACACGCCGAGGCGCGGGAAGAAGCGCGAGAGGAAGCGGCTGATCCAGACGGTGAAGCGCGACGGCGGTGCGCCGGGGACGATGGCGGGCCCCGAGAGCGCGGCGGTGACGAAAGCATCCTGCCGCTCGATCAGGAACAAAGTCGCGATCAGCCCGCCCATGCTGTGGCCGAGAAGCAGGCGCGGCGCACCGGCATGATTCACCTCGACCAGGGTCAGCAGCTCGGCCATGCCGTCGGTGAAGGCCGAGAAGCGCGGCACGAAGCCGCCCTCGCCGTCCGACCGACCGTGCCCCCAATGGTCGACCGCGTAAACGGCATAGCCGGCATCGGTCAGCCGCTTCGCGACATGCGCATAGCGCCCGGCATGTTCGGCATAGCCATGCGCGAGCAGCACCACCGCCTTCGGCAGCCCTTCGGGAAGCCAATGGGTGACGTGCAGCTTCGCCCCCGCGCCGGCCGAGCCCGGCGGCAGCATCACCGCGGCTGCGCTCAACGGACCGCCTGCTTCAGCGCCGAGGCGCGGTGGCCGGGGCCGTCGTCGCCCGCCTTGTCGATCTTCGCCAAAATCGCGTCGAGCGCGCGGCTGATCGCGGTCTGGGTGCGCACCATCTCGACCTTCGGCCAGGCCGTGCGCATGCCGGTGTCGATCAACTCGTCGATATCCTCCTGCGCGAGGTCGGAGAGGATTTTCGTCGGCGACCAATATTTGGGCGGGCGGATGATATTGATGTCGCCGGTATAATCCTGATTGATCACCGAGCGCGCCATGTTCGCGAGGCTGTTGAGCGGCGGCACCATCTCAAGCGGCTTCTGAAAGATCACCATGTTCGCGTTGAGCCACGCCTTGAAGGTCGCCATCGACGCATGTTGAATGGCCTCGAGCGGCGCCATCTGCTTGCGCGTGTCGGTCGCAAAGGGCAGCGCGAGCGGGTTCGCCTGGCTGACGATGTGATGGTTGACCCCGTACAGCCGTTCGAGCCGCTTGGTCGGGATGTCGTGCGTTACCGACCCGTCGACCCAGCGCCGGTCGGGCTGATAGGGAACACGGTTGCCGTCCTCGTCGCGCGCCATCAGCATCACCGGCGGAAAGACGCCAGGCACCGCGCAGGAGGCGAGCACCGCCTCGCGGATCAGCACGTTGGGCGCGGTGATCGCGTTGAGCAGGCGGCCGTTCTGATGCTTTTCGGCGGGCGCGACCGAGACGTTGAGGTGGCGGCCCGAAATCTCATAGGCTTCCTGAAAGGTCAGGTCGGGGATCAGGTCGGCGAGGCGGCCGCGCACCTCGTCGGGGGCGAGGCGCTTCATCTCGGGATCGCGCGCGGGATTGGCGAGCCGCCGGCTTTCGAGGAAGGGGCCGACGTCGGCATTCTTGCGCGTGCAGACGATCGCCGCGACGATCGACCCGCCGCTCGATCCGGCGAGAATGTTCGGCAGCACGCCTTCGTCCCACAGCGCCTTGACCACGCCGACGTGGAAGAAGAGGAAGCTGCCCGAGCCCGACAGCAACAGTGCCGAACGGCCGTAGCAATGCTGCGCGCGGCGGAAGAAGTCGCGCTTTTCCTCGCGCGGGATCGCGCGCGATGCGGCGATCCTGTCGAGCGCCGCAACGACTTCGGCAATATAGGCCTCGATCAGCTTCTTCGTCCCGAAGCGCGCCTTCTGATAGAGGCGTTCGTGCCCCATGCCGTCGATATTGCCGTGAATGCCCTCGTTGAGCACGAACAGCAGTCCCTTGACGTCGTTCGCCGCCGACAGCTTGCGGAGCTTTTCGAGCCGGGCGCGGATCGCCTTGTAATCGAAATGCTGGCTGTCGTCGGCATCGCGCCACGCCTGCATCCCCGATTTGGCGTCATGCGCCTGCGCGGCCTTGGCCCAGGCGGCATAGTCGGGCGCTTTGGCAAGCTCGGCATCGGCGCTGAGCGTCGGGGCGAAGATCATCCGGTTATCCTGCAAGATGGTTTATTTTTTCCGATTCTTGCCGGTTGCGTTGCCTTTGGCAACCGGTTTCGCCCTGACTTTCGCGGCAGGTTTCGGCGCAGGCTTTGCCTTGGCCCTGCTCTTCGCGGTCGGCTTCGGCGCCGTCTTGGGCGCCGCCTTCGGCTTTGCCGTAGCGGCTTTCGGCTTCGCCGGCACCTTTTCTGGCTTCGGCGTCGCGGCCATCAGATCGGCGAAGCTTTCGTCGATGCATTCCCTGAAAAAGGCGATGTCGGGCATGATCGCGCGCTCGCAGATGATCGAAAAGGCGATGCGGCCGTTGTAGCTGGGGGTGGCGACGAACAGCCCCATATTGTTCGCGAGCGGTGCCATGCCATGCTGCTGCACCAGTTTTGCGCCCGCGAGATAGAGCGGCACCTGCGCCCCCGGCACGTTCGAGATGAAGAGGTTGGTGCCGCGCACCGCGAAGCGCTCGCTGGTCAGGATGCGCGCGACCGCCGCCATCGTCGCGCCCGGGATATGCTGCGACAGGTCGGTCATGATCCGCGCGCTGACCCCCGCCTTCGCCTCCTTCGCCTCGACCGTATAGTCGCGCACCGCCGCGAGCCGTTCGAGCGGATCGGCGATGTCGGTGCGGATCGGCACGCTCATCGCCGAGACCTGATTGCCGGGGGTCGAGGCCTTGCCCGCGCTTTTTTCCTTGCCGCGCAGGTTGATCGGCGCGACCGCGACAAGGCTTTCCTTCGGTAATTCCTTATGCTTCGCGAGATATTTGCGCAGCGCGCCGCCGACGGTGGTGAGCACGACGTCGTTGACCGTCGCGCCCGGCACTTTCTTGCGGATTTCGGCGACGTCGGCGAGCGCGACCGTCGTCGCATCGAACATCTTGTGCGGACCGACGGGGACGTTGAAGCGCGTTTCGGGGACGCCGGCGGTCATCCCGCCCTCGCCGATCGACTTGCGCGCCGAAGCGACGATCGCGGGCGAGACCTTCATCAGCGCATTGATGAACTTGACCGGCGACTGCATCGACGCCGACCAGGCGCGCGTCATCGTCTCGGCGCTCGACGGCGCGCGGCCGAGGTCCTCGACCGGCGGCGGCTCGGCAATCGCGGGCGTGCCCTTCGCGTCGATGTCGCTCATCGCGATGAAGGCGTGCGCGCCCGAGGCGCCGTCGACCGCGGCGTGGTGGACGCGGTGGAGCATCGCGAAGCTGCCTTTCGGGATGCCGGGGATGCGGTCGAGTCCTTCGATGATGTAGATGTCCCAGAGCGGCCGGTTCATGTCCATCGGCTTCGAAAACCAGCGCGCGACCGCGATGCAGAACTGCCGCCAGTCGCCGGGTTCGGGCAGGCGCGCGTGGCTCATATGCGCCTCGATGTCGAAATGCTCGTCCTCGACCCAATAGGGATGGTCGAGATCGAAGGGCAGCCGGTGGAGGCGGCGCTTGAACAGCGGCGAGGTGTGCACCCGGCTTTCGACGTGGCGGATGATGTCCTTGAAGCGCACGAAACCGCCCGGCGCGGTCGAAGGGTCGTAGATATAGACCCCCATGATGTGCGTCAGATTGTTCGCGGTCTGCGTGTAGAGGAACTGGGCATCCTGCGCGCTGAGTTGCTTAAGCATCACTTCCTCCATCCTTTACCCGTCATCCCGGCGAAGGCCGGGATCTCGCCGGTGCGTTGTTACGAGAGGGTGAGATCCCGGCCTTCGCCGGGATGACGGAAAACGGGGCGGATGCGTCAAGCATCGCCCGCCGCCGGCAACCGGTCCGCCAGCGCCGTCGTCGACAGGCGCATCGATTCCATCACATTGGCGAGCCCGCGCAGTTCGCCAAGCAGCGCGCGCCGCGCGGCGAGACCGTCGGGGGTCGCGGTTTCCGCCAGCCCCATATGCCGCATCAGCGACAGGCCGTTCTCGAAAAGCAGCTTGCCGATCGCCGCCTCGCTGCTGATCCGGCGCAGCAGATAGGCCTGCCGCCCCTCGACCAGCGCGGCATCGAGCAACGCCTTCGCATCGACCTGCTCCCCCGGCTTCGCACGCGCGAGCAGGTCGGCAACGACCGAATAGGCCTCGGCAAAGGGCAGCAATATCGCATGGCCGACCACGGGCTGACAGCGACGCAGAAGCTGCGCAACGCCGCGGTCGCCGCTCGCGAGGCGGCGGTCCCAGACGGGATCGATGCGCGCGAGTTCGGCCTCGATCGCGGCGCGATGCTCGTCGCGCGGCGGATAGAAGAATTCGAATTTGAAGAGATCGCGAAGGCGGTCGATCTTTGCCCAGAAAGCCGCGGTGACATCGCCTTTGTCGGCGTCGCGAAGCTCGAACAGCGCCAGCTCGATCATCGCACGATCGAGGAAATGATGCGCGATGATGTTGCGGTAATAGCTCGCCATCGGATGCTTGGCGGGGTCGATCGAATAGATGGTCTCGCTCCCCGCTTCGTAGCGGGTCAGAAGGCCGCTTTCGACGAGCGTGTCGATGGTCGCCGACAGCGCGGCGTCGTCGCCGCTTTCGAGTTCGCGGCTGAGCCGGATGTCGCGCTCGCGCGCCCAGCGGGTGACCGCGCCGATCGCGGCGAGCAGTTCGGCGGCGGTGGCGCCGCGCGGCGCGAGGCCGAGCAGGATCAGGCACATCAGCGAGGTGACGGTGAGCGGCGTCACCCGGTTCGCTTCGACCGCGACCGCGAAGGCGATGCGTTCGAGCGCGCGCTTGTCGTCGGCATCGGGCGCCTGTTCGATCACCACCGGGTCGCCGATGTCCAGGCGGATACGGCCCGAAGGCTCCTTGAGGCTCTTCATGTAGCCAATGAACCAGCTCAGCGATTCGGGCTTCTTGGTCCGCCCGGTCTGCTCGGCGGCATATTCCTCGACGTCCCGGATCAGGTCGAAACTGGTGACGAAGGGCACGAAATGCACGCCGCCGGTCCCGGTCGCGTGCGCGGCATCGAGGACATATTTCATCAGCCCATATTTGGGCGGCGCCAGCTTGCCGAGCCGCGAGCGCGTTCCCTCGAACGCCCAGCTCAGCGGAAAGCGCTTGGCGAGCAGCCAGGCGATATAGTGGCGCAGCACCAGCTTGTAGAGCGGCTGGTCCTGAAAGCTGCGGCGGATGAAGATCATCCCCGAACGGCGGAAGAATTCGCCCATGATCGCGAAATCGAGGTTCGCGCCGCCGAACAGGTGCAGCATCGGCATGTCGTTATCGTAGGTGAGGCGGCTGGGGGTGGCGCCGTCGATATAGGTCTTGTGGGTGAAAAGGATGCAGGTCGGATGTTCGCGCAGGACCGAGCGGAGTTTCGCCAGCTCGGCCGCGTCGACCTCCATCTCGGGCTCGTAGCCACCGAACATCATGCGGTCGAGGCGGGCGCGCAGGTCGAGGAACAGTGCCGAGGGCCGCGCGATCACCTCCTTCATCAGCGGCCGCGCCTCGCGGTAGAGATCGGCCACGGGGCGGCCGAGCTGGCCCGCAAGCTCGGCGAGCGCGGCGCGGAACTTGGGATTGGTGCGCAGGCTGTCGGCGACGAAGCGCGGCACCTTGTAGCGGCTGCCCCTGATGCCGCGCTCGGCGACGTCGAGCGCGAGCGCCGCCTGCCGCGCGACGAAGCCCGCGAATTCGGGGCTGTCGGCGCTCGCGCCGTCGCCGCCGCCGGTCTGCGCACAGAAGCGATCGCGCAGCGCATCGAGCGTCGCGGCCTCGCCGACGAGGATCTGCGCGCGCCGCCGGTCGCGCCATAGGATGGCGCGCGCGCGCAGCGGCCCCGGATGGCGGGGGTCGCCGAAGATCAGGTGACGGAACTTGAGCGCGCGGCCGCGGTCGAAGGCGGGCATCCGCCACGCGACGCGCAGCGGCACGACCTGCCGCGACGGCGCCCCGTCGAGCCGCGTCCGCAGCGCATCGACCGGCAGCGCATGGTCGCCATCCTCGATGTCGAGGCTGGCCCAGGCGGGCGCTTCGTCGCCCGAGGTGGAATGAATCCAGTCGAGCAGGACGCGCCGCTCGGCTCCGTTGCGCGCGTCGATGATGTAAAGCCGGTCGGCCGCCTGCTCCGCCATGACCGGGGTGCGGGGGATGCCGTCGGCCATGGCTTACACCTTCTCCGTCATTGCGAGCGAAGCGAAGCAATCCAGGGTTGAGCGGACCGCTCTGGATTGCTTCGCTTCGCTCGCAATGACGATGTGGTACATGCGCTAGGCTTTCCTTTCCTTTCGGGGAGAAGCCTTCTTCTTCGCCGCCTTTGGCTCGACCTTCTTTTCCGCGGCCTTCTTCGCCGGCTTCGGTTTCGCTGCCGCAGGCGACGCCGCAACCTCGCTCTCTTCCTCCGCCTGCCCCAGCGTGCGCAGGAACATGTTGCGCACCTCGCGGACATGCGCGTTGAGCGTCCTAACGCTCCACCCGGAGGTATCGACCGGCGGCAGCACGGTGACGCGCACCGTCGCGGGGCGCATCACGAACTCGTTCTTCGGCGCGACGTCGGTCGCGTTGTGGATGACGATCGGGACCAGCGGCACCCCCGCCTGCATCGCCAGATGAAAGGCGCCCTTCTTGAAGGGTTCGAGCTTGGGCGTCAGGCTGCGCGTTCCCTCGGGCGCGATGCAGATCGACTTGCCTTCCTTGCGGATCGCATCGACCAGCGGCTCCATCGCCTTGATCGCGCTCTTGCCGTCGGCGCGGTCGACGAAGACGGTGCCGCCCCATTCCATCAGCTTCCCCAAGATGGGGATGTCCTTGATCTCCTTCTTCCCCACCCCGCCCATATCGCGGCGGATGAGCTTGGCGAGGATCATCACGTCCGCCTTGCTCTGATGGTTGAAGATGAAGACGCACGGGCGCGACGACCAGAGATAGCGCTCGTCCTCGACCTCCAGCTCGACGCCGGTGATCGCGGTCGCGAAATCGCCGAACAGGCCCATCGAGAAATTGACCGCCTCGCGCTGCGAGCGCGTCAGCGCCCAGATCGGGAGGCCGGCGGCAAAGGCACCGATCAGCGAGCCGGTCGCATAGATGGTGCGCGTATAGTCGACCCACGACGGCGTGCCGCGGCTCGCGAAGCGCTGCACCGGCCAGTTCCGCTCGTCGGCGATGCCTTTGAGCTTCATGTTCGGATTGAGCGGGCGCGGCTTGCCGACGCGTTCGAGCAGTTCGATATCGTCGTCGCTGTCCGAATAGAAGAAGCTCTGATCGAGATCGAGGCCATATTCGGCGGCGAGTTCCTCGGCCGCGAGCACCTTGCCCTCGCCGAAGCACAAGGGGCGGACGATCTCGCCGGTGAAGACGCCGTCCTCGATCTCATAGGCCGAACATTTGATGTCGGCGATGCCGAGGTCGCGCGCGGTCGGTTCGATCTGATAGATCGTCGCCGACGAGATGATCGCGACGCGGTGCCCCTTCGCCTGATGCGCCTCGATGATCGCGCGCGTTTCGGGATAGATTTTGCGCGCGATATGTTTTTTGTACAGCTCTTCGCCGAATTGGGTGAAGCTCTCCTCGTCGACGCCCTTCATGAATTTGGCGGCCGCCGACATCAGGCCGGAGAAGCCGATGTTGCCGAGGCTGTGCTGTGCGATCACCTGCGCGGTCTCGGCGATCTCCTCGACCGACATCTCGCGGCGCTGGAATTTTTCGCGCAGCATCGCGGTCGCGGAGTAGCCCGAGATGATCGTTCCGTCGAAATCGAAGAGCGCGGCGATATGCGATCCGGGTTCGGACGCCAGGACTTCTTCCAAATGCGGCTGTGGCCTCGGCACGCGCATCTCCCCACAAGCGGCTATATTGCCGCCTTTCCCTGCACGATGGCAGCAAAGATGGGGTTAATCAATGGCGCACGGATCACCAAAAAGCGCCGCGCTCCCGCGAAGGCGGGAGCCCATCTCCGGCCGGTGCCAGTTTGAACCGCCCGGAGATGGGTCCCCGCCTTCGCGGAAACACGCGGTCTTTTTTCATCAAGGTTTGAGCGCTGCCGCCTCACGCGCCAGCGTTTCGATCTTCGCCGGATCGAGCGGCCCCGCAGGCACCACCCAACTCCCGCCGACGCACAGCACCGGATCGAGCGCGAGCCAGTCGGGCGCGGTCGCGGCGCTGATGCCCCCGGTCGGACAGAAACGCGCGTTCCCGAAAGGACCGGCAAGAGCCTTCAGCGCCGGGATGCCGCCGCTCGTCGCCGCGGGGAAGAATTTGAAGCGCGAGAGGCCGAGGTCCATGCCGCGCATGATGTCGCCGGCGTTGGCGGTGCCGGGAAGAAAGGGAATGCCGCTCGCCACCGCCGCCTTGCCGAGAGTGTCGGTGAGGCCGGGTGAGACGATGAATTCGGCGCCGGCGTGGATCGCGCTATTGAGCATCGCGGGATCGAGCACGGTACCCGCGCCGACGACCGCGCCCTTTACCGCCTTCATCGCGGTCAACGCATCCAGCGCAGCAGGGGTGCGCAGCGTGACCTCGAGCACCGGCAAGCCACCCGCGATGAGCGCCTCGGCCATCGGCACCGCATCCTCGACACGGTCGATGACGATCACCGGGATGACGGGGGCGAGCCGCATGATCTGGTCGATGGACTTATCGGTCATTGCAAACTTATCTTTCATCGTCATCCCGGCGAAGGCCGGGATCTCATCGTTGCGTCAGGTCTCACCGTCGAGATCCCGGCCTTCGCCGGGATGACGGAAAGTCAAACGACAGTCTCCATCGCCGCCAGCATCGCGGACCCGCCCTTCTCCGCCTCGTCGGCGTGAATGCGAAACAGCGCGAACAGTTCGCGGCCGACGCCAAGCGCGGGCGGCGGCGGCGCGGCGGGCGTGCGCGACGCCCATTCGGCTTCGTCGACCAGCGCCGTCACTTCGCCCTTCACCGCACAGACACGCACCATGTCGCCGTCGCGAAGATAAGCGAGCGGGCCGCTGATGCCGTCAGTACCGGGCAAGGCCTCGGGCGACAAATGGATCACCGCGGGCACCTTGCCGCTCGCGCCCGACATGCGGCCGTCGGTGAGCAGCGCGACGCGAAACCCCTTGTCCTGCAACACGCCGAGCGCGGGGGTGAGCTTGTGGAGTTCGGGCATGCCGTTGGCGCGCGGGCCCTGGAAGCGGACGACGACGACGGTGTCGCGGTCGAGCTCGCCCGCCTTGAACGCCGTGAGCACCTGATTCTGGTCGTCGAAGATCCGGCACGGCGCTTCGATCGTCCAGCGATCCTCGGCGACCGCGCTCGTCTTGATGATCGCACGGCCGAGATTGCCCGCGAGCAGGCGCATCCCCCCATCGGGCGAGAAGGGCGCGGCCACCGGGCGCAGCATCGTCTCGTCGCGGCTCTCGACCGGTGCGGCCTGCCAGTGAAGTTCGCTATCCGTCAGCACGGGCTCCGACGCATAGTCGGCCATCGTGCCGCCGACGGTCAGGATGTCGCCGTGGAGCAGGCCGGCGCCGAGCAATTCCCGGACGACGAAGCCGATTCCGCCCGCGGCGTGGAAATGGTTCACGTCGCCCGCGCCGTTCGGATAGACGCGCGCGAGCAGCGGCACCGCGTGGCTGAGCTCGTCGAAATCCTGCCAGTCGATGACGATCCCAGCGGCGCGCGCGATCGCGGGCAGGTGGATCGCATGATTGGTCGAGCCGCCGGTCGCGAGCAGGCCGATCATCGCGTTGACAATCGCTTTCTCATTGATGCAGCGCGCGAGCGGGCGATAGTCGTCGCCGTCCCAGCCGATCCGGGTCAGCCGGTGCGTCGCGGCGCGGGTCAGCTCCTGCCGCAATTTCGTGCCGGGGTTGACGAAGGCGGCGGCGGGGATGTGCAGCCCCATCAGCTCCATCATCATCTGATTGCTGTTCGCGGTGCCGTAGAAGGTGCAGGTGCCCGCGCCGTGATAGCTCGCCGCCTCGGCCTCCAGCAGCTCGTCGCGGCCGACCTTGCCCTCGGCATAGAGCTGGCGGACGCGCTGCTTTTCCTTGTTGGCGAGCCCCGAAGGCATCGGCCCCGCGGGGACGAGGATCGCGGGGAGATGACCGAAGCGCAGCGCGCCGATGAGGAGGCCGGGGACGATCTTGTCGCAAATGCCGAGCAGCAACGCACCCTCGAACATCGCGTGACTCAGGGCGATCGCGGTGCCCTGCGCGATGGTGTCGCGGCTGAACAGCGACAGGTCCATCCCCGCCTGCCCCTGCGTCACCCCGTCGCACATCGCCGGGACGCCGCCCGCGACCTGCGCGGTCGCGCCGGCCTCGCGCGCGAAGAGTTTGATCTGCTCGGGATAGCGGCCATAGGGTTGATGCGCCGAGAGCATGTCGTTGTAGGCGGTGACGATGCCGATGTTCATTTCGGCGCCCGAGCGGATCGCGGGCTTGTCCTCTCCCGACGCCGCGAAACCGTGCGCGAGGTTGCCGCACGAAAGGGTGCCGCGGTTGGTGCCCGCGTCGCGCTGACACTGCATCAGGTCGAGATAGGCGGCGCGGCGCGGGGCGCTGCGGGCGATGATGCGGTCGGTGACCGCGGCGATGGCGGGGTGGAGGTCAGTCATCATATATTCCCAAACCCTCTCCCCTTGCGGGAGAGGGATGCGCAGACTTGCGAGCTTGCTCGCTAGTCGGAGCTGGGTGAGGGGTTGCGGTCGCACCGCGACCGCGCGAGCCGGAAGCTCGCATACCCCTCATCCAACTGCGCCTAGGCGCCACGCGCCAAGGCTTCGTATCCTTCTCCCGCAAGGGGAGAAGGGAGGAAACAATCTCAATCATGCCAGCTCGCTCCATCGCGTTCGATCAGCGCGATCGCGCTCGACGGGCCCCAGCTTCCGGCGGTGTAATTCTGCGGCGCCATGTCGACCTCGGCCCAGGCGCCGAGGATCGAGTCGATCCATTGCCATTGTGCCTCGACCTCGTCGCGGCGCACGAACAGCGTCTGTTCGCCCTCGATGAAGTCGAGCAGCAGTCGTTCATAGGCGATCCGCCGCCGCTCGCCTTCGAAGCTGTGCGAGAGCGAGACGTCGAGCGTCACTTCCTTCAGCTTGACGCCGTCGCGATCGAGCCCCGGCTGCTTCGCCATCACCTTGACCCGGATATTCTCCTCAGGCTGCAGATTGATGATCATCATGTTAGCGTCGAGCTTTCCCGCGCCGCCGCGCGCGAAGATATTGTGCGGCACCGGCTTGAACTGGATCAACACTTCCGACTTGCGCTGAGGCATCCGCTTGCCGGTGCGCAGATAGAAGGGCACGCCCTTCCAGCGCCAATTGTCGATAAACGCCTTCAGCGCGACGAAGGTTTCGGTGTTCGACGGATGGCCAAGCTCGTCGGCATAGCCGGCGACCGCAGTGCCGTTCACCGCACCGCTCGTATACTGACCCTTGACGCTGTGCGCTTTCACATCAGCCGCGCTCATCTTGCGGAGGCTGCGGAGCAGCTTGACCTTCTCGTCGCGCACCGCGGTCGAAGACACGCTCGCGGGCGGCTCCATCGCGATGATCGCGAGCAATTGGAGCATATGGTTCTGCACCATGTCCTTGAGCGCGCCGACGCCGTCATAATAGGAGACGCGGCCTTCGAGCCCCACCGTCTCGGCGACGGTGATCTGGACATGGTCGATCGCCTGCGCGTTCCACAAGGGCTCGAACAGCATGTTGGCGAAGCGCAGCGCGAGAAGGTTCTGGACCGTTTCCTTGCCGAGATAATGGTCGATGCGGAAGATATGATCCTCGGCGAAGGCATCGCCGACCTGTTCGTTGACCGCGCGCGACGAGGCGAGGTCGTGACCGATCGGCTTTTCCATCGCGATGCGGCATTCGGCGCAGGCGATCCCCGCGCTTTTGAGCCCCTGCGCGATCGGCCCGAACATCGACGGCGGAGTCGAGAGATAGGCGCCGATCGGCCGGCCGAGCCGGTCGCCGAGCAGCGCGGCGAGATCGTCGTAGCCGGTGCCCGCACCGGCATCGACCGGGCAATAATCGATGCGTTCGAGGAAGCCCGCGATCTCGGCGTCGTTGAGCCGGTCGCCGGACAGATGATCGGTCAGCGCCTCGCGCACCATCGCGTGGCAGGCGTGGCGATCCATCTTCGAGCGCCCCGAGGCGACGATTGTCAGCCCGTCGGCGAGCAACCCGTCGACATGAAGATTGTAGAGCGAGGGAAAGAGCATGCGCTGCGCGAGGTCGCCCGTCGCGCCGAACAGGATCAGGGTTTCGACTTTCACGCTCACTTGGGTTCCCTTCGTAGCTCCGGTGGATTGGAGAAGGCTGGCGATGAATGCAACGCGCATACGTAGGCCGCATACGATGTCCGCTCTTGGCAAAATCCCCGCATTTGCCATAGGGAGCGGCGATGTCCGACAGCACACAGCCCTATGATGTCATCGTCGTCGGCGGCGGTGTCAATGGCGCCGGTATCGCGCGCGATGCCGCGGGGCGCGGCGCGCGGGTGCTGCTGATCGAGCAGGGCGACCTGGCACGCGGCACCTCGTCGGCGTCGACCAAGCTGATTCACGGCGGATTGCGCTACCTCGAACATTATGAATTCGGCTTGGTGCGCGAAGCGCTGAAGGAACGCGAAATATTGTGGGGGATCGCGCCGCATATCATCTGGCCGCTGCGTTTCGTCCTCCCCTATCGCGCGGGCCTCCGTCCGCGCTGGCTGCTGCGGCTCGGCCTGTTTCTCTACGATCATATTGGCGGGCGGAAGAAGCTGCCCGCGACGCGCTCGATCGACCTCAAGCGCCACGAAGCTGGGGCGCCGCTGCAACCGCAATATCGCAAGGCGTTCGAATATTCGGACGGCTGGGTCGACGACGCGCGGCTCGTGCTGCTCAACGCGCGCGACGCCGCCGACCGCGGCGCGCGGATCAGGACGCACACGCGGGCCGAACTGATGCGCGTCGAGGACGGGCTGTGGGTCGTCGAGGCATCGGACGACCGCGGCCGCAGCTATCGCTTCACCGGACGCAGCCTCGTCAACGCGGCGGGTCCGGCGGTGCTCGACCTGCTCGCCCGCGCGTCCGCCCCGCCCGACTATCAGATGCGGCTCGTGCGCGGGTCGCATATCGTCGTGCGCCGGAAGTTCGAACATCCCTACGCCTATTTCTTCCAGCTTCCCGACGGGCGCATCTTCTTCGCCATTCCCTATGAGCGCGATTTCACGCTGATCGGCACCACCGACCAGGATCATGACGGCCCGCTGGGCGACGTCCGCGCGAGCACCGAGGAAATCGCCTATCTTTGCGAAGGGGCGAGCGAATATTTTCGCGAGCCGGTGACCCCGGCCGACGTCGTCTGGACCTATTCGGGCGTCCGGCCGCTGGTCGAGGATGGATCGGGGCGTCCCGAGGCGGCAACGCGCGGCTACCGGATCGACGTCGATCTGGAGGAAGGCGCGCCGCTGCTGACCATCTATGGCGGCAAGATCACCAGCTATCGCCATGTCGCCGAACATGCGGTCGACGAGCTGTCGGACCATCTGGAGGCAGTGTCGGTCAAGCGCTGGACCGCGACGGCGCCGCTGCCCGGCGGCGATTTTCCGACGAACGGCGCGGCGGCGCTCAAGGCCGAATATAAACTCGCTTACCCCTTCCTGCCTGCCGCGACGGTCGACCGCATCGTCAAGGCCTATGGCACCGACGCGCGCCGCTGGCTCGGCGATGCCGACGGCTGGGACGCGCTCGGCGGCGAGATCGCGCATGGGCTGAGCGTCGCCGAGATCGAATGGATGATGACCCGCGAATGGGCGCGCGATGTCGAGGACATATTGTGGCGGCGCAGCAAGCTGGGACTGCTGTTCACGGAGGCGGAGGCAGCGAGGCTGGCGGCATGGCTGGAGGCGAAGCGCTCCGTTCCCTCGTAGTCGGCCTAAGCCGCCATCAACGCCTGTGCATCGGCCCCGGCGGGAAAATGCGGACGGCCAGTCGTGTCATGCACCGCCGCCCACACCGCCTCGGCCACGTCCGCTTCGGTCGTGAACAGCGCCGGCTCGGCCATGGCGGCGAGGATCGGCGCGGCATAGCTGGCATAGGGCTCGGGCAGCACATCCTTGAGCCTGATGTCGGTGTTCTGCGAAAAGGCGGTCGTCGGGCCATAGCCGGGTTCGACCAGCTTCACCGCAATGCCGAGCGGCGCGAGTTCGTGCGCAAGACTGCCGGTGAACCCCTGGATTGCGGTCTTGCTGCCCGTATAGGCGGCAGCGAGCGGGAACGAGGCGAGCGTTGCCGACGAGGTGACGTTGACGATCGTCGCCGCCCCCCGCGCACGCATCTGCGGGATCACCGCCTGCGTCATCGCAATCGTGCCGAGCGTGTTGGTCGCGTAGACGTCGCGAATCTTTTGCATCGGCGAATGCTCAAGGGCGCCGAACAGGCCGATGCCCGCATTGTTGACGAGCACGTCGATCGGGCCGGCCAGTTCGAGCGCCAGCGCAATGCTGTCGGGATCGGTCACGTCGAGGGCGAGGACACGCATCCGATCCGAAGCCTCGAACAGATCGGTGCGCGGCGTGCGCATCGTCGCGATGACATTCCAGCCACGGGAATGGAAATGGCGGGCGGTTTCAAGCCCATAGCCCGACGAGCAGCCGGTAATCAGGATGGTCTTCATCATGCGTCCTTTCGCGTTGCGATGAAAACCGTCTAGCCAGACCATGCAGGACTATCTATAATCTATAATCCATATTTTATTATAGATAGTCCTGATATGCTCGACCCCCTCTCCGATCTCATCGCCCTGCTCCGCCCGAGTACCGTCTTTTCCAAGGGGATCAGCGGCGCCGGCCGCTGGGCGGTGCGCTACGCGGCGTTCGGACATCCGAGTTTCTGCACCATCCTTGACGGTGCGTGCCGGCTGGACGTGGAGGGTCAGCCGCCGCTGACGCTCGAAACGGGTGATTTCCTGCTGCTGCCCGCGACGCCGGGCTTCACCATGTCGGGCTTCGAACCGGCCGAGCCGGTGGCGCTCGACCCGCATGCGACCATCGGCGTAACGGGCGAAGTGCGCCACGGCTTGCAGGACGGGCCGCCCGATGTGCGGATGCTGGGCGGCCACTTCCTGTTCGCCTCACCCGATGCCGGCCTGCTTGTGTCACAGCTTCCGGCGCTCATCCATTTACGTGGCGCCGGGCAACTGGCGGCACTGGTCCGGATGATCCGCGCCGAAGCCGGCGAAGAGCGGCCGGGACGCGACCTTGTGCTCGCACGGCTGGTGGAGGTGCTGCTGGTCGAGGCGCTGCGCGCGGTGGCGGGCGACGAGGCACCGCCCGGGCTGCTCCGCGGTCTCGGCGATCCCCGGCTGGCGGGGGCGATCCGGCGTATCCATAACGAGCCCGCGCGACCCTGGACGGTCGCGATGCTCGCAAAGGAGGCCGCGCTGTCGCGTTCGGCCTTTTTCGACCGTTTCGCGCGGATCGTCGGGGTGCCGCCGATGGAATATGTGCAGGGGTGGCGGATGAGCCTCGCCAAGGACATGCTGCGCCGCCGCACGGGCAAGCTCGACGAAATCGCCGAACGCATCGGCTATGGGTCGGCGAGCGCGTTCAGCACGGCCTTCACGCGGCAGGTCGGGCTGCCGCCGAAACGCTATGCGCTGGCGACAGCCCCGAACGGATCGGGCGCCTGATCAGGCCGCCTCGGCTTCCGCTTCCGCGGGCAGACGGATCATATAGTCGAACGCCGACAGCGCCGCCTTCGATCCTTCGCCCATCGCGATGACGATCTGCTTGTACGGCACCGTCGTGCAGTCGCCCGCGGCGAAGATGCCCGCCTGGCTCGTCTCGCCGCGATGATCGACCTCGATCTCGCCGTGGCGCGACAGAGTCACGCTGTCCTTCAGCCATTCGGTGTTGGGGACAAGGCCGATCTGGACGAAAATGCCCTCGAGCTCGATCTGGTGCGGCTCGTCCTTGCCCCGGTCCTTGTAGGCGAGCCCCGTCACCTTCGCGCCGTCGCCGAGCACTTCGGTGGTGAGCGCCGAGGTGATGATCTTGACGTTCGGCAGGCTCGCCAGTTTGCGCTGGAGCACCGCGTCGGCGCGAAGCTGGCTGTCATACTCGATCAGCGTCACATGCGCGACGATGCCGGCCAGGTCGATCGCCGCCTCGACGCCGCTGTTGCCGCCGCCGACCACCGCGACGCGCTTGCCCTTGTAGAGCGGGCCGTCGCAGTGCGGGCAGTAGGCCACGCCCTTGTTGCGATATTCGTCCTCGCCCGGCACGCCGAGCTGACGCCAGCGCGCGCCGGTCGACAGGATCACGGTGCGGGCCTTGAGCGACGCGCCGCTCGCTAGCCGAACCTCGTGCAGGCCGCCCTCGCGCTCTGCCGGGATCAGTTTTTCGGCGCGTTGAAGGTTCATGATGTCGACGTCATAATTTTTGACATGCTGTTCGAGCTGCGCGACGAGCTTCGGCCCCTCCGTGTGCTGGACCGAGATGAAATTCTCGATCGCCATCGTGTCGAGCACCTGCCCGCCGAAGCGTTCGGCGGCGATGCCGGTGCGGATGCCCTTGCGCGCCGCATAGATCGCGGCCGCGGCGCCCGCGGGGCCACCGCCGACGACGAGCACGTCGAACGCATCCTTGGCGGCGATCTTCTCCGCCGCCTTCGCCTCGGCGCCGCTGTCGAGCTTCGCGAGGATTTGTTCGAGTTCCATGCGGCCCTGGCCGAAATTCTCGCCATTCAGGAAGATCGTCGGCACCGCCATGATCTTGCGGTCCTCGACCTCGGCCTGAAACAGCCCGCCGTCGATCGCGGTGTGGGTGATGCGCGGGTTGACGACGCTCATCAGGTTGAGCGCCTGCACGATGTCGGGACAATTCTGGCACGACAGCGAGAAATAGGTTTCGAAATGATAGTCGCCGTCCAGCGTCGCGACCTGCTCCAGCACCTCGGGCGCGACCTTTGGCGGGTGGCCGCCGACCTGGAGCAGCGCGAGGACGAGCGAGGTGAATTCATGGCCGAGCGGGATGCCGGCGAAACGGACGGCGATCTCGGGATGGCCGGCGCGGCGGATCAGGAAGCTCGGGCGGCGTGCATCATCATCGGTCTGCGACACGCTGACCTTGTCCGACAGCGTCGCGATCTGGTCGAGGAGGTCCGCCAGCTCGACCGACTTCGGACTGTCGTCGAGCGACGGCAGCAGTTCGATCGGTTCGCGAAGATTCGTGAGCAGACCTTGAAGCTGCTGCTTCAGATTGGCGTCGAGCATGGGGGAGAGCTCCTGTTGAATGGCATAAAAGGACCGTGTGTCCCCGCGAAGGCGGGGACCCAGAGCGTCCTGAACCGAGCTTTGCTGCGGACCGCTCTGGGCTCCCGCCTTTGCGGGAGCACACGGTTTTTCACTCGGCGATTAGGTTAGATCTTGCCGACGAGGTCGAGCGAGGGAGCAAGCGTTTCGGCGCCCTCTTCCCACTTCGCGGGGCAGACTTCACCGGGGTGGCTGACCCAGTACTGCAGCGCCTTGATCTTGCGCAGCAGTTCGGCGGCATTGCGGCCCACGCCCTCGGGGGTGATTTCGAGGAGCTGGATTTCGCCCTCGGGGTCGAGGACGAAGGTGCCGCGGTCGGCAAGGCCGACGCCCTGGCGAAGAACCTCGAAATTGTTCGAGATGCTGTGGTTCTGGTCGCCGACCATGTAATAGTTGATCTTGCCGATCGCCGGCGAGGTGTCGTGCCAGGCCTTGTGGCAGAAATGCGTGTCGGTCGACACGGCATAGACTTCGACGCCCATCTTCTGCAGCTGCGGATAGATGTCGGCGAGATCTTCGAGCTCGGTCGGGCAGACGAAGGTGAAGTCGGCGGGATAGAAGAAGAAGACCGCCCACTTGCCCTTGACGTCGGCATCGCTGATGTCGACGAACTTGCCATCCTTGTAGGCGGTGGCGTTGAAAGGCTTGAGGGTCGTGTTCAGAACGGACATTCGGGAGAGCTCCTTGGTTGGTGGAGCCCTCCCCTAGCCATGTTTGTTGCAATGCGGAAAGTGAAAATACCGGCCCCTTTGATCGAAAATTTCGATCATGCTTCATCCCCCGCGATCTGACCCGATTCGGGAAAAAGCGCCGAATTGCGTTAGGTCTTTTGTGACGGGGTCGTGATAATTGCCCCCGAATGGACCAGATTCGCGATTCCATCTATTATGAACAGCTCGCGCGTGTCGCGCGGCTGAAAGCGAATGCGTCGGACGACCCCTTTCTCGCACGCCGCCTGCGCGAGGCGGCGGTCCGGCACGAGCAGAAGGCACGCAAGCTGAAGCGCGCCGAGCAGGCGCCCGAATAGCGCCGGCGGCGGCGATGGCGGAAGCAATGGCGCGCGGGACCAGCGGAGATGAGCAATACCGTTTCGCCATCACTCTCTAGGTTGCGCCTAGCGTCCCATCGCCGCCCCTTTGGATGTCTCAAATGGGGTGGGGAGCGGACGTGCCCTCTATTCGTCATTCCCGCGAAAGCGGGAACCCAGAGTGGGGTCAGCCGACACACGCTCTGGGTTCCCGCTTTCGCGGGAATGACGAAGATGGGGTAATGTCCGCTCCCCACCCCAACGCTGCCTTGCGCAGATGCGGGCGAAGGATGCGTACCGCTGGCTGGAATATCGCACTGTAGAGAGCGATGGAAAATGGCGCGCCCGGCAGGATTCGAACCTGCGACCACCCGCTTAGAAGGCGGGTGCTCTATCCAGCTGAGCTACGGGCGCGCGGCACGGCTGTGCCCGGCGCGAATAGCGTGGTTTGCGCCGGGCGCAAAGCGCGTTAAGCAGCGAGCGCGATGACCGAAACCCAATCCCCGTCCGCGAAGCCCGCGCCCGTCAGTGCGTCGGCCGTCCGGCATTTCCGCTATTACGACCTCATGATGGCGGCCTTCGTCGCGATCCTGCTGCTCAGCAACATCATCGGCGCGTCTAAGCCGAGCTACATCACGCTGCCGAACGGCACCCAATGGGCGTTCGGCGCCGGCGTGCTCTTCTTTCCTATCAGCTACATCATCGGCGACGTGCTGACCGAGGTCTATGGCTATGCCCGCGCGCGGCGGGTGATCTGGACCGGCTTCGCGGCGCTCGCTTTCATGGCGTTCATGGCGTGGGTCGTCGTGTCACTGCCGCCCGCCGAGGGATGGCCGGGGCAGGCATCCTATGAATTCGTCTTCGGCAATAGCTGGCGGATCGTCATCGCGTCGATGACTGCCTTCTGGGTCGGCGAATTCGCCAACAGCTACGTCCTCGCGCGGATGAAGATGTGGAGCGGCGGACGTCACCTCTGGATGCGGACGATCGGTTCGACCGTGGTCGGCCAGGGGCTCGACAGCCTGATCTTCTACCCGCTCGCCTTTTACGGGCTTGCGGGCTGGCCGCCCGAACAGCTTTACGAGGTCGTGCTGTCGCAGTGGTTCATCAAGACCGCATGGGAAGCCGCGCTGACCCCCGCAACCTATCTGGTGGTCGGGGCGTTGAAACGACGCGAGGGTGTCGACGTGTTCGATGAAGGCACCGATTTCAATCCGTTCGGCGCCAAGGTTTGATGTTTCCATGACCCTGATCGAACTGGCCTCCTTGTTCGAGGCCCGCAAACTGTCGGTAATCGAAGCGACCGGCCTCGATAAGGATGCGCTGCACATCTATTTCGGAATGGCGCTGTTCGTGCTGATCCGCCTCGCCTGGCGCGCGCGGGGCGGGTGGTTCGCGGCGTGGCTGGCGGTGCTGGTCATGGCGGGCGGCGGCGAATGGCTCGACCTGACCGCGGAATACAGCCATTCGGCGATCCAGCCCGACGCGGCGCACTGGCACGACATCTGGAACACGATGTTCTGGCCGACGGTGCTGCTGGTCGTCGGGCGCTGGCTGCAGCCCGTGGCAGGGGCTCGGGCAGAGCCCGCCGACGCAATATCAGGCGAGAACGCCGAGCGCCGCCTCGAACAGGCGTAGCCCGTCGGTGCCGCCGTGCGCGCGGTCGATCGCGCGCTCGGGGTGCGGCATCATGCCCAGCACATTGCCCGCATCATTGAGCACGCCCGCGATGGCGCGCGCCGAGCCGTTGACGCCGTCGGTGTAGCGGAAGGCGACGCGTCCCTCGCCCTCGATGCGGTCGAGCGTCGCGGCGTCGGCGAAATAATTGCCGTCGTGGTGGGCGACGGGAATGTGGATTTCCTCGCCCGCGGCATAGGATGCGGTGAACAGCGACTGGCTGTTCTCGACCTTGAGCGGCACGGTGCGGCAGACGAAGTTGAGCCCCGCGTTGCGCATCAGCGCACCGGGAAGCAGCTGCGCTTCGGTCAGCACCTGAAAGCCGTTGCACACGCCGAGCACGGGCACGCCGCGCCCCGCGGCCTCGGCGACCGCGCGCAGGATCGGCGAGCGCGCCGCCATCGCCCCCGAGCGGAGATAATCGCCATAGGAGAAGCCACCGGGCAGCGCGATGAAATCGGTCCCCTCGGGCAGCCCGGTCTCGCGATGCCAGACCATCGCGGGCGCGCGGCCGGTCACGGTTTCGAGCGCGACGGCCATGTCGCGGTCGCAGTTGGAGCCGGGAAAGACGATGACGGCGGTCTTCATGGGGCGGGCTCCTGTCCTGCGCTCAGGCGCGTTCGATGCGGTAGTTTTCGATCACCGTGTTGGCGAGCAGCTTCGCGCACATTGCGTCGAGATCGGCATCGCTCGTGCCGTCGGCGACGTCGAGTTCGATGAAGCGCCCGGCGCGGACGTCCGCGACGCCGCCGAAACCCAGCCCTTCGAGCGCGTGGTGGATCGCCTTGCCCTGCGGGTCGAGCACCCCGGGCTTCAACGTCACATAGACATTCACTTTCATCGGAGCGGACCTTTGCGCGCGGGCTTGGGAAGATGGGCGCGCCTATGCCCGCGAATCACGTTGCGGGCAAGGGCCGCGGCGGCGAAAAATGCGCCTCTTCGGACTGCGAACCAATCGCATCTTTCCTGTTGCGAATCGCTCGCACTATCCCTAGATCAGAGTTGTTGAGAAGGATTCGCACATGGTCGTCTGTGTCTGCAACGCAATAAGGGAACGGGATTTGCGCGACGTCGCGAAGAACGGCCAGTTGCGGTGCGCCAAGGCCGCCTATGCGCAACTGGGTCGCAAACCCAAGTGCGGCCAGTGCCTGTCATTCGCTCGCAATATCATCAGCGACGTCGCCGCGACCGCCTGATTTTTCGCAGATTTCTGCCATTTTCACCCTTGGCCTGAAGGGGCATGGGGCGGTATAATGCCGCCACTCCCACACCCAAGAAAATGACAGGACTGACACCATGAAGGGCGACGAAAAGGTCATCGACTTCCTCAACGAAGCGCTCAAGAACGAGCTGACCGCGATCAACCAGTACTGGCTGCACTATCGCATGCTCGACAATTGGGGCGTCTCGCGCCTCGCGCATTTCGAGCGCGAAGAGTCGATCGACGAGATGAAGCACGCCGACAAGCTCGCCGACCGCATCCTCTTCCTCGGCGGCCTCCCCAATTTCCAGCTGCTCGGGCGCCTGCGCGTCGGCGAGACGGTCGAGGAAATCCTGAAGGCCGACCTTGCGGTCGAGGAGGAAGCGATCCCGCTGCTCCGCGACGCGATCGCGCATAGCGAAAGCGTCCGCGACTATGTCAGCCGCGACCTCTTCTCCGACATCCTCGAAAGCGAGGAGCATCATGTCGACGAGCTCGAAAAGCAGTTCGAGCTGATCGAGCGGATGGGAATCGAGAATTACATCCAGCTCCAGTCGAAGCCGGTCGGCGAGGATTGAGCCGAATCCTGTCATCCCGGCGAAGGCCGGGATCTCGACCTCACGCAGCGACGCACCGGCGAGATCCCGGCCTTCGCCGGGATGACGAACAGGTCGAAAAGCCGCAGTTTTCAGAGGCATCTTCGGATGCCTCTTTTTTTGCTTGTATTTGCGAATAATTCTCAATAGCAAGGTCGGGCAGTCCCCTCCTGCCGGCCGCTGCATCTTCCAGCTGCACCAAAGCGGCCGGCATCTTTTTCCGCCCGAAGCGGACAGGGGAACAGACCATCAAGGGAGACCCCATGCAGCGCAGCAGCGACCTGATCCGGAAATTCACCGAACAGCCGCTCATCCGCGATCTGCCGGTCGACGCCGCCCAAGCGGTGCTTGCGCTGCGCTACTGTATTCTCTGCCGCCGGAGCGAACGCGACCCGATGCCCGAACTCGAACGGCGCTGGGGCAATATTCTGGCCGCGCGGCGCTATCGCCTGGTGGTCGAGGCGATCGGCCATATCTGGCCCGATCCCTTCGCGGTCGCCCCGCCCTGCTGCCCGCGCGTCAGTTTCGACGAAGCGTTGCTCGCCGCGATGGTCGGCGCCGCGAGCTGCGGCGACCAAGCGCGGTTCGACACGCTCACCGCCGAAATGCTGGGCAGCGACGCGCGCGCGATGCTGTTCACCACGCTCGAGAATTTCGTCCGGGCCAGAGCGCCCGGGCGGGTTTAAAGTCTGGAGGAGACAGCGGATATCCCCCTCCCTGAAAGGGAGGGGTTAGGGGTGGGTACGAGCGTAGCGAGCCGGAAGGAAGAGCGCCGCCTTCTGCGGCCACCCACCCCCGCCCCCTCCCTTACAGGGAGGGGAAAAGATAGGTCCGCTCCCGGTCGTTAACAGTCGCACCGCCCTCGCTATTTCCCCGCCTTGTCGCTGACCGCCTTGATCACCAGCGCCTTGTCGTCGAGCAGATAGCGCTGCGCCAGCGCCTGCAGTTCGGCGGGCGTCGCGGCTTCGACGATGGCGAGGCTGTTGCGGCTGCGGTCGAGGCGGTCGGCGCGGCTCGTGGCCTCGGCGACATAAGGCAGCCAATAGCTGTTCTCGCGCCGCGCCTTGGTCATGCTTTCGAGCAGCGGCTTGCGCGCGCGGTCGAGCAGGTCGGCGTCGACCGGCGCGTCGCGCAATTCCTTCGCGATGGCAAAGATCGCCGCGCGCGTCGTCGCCAGATCCTTGTAATCGACGTTGCTCGCCGCAAGGAGGTGCCCATAGCCCGGATATTCGTCCGACAGGCTGACCCCCGCACCGGGGCTGTAGCTTTCGCCGAGTTTCTCGCGCAGTTCCTCGGTCAGCTTGAGCTGCATCAGCCGCGACAGCAGGTTGAGCCGCATCGCCTCGGTCAGGTCGCTGTCGTCGCGCGCGGGCCAATAGACGCGGATCTCAGCCTGCTCGGCCGGCCCCTTGTGGATCAGCGTGCGTTCGCTGCGGTCGGTTGCGAAATGGCGGACGCGCGCGTCGGCATGCGGGTCGAAGGCGGCGCGGCGTTCGGGCAGCGCGCCAAAGGTCTTCGCGATCGCGTCGATCGCCGCCTGCTCGTCGATGTCGCCGACGACCCCGATCTCGATCGCGCCATGCGCCAGGCTGTCGGCGATCGCGGGTTTGAGCTGCGCCCAGTCGAGCGCCATCACCTTGGCGAGCGGCGGCGTCTGCTCGCGCGGATCGTCACCGGCGAGGATGCCCTCGGCGTCGCGGCCGATCACCGCGGCGGGCGTGGCGTCGTTCGCGGCATATTGCTGCGGCAGATAGCGGCGGATCAGCGCCAGTCCATCGGCGCGATAGCCGGGGTGGGTCAGGAAGGCCGCCATCAGTCCCGCCTGCAAGCCGAAATCCTCGGGCGAGGTCAGCGCGCTGCCGCCGAAGGCGTCGTCACTTGCGCCGAAAGCCGGGTTCACCGTTCGGCCGGCGAGGATCGTGCGGAGTTCGTCGAAGCTGTGCGCTTCGAGCCCGCCGAGCATCAGCGAGCCCGCCAGCGCGACTTTCGTCGGGTCATCGCGCGTCGCGAGCAGATTGCCGCCGTCGACGCGCAGCGACAGATAGACGCGGTCCTTCTGGAAATCGGTCTTCTTGATGTTGAGCATCACATTGTTCGCGAAGCGGATCCGGCGGATGCCGAGGTCGTCGATCCGCGTGTCGCTGACCACCGTCCCCGGCGTGCCGAAATCGTCATAGGCGAATTTCGCGCTCGCCGCCGCGGCGGGCGCGCTGACCGCGACCTGCTGCGAGGCGTTGAGCGCGGCGAGGATCGCGCCGGTGCCGCCTTTGATCGGCGCCTTGGCGGTGACGCGCGCGAGCGGCGGGCTGAGCCCCTCCATCCGCTTGCGGAACGCCGCGGTCACCGCGTCGGCGGTCAGCGTCGGCGCCACCGCGTCGAACATCGCCTGGGTGGTTTCGGGGCGGACGACGACGAAGCTGCCGTCGGCGGCCTTGACCAGCACGTCGGCCATCGTGTCGCTGCGCCGCGTATCGACCCCGGCGACCGCATTTTTAAGCGCAGTGCGGCGGTTGGCGATCTGTTCGTCGACCTCGGCCTGAGTGAAGCCATATTGGACCGCGCGGCGCCATTCCTGCTCGACGAGCGCGAGCGCATCCTTCCACGCGCCCTCCTTGGCGACCGCGCCGACGCTGACCTGGTCGAAGCGCTTCCAGCCGTCATTGTCGCTGAAATAGCCGGCGAGGATCGGCGAATTTTCGTCGAGCGCGATCTTCGCGAGCCGGCGGCTGAGGATCGCCTCGCCGACATCCTCGGCCAGCTTGCGCGCGCGCTTCGCCTTGCTGTCGACCTCGTCCACCCACGGCTTGAACGCGGAGATCGTCACCGAATCCTGGATCGCCGGATCGATGAAATCGTCCGCCGCCTCGGGCCGCTTGAAGTCGATGCCGCCGATATCGGGGTCGGCACCCGCGGGGCCGCGGCCCTTCCAGTCCGAAAAGCGCGCCTTGATCTTCGCCTCGATCGCGGCGGGATCGAAATCGCCGACCATCACCAGCGTCGCGCGCTCGGGGCGGTAATAGCGGTCATAGATATCGCGGATGCGCGACGCGGGGGCGGTCTTGATCACCTCTTCGGTGCCGACCGGGATGCGGCTGGCGACCTTCATCCCCTGCATCTGGAAATCGAGCTGGTCGATCAGGCTGCGCAGCTGATAGCTGTCGCGCGCGCGGCGTTCGGACAGGATGATGCCGCGCTCGCGGTCGACCGCGGCGGGGTCGATCGTCACTTCGCTCGCGGTCTCGCGCATCAGCATCAGGCCGGTGTCGACCAGATCGTCGGAGGCGTTCGGCAAGTCGAGCTGATAGACGGTCTGGTCGAAGCCGGTGACCGCATTGGTGTCGGCGCCGAAGGCGAGGCCCTTGCGCTCGAGCAGCTTCACCATCTCGCCCTCGGGCACATGGGTCGATCCGTTGAACACCATATGCTCGAGGAAATGGGCAAGGCCGCGCTGGTCGTCGGCCTCGGCAAAGCTGCCGACATCGAAGCGCAGGCGGACGAGGACACTGTCCTTGGGCGTGCTGTTCTTCAGCAGCGCATATTTCATCCCGTTCGGCAGGACGCCGAAGACGATGTTGGGATCGACCGTGATATCGCTCGCGGCGAAGTTCCAGGCCCTGGCGGCGGCGGTTTGCGGATTGACGGTCGCGGCGGCGGGCGCGGCGGCGGGCGCGGGTGCCGGTTTGGCAAGGACGGGCGCGGGGCCGGCAGCGAGGAGGGCGAGGGGCGACAGCGCGAGCGACGCGCGCCGGAGCAGGTGCAATTTCATGCCGCCGGTGTGACGGCGCCCGCGCGGCGGGTCAAGCGCCGCCTAGGCGCGGCGCGACACGCTTTCGACGGACGACTTGATGTTTCGATCAATCGCCTTGGCGGCATAGAGCGCGCGGTCGGCGACCTCGAACAGGTCGCGGCTCGTCGGTCCGTTTTCGGGCCAGGCGGCGACGCCGACACTCGCGCCGACGCGGATCACATGCCCCTCGATCCGGCAAGGCGCGGCGAGTGCCGCGAGGATATGGTCGGCGAGCGCGGTTTCGAGCAGCGGCGATCCCGCGGGCACGAGGATCGCGAACTCGTCGCCGCCCTGACGCGCAACCATCGCGTCCTTGCCGCAGGCGCGGCGCAGCCGCACCGCGATTTCGCAGAGGAGCTGATCGCCCACCGCATGGCCGTGCCGGTCGTTCACCGGCTTGAAACCGTCGAGGTCGAGCAGCGCGATCGCAAAGGGCCGGCCCTCGCGCGCGCGTCCGATCTCCTCGGCGAGGCGGAGGTCGAAGGCGCGGCGATTGGGCAGCGCGGTCAGCGGATCGCTGTGCGCAAGCTCGCGCATCTGGCGCTGGAGCATCAGCAGATCGACGAGCTGGCCGTGCTGCTGGACGATCATGCGGATCAGAAAGATCGTCGCGACGATCAGGCTCGTCCCCGCACCCACTTCGGGGGCATGGCCCGAGGTCAGCATCAGCCCCGCGACGGGCACCAGCCCGATGGCGATGTTGACCAGCGCGGCGAAGCGGATCGGCGACAAGCAGTAAGCGGTGGCGAGCGATCCCATCGCCATGATCATCGCATAATAGCTGTGGTTCTCGGGCGCGGCGGCGAGCCAGTTGACCACCGTCCAGACGCTGCACATCGCCCCCATCACCGCCGACAGCCACGTCGCCTCGATGCGGACGCGCCGCGCCCGGCGCGGGCTCATGCGGCGGCCGCGATTCTTCATCAGCGTGCCGAAGCCGAGCAGACAGACGCCCGCGAGGATGACGGGGAAACCGATACGGATGATCGGATGAACGGTGGCGATGCCGGCATAGATGGCGGTCGGCGTCGTCGCCGCCAGCATCAGGAACAGCATCGGGGTCAGCGTCTCGATGCGATGCGCGCGCAAAAGCGCCAGATCGTCCCGGATATCACCCGGAACCGGCGGAAACACCCGCGCACCAAACCAATGAAAGACCCCCGTCATGCGCCGGGGGTAGCAAGCTGTGGTAAATCAAGCCTTAAGGATGGCTAGAGCATCGAGCCTTTAATCCGACCCACCGTCCCGTTCGTGTCGAGCGGATCGAGATGATGCAGATTTGAAGCTCGGTGCCCTGGCGCCGCCGCCTCAGCTCTTCTTCTTGCGATGGCTTTCGAGGTCGAGCACGGCATTGTCGCCGCCCTCGGGCAGCAGGCCGAGCCGACGCGCGACCTCCTGATAGGCCTCGACCTCGCCGCCGAGATCGCGGCGGAAACGGTCCTTGTCGAGCTTTTCGTTCGTCGCCATGTCCCACAGGCGGCAGCCGTCGGGGCTGATCTCGTCGGCCAGGATGATGCGGCTGTAGTCGCCCTCATAGAGCCGCCCGAATTCGAGCTTGAAGTCGATGAGGCGGATGCCGACGCCCGCGAACATGCCCGACATGAAGTCGTTGATGCGGATCGCCAGATCCTGGATATCGTGAAGCTCGTCCTGGCTGCACCAGTTGAAGCAGGCGATATGCTCCTCCGCCACCAGCGGATCGCCGAGCGCGTCGTCCTTGTAGCAATATTCGATCAGCGTGCGGGGCAACGGCGTCCCCTCCTCGATCCCGAGCCGCTTCGACAGCGTGCCCGCGGCGACATTGCGGACGATCACTTCGATCGGCACGATCTCGACCTGGCGGATGAGTTGTTCGCGCATGTTGAGGCGGCGGATGAAATGGTGCGGCACGCCGATATTGCCGAGAAGCGTGAAGACATGCTCCGAAATCCGGTTGTTGAGCACGCCCTTGCCGTTGATCGTCCCGCGCTTCTGCGCGTTGAAGGCGGTCGCATCGTCCTTGAAATACTGGATCAACGTACCCGGTTCGGGGCCTTCGTAGAGGATCTTGGCTTTGCCTTCGTAGATCTGGCGGCGACGGGCCATGGCGCGCGGACTTTCTGTCGGAACCAAAAGAAGAACCCGGCGAAAGCGACTCAGGCAAGAGGCGCGCCGCCGGGGCGATGCGGCGCCTATAGCGACAAAGCGCGGGCGCGTCATCCCCGGCATCGCGTCCCGCCATTCCCCTCGTCATTCCCGCGAAAGCGCGAACCCCGTTCCAGCGTTGCTGCTGGGTTCCCGCTTTCGCGGGAATGACGAATCCGGGTATCGGACCACGCCACATCCCCTCACCCACTTACGTTTACGTAAACTAGAGCTTGCCTTCGCCCGCCCGGCTTGCAACCATGGCTCGATCCCCAAGGAGAGAGACATGAGCTACAACGAGATTCGCCTCGACAAGCAGGACGGCATCGCCGTCCTGACCCTCTACCGGCCCGAGCGGATGAACGCCTTCACCGCCGACATGATGGCCGAGATCATCGACGCGCTGGACGAGTGCGATGCCGACGACGCGGTGCGCGCGGTGATCTTCACCGGCCATGGCGACAAGGCCTATTGCGCGGGCGCCGACCTGGGGTCGGGCGGCGACACCTTCGATTACGACAAGCGCGCCGACAAGCAGCGCCAGCTTCCCGAAGGCACGCCGCCGAGCCCGGTCGCGGAGGATGGCACGATCGACTGGTCGCATCCGCTCGTCCGCGACGGCGGCGGGCGCGTGTCGATGCGTATCTTCGCGGCGAAGAAGCCGGTGCTCGGCGCGATCAACGGCGCCGCGGTCGGGATCGGCGCGACGATGACGCTGCCGATGGACGCGCGCCTCGCGAGCGAGACCGCGCGCTACGGCTTCGTCTTCGCGCGGCGCGGTATCGTCCCCGAAGCGGCGTCGAGCTGGTTCCTGCCGCGCCTCGTCGGCATCGCGAACGCGGTCGACCTCTGCTATTCGGGTCGCCTGATCTCCGCCGCCGAAGCGCATGAAAAGGGCCTCGTCCAGTCGGTCCACGCGCCGGGCGCGCTGATCGACGCCGCCATCGCCAAGGCGCGCGAGATGACCGAGCACAGCGCCCCCGTCTCGGTCGCGCTCACCCGCCACATGCTCTGGCGCATGATGGGCGCCCCGCACCCGATGAGCGCGCACCGCTGGGACAGCCGCGTCATCTTCTCACGCGGCCGCAGCCCCGACGCCGTCGAGGGCGTGACGAGCTTCCTCGAAAAGCGCGCGCCCAATTTCACCGCCAGCGTCGCGAACGACTATCCCTGGTTCGACGAGTTCGAGGAAAGCCCGCCCTATGGCTGAGGCGCCCCAGCCTTGACCTGCCGCGCTTTGAAATAGGGGCGGAAAAACAGGTAGAGGCCGGTCAGGGTCAGCAGGAACAGCGGCGCGAGCGGGAGATAATAGACCCATTGCGCCGGCTGCCTGCCGATGCCGAGCGTCGCGAAGATGGCGGCGACGATCACGGTGAAGACGATCGACGTCCAGCGGTGGAACGGCCGGATCCAGGTCATGACACTCTCCTCATCCGCGCGCGCCATCGAGCGCCGCGACGGTTTTTTCCAGATTTTCGAGATGAATGCGCCAGCCGCCCTGCGCGCCGCCGAACGCCTGCTTCTGCTCGGGGCGGAAGCCGGTCTGCTCGACGCGGAGCAGCGTCCCGGCATCCGCGGGTTCGAGCGTGAAGGTGACGACGCTTTCGAGGTCGAACGCGGGGTCCGCGTGCGGGTGATTCCAGCTGTACGACAGCATCCGCCCCGGATCGACGTCGAGGATTTCGCATTCGACCTGTCCCCAGTCGCCGCGAAGCTGGAAGCGATGACCGAGGTCGAGGCCGAAGTCGTTCTTCATCAGCCATTCCTCGATCAGATGCTGCGTCGTCAGCGCGCGCCAGATTTTTTCGGGCGGATGCGGGATTTCGCGTTCGACGGTGACCGTGCGGACGTCGGGCGATGCGTTCATTGATCCATCCTTTTCAGCAAATCTTCGAGATCGTCGAACCGCGCTTCCCAGAAGCGAGTCATGCGGCCGGTCCAGTCGACCAGCGGCGCGAGCGCGCGCTGCTGCGCGCTGTAATGCGTCTGCCGCCCCTCGTGGCGGTCGAGCACCAACCCCGCCTGCCGGAGCACGCCGAGATGCTTCGACACCGCAGGCTGCGAGATTCCCGCGCCGCTGGTCAGCGCCGCGACGGTCTGCTCGCCATCGAGGCAAAGCCGCTCGAACAGGCCACGCCGGGTCGGGTCGGCGAGCGCCCGGAACAGAAGGTCGGGGGATGCGGTCATAATCCATAACTCCGTGGCTATGGATTTCTCATAACCATATAGTTATGAATGTGTCAAGCGCTCGCGTCAGGCCGTGTCATAAGTCCGCCGCCCGCGCGTCGCGGTCATGCGGTGCGAGCTCGTCAGCTGAAGGTCATGCGCGCGCACCGAAGCGACACTATGCCAGTCGGCGGTCACCCGATCGGGGGCCAGCGCGACGGTCACGTAACCACGATCGCGCGTGTTCGCCCAGCGAAGCTGCGGCGATGAGGCGCGCAAGGCGGAAACGCGCGTTTCGTCCGATATGCCCGGGGTATAGGCCTCGAAGCCCGGCGAACTGACGCTCTGTCCGGCGACCTCGATCCCCGCCGGCCGGCCGTCGTGCGCCAGGTCGAACGCCCAGGCATTGTGGCTGTCGCCCGACAGGGTGACGAGGTCGGCATCGGCGCTTTGCGCGGCGGCGAGCAGGCGGTCGCGCGCGGCGGGATAGCCGTCCCAGCCATCCATGTTGAGCGGCAGCCCCGCCTTCGCGGCAAGCTGTGCCACCTCGACGCGGCGCTTCACGAAATCGGGCTGGTCGGGACCGAACCAGTCCCGCGATTCGGGCGGGGTGAAGAGCGGCCCCATGACGATCTGCTGCGCGCAGACCTGCCAGCGCGTCCCCGCCTTCACCGACTGTGTGAAGCCGTCGAACAGCCATTTTTCCTGCTCGGCGCCCATCAACTGGCGCTGCGGGTCGCGATAGGCGGTTTCGGCGAAGGTCTTGAGCGTCGCCGCGACGTCGCTCTTTCCTTCCAGCAGCGCGCCGAGATCGAACGGTTCGTCGCGCGCGGTGACGCGCGTTTCGGGAAGGAAGATCGTCGCGAGGTCGCCGACCTGATAGTCGCGCCAGCGGGTTTCCGCGACCGGCATCCATTCGCTGTGGGCGCGCTCGGCGGCCGCCTTGCGGTCGGCCCAGCTTCCCTCGCCCGCATTGTGGTTCTCCGCCCCGCCCTTCCAGGTATCGTTGGCGAATTCATGATCGTCCCATTGGGCGATCATCGGAAAAAGCTGATGCAGGCGTTGCAGATCGGGGTCGGCGCGATAGGCGGCATAGCGGAGGCGATAGTCGGCAAGCGCCACAAGTTCCTGCGGCGGCTGCACCAGCCGCCCCGGCACCACCTCCTTCGCCGTAGGATAATCTCCGGCCCGATATTCGTAGAAATAATCGCCGACGTGCGCGACGAGATCGATGTCGCCGCGCGCCGCCGCATGGCCATAGGCGTTGAACCAGCCGAACGGCATGTTGGCGCAGGAGAAGAGCGCGAGCGTGAAAGCGCTCGTCGGCCCCTGCGGCAAAGTGCGGGTGCGACCGGTCGGCGACGTGGTGCCGTCGGGCGCGATGAAGCGGTAGAAATACCAGCGACCCGGCGCGAGCCCGTCGACGGTGACCTTGGCGGTATGGTCACGCTCGCCCTGGGCGGTGACGCTGCCGCCGCCCGCCACCGCCGTGAAATCGGGCGTTGCGGACAGCTCGACCGTCAGCCGCGTGTCCGACGGCGCGGCATAGCGCGTCCAGAGCAGGATGCTGTTCGTGCCGGGCTCGCCGCTCGCGACGCCATGGGTAAAGCCCTGCGCCGCCATCGCCTGCGCAGCGCCGGGCAGCGCCATCGCCGCAAGCCCCGCAGTGCCGAGCTTGATGAGCAGGCGCCGGTCGATTTCACCCCAGAGCTGGTGCATCGCATGTCTCCCTTTGCCGGGTCTTTGCCCGATCCGCGTTACAACTCCTCGTCAGCCCGCGGCGCCGAGCGCGAGCAGCAGCAGCATGAACATGATCACCGCGAACAGGCTGAAGAGAAGCAACAGGCTCGTTCGCGCCAACGCCCCGATCCGCGACGATCGATAGGCGCCGCGAAGCTGGCGATACATGTGGAAAGGCACATAGAGCAGCGCGGCAAAGGTGGCGATCTCGCCAAACATCGTCAGGTTGAGCAAGCGCACGACCACGAACATCAGCAGCATGAAGCTGATCGAATAGGTCACGAACACGAAATGATCATATGTGTGGAAACGTCGGCTGAACGGATAGAGCAGCCATAGGAAGGGCAGCGACAGCGGAATCAGCGCCCACGCGAACTTATAGGCGTTCGCCTGCACCTTGTAGAGGATCAGCGCGGGATTCGCGAACGCCTTTTCCATGCCGTGATCGATGAACGGGATGCCGGAGCCGACCTTGTTCCGCGTGACGAAATCGGCGCTCGTCCTTACCTGCTCGACCGGGTTGGCAAGCACCGGCGGGCCTGCGGCGCGGTCGGCTTCGCGTTCCTCTGCGCTGCGGCTGCGCGTTACGCCCAGATAGCCGGCGCTCTTCTGGAGCGTGTCGCGCTCGGCCTGCAATTCGCCGCGCCGCGCCGCGGGCAAGTCCTTTTTCGCCAGTTCGATGTCGATCCGATCGACCTCGTCCTGCATACTGTCCTTGATCGCCGCCGCGCGCGTCTGTTCGGCGGCGGCCTTGTTCAACTCCTGACCGAGCCCGCCGCCCGCGCCGACCATCGCGAGCACGGCATAGGTCAGGAACACTGCAAAGAGGAACAGCGCCAGCGGCGAAATAAAGCGCGCGCGCTCGCCGTGGATATAGCGCCGCGTGAGGTCGCCAGGCCGCCACGCGAGCAGCGGCAGCGTGTTCCACAGCTTGCCCTCGAAATGAAAGATCGCGTGGACAAGGTCGTGCCCGATCGCGCCGAAGCTGCGATGGACGTCGGCCTTCTGCCCGCAGCGATGGCAATGCGACCCGACGAGGCTCGTCCCGCAATTGAGGCAGCGTGCGCCGCCGTGCCCCCCGGTGCCGCCGTGCCTGGGCTCAACCGCCGAGCCCGCCAGCCCCGCCGTGATCGCCGCCCCGATGCTTTCGATGTCCCCGCTCATGCGCCCCGACTGGATAGGATTGTTGGATCGATCCCGGCGTCATTGCGAGGAGCGAAGCGACGAAGCAATCTCCAGCCATGCTGCTGTCTCGCCGATGGCTGGAGATTGCTTTGTCGCCTGCAGCTTCCCGCCATGACGATCACGATTGGCTACCCGCTCTAATGGGGCGTTGCAACCTGCGCAACGAGGGCTTTCGGCACCCGCGTGAATCATGATAGGGCCGCGCGATGAACGCCGAAGCCCTCACCTCGCCGCGCCCCGCCGACGCCGACGCGCTGATCGCCGACATGGGCGCGCGCGCACGCGTAGCGGCGAAGCGGCTCGCGGTCGCGTCCACCACGGAAAAGGCGGCGGCGCTGCGCGCAGGCGCGGCGCAGCTTCGCACGCAGGCGGCGAAAATCCTGGACGCCAACGCCCGCGACATGGAGGCTGGGCAGGCTGGCGGACTGACCGCGGCGATGCTCGACCGGCTGCGGCTCGACGAGGATCGGCTGAGCGCGATCGCCGATGCGGTCGATGCCGTCGCGGCGCTCCCCGATCCGGTCGGGCGCGAGATCGACCGCGCGGTGCGCCCCAACGGCATGGAACTCAGCCGCGTTCGCGTGCCGCTCGGCGTTGTCGGCATCATCTATGAAAGCCGCCCCAATGTGACCGCCGACGCCGCCGCACTCGGCCTGATGTCGGGCAATGCGGTGATCCTGCGCGGCGGCAGCGAGGCGGTGCACAGCAACCGCGCGATCCACGCGGCGCTCGCCGCCGGCCTCGCGGCAAGCGGCCTGCCCGCCGACGCGGTGCAACTCGTCCCGACGCAGGACCGCGCCGCGGTCGGCGCGCTGCTGCGCGCGCAGGGGTTGGTCGACATCATCATTCCGCGCGGCGGCAAGGGCCTCGTCGCGCGCGTGCAGGACGAAGCGCGCGTGCCCGTGCTCGCGCATCTCGACGGGATCAACCACCTCTATATCGACGGCGCCGCCGATTCGGCGAAAGCGCTGCCGCTCGCGGTCAACGCCAAGATGCGCCGCACCGGCATCTGCGGCGCGACCGAGACGATCCTGATCGACCGCGCCTATCCCGCGCCGCTCGCCATCGTCGACGCGCTGGTCCAGGCGGGCTGCGAGGTGCGCGGCGACCGCGATGTCGTCGCGCTCAGCCCGCATGTCGATGCGGCATCGGCGGGCGACTGGGACAGCGAATATCTCGACGCGATCGTCTCGATCGCCATCGTCGATGGCCTCGCGGGCGCGCTCGCGCATATCGACGCGCATTCGAGCCGCCACACCGACGCGATCGTCACCGAGGACGCGGCGGCGGCCGACCGCTTCCTCGCCGAAGTCGACAGCGCGATCGTCATGCACAACGCCTCGACCCAGTTCGCCGACGGCGGCGAATTCGGCCTCGGCGCCGAAATCGGCATCGCGACGGGAAGGCTGCACGCGCGCGGCCCGGTCGCGCTCGAAGGGCTCACCACCTATAAGTGGCTGGTGCGGGGGACGGGGCAGACGCGGCCTTGAGCCCACCGCGAAAGCGCAGGCGATGGCCGTATCTCGTCACGCTTGCCTTGATGCTCGCCGCGCTGCCGTTTCTCTGGCTTGTAGCGCGCGATGCTCTTCATTTGGCCTTCGCCGATGAGGAAGAAACGCAGAGGCTGGTATATAATGTCCTGATTCCGGGGGTCTATAGCGCGCTTGACCGCAACGAACGTCTGCGACCATCAAAACCGTCGGGCGAAACCGTCATCTCACTTAACTTTGAACCCATCGCTGACGCCTTGCCGCCTTGTTTTGATCTTCTGCGAGTCGAGATCGCGCCTCGCTATGCCACCGATCCGCCTATCGACGTTGCGAAAGATTGGGCCGAACACAGTCTCCGCCGCCCATGGGGCATCTCAAACGCCGACATGACCGATTATGAAGAAAATGTAGCGTTATCCCCTTTTCGCCGCTCGCTCTTTCGGCCTACCGCGCCTGCATCGAAGCGACCCCGTTCGGCAAGGCATGCGCTAGGCGATTCCGCACGAATATCGCGGACCGAGGGGCATCGCTTAACGAGCATCGCTTGCGTCTTTACGGCGCCGCGAGGATATTGGACGCAAACGGCAAACCGACCGGCCAATATTGCCAACTGAGCGCAGTCAAAGCCGCATCGCGCTGAGCGCAAACGAACCCCGAGGCAGATGCAATCTTGAATCATTTGTATACAAGTGATACGCTAGCCGCATGACCAAACCGACCGTCATTTCCACGCGCGTAACGTCCGATCTTTCGGCTCGAATCGACACGCTAGCAAAAGAACTGGATCGCAGCCGGGCATGGGTGATTGCGAAAGCCATCGAACGCTATATCGAGGAGGAATTGGAGTTCATCGAATTCGTCCGCGAGGGCGAACGTGACATCGAGCAGGGCCGCTATTTCACACAGGAACAAGTTGAGGCCATGTTCGCCGAAAAGCTGGGCAAGCGCAACGCCGCATGAAGCGGGTGATCTGGACCGAAGCGGCTATAAACGACCTCCACGCCATCGAGAGATATCTGGTGGAAACCTATAGTCCCGTCTTCGCACGACAGATCATTGCCAGCTTGATTGAGGCGGCGCACTGGCTGTTGGATCACCCTCATGGCGGATCGCCGCTGCAAATTGAGGGCTGGCGCAAGTGGCGGCCGCGTAAAAGTCGTCACATCCTGATTTATCGGACAGCGAATGACGGAATAGAAGTGTTGCGTGTGCGTCAAGAGCGCAACGATTGGCGCCCGGTCCCTCAAGATTGATCACCACCGGGCTCCTCGGCGGCAGCTTCAACCCGGCGCATGGCGGGCATCGGGCGATCAGCCTCGATGCGATCGCAGCGCTGGATCTCGACGAACTGTGGTGGCTCGTCTCGCCGGGCAATCCGCTGAAGCCCGCAAAGGGCATGGCGCCGCTTGCCGCCCGCCTAGCCTCGGCGCAGCGCATGGCGCGGCGTTCGCCGATCCGCGCGACCGCGATCGAGGCCGAACTCGGCACCCGCTACACCGTCGATACGCTGAAAAAGCTCGTGCAGCGCTATCCCAATCGCCGCTTCATCTGGATCATGGGCGCCGACAATCTGGCCCAATTGCCCCGCTGGCGCGACTGGCGGGGGATCGCGCGATTGATGCCGATTGCGGTAATCGCGCGTCCGGGCTATAATGGCCGCACCCACGCTGCGAAGGCGATGGGTTGGCTGCGGCGCTTTGTCCGGCCCGCGGACCAGAAACGTCACTGGACGGACTGGAGACCGCCTGCCCTCGTGTTCCTGCGTTTTTCGCCCGACGTGCGATCCGCAACTGCAATACGGCAGGCCAACCCCCGCTGGTTCGAGAGCTATGCAGGCCGCGCGATGCGCGACCCTGTCACGCATTCGCGGCTGGCCATGGATGAAAGGAATGAAACCGCTTGATAGCCGCCAGTAAGGATGCCGCACCCGCCAACAGCGTGGACGCGCTCCACGCGCTGATTCTCCACCAGCTGGACGAGGATCAGGCCCAGGAAACCATCTCCATCCCGCTTGCCGGCAAGAGCAGCATCGCCGATCATATGGTGATCGCGAGCGGCCGGTCGACGCGTCATGTCTCGGCGATCGCCGACAAGCTGGCGCAGCGCATCAAGCAGGAAACGGGCCGCAGCGTCCGGATCGAGGGGCTGCCGAACGCCGACTGGGTGCTGATCGATTCGGGCGACGTGATCGTCCACCTGTTCCGCCCCGAGGTGCGCAGCTTCTACAACCTCGAGCGCATGTGGTCGTTCGGCGACGCGCCGCCGGTTGCCGCGGTAAATTGACGCCTTTGCCTCGCTAACGTAGGCGAGGCGTCATGTTGCTGCACATCATCGCGCGCGGGCGCATCGGGCGCGGGCCCGAGGCCGAGCTGGTCGAGCGCTACATGAAGCGCGTGACCTGGGCGCAGAAGATTTCGGAGCTTCCCGATACCGGCGGACGCATGCCCGCCGCGACAGAGAATAGCCGCACCATCCTGCTCGACGAAGGCGGCGAACAGCTCTCCTCGCTCGAATTCGCCAAATTGCTGGAAAAATGGCGCGACGGCGGGGTGCGCGAGGCGCGCTTCTGCCTCGGCGCCGCCGATGGCTTCACGCCCGCCGAGCGCGAGGGTGCCGACCGGGTCATCGCGTTCGGCCGCGCCACCTGGCCGCACCTGATGGCGCGTGCGATGCTCGCCGAGCAATTGTGGCGCGCGACCAGCATCATTGCAGGGCACCCCTATCACCGCGAGGGGCGGCAATGAGGCGCTGGGCCTTCCCGCTGGCGCTGGGCTTCGCAGCCGTCGGCGGCACGCTGGCGGTCGCGCAAAGCGACGATGTCTTCGACCCTCAGGCGATCGCAGCGCGCGAGCGCGAGCAGCTTCTGACCGCCAAGCGGCAATCGGCCGACGCGATGACGCGCAGCGCCGCGCTCGAAGCGCAGGCGACCGCCGCACACGACGAGGCCGAGCGGCTGAAGAAGCGCAGCGCCGCCCTCGCCGCACGCATCCAGTCGGCCGAAGCCGACATCAATGCCGGCGAAGCGCGCATCGCGCTGGTGTCACGGCGGCTGAAGGGGCAAGAGGCGCGGCTCGCCGAGCAGCGGCAGCCCTTGCTGGAGCTTACCGCCGCGTTGCAGCAACTCAGCCGCCAACCCCCGGTGAGCGTACTCGCCCAGCCCGGATCGCTGACCGACATGGTGCATGCGCGCGCCGTGATCGACGCCGCCATGCCGGTGATCGCGCAACGGACGGCGGGCGTGCGCCGCGAGCTTGCCGAACTACGCGCCGTCCGCCAGCAGCAGGGAATCGCGCTGCAGGCACTCGCTGCGAGCAAGACCGAACTCGCCCAGCGCCGCGACGCGCTGACCCGGCTCGAAAACGAGGGACGGCTGCGCTCGCGCGAGTTGATGAGCAGCGCCCAGCTCGAAGCCGACCGCGCCCTCGGGCTGGGCGAAAAGGCGCGCGACATCGTCGAACTGATGGATGCACTCGAAACCGACGGCGCAGTGCGCGGCGAACTGGCCCAGCTCGCGGGCCCGATCCCGCGCCCGCGCGATCCGACGAGCGCGGTGATGCGGACGGCTCCGCCTGCACCGGCCGAGGCCGAGCTTGCGCGCGGCGTCTATCGCCTGCCCGTTGTCGGGCGCATCGTCGCGGGACTGGGCGAAGTCAATGACAGCGGCGTCCGCTCGCGCGGGATCACCATCGCGGCGCGCCCGGGCGGGCAGGTCGTCGCCCCCGCACCGGGGCGCGTCAGCTTCGCGGGCGATTATCGCGGCTATGGCAAGATCGTCATCATCGACCATGGCGGCGGTTGGATTTCGCTGGTCACCGGGATGATCGCGCTGTCGGCGGGGGTCGGCGACACGCTGGATGCCGGGGCGCCGATCGGCCGCGCCGGGTCCGACGACAGTCGGATTACCGTCGAACTGCGGCGCGCCGGACGGCCCGTGGATATCGCCCGAATGTTGGGGTGACCCCATGTCTCTGTCCCGGAACTCGCGCTTGACGCCCCCAAAATTCCGTAGGACGATGGCCCGTCGGGGATTATAAGGCGGGTTCACGCCTGCGCGATTGAAAGATGACCATGACCGAATCGACCCAGACTGCCTCCTCTTCCCGGCGCCGTTTCGCGCTGTGGCAGGGCGCCGCGGCGCTTTCGACCCTCGCGCTCGTCCCGCTCGCGACCGGGGCGATGGCGACCGTCGACGCCTCGACGCAACAGGAAATCGCCCGCTTCATGGATGTCTTTCTCGAGGTCAAATCCAACTATGTCGAGCCGGTCAGCGACGACAAGCTGATCGAGGGCGCGATCAACGGGATGCTCGCCAGCCTTGACCCGCATTCGGGTTATCTCGACGCGCGCGACTATTCCAATCTCCGCACCCAGACCGACGGCGAATATGGCGGGCTCGGCCTGTCGGTCACGATGGAGGACGGCGTCGTCAAGGTGATCGCGCCGACCGCCGACACACCCGCCGACCGCGCGGGCGTCAAGGCGGGCGACTATATCACGCATATCAACAAGGAACTGATCTTCGGCATGACCCTCGACGAAGCGGTCGAGCAGATGCGCGGGCGTCCCGGCACCCAGGTCGAGATCACCGTCGTGCGCGAGGGTCAGGACAAGCCGATCGAGATGACGCTGACCCGCGAGATCATCGACGTGAAGCCGGTCAAATGGGAAGTGAAGGACGATGTCGGCGTGCTGACCATCGCCAGCTTCTCCGCCGACGCGACCCGCGACCTCAAGGCCGCGATGATCTCGGTCGAAAAGTCGCTCGGCCACAAACCGCGCGGCTGGGTGCTCGACCTGCGCTCGAACCCCGGCGGGCTGCTCGACGAAGCGGTGGGGGTCAGCGACATCTTCCTCGACCGCGGCGAGATCGTCTCGCAGCGCGGGCGCAAGAAGGGAGATATCGAACGCTATTTCGCCGAACCCGGCGACCTTGCCGGCGGCGCGCCGATGATCGTGCTGATCGACGCGGGCTCCGCCTCCGCTTCCGAAATCGTCGCGGGCGCGCTGCAGGATCAGCATCGCGCGGTGATCATGGGCGAACGCAGCTTCGGCAAGGGATCGGTGCAGACGGTGCTGCCACTGACCGACACCACCGCGCTCCGCCTGACGACCGCGCGCTATTACACCCCCTCGGGCCGCAGCGTGCAGGAAGGCGGGATCGAGCCCGACATTCGCGTGCCACAGCTTTCGGACCCCGATTACAAGGATCGCCCGCGCTTCCGCGAAAGCGACCTGCGCCGCCATCTGATCAACGAGAAGAAGGTCGACAACAGCCTGCTCGAAAAGGACGAGAAGGACGATCCGCGCTTCACCGCGACCGCCGACGAGCTGAAGGCCAAGGGCATCAAGGATTATCAGCTCTATTATGCGCTGCAGACGATCGGGCGGATCGGCCCGGCGACCCCGCGCTTGGCGCAGGGCGGCAAGCCGCCCGCGAAACCGGCCGCACGCAACTGATTTGTTCAATCCGTCGTCCCGGCGAAGGCCGGGACCTCGCCTTCTGTATCTGACGCACCGGCGAGATTCCGGCCTTCGCCGGAATGACTATAGTTCAAGGTAAGTGTTGATGCTCCAATCCCGCCTTGCCGCGCCGCTCGTCGCGCTCGCCGCGCCGCTGCTTCTTTATGGCGGCGCGCTCGTGTCGCAGTTCGGCTTTGGCCTCCATCCGTGCGAAATGTGCTATTGGCAGCGCTGGCCGCACCAAGCGGCGATCGTGCTGGCGTTGCTCGCGCTGCTCCTCAATCGCAACGACAAGGTCATGCGCGCGCTGACTCTGCTCGCCGCCGTCGCAATCGCGGTCAGCGGTGCGATTGGCATTTTCCACGCCGGGGTCGAATATGGATTGTGGGAAGGGCTGACGACGTGCAGCACCAGCCATAGCGGCCCGATTTCGCTCGACGAGATCATGGCGGCGCCGATCATCCGCTGCGACGTCGCGCAGTGGCGGCTGTTCGGCATCTCGCTCGCCGGCTTCAATGCGATCTTCTCGCTCGCCGCCGCCGCGCTCGTCTTGACCTTGCTGCGCCGCCGGACCACATCGGCGGCATGAGCAAGCACCGTACCGCCTCGATGATCCGCGTCGACCAGGCCGGCGAATATGGCGCGACGCGCATCTATGCCGGCCAGCTCGCGGTGATGGGCGACCGTCACCCGATGGCGCGCGAGATCGCGCATATGGCCGAACAAGAAGAACGACACCGCGCCTTCTTCGACGCGATGGTCGCACGCCGCGGCGTGCGGCCGACCGCGCTCCAGCCCGTCTGGAACGTCGCGGGCTTTGCGCTGGGCGCGGTGACCGCGGCAATGGGACCGCGCGCCGCGATGGCCTGCACCGCCGCGGTCGAGACCGAGATCGACCGGCATTATCGCCATCAGATCGACGAACTCGGCGACAGCGACCCTGAACTCAGCGCCGCGGTCGAGGATTTCCGCGCCGAGGAGCTCGAACACAAGGAAGCCGCGCTCGCTGCAGGGGCCGAAAGCTCGCCCGGCTATCCGCTGCTCAGCCTCGCGATTCGCGCGGGCTGCCGCGCAGCCATCGCGCTGTCCAAGCGTATCTGATAGATAATCTCCCCCGTCATCGCCGGGTGCGAAGGATGACGGGATGTTCATGGACTATGCAGAGAGCGCGTGCCATTCCGGCCGAAACGCAATGAAGGAAAAAGTGATGACCCGCCTGCCGTTCGCCGCGCTGTTCCTCGCCAGCAGCCTCGCCGCTTTCCCTGCCGCCGCGCAGGAAACCAACACGGTGAACGCCGACAAGATCAATCAGGTGATCATCTATGGCGACGACAAGTGCGAGCAGTCGAGCCCCGACGAGATCGTCGTCTGCAACCGCCTGCCCGAACAGGATCGGTATCGCGTGCCGCAGATCTTCCGCGGTGGCGATCCGCTCGACCCGCGCAATCAGGCGTGGCTCAACCGCGTGACCTCGATGGAGCGCGTCGGCCGCTTCGGCACCGACAGCTGCTCGCCGGTCGGACTCGGCGGCTTCACCGGCTGCACGCAGGCGCTCCTCGCGGGCGCCAAGGCCGAGCGCCAGGCAGCCGACAAGACCGACTGGCAGGCGATGATCGCCGACGAACGCGCCAAGCGGATTGCGGGCATCGACGCCGCGGCGGACGAGGTCGAAGCTGCGGTGGTCGCCGAGGAGAAAGCGCTCGCCGAACGGCAGAAGGCGGCCGAGGAGCTCGAACGCCAGGCCAGCGGCCAAGGGCCCGCCCCCGCATCATCGGAAGCCGAACCCGACGCAGGCGACCTGCCGGTGCCGCCGAAGAATTAGAACGTGATCGGCTTAGGCTGAAATATCGCCTTCCTTATCTCGTCATCCCGGCGAAGGCCGGGATCTCACCGTCTCGGCCTGACGCATCGGCGAGATCCCGGCCTTCGCCGGGATGACGATTCCTTCAAGGAGGCGGACGGTCAGGAAACCCGGCCGCTCACCCCTCGCGCGGCGTCCATGGCGTCGGGCCGCGTCCCTTCCACCAGCGCAGCAGCAGGCCGAGCGCCACCCCGACCCCGATCGCGATCGTCAGGTCGGCGAACACCGTCAGCACCAGCGTCAGCACGAGCAATAGCAGTTCGTCGCGCGGCAGCGCGAGATGCTCGCGCCACTTCTCCGGCTCGGCCATGTTCAGCGCGGTGACGAGCAGCACCGCCGCGAGCGCCGGCAACGCCAGCGCGCCGGCAAGCTTTCCCGCGACGAGCAGCACCGCAAGGATCACCAGCGCGTGTACCATCCCCGCGACAGGTGTGCGCCCGCCGGCGCGGACGTTGGTCGCAGTCCGCGCGATCGCGCCGGTGACGGGAAGCCCGCCGAACAAAGGCGAGACGATATTCGCATAGCCCTGCGCGAGCAGTTCGGCGCTCGGGCGGTGATGGCCGCCGAACATGCGGTCGGCGACGATCGCCGACAGCAAGGATTCGACCCCCGCGAGAAAGGCGATGGTGAAGGCCGAGGGCAGCAGTTCGATCAGACGATCCGCCGTCACCTGCGGCCAGTGGGGCGCTGGAAGCCCCGACGGCAGCGCGCCGAAGCGCGACCCCACCGTATCGACCGGCAGGTGAAAGGCGGCGACCGCCAGCGAAGCAAGGCCGACCGCGATCACCAGCACCGGCCAGCGCGGACGCCAGCGCCGCAGCAGCAGGATCGCGGCGACGGTCGCGGCGGTGACGCCCAGCGCCGCCGGGCTGAGTGTCGCGCGCGCTGCCCATAGCGCCTCGATCTTCGGGATCATGTCGGCGGGAACCTTGCCCGCCGACAGGCCGAGCGCGTCTTGGAGCTGGCTGGCGGCGATGATCGTCGCGATGCCGATGGTGAAGCCGTCGATCACCGGCTCGGGCACCAGCGCGATCAGCCGGCCGGCGCGGAAGAAGCCGGCGATCGTCAGGATGATCCCCGCCATGATCGTCGCGACGATCAGCCCGTCCATCCCGTGATTCTGGATGACGCCATAGACGACGACGATGAAGGCGCCGGTCGGCCCGCCGATCTGCACCCGGCTGCCGCTCGTCGCCGAGATGATGAAGCCGCCGATGATCGCGGTGACGAGCCCGACGAAGGGCGTGCTGCCCGACGCAATGGCGATCGCGATGCAGAGGGGTAGCGCGACGAGCGCGACGCTGACCCCGGCCAACGCATCGGCGCGGAACAGCGGCCAGCTGTAATCGCGCATCGTATCCAGCAGCTTGGGCCGGCGCATCGCATCTCCTTGGGCAAGAACCTGCCAAAAGCCGCTAGGCCTCGGCCCGCACTGCGGTCAAGTCGCGTGCGTCAGTTCAGCAGATATTGCTTCCAGAAAAGCAGAGAGGTCCAGAAGGTGTAATCGACATTCTCCTTCTTGCCCCACTGATGCCCCTCGTTGGTCGCGACCAGATGCCAGGCGGTGCCGCCGTTCCCCCGCACGGCGGCCACGACCTGCTCGGCCTCCGATGCCGGGACGCGCGGGTCGTTGGCGCCGGTGACGACAAACAGCGGCTTCTTGATGTCGGCGACGCGGGTGAGCGGCGAGATTTCCATCAGCTTCGCCCGCTGCGCGGCGTCGCGCTCGTCGCCATATTCGACGCGGCGCAGGTCGCGGCGATATTCCTGCGTATTCTCGAGGAAGGTCACGAAGTTCGAGATGGCGACGACGCACAGGTTCGCGCGCAGCTTGTCGGCGAAATGCGTCGCGGCGGCATAGCACATATAGCCGCCATAGCTGCGCCCGGTCAGCCCGAAGCGTGCCGCGTCGAGCCCGGGATCCTTCGCCAGCGCGTCGAGGAACACGCCCATGTCCTTGACGCTGTCCTCGCGCTTGAACGGCCCGTTGTCGAGGCCGACGAAGCGCTTGCCATAGCCGGTCGAGCCGCGGACGTTGGGGTAGAAATAGGCGACCCCCAACTCGCCCACGATATAGTTGGTGCTGCCCAGATACTCGGGGCGCCACTGGCTTTCCGGCCCGCCGTGGACGTGCATGATCAGCGGGCGCTTGCCGGGGAATTTCGCGGGATCGGGGCGATAGAGGAAACCCGACATCTCCAGACCGTCGAAGCTCTTGATCGTGACCAGTTCGGGCTCGATGTTGCGCGCGGCGTCGAGCCCGCCGGTCTCGCTTTGCGTCCAGCGCGTCACGGCGAGCGTTTCGGGATCGACGCTATAGGCGTCGGCGGCGCTACGCGCCGAGGTGAAGCCGAGGCCGATCGCGCCCCACGGCGCAATCTCGAGATGGCCGATCACGCCCGCGGGCAGCCCATCGACCGTCCGCGCGGCGCCGCTCGCGACATCGAGCACGCGCAACCGGCTCACCCCCGCCTCGTTGATCGCATAGGCGATGAAGCGCCCGTCGGGCGAGATGTCGAACGCCTCGACGTCCCATTTTTCGGCCGGGCCGCGCGGCGTGAAGGCGCCGGTCTTCGGGTCGAGGGTGCCGAGGCGCAGCACGTCGCTGCCGGCATCGCTCGTGGCCCAGATCGTGCCGTCGGGCGCGAAGGACGCGCCCTCGAAAGCGATCTTCTTCTTGTGATCGCCGATCGGCGTCATCTTGCCGCTTGCGAGGTCGAGGCGGAACAGGTCGGTCTTTTCGATCGAGGCCGATCGCACGACCAGCGCCCAGCTCTTGTCGGGCGCGAAGCCCGCGACCGACCAGCCGTTGCTGTCGACCTGCGCCGCCATCCGCATCGACGCGGGATCGCGCGGGTTCATGACGTAAATATCGTTGTCGCGGCCGTTACGCCGCGTCGAGGTGAAAGCGACGAGGCTGCCGTCCTTGCTCCACGCATCGAGCGAATTGCGGCTCTTGCCGTCGGTGAGCAGGCGAAGGCGCCCGTCGTTCATCGCATAGATCTGATAGAATTCGCTGCCGCCGACGTCCTTCTGGACCAGCATCACGTCGCCATTGGCGGGCGACCAGCCGCCATGTGCGACCGGTTCCGCTTCGAAGGTCAATTGCTCGCGCGCGGCCAGCGGGCGGGCGACACGGTGAAGCTGCGTCGTGTTGCCGAAGCGCGTCGCGATCAGCATCGATTTGTCGGCGGGATTCCAGCCGACGAAGGCGGCGCCGCGATATTCCATATAGGGGCGCGTCGCGGCGGTCAGCTCGGCGGGCACCGCGGGCACGCCGTCGGCGACGAGCGCCGCAGGCCGCGGTTCGACCGCCGCTTCGCCGTCGGCGGCGGCCGCGGACGCGAGCGGTAGGGTCAGGGCGGCGAGAGCGGCCAGATAACGCATCGATGATTTTCCCCTGCTGCCGAAGACGAGCGGCAAGCGATACCCGCTCGGCTATCTGATGCAAAGGTTGCGGGCGGAAACCGCTTCACCATCGACCGGCCAGGGCCGTTCATCGCGAAATGGTCACAAAATACGGCGAATAGCGCCGATATGGCAGCGATTGAGGCATCCCAACCCGGATTCGTGGCGAATCCGCGACGAAGCGAATGCAAAAATTAACGAATCGCTGGCAGAGTGTCTTGACTTGGGAATTTTTGGGGCAAAACGTGGCGTTTCTGGGAATCGCCAGCCGGAGGGGCTGAAAACATGGCATCGACGTTCGGACCGCGCCTCTGGCGCCGATCGACTGCAAGCGTACCGCCGGCACGCAGCCTGGGTCGCCGCATGACCGTCCACGCCGCCGCCGCCCTCATCGCCTTTGCCGCCTTGCAGATATGGCTCGTGACGAGCGCAGTCGCCGCCGGAGCGCCGTCGGCGCTGATCGCGGTGGCGCTCGTCATGCTCCTCGCGCTCGCCGTCCCGATCGCGCGGATGACCGAACGCCATTGGTATCATCTCAGCCGCCAGGCGCTGGCGAGCTGGGGCCTCCACGCGCGTTTCCGCCGCGACGTCCGCCGCCTGTGGGCCGCCGCGCTGACTTTGCCCTTTCTGTGGGTCAGCGGCGCGATGGCCGCTACCGACGCCATCGCCGCGATCGCGCGCTGATCCTTTCCCATCTCGCCATCCCGGCGAAGGCCGGGATGACGGAGGTATCGAATCCGACATAGATTTTGACGCTGGCCCGCGCGCCGTATAGGGCGCGGACATGCTGACCGTTTCCGAAGCCCTGGATCGCGCGCAGATGCTCTGCGACGCCGCGACGAAAGCCGGCGCCGACGCCGCCGACGCGCTCTATTACTGCAACGCCGCCACCTCGGTCTCGATGCGCCTCGGCGCGCTCGAGGATGTCGAGCGGTCCGAAGGACAGGACATTTCGCTCCGTGTCTTCGTCGGCCAGCGCAGCGCCAGCGTGTCGACCGCCGACATGGATGCCGGCGAGCTCGCCAAACTGGTCGAGCGCTGCGTCGCCATGGCGCGTGAGGCGCCGGAAGATCCCTATGCCGGCCTCGCACCCGAGGACCGGCTGTTCAAGGGGCCAGTGCCCGATTTCGATCTCGACGACGGCAGCGAAGCCGATCCGCAGGCGCTGCGCGAAGCCGCCCTCGCGGTCGAGGAAGCGGCGCGCGCGGTTGCAGGCGTCACCAACAGCGAAGGCGGCAGCGCCAGCCACAGCCGCACCCGCTTCGCGCTCGCGACCAGCCACGGCTTCGCCGGCGGCTATGGGTCGAGCGGACACAGCCTGTCGGCGAGCGTCATCGCGGGCGAAGGCGCGGCGATGCAGCGCGACTATGGCTGGCACAGCGCGCACCACCTGTCCGATCTCGAAAGTGTCGAAGCGATCGGCACGCGCGCGGGCATCCGCGCCGTGGCGCGACTGAATCCCGGCAAGGCGCCGGTCGGCAAGGTGCCGGTGCTGCTTGATCCGCGCGTCAGCGGCGGCATCGTCGGCCATCTTCTCTCCGCGATTGCCGGGCCTGCGGTCGCGCGCGGCACCAGCTTCCTGCTCGGCAAGGAAGACCAGCCGCTTTTCGACAGCGCCATCGTCATCCGCGACGATCCGCACCGGCCGCGCGGCCTGCGGAGCCGCGCCTTCGATGGCGAGGGCCTGCCGACCGCACCGCGCGACATCGTGACCGGGGGCAAGATCACCGGCTGGCTGCTCGACACGGCGTCGGCGAAACAGCTCGGCCTCCAGCCCACCGGCCATGCCAGCCGCGGCGGCGGCGCGGCGGGCGTGACCGCCAGCAACCTTCACCTCGCGGCGGGGGCGCTGAGCCCGGAGGAGCTGATGGCCGACATCAAGGAAGGCGTCTATCTGACCGAGCTGATCGGCCAGGGCGTCAATCCCGTCACCGGCGACTATAGTCGCGGCGCGTCGGGCTTCGTCATCCGCGACGGTCGGATCGCGGGCCCGATTGCCGAATTTACGGTGGCGAGCAATCTGGTCGATATGTTCGCCGCGCTCATCCCCGCCAACGACCTCGAATTTCGCCACGCGGTCAATGCGCCGACCCTCCGTATCGACGGCATGACCGTCGCGAGCGCCTAGGCCTTCCGCCATGCCCGGCCATAACCTCGAAGCCGTGATCGCCGCGACCCGCGAGGTCGGCGACATGGCGATGGCGCGCTGGCGCGGCGAGGGCAAGGCGGTCAGCGTCTGGAACAAGTCGCACGACAATCCGGTCAGCGACGTCGACCTGGCGGTCGATGCGCGGCTGAAGGCGGTGCTCGGCGCGATCGAGCCGCGCGCCGGCTGGCTGTCCGAAGAGACCGCCGACAATGAAGACCGCCTGGCGTGCCGCGCGATGTGGTGCGTCGATCCGATCGACGGCACGCGCGATTTCATCCGCGGCCGCCCCGGCTGGTGCGTGTCGGTCGCGCTCGTCGTCGACGGCACGCCCGAACTCGGCGTCCTCTATGCCCCCGCGCTGGACGAATTGTGGGTCGCACAAAAGGGGCATGGCGCGACGCTCAACGGCGAGGCGCTGCGCGCGAGCCGCCGGATGATCTTCGACGGATCGCGCGTCCCCGCCGACAGCCTGCCCAAGATCGACCGCGACCTGATCATGGTCACCAAGCCGAACAGCATCGCGTTGCGCATGGCGCTCGTCGCCGACGACCGCGCCGACCTGGTCGCGACGCTGCGCTGGGGGTTCGAATGGGACGTCGCCGCCGCGGCACTGATCGCGACCGAAGCGGGCGCGGTCGTCACCGACGCTTTCGGCGAGCCGCTGGTCTTCAACACCCCGCGCGCGCAGGCCTTCGGCGTCATCGCCTGCGCCCCCGGGATCCACCGCGCCGTCGTGGGGCGGCTGCACGAACGCGCGGTAGCGTTGACTTCGTAATCGGCGCTTTCCTACTTTGTCGGTCGATGCCAGTATCGATTATCGCCGCGCCAAAGAGGGCTTAAGGCGACAAAGGATACAGTTTCGAGCGTTCCGTCCGTATCCTTTGTAGCTTTAAGGCAGGCCATCGCCCTTCGGCCCACCGCAAAGCCGGGCACATTGCTTGACTTTCGGCCCGACTCACCTTAGTTGCGCATGCATTCCGACAGCCTGACCGGACGGCGAAACGCGGCTAGCGTATTCGTGGTCCGTTTTTTGCGTTGGAAATCAGACGCTTTGAGATAGGACTCGTCTGCCAGCGAGTCCTGTGGAGCAGGAGAAAGAACAGCATGGCACGTATCGCGGGCGTCAACCTGCCCACCAACAAGCGCGTTATCATCGCGCTCACCTATATCCACGGCATCGGCCGCAAGACCGCCGTCGACATCGCCGACAAGCTGGGCATCGACCACAGCCGTCGCATCCAGGATCTTTCGGACGCCGAAATCCTCCAGATCCGCGAAACGCTCGACGCCGACCACACGGTCGAGGGTGACCTTCGCCGCAACACGGCGATGAACATCAAGCGCCTGATGGACCTCGCCTGCTATCGCGGCCTGCGTCATCGCAAGGGCCTTCCCGTCCGCGGCCAGCGCACGCACACCAATGCGCGCACCCGCAAGGGCAAGGCGAAGCCGATCGCCGGCAAGAAGAAGTAAGCCGGTTTTTCCGCGCCGGTGGCCGCCCTTCGACGGCTGCGCCCCGGCCCGCTTCAGGATTTAGGACAGGATTTCAACATGGCTCGTGAACCGCAGCGCCTTCGTCGGCGCGAACGCAAGAATATCTCGTCGGGTGTGGCCCACGTCAACGCGACCTTCAACAACACGATGATCACCATCACCGACGCGCAGGGCAATGCAATTGCCTGGTCGAGCGCCGGCATGATGGGCTTCAAGGGCAGCCGCAAGTCGACTCCCTATGCGGCGCAGGTCTGCGCCGAAGATGCGGGCAAGAAGGCCGCCGAGCACGGCGTCCGCACCCTCGAAGTCGAGGTCAAGGGCCCCGGCGCCGGTCGTGAATCGGCGCTCCGCGCCTTGCAGGCGGTCGGTTTCCACATCACGTCGATCCGCGACGTGACGCCGATCCCGCACAATGGTGTCCGCCCGGCCAAGCGCCGCCGCGTCTGACGCCTTTTCGGGCGCGCCCCGCCGGGGCTCGCCCGCACCAAATCTCTCGCTGGATGGGTAGCCGACCCCTGCCCGTCCCGCCCAAAGCAAAGGGAAGTCCATGACTGTCAATATCCGGAACTGGCAGGAATTGAAGAAGCCCAGCAACCTGGAAATCAAGGCCGGCGGCGACGGCAAGCGCAAGGCGACCTTCGTCGCCGAACCGCTTGAGCGCGGTTTCGGCCTGACGCTCGGCAACGCGCTGCGCCGCGTTCTGCTCTCGTCGCTCCAGGGTGCGGCCATCACATCGATCAAGATCGAGAACGTCCTGCACGAATTCTCGAGCCTGGCCGGCGTGCGCGAGGATGTCACCGACATCGTCCTCAACGTCAAGCAGATCGCGCTCAAGATGGAAGGCGAAGGCCCGAAGCGGCTGCAGCTTTCGGCCACTGGTCCCGCGACCGTCAAGGCCGGCGACATCATGGTGTCGGGCGACATCAAGGTGATGAACCCGAACCATGTCATCTGCCACCTCGACGACGGCGCGACGCTGAACATGGAACTCGTCGCCGACACCGGCAAGGGCTACGTCCCCGCGACCGCCAATCGCCCGGCCGACGCGCCGATCGGCCTGATCCCGGTAGACTCGCTCTTCTCGCCCGTCCGCCAGGTCGCCTACAAGGTCGACAATGCGCGCATCGGCCAGGAACTCGACTTCGACAAGCTGAGCCTGACCGTCGAAACCGACGGCACGGTGACCCCGGAAGACGCCGTCGCTTACGCCGCGCGCATCCTCCAGGACCAGCTTCAGGTCTTCGTCCACTTCGAAGAAGCGATGAACGACAGCGGCATGATCGGCATGGCGGCGCCGTCGACCACCGCCGACGAGTCCGACGTCAACCAACTCAACCGCTTCCTTCTCAAAAAGGTCGACGAGCTGGAACTGTCGGTTCGCAGCGCAAACTGCCTCAAGAACGACAACATCATCTACATCGGCGATCTGGTCCAGAAGACCGAAGCCGAAATGCTTCGCACCCCGAACTTCGGCCGCAAGTCCCTGAACGAAATCAAGGAAGTGCTGTCGTCGATGGGTCTGCGCCTCGGCATGGATATCCCCGGCTGGCCGCCGGAAAATATCGAGGAAATGGCAAAGAAGCTCGAGCAGGAACTGCTTGGGTAATTCCAGACTGTGCCCCGGCGAACGCCGGGGTCCAGCTGCAACGGGAATGGGTTGCCCCGCAAGCAACCTGGTCTGGGCTACCTCACACGGGCTCTTAACGAACGAAGGACTATATCATGCGTCATAAATCGGGTGGCCGGAAGCTTCAGCGCACGAGCGCACATCGCACGGCCCTGTTCCGCAACATGTCGGCCTCGCTCATCAAGCATGAGCAGATCACGACGACCGTCGCCAAGGCGAAGGAACTGCGTCCCTATATCGAAAAGCTGGTCACGCTCGCGAAGCGCGGCGGTCTGGCCAATCGCCGTCTGGCGATGAGCCGCCTGATGGACGACACCCAGCTCGTGAAGCTGTTCGACGTCCTCGCCGAGCGCTACAAGGACCGCAACGGCGGTTACACCCGCATCATCAAGGCCGGCATCCGCGCCTCGGACGCGGCGCCGATCGCGATCATCGAATTCGTCGACCGCGACGTCGATGCCAAGGGCCAGGATTCGGGCCCGGTGCTGACCGACGAGGAACTGGAAGACGCGTAAGACGCGGATTTCCAGCGACACAGGATCAAGGGCGGCGTCCGAAAGGATGGCCGCCCTTTTCTTTTGGGTCGAAGGCGAGGCTGCATTGGGGTGGGGAGCAACCCCTTCCCAACTTTCGTCATTCCCGCGAAAGCGGGAACCCGGAGTGGGGTCAGCCGACGCACGCTCTGGGTTCCCGCTTTCGCGGGAATGACGAAGATAAGAGATGCTGCGCGCGACTTTCAGGCTCTCGTCATCCCGGACTTGATCCGGGATCCATCAACCGGCGCTGCGAGAATGGATCCCGGATCAAGTCCGGCATGACGATGAAAGATAGGTCCGCAATCGGTCGAGACCGGCCATTCCCGAAAAAAGCCGCCGCTTGACATTACATCCCTTTCATCAGATATTTCTGTTATGACAGAAATTATCGAACATACGGCAAAGCTGTCCCCGGCTGCTACCGAGTTCATTCTCCACTGGGGCAATCTTGGCAGCCAATGGGGCGTCAACCGGTCGGTGGCGCAGATCCACGCGCTGCTCTTCGTCAGCGACCGCGCGCTGCACGCCGAGGAGATCGCCGAGCTGCTCGGGCTCGCGCGCTCGAACGTCTCCAATTCGATCAAGGAACTGCTTGGCTGGCGGCTGATCGAGCGCGTGCCGTTGCTCGGCGACCGGCGCGACCATTTCACCGCCGAAAAGGACATATGGGAAATGGTCACCCGCATCGCGGCGGGTCGCAAGGCGCGCGAGGTCGACCCGGCCGAGGCCGCACTGAAAGCCTGCGTCGCCCGCGCCGCGACCGACCCCGACCTCAGTGCCGACGCGAAAGCCCGGCTTGGCGAAATGCTCGATTTCGTGACGGTGATGAGCCGCTGGCACGATGAGATGCTGCAGGTGCCCAAACCCGCGCTGATGCGGCTGATCAAGCTCGGTGCCGGGGTGACGAAGCTGATCAACTGGCGGCCCGGCAAGGGCAAAGCGGCAAAATAGGAGACGGATCGTGGGAGAATTGCGGCAGCAAAAGAGCCTGGAAGGCGGCCTTTCCTTCGCTCGGCACGAACGCGATCCTGACGATGGCGCGCCCCTCTATGATTATCGCTTTCGCCGCCTGCTTCCCGCCGACGACTGGGCGGCGCTACCCGAAACGGTACGGCGGCGCTTTTCCAAGCGGCTGACCGGCCTTCGCCTCGCCATCTATCGCGGCGAGATCATCGCCTCCGAACGCACGCCCGCGGGATGGGTCTTCGCGCAATTGTGCCGCGTCATCGGCGCTCCGCTGCCGCTGTCGGGCGATGTCGGCGTCGCGGCGGTGGTCACCGTCGGCGAGGATCATCGCGGGGGTCAATGCTGGACGCGCCATTATGCCCGGCGCCACGGCTTCCCCCAGGTGATCCACAGCGCCAAGCGCTTCGCCGGCGAAACGGGACTGGAAGAGCATGTCGGCGGAGGCGTTGGCATGACCCTGAACATCGCGGCGCGACCCGATGGCCTGACCTTTCACTCAGCCGACTATTTCTGGCAGTTCGGGGGGCACCGATGGCGCCTGCCTGCCTGGCTGTGCCCCGGCGCGCTGACCATCGACCACATCGATATCGGGAGCGGCGAATTCCTCTTCACGCTGACGCTGCACCACCGCTGGTTCGGCGAGATCATGCACCAGGTCGGGCGGTTTCGCGACCCGGCCCCCGGCGAAGGAGACCTATCATGACGGGCTGGTTGTGGACCGCAGTGATGGTGCAAATGGCAATGGGCGCCTTTGACACCCTCTATCACCATGAAGGGACCGAGCGTCTGGCCTGGCGCGCATCGCAGCGGACCGAGCTGATCCTCCACGGTGTTCGCAACCTGCTCTACGCGGTGCTGTTCATCACCCTCGGCTGGTTCGAGCCGCGGGGGAACTGGGCAGCCGCACTTATCGGCTTGTTCCTTGTCGAGCTGGTCATCACCCTGTGGGACTTCGTCGAGGAGGATCGCTCGCGCCTGCTCCCGGCAACCGAACGCGTCACGCACACTTTGCTGACGCTCAACTATGGCGTCATCCTCGCGATGCTGGTGCCCCAACTCCTCGGATGGGCCGGCGAGGCGAGTGCGCTGCCGCGCGCCGACCATGGCTGGCTGAGCTGGGCCTGCCTTGCCGCCGCGGCCGGTGTCATCCTGTTCGGAATGCGCGACCTCGCCGCCGCAGCGCGCGCACGCCGCCTGATCGAGACCGATCCGGCCAGCCTGGCGTCGGCGCTGCTCGACCGGCACAGCATTCTGGTAACCGGCGGCACCGGCTTTATCGGTCGCCGTCTGGTCGCGGCGCTCGCGGCGGGCGGACACGAGGTGATGGTGTTGACGCGCGACCCGGCCAAGGCCGCGCTGCCCCCGGCGGTGCGCCCCGTCGCCAGCCTCGACGTCATCGACGCGCGCTGCCGGATCGACGCGATCGTCAACCTGGCAGGCGAGCCGATATCCGATTCGCCCTGGACCCTGCGCAAGCGGCGGCGCATCCTCCGATCTCGTCTCGCCGTCACCCGGGCGGTCATGCGGCTTACCGCGCGGCTCGATCACAAGCCCGAGGTCATCGTGTCGGGATCGGCGATCGGCATCTATGGCCTGCGCGATGCGTCGCCGCTCACGGAAGCCGATGGCGGCACCCCTTGTTTTTCACAGCGGCTTTGTGCCGCATGGGAAGCGGCCGCGCAGCGCGGGTTACCATCCGGCATCCGTCTCGTCACGCTGCGTACCGGGCTGGTACTGGCGGCCGAAGGCGGGATGCTCGCGCGGATGCTGACCCCCTTCGAATTCGGACTCGGCGGTCGTTTCGGCCATGGGCGGCAGGGGATGAGCTGGATACACCGCGATGACATGGTGCGTCTGATCATCCACGCGATCGCCACGCCCAGCCTGGCCGGCCCGGTCAACGCGACCGCCCCGGCACCCGTCAGCAACGCCGCCTTCACCGCGGCGCTCGCGCGCGCGCTGAGACGGCCGGCGATCGTGCCGGTCCCGGCAGCGCCGCTTCGGCTGGCGCTTGGCGACTTTGCCGAGGAATTGCTGCTGAGCGGGCAATATGTGCTGCCGCACGCCGCGCTCGAAAGCGGGTTCGTCTTTGCCTACCCCACGATCGACGCCGCGTTCGACCGGATCGTCGGCAACAGCCCGCCGGTCGAACATGACGGGCGAAAGACGGCGGTTGCGGGTGAAGCGGCGGCTGCCTTGCCTATCGCCGCCTAGGGTCAGGCCCCGGGACGAGATCGCACTTGCCCCGTCCTTTTCCATCCTTACAGTGCGGCGCACGAATATTACTCTGACGATGAGGATCGCCTTGCCATGCCCCGTACCCCTTTTCGCGCGCCGCTGGCGCTGGCCCTGCTGATGACCGCCCCCGGAGCCGCCCACGCAGCCGATACCTCATCCGCCGCCGCACCCGCACCCGCGTTCGCCTATCCCGCGACCGCGCGCGGCGACACGGTCGATCCGCAGTTCGGCGTCGATGTGGCCGACCCCTATCGCTGGCTGGAAGACGATGTCCGCGTCAACCCCAAGGTCGCCGCGTGGGTCGCGGCCGAAAACAAGGTCACCGATGCCTATCTGGCAACGCTGCCGGGGCGCGAGAGCTTCAAGGAGAGGATGACCGAGCTCTATAATTACGAGCGCTTCGGCCTGCCGCGCAAGGCGGGATCGCGCTATTTCTACAGCCGCAACGACGGGTTGCAGCCGCAATCGGTGCTGTTCGTCCGCGACGGGCTGAAGGGCGAGGGCCGGGTGCTGATCGATCCCAACGGCTGGGCGAAGGACGGCGCCACCGCGCTCGCCGAATGGGAGCCGTCGGAGGACGGCACGCACCTGCTCTATTCGGTGCAGGACGGCGGCACCGACTGGCGCATCGTCCGCGTCAAGGACGTCGCGACCGGCGAGGATACCGGCGACGAGATCCGCTGGGTGAAATTCTCGGGGCTCGCCTGGGCGAAGGACGGCAGCGGCTTTTACTATTCGCGCTTCCCCGAACCGAAGGAAGGCGAGGCTTTTCAGTCGCTCAACGAAAATCACGCGGTCTATTTCCACCGCCTCGGCACCGCGCAGAGCGCCGACACGCTGATCCACGCGACCCCCGACAAGCCGAAGCTCAACAACAGCGCGCAAGTGACCGACGACGGCAAATATCTGCTCGTCACCGGGTCCGAGGGCACCGACGAACGCTATGCGCTGACCCTGTATCCGATCGGCAAGAAGGGTGCGGGCAAGCCGATCGCGCTCGTCGACGATTATGCGAACAATTGGGAATATGTCGCCAACGAAGGCACGCGCTTCACCTTCCTGACCAACAAGGACGCACCGCGTCAGCGGCTCGTGTCGCTCGATATCCGCAAACCCGGCGAACTCACCGAACTGGTTGCGCAGAATGAGGCGACGTTGGTCGGCGCCTCGCGCGTCGGCGATCGCATCATCCTGTCCTATCTCGGCGATGCGAAGTCGGAGGCCGAGATGGTCGGGCTCGACGGCCAGCCGATCTCGGCCATCCACCTCGCCGATATCGGGTCGGCGGCGGGCTTTGGCGGCAATCCGAAGGACCCCGAAACCTTCTATGCCTTTTCGAGCTTCGCGACCCCGACGACGATCTATCGCCTCGATACCGTCACCGGGAAAAGCGAGGTGTTCGCCGCACCCAAGCTGACTTTCGACCCCAAGCAATTCTCGGTCGAGCAGCGCTTCTACAAGTCGAAAGACGGCACCGAGGTGCCGATGTTCGTCGTCATGAAAAAGGGCCTCGATCGCTCGAAAGGCTCGCCGACCCTGCTCTATGGTTATGGCGGCTTCAATGTGTCGATGACCCCCGGTTTCTCCCCCACCAAGCTCGCGTGGATGGACGCGGGCGGAGTCTATGTCGTCGCGAATCTGCGCGGCGGCGGCGAATATGGCAAGGCGTGGCACGACGCCGGCCGCCTCGACAAGAAGCAGAATGTCTTCGACGATTTCATCGCCGCGGGCGAATATCTGATCGGCGAAGGGATCACCGGCAAAGGCCAGCTCGCGATCGAGGGCGGGTCGAACGGCGGCCTGCTGATCGGTGCGGTCACCAACCAGCGCCCCGACCTGTTCGCCGCGGCGCTGCCCGCCGTCGGCGTGATGGACATGCTGCGCTTCGACCGCTTCACCGCGGGGCGCTACTGGGTCGACGATTATGGCTATCCGTCGAAGGAAGCCGATTTCCGCAACCTCCTGGCCTATTCGCCCTATCACAATATCAGGGGCGGCACGGCCTATCCGGCGATCCTCGTCACCACCGCCGACACCGACGACCGCGTCGTGCCGGGTCACAGCTTCAAATATACCGCCGCGTTGCAGCACGCGGACATCGGTCCCAAACCGCACCTGATCCGCATCGAGACGCGCGCCGGCCACGGATCGGGCAAGCCGACCGACAAGATCATTGCCGAAGCGGCCGACAAATACGCCTTTGCCGCGAAATGGACCGGATTGGCGGTCGAATAGGGCCGCTGGAGAGTCTTCGATCGGAAAAGCCTGTGTCCCCGCGAAGGCGGGGACCCATCTCCTGCCGGTTCCATCTTGCACCGGCAGGAGATGGGCTCCCGCCTTCGCGGGAGCACACGGCTATTTTCCACTCGCGGGAATGACGCCGCCGTCAAGCTCGCTTATTTGGGAGGCAGGCGGTCGCGGATCTCGCCCAGCCGGTCGTTGATGCTGAAGATCACCATGTAAATCTCGATGACGATGCGCCAGACCAGCGCACCGAACGCGAGCGCGATGATCGACAGAATCAGCGTGCCGAGACCGGTGGCCGCCGAATAGGACATCATCGAGATGGCGCCGATAATCGACATGAGGCAGGCCAGCGCGATACCGATCAGCCCCAGCCAATAGACGATCTTCAGCACCGTCGGTGCGACCATCTTGTCGAACTTGAAAAGATCACCGATTTCAAAACCGTTCATTATCTTCTCCCCTACTCCGACACCAGCATCGCGGCCCCTGCCCCGATGCCCCAACCCAAGCTTGCACGTTTTCCGCCGAATAGGAAGCCCGAGGCGACATCGCCGAATGTCGTTGCAAAACGTCCCTCGCACCCCGACATAGGCAGCGCCATGTCCTATGCCCTGTCGTTCACCGCCACCGATCCTGCCGCACTCTGGGCCGAGGCCGCCGACGCCGCCGCCGCTCTCGTCGCCGGCGAGCCCGACGGCATCGCGAACATGGCGAATGTCGCGGCGCTGATCTGGCAGGCGATCCCCGATCTCAACTGGGCGGGCTTCTATCGCTTCGACGGCACCGAACTCGTCCTCGGCCCCTTTCAGGGCAAGGCCGCATGCATCCGCATCGCGCTCGACAAGGGCGTTTGCGGCGCCGCGGCGCGGCTTCGCGAAACCCAGCGCGTCGAGGATGTCTTCGCCTTTCCCGGCCATATCGCCTGCGACGCCGACAGCCGCAGCGAACTCGTCGTGCCGATCGTCGTCGAGGGCCGGCTGATCGGCGTGCTCGACCTCGACAGTCCGCACCCATCGCGTTTCACCGCCGAGGATCAGGCGGGGGCCGAGGCGCTCGTCGCACGGATTGCGCCCGCGCTCGCTCCCTGACCCAAATTGGGACGCCAAACTCAGGGTTAACGGATTCGCGAAAATCGGCTCGATTTGCTAACAGGCTGTTAACCAATCGCTTGTCGCCGCCGTTGCGGATCGACGGCCAGGGTAGCAGGGAGTTTGGCATGCGGACGATTTTGCTTCTGGGCATCGCGGCGGGAACGCTGCTGCTTGCAGGCCACGCGAACAGCGCCGAACCCGCCGCCAACGATACCAGGCTCGACTACGGCAGCCCGACGGCGCCCGACGCGCGCGTTTATACCGGCTATCCCGATCGCGTCCCGAGCGAGGTCGACTATCGCCAGGTGAGCGGCACCTATGATGCCGAGGGTCGCTGGACCGGCACGTGGAACGGTACCTATGAAGCGCCCGATGGCCGCCGCTACGACGGCAGCTATGAAGGGACGGTCGAGGGCCGCCCGGGCGCGGGCTATCCGCCGCCGCCCGAATATGATCCCTATTATGACGGCCCCTATGCGGGCGGTTACGATCCGCAGGATGCGGAGATGGCAAGGCGCTGCGGCCGGGGCGGCACGGTGACCGGGGCGGTCGTCGGCGGTGTCGTGGGGGGCGTCGTCGGCAACCGCGTCGCCGGGCGCGGCGACCGCACTGCGGGAACGCTGATCGGCGGCGGGCTCGGCGCGCTGGCCGGTGCCGCGGTCGGGAGCGAAGCCGACAAGAAGAAATGCGACGAATGGTGGGCGGGCCGCGGCCGTCACCATCACGGCGGCTATCCGGGCGGCTATTACCCCGGCGGCCCTTATCAGGGCGGTTATGCCCAGAGCTATGGCTATGGCAGCTATGGTTATTACACTCCGGGCGTCGTCGTCACGACGATCATCCCCGGCGCGCCGGTCGTGACCGAGCGGGTCGAGACCAGCACCCGCACCTATTATGAGACCGTGCCGGTGCGCAAACGCACGGTCGCCAAGCGCAAGTGGAAGCCGCGGCCCAAGCCGCGCTGCGCCTGCTGATTGCCCGGACAGGTCTGGTCGACTCATCTGGTCCCGGAAGGCCCGTCGTCCCTCGGGATGGCGGGCCTTTCGCTTCGTCTTGCGCCGAAACCGGTTCAGCGCCGCGAAAGCATGAGGCGCCTAGAGCGACCTGATTGCGGGCCGGATCGTCCTGACCCCGCACGTGGGAGTGTCCCTCGATGCGTAAGTTCACCAGCTTCGCCACCGCGACGGCGATCGTCCTGACTTCGGTGGCCGCGGTTCCCGCCGAAGCACGCGGCCGCTATGGTCACGGTGGCTGGGGCTATCGCGACCGCGATCATGTCAGCACCGGCGAAGTGATCGGCGGCCTGCTGGTCCTCGGCACCATCGCTGCCGTGATCGGCGCCGCGAGCAAGGACAAGACCCAGCCCCGCGACCGCGACTATCCCTATGAGCCGCCCTATCGCGAGCCGCGCCAGGATGCGCCGAACTACGAACCGCAGGGCAATGACGACGGCGGCGCCTATGGCAGCGGCACCACCGAGGTTCGCCCCTATGGCGACGGCGAGGCCGAAGCGCGCGCTTCCGACGCATGCAGTTGGGCGGTCGAGGGCGAGATGGGCAACGACGCGCGCGTCGACAGCATCACGGGCACCGAGCCGAACAATGGCGGCTGGTATGTGACCGGCACCGCCTCGCGGCTCGGCGGCGAGGTGAAGAACTTTGGATGCAGCTACAAGAACGGGCGGGTCGTCGACGTCAGTTTCGGCTGACGAACGGCCTGTATCGCAAAAAGGGCCCTTCGCGTCGGCGGGGGGTCCTTTTCCTTTATGAACCCCGGCAAAACCAAGGCTGAACCGCAGATAAGCGAAAGGTTCAGGGCCGTGTCACCGCCGACTCGCTACAAGGGCTCCAACAGGCTGCACGGGTGCCGCCTGCGCTCATTGGAGACCGAACCATGGCTATGAAAACTTCCTTCACCAAGGCCGCGATTGGTGCGGCCACCGCCGGCGCGATGCTGGTCAGCGCCGCGCCCGCCGCGGCGCGCGACCGCTATGATCGCGACGGGATCGGCGCGGGCGAGATCATCGCGGGCGCCGTCGTGCTCGGCGGTCTCGCCGCAATCCTGTCGGCGTCCGATAATGACCGTTACGATCGCTATGACGATCGCTATCGCGGCCGCTACGACGATCCGCGCTACGGCTATGGCTATGACTATAACCGCTATGGCAACAGCCGCAGCGCGGTCAGTCAGTGCGTGCGCGCGGTCGAGCGCGGCACCAGCCGCTACGGCCGCACCGACGTCACCCAGGTGACGAGCATCGACCGCAAGCGCGACGGCTACAAGGTCAAGGGCCGCGTCGTCGTCCGCGACGGCTATGGCGGCCGCTGGGGCCGCGGCGGTTCTTACGACAAGGGCAAGTTCAGCTGCGACATCCGCTATGGCCGCGTCGTCGATATCGATTATTCTGGCCTGCGGTAGGGAGACGAAAGCCCCCTCCTCGTGAAAAGGAGGGGGCTTTTCTTTGCGCGCGCAACGCCGCATGAAGCGGCATGCTTCGATACGCACTCGCAGCCGCGCTGCTTCTCGCCACCCCGGCCGTCGTCGCCGCCAGCGACGAAACCCCGGCCGCCGACCCGGCGCGGCTAAAGGCGCTGGTCGAAAAGCTCGTCTCCTTCGGCACCCGCCATACGCTATCTTCCACGACCGATCCCAGGCGCGGCATCGGCGCGGCGCGCAATTGGGGCGCCGCCGAATTCACGCGGCTGTCGAAGGCGTGCGGCGGCTGCCTCACTGTCGAGCGGATCAGCGACCGCTTCGAGGGGCCGCGCGCGCCCGACGGCGTCATCGTCGAGGATGTGCTGGCGATTCAAAAGGGCAGCGACCCCGACCGCGTCATCATGATCGCCGGCCATATCGACAGCCGGGTGACCGACGTCATGAACATCACCGCCGATGCGCCCGGCGCCAACGACGACGGGTCGGGCACTGCGCTGGTGCTGGAGGCCGCGCGCCTGCTGTCCCAGCACAAGCATCGTGCGACGATCGTCTATGCGCTGCTGTCGGGCGAGGAGCAGGGCCTGTGGGGCGGCAAGCTGCTCGCGCGCCATGCCAGGGAAAAGGGGTGGCAGGTTGCCGCGATGCTCAACAACGACATCGTCGGCAACACCCGCGGCACCGACGGCACGGTCGTCGACGACCGCGTCCGCGTGTTCAGCGAAGGCATCCGCGCGTCGGAGGATCTGGCGGCGCAACTCGCGCGGCGCGGCATCGGCGGCGAGGACGACGGCCCGTCGCGCGCGCTCGCCAAGGCGGCGGTGCGCGCCGCCGAGCACCATCCCGCGATCGGACTCGAGGTGCTCGCGGTGCGGCGCCCCGACCGTTTCCGCCGCGGCGGTGATCATATGCCGTCGCTCGAACTCGGCTATCCGGCTATCCGCTTCACCGTCGGGATCGAGAATTACGACCGGCAGCATCAGGATCTGCGGACCGAGAACGGCCGCACCCACGGCGATACGGTCGACGCGATGGACTTTCCCTACCTTGCCCGCGTCACCGCGCTCAACGCCGCGCTCGTCACCGAGCTGGCCGACGCCCCGCCCGCGCCGGCGCAGGTCGGGATCGACGGTGCGCTCAGCGCGAACACGATGGTGCGCTGGACGCCGGTCGACGGCGCCGCCGCCTATCGCGTCTACTGGCGCCGCGCCGATCGCCGCGACTGGTCCGATTCCCGGCTCGTTCCGGCGACGTCGGGAACCGAGCTCAATCTGCCCGGAGTCGTCGTCGACGATAATTTCTTTGGGGTTTCCGCGCTTTCGGAGGACGGCAGCGAAAGCATCGTGACCTTCGGCGGGCTTCCGCTCGTCCCATAATGATCAAACACGCTATACGAAAATTTACCTTCCTGCGCTAGGACGCGGCAGGGACCAAAAGAACCGGCTCGCGTGGGGGTAGCCGGAGATGATGGGTCGCACCATGCCGAGTCCCGAGGCCACCGCCTCACCCACTCCGACCGAAAAGCGCCAGCCGCGCCAATCGCGGCTGGTAAAGGCGACGCTCAGCTGCAAGCGGCTCGGCGCCTTCGACGTCACGATCCGCAACGTCTCCGAAACCGGGCTCGGCGGCCAGGGTCCGCATGTCCTGCAGATCGGCGAGCGCATGACGGTGCTGCTGTCGGGCCATGAAGCGATGGCGGGCACGGTCCGCTGGGTTGCCGGCAAGCGCTTCGGCATCGAAACCGACCGGCCGATCGAAACCGCCAGCCTGCGCGCGGCGCACGGCGACGAACTGCGCACCTCCGACAGCACCGCCGATTTCCAGATCGTCCCCGCGCCCAAGCTCGATACCTGGCGGCCAGGACTGACGCAGGTGAGCCGGCTGCCCGGACATTATGGGCGGAAGCGATAGGACGTCGACGACCGCCGTGGAGTGGCGAGCGGACGTTGGCTAACTCTCCCCGTCATCCCGCCAAACGAAAAACCGGCGCGGATCGCTCCGCGCCGGCTCTCGGGTATAACTCGCGTCGGAGCTATGACTGGTGCGTCAGGCGACCCGGCGCACTTCGTTGCCGTCGTCGTCGATGTCGCGCAGCACATAGCCGCGGCCCCAGACCGTCTCGATATAATTTTCGCCGCCGCAGGCGAGCGCGAGCTTCTTGCGCAGCTTGCAGATGAAGACGTCGATGATCTTGAGTTCGGGCTCGTCCATGCCGCCATAAAGGTGATTCAGGAACATTTCCTTGGTCAGCGTCGTGCCCTTGCGGAGCGAAAGCAGCTCCAGCATCTGATATTCCTTGCCGGTCAGATGGACGCGGACGCTGTCGACCTCGACTGTCTTGGTATCGAGGTTGACCGCCAGCTTGCCGGTCTTGATGACGCTCTGGCTGTGGCCCTTCGAGCGGCGGACGACCGCGTGGATGCGGGCGACCAGCTCGTCGCGGTGAAAGGGCTTGGTGACATAATCGTCGGCGCCGAAGCCGAACGAGCGCACCTTCGAATCCATTTCCGAAATGCCCGACAGGATCAGCACCGGCGTCTGCACCTTGGCGGTGCGGAGCTTCTTGAGCACGTCATAACCGTGCATGTCGGGCAGGTTCAGGTCGAGCAGAATGATGTCGTAATCATAGAGCTTGCCCAGATCGAGGCCTTCCTCGCCCAGATCGGTCGTATAGACGTTGAAGCCTTCGGTGGTGAGCATCGTGTCGATCGCCTTGGCGGTCGTCGGCTCGTCCTCGATCAGCAGTACGCGCATTGGGCACCCCTTGATTCTGTTCCCACGATGATCCCGCGACCCGTCCGCGCAACCCTCGCTGGATGTCGCCGACGCGCCCCTGTTGCAGGACTGCCGGAACATTAACCATGAAACCAATGAAGGGAAAAGGTTAATTTTGATTTAACCCGCGGAAATCCACGAGTCGCGATGGGTGCCATACCGCCGCTCCGGCTCCTTCATCCCTCGCGCTGCGCCAGAAATCGCTCGTGCGCGCCGGTGCAGGACGGCTTCAGCGTCTCGACGAGATAGTCCGAAAGCGCGCGCACGCGCGCCGGCCGCAAGCGCGACGGCGGCGACAGCAGATGGAGATGCGCCTGCGGCAGCGACCAGTCGGTGAGGATCGGCACCACGGCCCCCGACGCCAGTTCCTCGGCCGCGATGAAGTCGGGCAGCACCGCGATCCCGCCGCCCGCGACGACCAGCGGCACCGCGATGTCGCCGTTGTTCGCGAACAACGGCCCGGTCGGCAGCACCGTCGCCTCCTCGCCCTTGCGGTGAAAATGGAGCGGCGTCGCGCGCTGGCGGTGGCCGTAACCGATCAGCCGGTGCCCAGCGAGGTCGAGCGGGTGCTTCGGCACCCCATGTTTTTCGAGATAGGCGGGGCTCGCGATCACCGAGGCCGCGACCGGTGCGATCGTGCGCGCGAGCAGGCTTGAGTCCGCAAGCGGCGAAATCCGCAAGGTCAGGTCGATCCCCTCGGCGACCGGATCGTTGCGCGCGTCGCTGAGCAACACCTCGATCTCGACCGCCGGATGCCGGTCGAGGAAAGCGGCGAGCGGCGGGCCGAGCACTTTGATACCGAAACTCATCGGCGCCGCGAGGCGGATCGGCCCCGCGAGGTCGAGCCGGTCGCCGCGCGCCGCTTCGGTCGCCGCCGTCGCCGCCGCGACCATCGCGCGCGCCTCGTCGATCAGTCCCGTTCCCGCGGTCGACAGCGTCACGACGCGCGAACTGCGGTGGAGCAAGGTGATGCCCAGTGACGCCTCGAGCCGCGTCACCGCTTTCGACACGCTTGCTTTCGACAGGCCGAGCGCGGCTGCGGCGGCGGTGAAGCTGCCGCCGTCGGCGACCGCGACGAAACAGGCCCAGCCTTCATAATCGGGAAGCGCCATATATTTCCCCTATCCAACATCGTCATTATGGAAACAATGGTTTTCCATCTACGCTATTTTAGAAACGATCCAAGCGCCTATCTTGTCCTCAACAGATGAGCGCCGCCGGGCACGCAGCTCCGGGACGCCAAGAGAAAGGACAAGCCCGATGATCGACATTCGCAAATTCGACACGCTGGGGCACGCCGACCATGGCTGGCTCGACGCCCGTCATCATTTTTCGTTCGCCAACTATTATGACGAGAGCCGTATGGGCTGGGGCGCGCTGCGCGTCTGGAACGACGACGCCATCGCGGCGCAGGCGGGTTTTCCTCCGCATCCGCACCGCGACATGGAAATCATCACCTATGTTCGCAGCGGCGCGATCACCCATCGCGACTCCATGGGCAACACCGGCCGCACCGCGGCGGGCGACGTCCAGGTGATGAGCGCCGGCACCGGCGTGACGCACAGCGAGTTCAACCTCGAGGATGAGGAAACGACGCTGTTCCAGATCTGGATCATGCCCGACCGGAACGGCGGCAATCCCGGCTGGGGCGCGCGCCAGTTTCCGAAGGCCGACCGTTCGGGACAGTTCGTGACGCTGGCGAGCGGAATCGAGGGCGATGAAGCGCTGCCGATCCGTGCCAATGCCCGCGTGGCGGCGGCAACGGTCAATGCCGGCGAGCGCGTGTCCTACGACCTCGAAGACGGGCGTCACGCCTATCTGGTCGCCGCCAAGGGCCGCATCTGCGTCAATGGTACTGACGCCGATCCCCGCGACGGCATCGCGCTTCGCGATGTCGGAAAGATCGAGGTCGAGGCGCTCGACGACGCCGAACTGGTGCTGGTCGACAGCCTCTGAGCCTCTCCCCCGGGCCGCCGCCGTCCCCCTCCCTCCCCGGCGGCGGCCCACCCCTTCTTCCTCCGCATCCAAGGAACCCGACATGAGCCACATTCTTCGCATCGACGCCAGCGCCCGCAACGCCGGGTCGACCACTCGCGCGCTTGCCGATCAGCTCGAACGCCGTCTGGTCGAACAAAGCTATGGCGCCACCGTCACCCGCCGCGACCTCAATGTCGCGCCGCCCGCCTTCCTGAACGAGACTTGGGTCGGCGCCAATTTCACCGACGAGGCCGAGCGCAGCGACGAACAAAAGGCGCTGCTCGCCGCCTCGGAAGAGCTGATCGCCGAGATCGAGGCCGCCGACACGATCGTCATCACCGCGCCGATCTATAATTTCTCCATTCCCGCCGCGCTCAAGGCCTGGATCGATCAGGTGACGCGGGCGCGCCGCACCTTCCGCTATACCGATGCCGGTCCCGAAGGGCTGCTCACCGGCAAGCGCGCCTATATCGTCTTCGCTTCGGGCGGCGTTCCGCTCGGCAGCCAGGTCGATTTCGCGAGCGGCTATCTGAAGCATATCCTCGGCTTCATCGGCATCACCGACGTGACGATCGTCGCCGCCGACGGCCACCAGCGCGACGGCGAGGCGATCGCCCGCGCCGCCCAGGCGATCGACGGATTGCAGCAGGCGGCCTGATCGCTCTCCCCCGGGCCGCCGCCCTTCCCCCTCCCCCGGCGGCGGCCCACCCCCTTCTTCTCCATTCATCAACGAAAGGACGACATGATGGCAAAGGTTCTGGTGCTCTATTATTCGAGCTATGGTCATATCGAGCAGATGGCCGACGCGGTCGCCGAGGGCGCGCGCGCCGCGGGCGCCGAAGTCGACATCCGCCGCGTCGCCGAAACCGCACCGGCGGCCGTGGTGCAGGCGGCGGGTTTCAAGACCGACACCGCGCACCCGTTGCTGAGCGACCCCAACGAGCTTGCGAATTACGACGCGATCGTCGTCGGCACCCCGACGCGCTTCGGTCGCATGGCGAGCCAGATGGCGAGCTTCTGGGACACCGCCGGCGGCGTCTGGGCGCAGGGCAAGCTGAACGGCAAGGTTGGCGCCGCCTTCACCTCGACCGGATCGCAGCATGGCGGGCAGGAAACGACGCTCTTCTCGATCCTCACCAACCTCCTCCACTTCGGGCTGACGATCGTGGGGCTCGACTATGGCTATGCCGACCAGATGGGCGTCGACGAAGTGAAGGGCGGCGCGCCCTATGGCGCAACGACGATCGCGGGCGGCGACGGATCGCGCCAGCCGAGCGAGGCCGACCTCGGCGGCGCGCGCTATCTGGGCGAACGCGTCGCGCGGACCGCGGCGAAGCTGATCGCCTGATCCGATGCGCCGTCTCCCGAGCCTTTTCGTTTCGCACGGCTCGCCGATGATGGCGCTCGAGCCCAGCCCGGCGCGGACCTTCCTCGCCGGGCTGGGTGCCGACCTGCCGCGGCCGCGCGCGATCCTCGTCGTGTCGGCGCATCACGACGCGGCATTCGCAGGCGTCCGCGCAAGCGTCACCGCCTCGCCCGCGCCGCCGACCATCCACGATTTCAGGGGCTTTCCCGACGAGCTGTTCGCGATGCGCTATCCCGCGCCGGGCGATCCGGCGCTGGCCGAACGCGTCATCGCGCTCGTCGCCAGCCAAGGCCTGACCGTCACCGCCGATCCCAAGCGCGGGCTCGACCATGGCGCCTGGGTGCCGCTGTCGCTGATCTATCCCGCCGCCGACATTCCGGTCGTCCAGCTTTCGATCGCCTCGAACGCCTCGCCCGAATGGCATTATGCGCTCGGACAGGCGCTCGCGCCCTTGCGCGACGAGGGCGTGCTGATCGTCGGTTCGGGGAGCATCACGCATAACCTCCGCGCCTATTTCACCACCCGCCCGCCGATCGACGCCCCGGCACCCGCATGGGTGAGCGACTTCGCCGACTGGATCGCGGATCGCCTGGCCGCGGATGCGATCGACGACGTTCTGCACGCTGTCGAACGCGCACCGCACGGCCATGACAATCACCCGACGCCCGACCATATCCTGCCGCTGTTCGTCGCGATGGGCGCGGGCATGGACGCGGACGGCCTCGCGGCGGAGCGGCTCCACGACAGCGTGACCTATGCCGTGCTCGCTATGGACGCTTACGCCTTCGGCAGCAGCAAGCTCGCATCGCCATAGCTGTAGAAGCGATAGCCGCTCGCGATCGCGTGGGCATAGGCGGCCTGCATCGTCTCCAGCCCCATCAGCGCGCTGACCAGCATGAAAAGGGTGGAGCGCGGCAGGTGGAAATTGGTCATCAACCCGTCGATCGCCTTGAAGCGATAGCCGGGGGTGATGAAGATCGACGTATCGCCCTCGAACGTGGCGATGCGGCCGTCGTCCTGCGCCGCGCTTTCCAGCAGGCGGAGGCTGGTCGTCCCAACCGCGATTACCCGCCCGCCCTTCGCGCGCACCGCGTTCAGTCGGTCGGCGGTCGCAGCGTCGATGCGGCCCCATTCGGCGTGCATGACATGATCGTCGGTATCGTCGGCCTTCACCGGCAGGAAGGTGCCGGCGCCGACGTGCAGGGTCAGCGTCTCGGTCGCGATCCCCGCCGCATCCAGTGCGGCCAGAAGTTCGGGGGTGAAATGCAGCGCCGCCGTGGGGGCCGCAACGGCGCCGTCCTTCTCGGCGAACATCGTCTGATAATCGCTGCGGTCGGCGTCGTCGGTCGCGCGCTTGCCCGCGATATAGGGCGGCAGCGGCATCGTGCCCGCGCGTTCGAGCAGCAGTTCGACCGGCTCGTCGCCGGCGAAAGCGAGGACGAAGCTGCCGTCGGCGAGGCGCTGCTCGGCGACCGCCGCGACCCCCGAACCGAAATCGACCGTCTCGCCGGGGCGCAGCCGCTTCGCGTTGCGGATGAAGGCCTGCCACCGCCGCAGGTCGATGCGCTTGTGGAGCGTCGCGCCGATCCTGGCGTCGCCGCGTCTCCCTTCGAGTTGCGCGGGGATGACGCGAGTATCGTTGAACACGAGGCAGTCGCCCGCGCGCAGAAGGGAAGGCAGGTCGCGAACGCCCCTGTCGCTTATCGAGTCCCCTTGGACGACGAGCATCCGTGCCGCGTCGCGCGGGCGCGCGGGGCGGAGCGCGATGCACTCGGGCGGCAGATCGAAATCAAAGGCGTCGACGCGCATGGCTGTTCGCGCGTCCCTTGGCGTTTACTGCTTGATCGGGGCGTTGAGCTCGTCGACCGAGACCGCGGGCGGCGCCACCGGCTGATCCTCGACCAGCGCCGAGGCGGGCGGCATCGGCTTGTTGTCGGCGGCGACCGACATCTGGACGATGCGCGACATCACCGCGGGCGGCTCGCCCTTATGCACCGCGTCGACATATTGCATTCCCGACACGACGCGACCGAAGGCGGTGTAGCGATGGTCGAGGCTGAAGCGCGGCTGGAGCATGATGAAGAACTGGCTGTTCGCGCTGTCGGGATTTTCGGCGCGCGCCATCGACAGCGTTCCGCGCAGGTGCGGCGTATCGTTGAACTCGGCCTTGAGGTCGGGAAGCTGCGAGCCGCCCTGCCCGGTCGCGGTCGGGTCGCCCGTCTGCGCCATGAAGCCGTCGATCACGCGGTGGAACTTGATCCCGTTGTAGAAACCGGCGCGCGTCAGTTGCTTCAACCGCTCGACATGGTTCGGCGCGACATTGGGATAGAGCTGGACGACGACGCGCCCGCCCGTCGAAAGGTCGAGGTCGAGCATATATTCGGGATTGCCGATATATTGGTCGGGGGTCATCGCCGGGACTGCGGGCGCGGCCTCGGCCGCAGGCGCCGCTTCGTCCGCCGCGGGCGCAGGCGCCGGAGTCTCGACCGGCGGCGCGGGCTCGGCCGGCGCGGGCGCGGGCGGCGGGGCTTCGCTGCCCTGCGGCGCGGGGGCCGGAGGCACCTCCTGTGCGGCGGCCGACGCCGCGAGGCCCATCGCCATCGCCGTCAGGATCAGGGGGCGGAAGGAAAGTTTCATGCTGGATCGGCCTCTTGTCGAATCTGAATATGCGCCCCGCAGGCCGCGACCTAGCGGGAAAAAGCTGAACGCTCAATGATTGGGATGACGCGCCGGATCAGGCTTCGCCCTGACGAAGGCCGCGTTCGTCGATTCGCGACACCACCGCATCGCGCACCGCGGGGGTCACGAACTTGCGGATGTCGCCGCCGAAGATCGCGATTTCCTTGACGAGGCGTGAGGCGATCGGCTGCAAGCCGACGTCGGCCATCAGGAACACCGTCTCGATCCGGTCGTTCAATTGCTGGTTCATCCCCGCCATCTGATATTCATATTCGAAATCGGCGACCGCGCGTAGCCCGCGGACGATGACGGTGGCGCCCTCGCGCTCGGCGAAATCCATCAGCAGCGAGTTGAAACCGACGACGCGGATGTCGCCGTCGATGCTTTCCACTTCACGCCGCACCATGGCGATGCGCTCGTCGTCATCGAACAAAGGCGATTTGGTGATGTTGGTCGTTACCCCGATCACCAGCCGGTCGACGAGCTTCGCCCCGCGCCGGATGATGTCCATATGGCCGAGCGTGATCGGATCGAACGTCCCCGGATAAACCCCCACCCGCATCAATGATCCCTTTCCACCACATAGCGCGCGATCGCGCGCAGCAGCGCCGCCTCTTCGCCGAAACCGGCGAGATGCGCAATCGCCTGATCGACGAGCAGCCGCGCCTGTTCGCGCGCGCGGTCGAGCCCCATCAGCGTGACGAAGGTCGCCTTGCCCGCCGCGTCATCCTTGTGCAGCGCCTTGCCCGCCAGCGCCTCGTCGCCCTCGACGTCCAATATGTCGTCGGCAATCTGGAAGGCGAGCCCGATGTCGCGGGCATAGCCGCGCAGGGGGCGGCGGCCCTCGGCGGGAACGCGCGCAAGGATCGCCCCCGCCTCGACCGAAAAGCCGATCAGCGCGCCGGTCTTGAGCTGCTGGAGCCGGGTGACGGTCGGCAGGTCGAAATCGGCGGTCTCGGCGACCAGGTCCATCATCTGCCCGCCCGCCATCCCCGACGGTCCCGCAGCGCGCGCGAGTTCGCAGCAGAGCTCGGCGCGCACGAACGGATCGCCGTGCGTCGCGGGGTCGCACAGCCATTCAAAGGCGAGCGCGTGGAGCGAGTCGCCCGCGAGCACCGCGGTCGCCTCGTCATAGGCGCGGTGAACCGTCGGCTTGCCGCGGCGCATGTCGTCATCGTCCATGCACGGCAGATCGTCGTGGATCAGCGAATAGACGTGCATCGCCTCGACCGCCGCGCCGACGCGCAGGCTGGACGCGCGATCGACGTGGAACAGATCACCCGCCGCGCGGACGAGCAAAGGGCGGAGCCGCTTGCCGCCCGCGATCGCGGCGTGGCGCATCGCCTCGTAAAGGCGCGCGCGCGGATCGGCGGGGATGGCGAGCAGCCGGTCGAACAGCGCGTCGATCCCGGCAGCGACCTCCTCCTGCGCGGCGGGCAGCAGATGCGCCGCCTGGGTCGTATCGCCGTCGGCGAGAGCCACCCGGCTCAGCTTTCGCCGAAGGGCGTGGTTCCCGCCGGCTGGCCGTCGGCGCCCAGGCTGACCTGTTCGATCCGCGCCTGCGCCGCGGCGAGCCGCGCCTCGCAATGCTGGCGCAGCGCATGGCCGCGTTCGTAGAGCGCGACCGATTCCTCGAGGCTGACGTCGCCGCTTTCGAGCCGGCGGACGATGGTTTCGAGCTCGCCCATCGCGGCCTCGAACGACATTGGAGCGATCGGGGCGGTAATCTGCGGTGCGGGGGTGTCCGTCATGCGTCTGCTTTGGCCCCTTCGGCCCCCCGCGGTCAAGTGCGGTGACGCTTGACGCCGCCGTCCGCTACGATAGCATCGCCTGCATGTTCATCGGCCATTTCGCCCCTGCCCTGATCGCGGCCACGCGGCCGAGGGCGGCCGGGCTCGGCACCCTGTTCGTCGCCGCGCAGCTCGTCGATATCGGTTTCGCCGCGCTGCTGATCCCGGGGGTCGAGGCGATGCGGATCGTCCCCGGCATCACCGCGATGAACCCGATGGACCTTCACCACATGCCCTATACGCACAGCCTGCTCGGTGCCGCACTCTGGGCCGCGGCGTTCGGCCTGCTCGTCTGGTTCGGCACCAGGCGGCGCGAGGCCGCGATCGGCGCGGCGATCGTCGTTCTCTCGCACTGGTTTCTCGACCTGATCGTCCATATCCCCGACCTCACCCTGTTCGGCGCGCCGCCGAAGCTCGGGTTCGGCCTCTGGAACCATCCGCTGGCCGAAATGCCGCTGGAAATCCTGCTGACCTTCGGCGCGCTGCTTTATTATGCGCGGCGCACTGCGGCGCCCTCGGGTTCTATCCGGCTCTGGGTGCTCGCCGGACTGCTCGCGCTGGTGCAGGCGATCGACTGGTTCGGATCGAAGGAGCCCGTCTATTCGATCTCGATCCCGGCCACGATGCTCGCCGCCTATGCCGTGCTGGCGGGCATGGCATGGTGGGCGGGCGCGAACCGGCGGCCTATCATCGCCCCATCCCGGGCATAAAAGCCATCAAGGGTCTGTTCCTATCGCGCGCGCGCGGCTAAAGGCGCGCCATGACTCAGACAGCAGCCGCGCCCGCCTCCGTCATCACCCCCGAGATCGTCGCCGACCACGGCCTCTCGCCCGAGGAATATGAGCGCGTTCTCGCCGCGCTCGGGCGCGAGCCGAACCTCGTCGAGCTCGGCATCTTCTCGGTCATGTGGTCCGAGCATTGCAGCTATAAAAGCTCGCGCCTCCATCTGAAGAAACTGCCGACCGAGGCCCCCTGGGTGATCTGCGGCCCCGGCGAGAATGCCGGCGTCATCGACATCGGCGAAGGTGCGGACGGCAAGAAGCTCGCTGCCATCTTCAAGATGGAGAGCCACAATCACCCGTCGTACATCGAACCCTATCAGGGCGCGGCGACCGGGGTCGGCGGCATCCTTCGCGACGTGTTCACGATGGGCGCGCGTCCGGTCGCGAACCTCAACGCGCTGCGCTTCGGGCGTCCCGACCATCCGAAGATGAAGCACCTCATCTCAGGCGTCGTCCACGGCATCGGCGGCTACGGCAATTGCGTCGGCGTGCCGACGGTCGGCGGCGAGGTCAATTTCCACAAGGCCTATGACGGCAATATCCTCGTCAACGCGATGACCGTCGGCGTCGCCGAGCAGGACAGGATTTTCTATTCGGCCGCGAGCGGCGTCGGCAATCCGATCGTCTATGTCGGATCGAAAACCGGCCGCGACGGCATCCACGGCGCGACGATGGCGTCAGCCGACTTCGGCGAGGATGCCGAGGAAAAGCGCCCGACGGTGCAGGTCGGCGATCCCTTCACCGAAAAATTGCTGATCGAGGCGTGCCTCGAACTGATGGCGTCGGACGCGATCGTCGCGATCCAGGACATGGGCGCCGCGGGCCTGACCTCCTCGTCGGTCGAGATGGCATCGAAGGGCGGCGTCGGGCTGCACCTGAAGATGGACGATGTACCGCAGCGCGAGACCGGCATGACGGCGTACGAGATGATGCTGTCCGAATCGCAGGAACGCATGCTGATGGTCCTGAAGCCCGGCCGCGAGGATTTCGCCGCCGCGATCTTCCACAAATGGGAACTCGACTTCGCGGTCATCGGCACCGTCACCGACACCGGCCGCATGGTGCTGGAGCATAAGGGCGAGATCGTCTGCGACATCCCGCTCGCCCCGCTCGCCGATGATGCACCGCTCTACGACCGCCCACACGTCCCGACACCGAAGGCCGCGCCGCTGGCGAACGTGCCCGAAACCAAGGACGTCGCCGCCGACCTCAAGACGCTGATGGGCACCCCCGACATCGCCAGCCGCCGCTGGATCTGGGAGCAGTATGACAGCCAGGTCGGCGCCGACACGGTGCAGACCGGCGGCGACGCGGCGCTCGTCCGCATCCACGGCACCAACCGCGCGCTCGCGATGAGCACCGATTGCACCCCGCGCTATTGCTACGCCGACCCGGTTGAGGGCGGCAAGCAGGCGGTCGCCGAAACATGGCGCAACATCACCGCGGTCGGCGCGACCCCGCTCGCGATCACCAACTGCCTCAATTTCGCCAACCCGCAGCGGCCCGAGATCATGGGCCAGATCACCGGCTGCCTCGACGGCATGGGTCAGGCGTGCCGCGCGCTCGACTATCCGATCGTGTCGGGCAACGTCAGCCTCTACAATGAGTCCAAGGCGACGGGCGGTGGCAGCGCGATCCTGCCCACCCCCGCGATCGGCGGCGTCGGCGTGATTGACGACCTGTCGAAAGCGGTCGGCATCGGCTTCAAGCGCACCGGCGACATCGTGCTCGCGGTCGGCGAGCGCATGGGCCATCTCGGCCAGTCGGTGTGGCTGCGCGAGATCCTCGGCCGCGAGGAAGGCCCGCCGCCGCCCGTCGACCTGAAGGCCGAGAAGCGCACCGGCGACTTCATCCGCCACGCGATCAATGCGGGCTGGATCACCGCCTGTCACGACGTATCCGACGGCGGCGTCGCGGTGACGCTGGCCGAAATGGCGCTGAAGTCGGACATCGGCGTGCTGGTCAGCGAGGAACAGCCGTTCGGCATCGCCGAGAGCTTCTTCGGCGAGGATCAGGGGCTGTATCTGGTGACCGTGTGCGACACCTGCCTGGCCGATTTCCTCGACGCCGCGAACCGCGCCGACGTGCCGGTCGACCCGCTCGGCCGCACGATCAAGGACCGTATTGTCTTCGAGCTGCCCGACAGCGACCATCAGGTGACGCTGGCCGAGCTGCGCGCGGCGCATGAGGGGTTTTTCCCGGCGCTCATGGGGGCGGACGCGGCTTTGGCGTAAATTGTCATTGCGAGCGTAGCGAAGCAATCCAGAGCGGTGTACGTCTCTCTGGATTGCTTCGCTACGCTCGCAATGACGAAGCGTTATTCGGCACGGAGGTGACAAGCCCATGAGCATCCATGTCGGAGTCGGCGGTTGGAACTACGAGCCGTGGCGCGGAACCTTCTACCCGCCGAAGCATCCACAGAAGCGCGAGCTCGAATATGCCGGCCAGCATCTGACAGGCATCGAGATCAACGGCACTTATTATGGCAGCCAGAAGCCCGAGAGTTTCGCGAGTTGGGCGGCGGCAGTGCCTGACGGGTTCAAATTCAGCGTCAAGGCGTCGCGCTTCACGACGAACCGGCGGGTGCTCGCTGACGGCGCCCCCTCGATAGAGAAATTCCTCACGCAGGGGCTGACGCGGCTCGGCGACCGGCTCGGGCCGATCCACTGGCAGTTCATGGCGACGAAAAAATTCGAGCGCGACGATTTCGCGGGTTTCCTCGACCTGCTCCCCGACACGCAGGACGGCCTGCCGCTCCGCCACGCGATCGAGGTGCGGCACGAAAGTTTCCGCGATCAGGCCTTCATCGACCTGCTGCGCGACCGGAACATGGCGCTGGTCTATGCCGACAGCGACGAATTTCCGTGCATCGACGAGCAGACGGCGAACTTCAGCTATGCGCGGCTGCAGCGGTCGCACGAGGATGTCGACACCGGCTATGACAGCACCGCGCTCGACCATTGGGCGAGCCGTGCCCGCGACTGGGCGAAGGGAGACCGCGACGTCTATATCTTCTTCATCGCGGGAGCGAAGGTGCGTAATCCGGCTGCCGCGCAGGCGCTGATCGCGCGACTATGATAGATCCTCCCCTTCGCGAAGCGTTGGGGAGGGGGACCGCGCCCGAAGGGCGTGGTGGAGGGGTCAAGCGTGCCGGCAAACAATCACGCCTATAAGAACGCCCGAAAGCTGCGCCGCAAAATGTCGCTGCCCGAAGTGCTGTTGTGGCAAATACTGAGAAAGCAACCCGGCTACATCAAATTCAGGCGCCAGCACCCGATCGGCCGATATGTGCTCGATTTCTACGTGCTGGACTTGAAGCTCGGGATCGAGGTCGATGGCAAAGCTCACGACATGGGCAATCGCCTGGAACGCGATGATCTGCGCGACCGATGGCTCGAATCGCAAGGAATAAGGATGCTGCGCATCGCCGCGAAAGATGTCCTCGCCGATCCAGCCGCAGTCACGGACAGCATCCTTCGCATTTGCACCGAGAGGTAAAACCCCTCCACCACTCGCTACGCGAGCGGTCCCCCTCCCCATGGCTTCGCCAAGGGGAGGATCTTGGGGTTCAGGCCATCGCCGCCTTGGCCGCGAGGAAGTTGTACGGGTCGATGCCGCGGTTGCGATAGGCGCGGTGCGCTTCGTGATAGAGCGTCGGCTCGCCGATCCCCAATCGCGCACGCGCGGCGTCTAGCGGTTCGGCGAGCAGCGAGCGGATGTCCTGCTCGATGATCGCCTTGGCGACCTTGCCGTTGCGCTGCCCCTGGCGGATCGCGCCCATCACCGGGGCGTCGCCCTTGACGCTGCGCTTGAGCTCATAGCCGCCAGCATAGGCGATGAAGAAATTGCCGTAATTGCCCGTCTGACCATAAGTGAAGCCGAGCACGCATTGTTCGCCGAGGGCGTCGCGGCCATAGCCGGTCAGGATGTGGAACAGGTCATGCGTGTCGCGCAGGCGGTTGGCATACCATTGGAGCTGGTCGTCGAACTGCGGCCGGCCCATCTTCTCGCTCTCGGCGACGAGCCCCGCGGCCGACAGGCCTTCGCGGCGCATGAAGGTGACATAGGCGTGGCCGACGCTGCCCTCGGGCAGTTCGTCGATCCAGCCATGATCGTCGAGCAGGTCGGGGAGATAGGGTTCGCTAGCCATCAGGCGCTGACCGAGGTCGCTTTCGACGAAGGCGCGCGCGTCGTCGACGAAGCCCTTGCGCGGCAGATTCTCGAAGATGTGAAAGACCTGTTCGGTATCTTCCTTGTCCTTGATCAGCTTGCGGAAGTGCGACAGCGCCTTCAGCGGGCGAAACTTCGCGGGGACACGGTCGGGATGGGAGAAGATGGTCGGGGTCATGGGGCTCTCTCGCGAATCATCTGATAGGACGCAGATAGCATTACTGACACATATGTCAATAGTAGCTTAACGGGCTGGACGCCCCTGCCCTCGCACCGTAACAGGCGCATAATACAGCACAGCGAGACCCCCTCATGAACGAAGACGGCAGAACGGAAAGCGCACGGCTGGTCACGCTCGACGCCGTGCGCGGCTTTGCGGTGATGGGCATATTGGCGATGAATATCGTCGCCTTCGCTATGCCTGAAATGGCCTATGTCTCGCCGCGCGCCTATGGCGGCGACACGGCAGCGGACGTTGCGGCGTGGGGGCTGTCCTTCCTGTTCATCGACGGCAAGATGCGCGGGCTCTTTTCGATCCTGTTCGGCGCGAGCCTGCTCCTCGTCGTCGACCGCGCCGAAAAGTCCGGGCAAAACGCCGCATCGGTGCATTATCGCCGCATGATCTGGCTCGCGATCTTCGGTCTCTGCCATTTCTTCTTCATCTGGTGGGGCGACATATTGTTCCTCTATGCCGCGGTCGGCAGCATCGCCTTCCTGTTCCGGGGCTGGGAACCGCGACGTCTGATACGATGGGCGGTGGGGCTGTTCACGCTGGGCGTGCTGCTGATGACCTTGCTGTTAGGCGGCCAGCTCTTCGTCGCATCGTCGATCGACGATCCCGCCGCGCCGCCGTCGTTGATCGAGGCGGGGCAGAGCGTCCGCGACGAATATGCGAAGATCAACGACGAAGTGCAGCGCGAACTGATATTGTATCGCAGCGGCTATTTCCCGATTCTCGGACACCGGCTGGACGATGCCGCCGATCCGTTTTCGATGGTACTGATCAACCTGCTCGAAACGCTGCCGTTGATGATGATCGGCATGGCGCTGTTCCGAAACGGCTTCCTCACCGGAGCGTGGGAAGCGCACGCTTATCGCCGCGTCGCGTGGCGATGGCTGCCACCGGGATTGATGCTGACCATGCTTGTCTGCTGGCTGATGGAACGGGCGGAATTCGATTATCTCTTTTCGCTCACCACATTCCTGACCTGGGCGCAGCCGGGGCGCCTGATGATGACGATCGGTTATGCGGCGCTGCTCGTCCTGCTGATCCGGCGTCACGCCGACGCCCCCTGGATCGGGCGCGTCGCGGCGGCGGGACAGGCCGCCTTTTCCAACTACATCGGCACCAGCATCGTGATGACGACGATCTTCTACGGCTATGGGCTGGGGCTGTTCGGATGGGTCGAGCGTGCGCCGCTCTATCTGTTCGTGATCGCGGCGTGGGCGGTCATGCTGCTGTGGTCGAAACCGTGGCTCGACCGCTTTCGCTACGGCCCGCTCGAATGGCTATGGCGCAGCCTTGCGCGCGGCGCGAGGCAGCCGATGCGGAAAGGACCGACGCTTCAGTAGCCGACCGCGCGGCCGAAACCCACCGGCTTGCGCTGGACGAGGGGGTTCGCCTCGCGTTCGAGGGCGGCAAGCGTTTCCTCAAACAGCGCGCGCAAATTGACGACGCGTGGCAGATATTCCTCGGGGCTCACCTGCGCTTCGACGCAGTGGCGCGCGAACATCTCGATATCCTCGGTCAGCGCGCCGAGCCGCTCGGCGCCGAACTGACGCGCCTCGCTCTTCAGCGTGTGCGCGGGCATCACGAGCCCGCGCGCGTCGCGGGCACGCATCGCCTCTTCGATCGCGGCGACCGACTTGGTGCCGTCCTCGCGAAAATAGCCCAGAATGCGCACGAAGGCCGCGCCCAACTGGGTGCGGGTCGCGCGGAATTCATCCCAATCGACCAGGATCTCGTCCAATGCCCTGTCCCTCGGTGTTCAAATCGGTCCTTGGTCCCGATTGCCGCCATGCCCGAAGTCGGTAAAAAAGCCGTTACGATGGCTCGGAGGTGCGACGAAAGCCGCCCCATATCGGGTCAGTCGCGGCGGACGCGCCAGCCCCCTTCGGCTCCATCCGCCAGCGTCCAGCCCCGCTCGCCCGCCAGTGCGGCGACTTCGCGCCACGCCTGCGGATCGTCGGCGAGCAATAGCACGTCCGCCGCCTCGCGCATCGCGCGCGCGAGCCGTAGCGCCGGCCACGGGCAGCGCATACCGCGCGCATCGACGACGAGCGCCGCCGACGCCGCGCGCGCCTTATTCGTCATAGGGGTTGCGCGTGTTGCGGAAATTGAGGCGGATCGGCACGCCCTGAAAGCCCAGTTCCTTGCGCATGCCGTTCATCAGATAGCGCTGATAGCTCGCCGGAAGCGCATCGGTGCGGCTGCCGAAGACGACGAAGGTCGGCGGCCGCGTCCGCGCCTGCGTCATGTAGCGCAGCTTGATCCGCTTGCCGCCGGGCGCCGGAGGCGGATTGGCCTCGACCGCGCGCTCGAACCAGCGATTGAGCTTCGCCGTCGAAACGCGATTGGTCCAGATTTCGCGCTGCTCGAAAGCGACGCGCACCAGCGTGTCGATCCCCTTGCCCGTCGCGCCCGAGATGCTGAGCAAGGGCACGCCCTTGATCTGCGACAGCCCATCGTCGAGCGCCGCGCGCACGCCGTTGAACAGCGACGAGGGATCTTCGGCGACGTCCCATTTATTGAGCGCGACGATCAGCGCGCGGCCTTCGTCGAGCACCCGGTCGGCGATGCGCAGATCCTGCGCCTCGAGCCCCTTGGTGGCGTCGAGCAGCAGCACGACGACTTCGGCAAAGTCGACCGCGTGCATCGCGTCGGCGACCGACAATTTCTCGAGCTTGTCCTGCACCTTCGCGCGCTTGCGCATCCCGGCGGTGTCGAAAAGCTGGATCGGCTGGACCTCGCCGTCCTTTTCCCATTGCCAGTCGACGCGGATCGAATCGCGGGTGATCCCCGCCTCGGGCCCGGTGATCAGCCGATCCTCACCGATCATGCGGTTGATAAGGGTCGACTTGCCGGCGTTCGGCCGCCCGACGATCGCGAGCTTGAGCGGGCCGAGCGGTTCCTCGTCGCCCGCTTCGGCGTCGGCCGCATCCTCGGCAGCCTCCATGAAGGGTTCGACGATCGGGCGCAGCGCGTCGAACAGGTCGACCACGCCCTCGCCATGCTCGGCGCTGAGCGCGATCGGACTGTCGAAGCCGAGCGCATAGGATTCCATCAGGCCGGTTTCGCCCTGCTTCCCCTCGGCCTTGTTGACGACGAGGATGATCGGCGTGTCTTCGCTGCGCAGCCAGCGCGCGATTTCCTCGTCGAGCGGCGTGACCCCGGCGCGGGCGTCGATCATGAACAGCGCGGCGTCGGCCTCGCGCACCGCTTTCTCGGTCTGGACGCGCATCCGGCCGGGCAGCGTCGCGGCGTCCTGATCCTCGAACCCCGCGGTATCGACGATCAGGAATTCGAGCCCGAGCAGTTTCGCATCGCCCTCGCGCCGGTCGCGCGTCACCCCCGGCTGGTCGTCGACCAGCGCGAGGCGCTTGCCGACGAGCCGGTTGAACAGCGTCGATTTGCCGACATTGGGCCGGCCGACAATGGCGATCGTCGCGGATCGCGCCATGGCTTGGTTCCTATCTCATCCGGGCCACCCCGGCCCGGACGCCTCAGCGCCAGGCCGTGATGGTTCCGTCGTCTGCCAGAATATACAAGACATTGTTCGCGACCACCGGCGCCTGCGACAGCGACGTCTTGAACTCCGTCGTCGCGAGGGTCGAGCCGTCGGTCGGCGAAAATTCGACGAGCTGGCCTTCGCTGTTCACCGCGATCAACCGCCCGCCCGCCAGGATCGGCCCGGTCCAGCGGATCGGATCCTTCTTCTTCTTTTCGGTCTCGACCCGGAAGCGCGCGAGTTGCTGGAGCCAGCGCACCTTTCCGCTGCCGCGCGCGACGCAGAGCAGCTTGGCGTCGTCGGTCATCGCATAGACCCACTCGCCGACCACATAGGGCGTCGAGATGCCCGCGATCGAGATTTCCCAAGTGCGCTGGCCGGTGAGGAGCTCGTAGCTCGCCATGCGGCCGCCCTGGCCGAGCGCGAAGACGCGGCCGCGGTCGATCACCGGATCGGCGTCGACATCGGACAGCGTCGAGACCGACAGCGCCATCGAGGTGCGCGCAAGCGCATCTTCCCAGAGGTCACGGCCATTCTCGTAACGATAGGCCTGAACCTCCCCGGACGAAAAGCCCGCGACGATCGTGCCCTGTCCCGCCGCCGGCGAAGCGGCGCCGAAGACGCTGCCCGGTTCGAGCGACGCGGTCGCCTGCCACTGAACCGCGCCATTGGCCTGATTCAGCGCGAAAATCTGATTGTCCTGGCTGATCACATAGACGCCGCCGAAGGCGATCGTCGGTGCGCCGCGCAGCGGCCCCGCGGGCTTCGCTTTCCAGAGCACGTTGCCGTCGGCGACGTTGAGCGCCGCGACATCGCCCGATCCACTGGTCGCATAGACGACATCGCCGTCGACCCCCGCACCGCCGCCGAACAGCGAATCGCGATAATCCTTCGCCGTGCTGCCGATCGACGCGCTCCACAGCTTGGCGCCCGTATCGGCCGCATAGGCGGTGACGACCGCGTCGGTATCGACGACGAACAAACGGTTGTCGGCAATTACCGGCGAGGAAGCGAGCCGCTGCTTCTTGGTGCTGCCCGCGATATGCGCTTCCCACAATTTGGTGCGCGCGGCGGCGAGCGCGGGGTGGCCCATCGATTTCGACGCATTGCCGCCCGACTGCGCCCAATTCGCGTTGACCGCCGGTTCGGGCAGCACGACCGCGACCGCCTCGATCGCCGGATCGACCTTGATGCTGTTGTCGTTCGACAGAATCGACACGCGCTGGCCGACCGTCGGCGTCTTTGGTCCGCCGTTGCCCTTGAATGCACCGCAGCCGGCAAGCGGCAAGGCGAGCAGCGCCGCGCCCATCACAAAATAGCGTTTCCGCATGTTACTTGGCTTCCTCATTTTTCGCGGCCGCCGCTGCGCCCGGCGTGCCTTTCTGGTCCCCGGCGGCCGGAGCCGCATTGGCTGCGCTTGCGGCGGCGCGCGCGCCCTCCACTTCCGCCTTCAGGCTTTCCGCTGCACGGTCGGCGACGGCATCGACGCCCAGCATTCCCGCCATCTGGACGCTGCGCGATTGCAGCGTCTTGGCGACATCGGGCAGCTTCGCAATCCGGCCATATAGCTGGCCGGCCTGATCATATTTTCCCTGTTGATAATAAGCCGCGGCGCTGAGCTCGGCAGCGCTCGCGAACCAGCTCGACGCCGGATCCTTGGCATCGACGATCGGTTTCAGCCGCGCGATGATCGCCTCGGGCTTCAGCGTGTCATATTCGAGCGCGGTCTGGCGAATCAGCGCCATGTCGCGCAGCGACTGGTCGAGCTTGGTGTCGGCCGCGACCTTGGCGATCAGCGCGGCCGCCGCCTTGAGGTCGCCGCTCTTCGCCTTCAGGTTCGACTGCTCGATCAGCGCCGCGGCGCGATAGGCGGGATTGCCTTCGCCTTCGAGCGCCTTGAGTTCGGCGGTCGCAGCGGTCGGCTGCCCTGCATTGACCTTGTCGAACGCGGCGATCAGCGCCTCGGCCTTTTCGCCGCGCGCGATTTCCTGCCGGTGCCCCCAATAGAGATAGCCGCCGAACGCGAGCAGCGCGGCGACCGCCCCGCCGAGAATCCAGCGTCCATAGCGCTGCATGATAGTGTCGAACTGATCCTTGCGGACGGCCTCATCGACTTCCTGCAAAAACGCGTCGTTGCTGTTCGTCGGGCTCAGCGCCAATCAAACCTCCATCACATCTCATTGGCCCCGGACCATATCAGCCGGCCGGCCGCTTCCTTAGCGACGGCGCCGGAAAAGGCCAAGCGATTCACTTGCGCGCGTTGCCGGCCTTCACCCTGCGTAGATCTGATCGGCTGTCGGAAATGAACGCGCCCTGACTTCTTCGGCATAATCCTGAACCGCACCGCTGACGACGCCCGCCATGTCCTGGTAGCGCTTGACGAATTTGGGCACGCGTTCGAACATGCCGAGCATGTCGTCGGTCACCAGCACCTGGCCGTCGCACTGCGCCGACGCACCGATGCCGATCGTCGGGCAATCGACCTTGTTGGTGATCTCGATCGCGATCGATTCGAGCACGCCTTCGATCACGATGGAAAAGGCGCCCGCCTGCGCGACCGCGACCGCATCCTCGACGATCGAGCGCGCTTCCGCGTCGCTCTTGCCGCGCACGCCGTAACCGCCGAGGATGTTCACCGCCTGCGGCGTCAGCCCGACGTGGCCCATCACCGGAATGCCGCGCTGGGTGAGAAATTCGATCGTCGGGGCGAGCACCTTGCCACCCTCGACCTTCACCGCTGCGGCGCCGGTTTCCTTGAGCAGGCGCGCGGCGTTGTTGAACGCCTGTTCGGGGCTGCCCTCATAACTGCCGAAGGGCATGTCGACGATGACCGCAGCATGATAGCTGCCGCGCACCACCGCGGCACCGTGGAGCGCCATCATGTCCATCGTCACCCCGACGGTGTGGGGCAAGCCATAGATCACCTGCGCGAGCGAATCGCCGACGAGCAGCATGTCGCAGTGCGGATCGAGAAGCTGGGCCATGCGGACGGTGTAGGCCGTCAGCATCACGATCGGCTCGCCGCCCTTGCGCTGGCGGATGCGCGGCACCGTCAGGCGTTTCATCGGCTGCGGCGTCGGGTTGGCGCGGCTGGTGGAAGTGTCGAGGGTGAGGGTTTTGGGGAGCGTGGACATGGCGCGGGGGTCTAGCCCGTCCCGATCCCGAGCGAAAGATCGAACTCGGCCTGCATCGCCTGATTGTAAAATTTCCTTGACTCAATGTTCGATATTTTTAACTTTACGTCATCAATAGCGAACATATGGAGAGTCGTTCGATGACATTTCGCGAGAAAATCGACTGGCTGACGATCGGCGCGATCGTCCTCGCCTTCGGGGGCTATGCCATCGTCTTTCCCTGGGGCCTCAGCGGCGTTCCCGCGCTGGCGGCACAGGGCGGCCTGCTGATCCTTGTCGCGGCGGCGATGACGCTCGCGCTGACCGCCGCCGCCGTGGTGCTCGCGATCCACCGCCCGCGCGACGCCAATGCGCCTGCCGACGAGCGCGACAGGGACATCACCCGCCGCGCCGCCACGCGCGCCTATTATGTGCTGATCGTCGGCGCCGCCTGCTGCTTTGCCCTCGGATATTGGACCGCCGATCTGGCGGCCGTCCTCAACGGCCTGCTCGCCGCGATCGTCGCGGCCGAACTGGTCCGCCTGGCAAGCCAGGTCGGTGCCTATCGGAGGGGTGGATGATGTCCGCCCGCGTCGTCCCACCCCCGACCGAATCCCGACAACGCGAGACTCAGGAACCGACGATGACCTATACCGAGAAGAAGGCCTGGCTGACGTTGGTCGCGATGCTGCTGGCCTATGGCCTCTATTTCGGACTGATCCTTGCCGGCCATCCCGCGGGACGCGAGCGCTTCGCGATGCTGTGGCTGTTCGGGGCGATCGCCGCGACGCAGGCCGTGGCCGTGATCATCGGCCATGTCTGGCTGGCGATCGCGGCGCGCAAGCTGCCCCGCGCACGCGTCGACGAGCGCGACCGCGCGATTGCCGCGCGCGGCACGCGGGTCGGCTATTACGTCCTTTTGACCGGCACGATCATCGTCGGGGTCGTCATGCCCTTCACCGATCCGCCGATGCACATCGTCAACAGCGCGCTGTTCGCGATCGTGGTCGCCGAAACGGTCGGATTGCTGGTGGTGGTGACGAGCTATCGGAGGGGCTGGCATGGCTAAGCCTCCCTTCAGCAACGACATCCGCACCCTGCGCTTCCTGGCGGGCGAGATGACCCAGGGCGAACTTGGCGAGCGCGTGGGGGTGACGCGGCAGACGATCGCGGCGATCGAACAGGGCAAATATTCGCCGTCGCTCGAAGTCGCCTTCCGCATCGCGCACGTCTTCGACAAGCCGCTCGAGGCCGTGTTTCGGTGGGAGGGGGATTGAACATGGGAGTCCGCTTTGGGATGGTTGGCTGCCGTTCATTTCCTTCATCCGTCATCCCCGCGAAGGCGGGGATCCAGCTTGTCGACAGTGAAAGAAAAGCTGGATCCCCGCCTTCGCGGGATGACGGGAAACGGTCGAAACCCACCCTGACGAGGCTCACCCCAGTCCGGCGTCGTTCAACGCCGCAATCTGCTCGCTGGTCAGCACCAACGTCTCGCTTTCCAATATCTCGTCGAGCTGGCCGACACTTGTCGCGCTCGCGATCGGCGCGGTGACGCCGGGCTGCGCCGCGACCCAGGCGAGCGCGATCTGCGACAGTGTCGCGCCGGTCTCGCCCGCGATGCGGTCCATCGCCGCCAGCATCGCCGGCCCCTTGCCCTCCAGATAGGCCTTGGCGCGCGCGCCGCGCGGGCTTTTACCGAGGTCGTCGGCGCCGCGATATTTTCCCGACAGATAGCCCGAGGCGAGGCTGAAATAGGTGATGACGCCCAATTCTTCGTCGATGCACAGGGTCTGGAGCGAGCCTTCATATTGCGCGCGATCGAGCAGGTTGAGCTCGGGCTGCATGACGGTGAAACGCGGCAGGCCCAGTTCGTCGGCGGTGCGCAGCGCTTCGCCGAGCCGTTCGGCGCTGTAATTGGAGGCGCCGATCGCACGCACCGTCCCCGCGTCGACCAACTCACCGAACGCGCCGAGCACCTCGCCCAGCGGCACGTCGGGATCATCCTTGTGCGCGAAATAAAGGTCGATCGTGTCGACACCGAGCCGGTCGAGCGACCCTTGCACCGCCTCGCGGACGCGGTCGGGCTTCAGGCCGCCGGGCATCATCCCGACCTTGGTCGCGACCAGCACCGTGTCGCGCGCGCCGCTCGCCTTCAGCCACTGGCCCATCATGGTTTCGGACTCGCCGCCCTTGTGCCCGGGCACCCACGCCGAATAGACGTCTGCGGTGTCGATCATCCCGCCGCCGCGTTCGACGAAGCGGTCGAGGATCGCGAAACTCGCGGCGCGGTCGGCGGTCATGCCGAAAACATTGCCGCCGAGCACGAAAGGCCGGATCGACAGGCCGCTTTTGCCGAGCGCGCGTTCGGTCATTGGGGAACTCCTTCCTTCACTGCCGGCACCGCTTCGCGCGGGTTGTCGCTGAACAGCCCGTCGATACCGGTCCTCAGATAGGTCTTGATCTCGGCCGCGAGATCGCCATGCCCCGCCGGATTGAGCCCGCCCTTGTCGGCGAGCGGCAGGAAATAATTCTCGCGGCGAAAGGTCCAGGGATGGACCTTGAGCCCCGCGGCATGGGCGTCGCGTACCAGCACGGTCGGATCGCCGAGCGTTCCAATCGCCCCGCGCGGGATGACCATGTCCTTGTTCGGCCCGATGCCGTCGGCATAGGCCGCGACCGCTTTCAGCCCCGCCGGGGTCGCCATCATCGCATAGGTCGCTTTCGGATCGTCGGCGGGGCCGCCCTCACCGTCCATGAGCTGGATCAGCGGCAGGTCGCTCTTCGCCCGGATCGCCTTGAGGTTGCCGACCTCGAAGCTCTGGATGAACACCGGCGCGGTGCGGCCGCGATAGCCGTATTTTTCGAGGATCGCGAGCAAAGGCGCCTCGTGCGGCAGGCCGATCGCGGCGAAATAGCTCGGGTGCTTGGTCTCGGGGTAGACGCCGACCGGATGGTCGCGCCCCTTGTTCACCGCCGCCAGCAAGTCGAGGATTTCGGCAAAGGTCGGGATCTCATATTGCCCGTCATGCGCGGTTCCGCGCAACTGCGGAATGCGTTCCTTCGCGCGCAGCGTCTTCAATTCGGCGAGCGTGAAATCCTCGGTGAACCAGCCCGTCACCGCCTTGCCGTCGATCGTCTTCACCGCCTTGCGGCCCGCAAACTCGGGATGATCGGCGACGTCGGTCGTTTCCGAAATCTCGTTCTCGTGCCGCGCGACGAGCACGCCGTCCTTGGTCAGCACCAGGTCGGGTTCGATGAAATCGGCGCCCTGCTCGATCGCGAGGCGGTAGCTTGCCAGCGTATGCTCGGGCCGCTCGCCCGAGGCGCCGCGATGGGCGATGACAATCGGCGGCTTGCCGTCGAGGGTGGGCTGGGCGGCCATCGGCTCAGCGCCGCAGCCCGAGAGCGCCAGCAGCATCAGCGCGGCGCGCCACCCCTTCATGCCGCAAAGCGCTGCTGCCAGTCATCGGCCGAAAACCCTATGCTGAACGCGCCGTCGGCATCGACCAGCGGGCGCCGGATCATCGCCGGCTGCTCGAGCATCAGCGCCTTGGCCTTCACGGCGTCGAGTCCCTCTTTCTCCGCATCGGGCAATTTGCGAAAGGTCGTGCCGCTTTTGTTGAGCAGCTTTTCCCAGCCGAGCGTATCGATCCAGCCCTGAAGCTGCGCGGCATCGAGGCCGTCCTTGCGATAGTCGTGAAAGCGATGGGCGACGCCATGCTCGTCGAGCCAGCGCCGCGCCTTTTTCACCGTGTCGCAGTTACTGATTCCGAATATGGTCAACGTCATTTTCTTTTCCTTCGAAACCACAGCCTAACTGAGCGCGGCAGGAAATAGGCGCAGCCCAACATGCTGGCACCGGCTATCACCAATACGCAATTCGTCGCGAAGGAGCTCTCAGAAATGAGCGCGTGCAAGTTGGAGCCAGCTAACAACACGCAAACGAAGGCAGCAAGTGAAACTGCTGATCCCATGTGGATCGTCTGACGCGTCACGCTTGGCGCTCCGAAGCGGCCCACGTTTCTACGTGCCTTCCATATAACTCGCAGTTGGGAATGCCGTAGAGGGTCAGGGTCATGAATCTTGGTCGCTCTGCCGATTGGGAGGAAAGGCGGCGACCCTAGGGCAGGGGCGGCCGGTCGGCAATGCGGGCGTTGGCGCTTGCCAATTTTCCGCGCAGCGCGCGCGCGAAGCCTTCATGGAGCGCGGCGGCGACGTCGGGCTGGGCGGCGAGATAGGCGCGCAATCCCGCCGCCGGGATGAACCACAGCCGCGAATTGCAGGTCAGCACGACCGTGCCGGTCGCGTGGGCGCCGTCGAGCACCGTCGCCTCGCCGATCAGCGCGCCGTCGGCGACCGCGCCGACGTCCTGACCGTCGCGGCGGACCGCCGCCGCACCCTCAGCGAGATAGAAGAGGCAGGGCGCCGCCTCATTTTCGCGGATCAGCACCTCACCGCGCCGCGCCGAAATCCAGTGACCATGGTCGATCAGCGCGCGCGCCGCCGCGGGGCCCAGTCCGTCGAAATGGCGCTCGCGCAACAATTGCTCCTCGGCCGAGAAGCGGACCTTGCTCGCGCGCAGCCACAGCCGCGCGATCAGGCCGAGATTGACGAGCAATATGGCAAGGATGAGCAAGGTATAGCCCGTTCCGTGCCAGCCAAGGATGGCGACGGGCAGCGCGAGCAGCGCCGCGATCGCCAGCCCGAGCCGGACATGATCGACCCGCGCGACGAGGCTTGCCGCCAGCAGCACGACAAGCGCCCCATATCCAAACCAGGCCGGATCGAAACCGGTCATAGGCAGCCTTTTCGCATCGAGGCCCTAACCGGGCCACCAGCAGCATGGCGTTATCGCCAACCCCATAACGTTACCGATTACCCAACACCTTGACCGCGACGACCCACGCAGCCCGGTTGTTGCAATAATTTATCAGTTTTTATCGATCGAGAAAAGCATAGGTGCGTAAAAGCCACCAAAATGCTAATTTTCTCTTCCCAAGGGTATGCGCGCATTGCGTCGGCGGCGCATTCACGCCATGGCGGCCCGCGATTCGACGCAGAATGAAGACAAGAGATATGACGCAATCATGGCAACCGCAGAGCTGGCGCACGCACGAAGCGCGGCAGCTTCCCACCTATCAGGACGCCGCCGCGCTGGCGGCTGCCGAAAAGGAGCTGTCGAGCTATCCGCCGCTGGTCTTTGCCGGCGAGGCGCGTGACCTGACCGCCGAACTCGGCCGCGTGGCGGAAGGCAAGGCCTTCCTGCTCCAGGGCGGCGACTGCGCCGAAAGCTTTGCCGAATTCCATCCGAACAACATTCGCGACACCTTCCGCGTCCTGCTCCAGATGGCCGTCGTGCTGACCTTCGCATCGAAAATGCCGGTGGTGAAGCTCGGCCGCATGGCGGGCCAGTTCGCCAAGCCGCGCTCGGCCGACATGGAAGATGTGGATGGCGTCGAACTGCCCAGCTATCGCGGCGACATCATCAACGACATCGGTTTCGAGGCGGCGGGCCGCGAGCCCGACCCGGCGCGGATGATCAAGGCGTATAACCAGTCAGCGGCGACGCTCAATCTGCTGCGCGCCTTCGCGAACGGCGGCTACGCGAATCTGCATCAGGTCAACGCTTGGACGCATGACTTCATGGACCGCAGCCCGTGGGCGAAGAAATATCAGGAAACCGCGGGGCGGATTTCCGAAGCCCTCGCCTTCATGGAAGCGTGTGGGGTCACGCCCGAGACGGTGCCGCAGATCAAGGGCACCAGCTTCTACACCAGCCACGAGGCGCTGCTGCTCCCCTATGAGCAGGCGCTGACACGGCAGGACAGCCTGACCGGCGGCTGGTACGACACCTCGGGCCATTTCCTGTGGGTCGGCGACCGCACCCGCTTCGAGGGGTCGGCGCATATTGAATATCTGCGCGGCATCGGCAATCCGGTCGGCATGAAATGCGGGCCAAGCCTCGAGCCCGACGTGCTGCTGCGCCTGCTCGACACGCTGAACCCCAATCATGTGCCGGGGCGGATGACGCTGATCACCCGCTACGGCCACGACAAGATCGAGGCGCATCTGCCGAAGCTGGTGCGCGCGGTGAAGGAATCGGGGCATCCGGTCGTCTGGTCGTGCGACCCGATGCACGGCAACGTCATCAAGACCTCGACCGGCTACAAGACGCGGCCCTTCGAGCGCATCCTCGCCGAGGTGCGCGGCTTCTTCGCCGTGCACCGCGCCGAGGGCACGCATGGCGGCGGCATCCATATCGAGATGACCGGCCAGAACGTCACCGAATGCACCGGCGGCGCGATGGACGTGACCCAGATGGACCTCGCCGACCGCTATCACACGCACTGCGACCCGCGGCTCAATGCGGGGCAGTCGCTGGAACTGGCGTTCCTGCTGGCGGAAATGCTCAATCAGGAAATGTCGGACCGGGCGAAGCAGGCGGCCTGAGCCCAACCATTTTGGTGTGCCCCCGCGAAGGCGGGGGCCCATCTCCTGTTGTGCCGAAATTAAGCGGCAGATGATGGGTCCCCGCCTTCGCGGGGACACGCTGCTTTATTTCCCCTTATTTGGCTTTCCCCGGCCAGCGCTGCGTATCAGCGAAGGCGCGGCCCAGCGCGACGTGCAGGTCGGCATCCTCGGCCGCGCCGCCGAGCGGCACCTTGTCGGAGAATTCGTCGGCGGGCTCGTGATAGTCGCTGCCGAGGAATTTTTCGAGCAGCGCCATGTCCGAAAAGCTGCCGCCGACCATCAGCGAGGTCACGCCCTTGGCGCCGAGCGCCCAGCCGTCCTGCCGCTGAATGAAGGGATCGGCCTCGCCGTCGTCGTCGATCTTGCGGCCGAGTTCGCCCGCGACCGCGCGCACCATCGCGTCATAGGCGGGCTTGCCGCGGCCGATCGTCGCGACCGGGGTGCCGCGCGGAGAGATGGCTATGGTGTCGATGTTGAGCGCGACGGTGATATCCGAAAGCGGCACGACCGGATAGTCGGCGAACCAGTGTGCGCCGAGCAGCCCCTTCTCCTCCGAGGTCGTCGCCATGAAATAGATGTCGCGATCGGGCCGCGCGCCGCCGGCGAGCCGCTTTGCGACCGCGATCAGCACCGCGATCCCGCTCGCATTATCGACCGCGCCGTTGCAGATGCGATCTTTCGGATCGTCGGGGGCGCAGATGCCGAGATGGTCCCAGTGACCGAGGAACAGCACCGCCTTGCCGTCGGGCTTTGCACCGGGCAGCTTGGCGATGATGTTGTTGCTCTGGTAGGCGCGCACGGTTGCCGTCGCCGTGATGTCGGCGGTCACGGGCAGCAAGGCGCCCTTGTAACCCGCCGCCTTAGCCGCCGCGCCGAGCGCGGCGCCGTCCCGCCCCGCCCGCTTGAACAGGGCGTCGGCGGCTTCGGGCGACAGGAAGCCGGTGACCGACGCGCCCGCCTTTGCGGATGCCAGCCGCGTCGTCGTGCGGCTCGCCGCCTCGCGAAGCTGCCACCACGGCACCGCGTCGGTCGCGATGACGAGCACTCCCGCCGCGCCCGCATCGGCGAGCATCTGCCGCCGTTCGCGATAGCGCGGCAAATCCTTGCCGAACGGCGCGGCGTCGAAAAGCATGATCGCGAGCTTGCCTTTGACGTCCGCGTTCACCCTGCCCGCGCCGTCGATGCCGTATCCCACGAAGACGACCGGCACGTCCGCGAGCGACACCGACGCGTCGCGGCCGGTCAGGACGATGCCGTCGTCGTCGAACGCCAGATCGCCGCCGCCGGCCTTGAACGTTGCGCTTCCCCCCGTTGCCTGCGTCTCGACCAGCGGCACCCCCTGGAGCCACGGCGTCGCGCTACCCGGAACGGGCTCGAGCCCCGCCTTCGCCCATTCGCCGACGATATAGGCGATGGTGCGATCCTCCCCCTCGGTGCCGGGCCCGCGCCCCTCGAAGGCATCGCTGGAAAGAATGCGGATATGGTCCGCGAGTTCGGCCTCGGTGACCGGCGCATCGGCATCCTTCGCGTAACTTGCGGGCGCGATGGCGATCAGGGCGGCGGCCGCGATGGCGGCCCGGAACGGGAGGATTTTCATGGGCCCGCCGCATGGCATGGCCGGATTGAGCAGGCAAGGCGCGTTCGTCGAACGACGGACGGCGGGCGCAACAGTGCTGGATTGGATTCGGACAGAGGCGCAGAGAACGCAGAGGATCGAAACTTTTTGTTCACGCGGAGACGCGGAGGCGCGGAGAAATGGCGATTGCCGCAAAGCGGCCTTTTCCTGCGGTCTCGCGTTACAAACGAAAGTTCGAGAAAGGGAGGGGCCTGTCGGCCCAATCATCTCCGCGCCTCCGCGTCTCCGCGTGAACAAAAATCTTTACGCTCTCTGCGCTTCCGCGCGAATTGATTTACCGGCGTTTCAGCAACGCGCGGGCGGCGGCGACGTGCATGTCCTCGATCATCCGTCCCTCGTGCCGCTGCGCGCCGCCGGTCGCAGCCGCGACCAGCGCCTCGGCCGCAGCGATCTCGCGCGGCGAGGGTGCGAAGGCAGTATTGCACGGGTCGACCTGCGACGGGTGGATCAGTGTCTTGCCGTCGAAGCCGAGCCGTCGCCCCTCGGCCGCTTCCGCTGCGAAGCCCGCCGCATCGTCGATCGCATTATAGACGCCGTCGAAGCACCAGACGCCGCCCGCGCGCGCCGCGAGCACGATCGCCTGAATCGCATGGCTCATCGCACCGCGGTCCATGCCATCGGGCAGCTTCAGTTCGTGCGCAAGGTCGTTGAGCCCCGCGATCAGCCCGTGCGTCGCGGGATCGGCGGCGATAGCGCGCGCCGCATAGATGGCGGCCGGGGTCTCGATCATCGCCAGCAGCGGCACGCCGAGCGGGCGCGCCGGGTCGAGATCCGACGGCGCGTCGACCTTCGGCAGCACCACGGCATCCAGCGCCAGCCCGGCGACAGCGGCAAGGTCGTCGGCCTGATGCTCGCTGCCCGTTCCGTTGATCCGCACCGCGACGCGTTTGCCGGGAAAGCCCGCCGCGACCGCCGCGCGCATCGCGGCGCACGCCTCCGCCTTGCGGTCGGCCGGAACCGCATCCTCGAGGTCGATGATCAGCATGTCGGCGGCGAGCCCCCGCGCCTTGTCGAGCGCGCGGGCGTTCGAGCCGGGAACATAAAGGAGCGAGCGGGGAGCAAAGTCGGTCATGCGCTTTTCTGTGGCGCAGCCGCCGCATTGCCGCAATAAGGAGATGATGCTTTTGTGAGAGAGGGGACGATCGATGGAATTCGCGCTTGCGCTGGTGGTGCTGGCCCTGGTTTTCCTGGTCTGGGCGCTAACTCCGGTCCGGCAGGGCTATGCCTATACGATCGAACGCTTCGGCCGCTACACCCACACCGCGCAGCCGGGGCTCAACTTCATCATGCCGATCTTCGACCGCGTCGGGCGCAAGGTGAACATGATGGAGCAGGTGCTCGACATTCCGGGGCAGGAGATCATCACCAAGGACAATGCCATGGTCGCGGTCGATGGCGTCGTCTTCTTTCAGGTGCTCGACGCCGCCAAGGCGGCCTATGAGGTCAGCGACCTCTATCTGGCGATCATGAACCTGACGACCACCAACCTGCGCACGGTGATGGGGTCGATGGACCTCGACGAGACGCTGTCGAAGCGCGACGAGATCAACACCCGCCTGCTGCATGTCGTCGACGATGCGACGACGCCGTGGGGGGTCAAGATCACCCGCGTCGAGATCAAGGACATCCGCCCGCCCGCCGACATTTCGAACGCGATGGCGCGGCAGATGAAGGCCGAACGCGAGAAGCGCGCCAACATCCTCGAAGCCGAAGGGATGCGCGCTTCCGAGATCCTGCGCGCCGAGGGCGAGAAGCAGGGCCAGATATTGCAGGCCGAGGGCCGCCGCGAAGCCGCCTTCCGCGACGCCGAGGCGCGCGAGCGCGAGGCCGAGGCCGAAGCCAAGGCGACGCAGATGGTGTCCGACGCGATCGCGGGCGGCAATGCGCAGGCGATCAATTACTTCATCGCGCAGAAATATGTCGAGGCGGTGAGCCAGTTCGCGACCAGCCCGAACGCCAAGACGATCCTGTTCCCGGTCGAGGCGACGCAGCTCATCGGCACGCTCGGCGGCATCGGCGAGCTCGCCAAGGACGCGCTCGAACGCAAGGGGGCCTGAGATGGCGGACTGGCTGGCGAACATGGAACCGCACTGGGCGTGGCTCTCGCTCGGCGTGCTGCTCGCCGCGGCCGAGATCGTCGCGCCCGGCTTCTTCCTGATCTGGCTCGGCGCCGCGGCGATCGTCACCGGCGTCTTCGCATGGATCGTCCCCGGCGTCGCCGACAGCGTTCCGGCGCAGCTCGGCATCTTCGCGGTGCTATCATTCATCGCGCTCTACAGCGCGCGTCGCTGGCTGAAGGCGAACCCGATCACCACCGCCGATCCCAACCTCAACCAGCGCGCGGTGCGGCTGGTCGGCGAGGTGCTGACGGTGACCCGGGCGATCGAGGACGGCCGCGGCCGCGCCAGGGTCGGCGACGGCGAATGGCCGGTCCACGGCCCCGACGCCGCCGAGGGCAGCAAGGTCCGCGTCGTCAGCGCCGACGGCGGCGTGCTGGTGGTGGAAGCGGCTTAGCCAAATCCGTCATTGCGAGCGGAGCGAAGCAATCTCCCGCTATCGACCTTGCGCAAGGTCGATAGCGGGAGATTGCCGCGTCGCCTTCGGCTCCTCGCAATGACGGTTCATCCCCCCCCTGGGCCGCGAATAGATCGCCACCGCATGGCCCAGTGCGTCGCTTTCGCCGATACGGCGAAAGCCCAGCTTCGCCGCCACCCGCTCCGATGCGAGATGGCCGGGATCGATGATGCAGCGCACTTCCTTTGCGTCGAGGGTCGCGTCGGCCCAGCCGAGCGCCGCGGTCATCGCCTCGGTTGCATAGCCCGCGCCCCAATGGTCGGCGTCGAACGCCCAGCCCGCCTCGGGACAATCCTCGAGCTCGGGGATGCCGCGGCAGAAATAACTGAGCCCGCCCATACCGACCAGCGCGTCGCTCGCCTTGTCGGCGAACACCCAATAGCCGAAGCCCATCACCGGCCACAGCCCCGCCGAACTCAGATATTTGGCCCAGCTCACGTCGGGCGCGCGCGGCTCGCCGCCGATGAAGCGGGTGACGCGCGCGTCGGCCCACATCGCGATATGGACGTCCTTGTCGGCAAAACGCATCGGCCGGAGGCGAAGGCGGTCGGTCTCGATGAGCGGGGGCGATGTGATCATCGCGCCGACATGCCGCAGCGGGCCGAGTGGCGTCAATCGGGAACGAGGAAATGGTCGAACAGGTCGTGGAGCACCGCGGTGCCGTCGACCTGCCGCTTGGCGCGCAGCACCGCGAGCGTATCGACCCGCGCCAGCATATCGGCGTGCCGCAACACGACCTGATAATCCGGCCGGTCGGTGAAGCCGTGGAACAACAGCAGGCAGTCGGGCCTGCCGTGGACGATCGCCTGCAACAGGCAGGCGACGCGAAAGCGTCCGTCGATCAGCACCGCGTCGGGGCTGGCCGAAAGCTGGCGCCACACCTGCACATGATAGCGCGGCCAGTCCTGCATCCGGCCGCGATCGGCGGGATAGCCCCGGTCGCCGATCGGCCCGATGTCAGCATGGACAGGCGTGAAATCGATCGCCGCGCGGGCGAGATTGGCGCCGACCTCGGCCAGCCAGTCTGCGTCGCCGTCGACGCAGACGATTGTCTGAGCCTGCCTTGCGGCGACAAGCGTGCTGTTGCCGCAGCCGAACTGGAGCAGCGAGGCGCGACCCGCGAGTTGCAGTTCGAGCTGCATGATTTCCGCCGCCGTCATCGGTTGCATGACGCCCCCTTCCCCACCGGACAAGGGATATGGGAGAGCGGCGGGCGCGTCTAGGTCCGGACTGCCCCCTCTTTTCGTCATTCCCGCTTTCCCGGGCACACCTATGTTATAACTTGGTGGCGATTTCCATATGAGGGAGGCGGGAAGCCGGGATAGCTACAAAGATCCAGAAAAATCGTCACCTTCGGCCGCTTAGCAGAGAACGGGAAGTTCCTGGCGTTCCCTGCTGCTCCTTGAGTCCATCGGGACATCTTGGATGAGAAGATCGTCCGATCGACAGCTAAAGACGTAGACACGCGGCGAAGGCTTGCCTCCCTCGCATGCGCTTCGCCAGTCCGTCGGCTGGCGTGCCACGGCCGCAAGGTTCACCGTGTCATGCGCGCCCTCAAGGCACATAGCGTCTTGATAGCGCTTTCTCAATTCTTCCGCTCACGCTCGGCACGGAAGGGTCTTTCTCCGGTGTCAGGGCGCCTTGGACCTCATTGGGCATCAGGCAATGGGAACAAAATCCGCGTCCGCGCCGCATCGCCGCATCGTCAAGCAGATCGCCGCCGTATCGTTCTTCTGCCGCCGGACAAAGGGCTTTACATAAACAGGCGGGGTCAACTTCACCTCATGCCGCCCCAGCGCCATCAACTCGCGCCCCCAGTGATGCGCCGAGCCGCACGCCTCCATGCGGCCGCAGCGACGCGAAGAAGGACAGCAACTCCCGCCGGCGCAAAGCCCGGGCAACAACCACCTTGCCGCTCGCATCGACAGCATGGATTTGAAAAACATGCTTCGCCAGATCAACCGCAACGGTCGTGACAGATGAAAGATCGGCTGATAGCTTGCTCATCGGACGGTGCTCCTTTTGGTGGACTTTCGACAGTCACACCGTGGAGGTCCGGGCTTCCCGAATCAAACCCTCAACAGAGCGCCGTCCACACCATCACCGTAATTCTTAATATCAATTAATGTATCGCACCCTGACAGAATTCTCAGAGCCGTCAGGAAGAACGGGATTTTTACGAAATATTCTTGCCGTTATTTCATATTTATATATGTCATCTGTTTTAATGTTTAATAAGTCATTCCCCTGCCAATAAACAAAAATTTTACCGGATCCGCTACCAGAAAATACTTCTTCCTTACCCCCATCTATAAAAAGAACAACTTTATAACTGTTTGAGCAACAAGCCCCTTTATCAGTATAACTTACAACCGCGCGAATTTCCCCGTCCGGGGAGACATAGTCCCTAGATAACTTGGAAGATCCACATGATGAAAGAAAAATAATAATAATAGATATTGATATCAACCTATTCACCATCGCACCTCTTCTGGGCATAGGAAAATCCAGCCCTTATCATATCTAATTGAGACTCTAGCGATCCATTATCAATTAAAGAATAAGCGTTAGCTGCACCTATAACAGTCGGTAAATCGTATCCTAGAGCAGAAGCAGTAGCTCCATAGTTAAAATTTCCGAAATTTTGACCATTGCTGTAGCCTTTATTTTTGTAATCCCAATCCCCTCCAGTTTTAACCTTTGAAACAAACCAAGCCCCTGTCCCACCCTCAAGGGCTGGAGCAGCAAAGATGCTCCATTGCGCACCATAATTCATTGCTCTCTGGCGTTCAGCTTCACGAATGTTTGCATCTAGCTGATCTTTCCCGGGCCCTCCAGAAGGAACTGCGCAAGCTTTGGCCTTTTCCCTTTGCGTTCCCTCTCCGCTGCCATTTCGAGGTGCATAATCGATGATGATGTCGATCGTCCTGAATATTCTGCGAATTGAGAGCCAGGAGCTGCCGCCAGTTACAACTGGACCACTGAGGCCATCATCTACGCATTGCGATTCATCCGCATTGCAGTTTACGCCGAGCCCCAGCGGATCACCGAGGTTCACCGGGTCGGACCCAACATAGTTATACCAGTTCATGCCGTCGGCGTAACCGATCGGATCGGTCTGCATAAACCGCCCCAGCGTCGGCGAGTAGATGCGCGCTTTATAATACCACATCCCAAGTTCGGGGAGCCACGTCTGACCAGTGTAGCCGAACCGCCCGATGTTGCCTGGGGCAGGGATGCCATATTCGTCATAGGCGTTGATGTGGATGGTGGCACCCGATGAGTCGGTGACGCTCACCACGCTGCCCCGCTCGTCGCGCATAAGGAACCGCCGCGTCGCGCTGCTGATCGTGCTGCCCTCGTACCACACGATCGGTTCGTCGGTGCCGGGACCATGGACATAGCGCCGCTGCACGGCGTTACTGCCATTATACTCCCCGATCAGATCAACGCCGTCGTAGAGGAACCGCGTCGTGGTGGGGGATTTCACCGTCTCGTAGAGGCGCCCCAGCGGGTCATAGGCCAGCGTCGTGCTCGGCCCGGTCTTGAGTAGATTCTCGCTCGTGTAGGTATAGGCGTTCGTTCCGTCATTGGTGAGGTTGCCGCGCCCGTCGTAGGTGAACGCGGTGCTTCCCACATTCATGATCCGGTTGAGCCCGTTGATCGTGTAGCTGCGGTCGACATTGTAATGCGCCTGCCACGCATAGGCGTCGTTGCTCCGGCTCACGCTCGCGATCTGGTCCGCCGGATTGTAGGTGAAGCTCTGCGTCAGGTCGTGCGTCGTCGCGGCTCCGCCGAGATTGTTCGTCAGCGTCGACAGCCGCGACGCCGCGTCATAGGCGAAGCTCTGCACGCTGCCGTTGCCATAGGTCACGCTCGTGCGCCGCCCGAGGTCGTCATAGGCATAGGTCGCCAGCACCCCGACACCCGAGGCCGCCCCATTCTCGCGGATCTTCGTCACATTCCCCGCTGGGTCGTAATCATAGGTCAGCGTCAGCACCCCGCCCGGGTAGCTCATCGTCAGCCGCTGACCCGCCGCGTCATATGTGTAGCCGGTCGTCCCCAGCGGCCCCGTCTGGCTCGTCAGACGCCCCAGCGCGTCCTGCACGAAGCTCAACGTCTGCGTCCCCTGCACCACCCCTGTCGCGCGGCCGAGCAGGTCGTAGCTGTAGCTCGTGTCGGGCTCGGTTCCCGGAAGGTCCTTCGCCGTCACCCGCCCCAGCGCGTCGTACGTGTAGCCGATGCTCGTCCCGTCGCGCAGCCGCCGCTGCGTCACGCTGCTCCGCGCGTCATAAGTGAGTTGCTCGTAATCGCTCGCATTGCTGCTGTTCACCCCCTGCGTCGTCACCGGATAGCGCGTCTGCCACAGGCGGTCGAAACCGTCGTAGATATAGGTCGTGCGGTTGTTCTCCCCGTCGACGACATAGCTCAGCTGGCCGTTCGCGGTATAGGCGCTGGTCACGGCGTTCGCCGCCTCCGCCGTCCCCACCGCCGTCTCGACCTTCGTCACCTGCCCCGCATCGTCGTAGCTCGTCCGCGTGATCCGGTCGGGGCCCGCGCTCCCCGTCGTCCCCGCGGTGCAGGCGCTCGCCGGCAGCGATGCGAACACCGCCGGGTTCATCCGCACCGCCGCGCAGCCGAGACGCCCCAGCGCGTCATAGCTATATTGCGTCAGCCCATAGGTCGTGCTGCCCGATACCAGCTTGCTCACGCTCGGCCGGTGGTTGGCGTCGTAGGTGACTGTCTGTTTATAGCTCGTCGCAAACGCGGCCCAGTTCGTATCCGACGTGCCCGTCACCGTGCCATAATCGATCTCGATCAGGTCGCCGGCGGCGGTATAGATATAGCGGACGGCGCTGCGCACCCGCGCTCCGGCGCCGTCAGGGTCGGGCGATATCGTTCCCGTCAGACGGCTATTGGCATCATAACGATAGCTCGTCGTGTCCGCGCTGCCCGCCAGCGGCCCGTCGATCGTGAGCAGATTGCCGCGCGCGTCATAGCTCATCGTCGAGGTCGCGCTGACGCTGCCGTTGCCCGCCGCATTGGTGATCGAGGTCATGTTGCCGTTGGTGTCATAGGCCATGACCGTCTTGACCTCGTCGGCCGTCCCCGCGCAGCTCGCCGTCGTGCGGCACTGCGATATGCCGGTCACCTTGTAGGCGCCCGCGACCTGCGTGTAGCTGTAGCGGATCTGCGGCGACACCCCGCCGACCGCAGGCCCGGTGACGCTCGTCACCCCGCCGTGCGTCGCGTCATAGACATAGCTGGTGACCTTCCCCAGCGGGTCGGTGACGCTGGTCGGCTTGTTGCAGGTCAACGGGTTCGAGCAGGTCGCGGGGAAAGCGGCGGTGCTGACGATGTCGGCGAGGCCCGATCCCGGCTTTGCGACCAGCCGCGTCTCGGTGATGTTGCCGCGACCGTCATAGGTGTATTTGATGTAATTGCCCTCGGGGAAGGTCTTGCGCGTCAGCCGCTTCGCCGTGTCATAGGTAAAGCTGGTCGTGTCGCCGTTTTCGTCGGTGATCGAATCGGGCCTGCCGATCCCCAGCGTGTTGACGATCACCCGCGTCTTGCCGTTGGGATCGGTGATCGTGATCGTCCGCGTGCTCCCCGTCACCGACGTCGAATAGGTCCGCGTCACCCCGTTCTTGGTCGCGGAGGTGACCGAGCCGCCGCTGCTCGTCGTATCGAGCGACGGGGCGGTGTCGCCGGGCTGCTGGACGCTGCCATCGGTCACCGTCGTCACCTCGCCCGACGGGTCGGTCACCTCGGTGACGCCGGTCGACGGGGTCGCATAGCTCACCGTCGATTGCGGCACCGTCGTACTGACCGCGGTGTTGTAGAAGCTTGCGGAAGTGCGCGTGGACCACGACGCGGGCGGCGGCGCGCTGCCTCCCCCACCGACAGGCCCGCCGCCGCTGCTCGCATAGGTGAACTTGATCCGATAGCCGTAGCCGTTAGTGATCATCCACAGCCGCTTGCTGTAAATTTTTACCGGCTGCGTCCCCTGCGGCACACCCGGATAGCTGTAGAGCTGGAACGACAGCGTGACTGTACGCCCGTCGGGCGCAGTGATCGTGGTCGGCAGCAGTTCGCAGCTCAATGCCGTGCCTTCCGAGCCGCAGAAGCTGTTGAGGAGTCCGTCGGAGCCGCCGGGCGTATTCTGATCGGTGAAGGTCACCGATGTGCCGTCGGGGCGGCGGTAGGTATAGCTGTTGGAGCCGCCGGTCAGCGTCGCGCCGTCGGACTTGCTCGAAACGCCGTTGACGAACGTGTCGCCGGTCCCGTCAGCCAGGCCGATGCGGATGGTCGTCGTCGTTCCGCTCCGCGTCAGGATGAAATAATAGCCGTCCCACTGCGTCGGCGCGAACTGGTTGTTCTGGCGCACGAGCGAGAGCTTCGCATCGCCCGAGCCGATCGACGCCTCGGGCACGTCGAGGACGAGGTCGCCGGTAATCACGTCGACCCCGTTCGCGTCGAGATTGCGGAACGCGGGCGACGTCTGCGCCAGCACCGCCTGCGGCCCGCAGGCTCCGGCCAGCAACAGCAGCGCGGCCGCCGCGCGCACGATCCAGTCGCCGATCCGCCAGCAGCCGGTCCGTCCCCCGGCCCGCTTCCCGATCCCGCCGTCGCCCCGATTTCGCATCCGCTTCCCCCTTTGCCGAAAAACCCCGTCGCGTTCGATCAGGGCGGCGGATTGGGCGAATTGGTTACCTTTAGCCGGGTGCGGTTGTCGGCCTTGTCGTGCGTATATTCGACGGTGACATTGTTGTTCACCGTGCCGGTGCGAACCACCTTCACCAGCCGGCCCCTGGCATCATAGCTGTAGGTGACGGTTTCCGATGCGAAGGCTGGTGTTGCCACCGCCAACAATGCCATTCCGGCTATCGATCCGCGAACCATGTTCATGCGAAGCCGCTCCCCTCTTCGCGCCGAACCTCGAAAGGGACTCGGCTCTATTCCCAAGGGCTATCGTGCCAAGCAATTGTAGGAAAGGCAGATTCCGCCTCCAAACCCCACAATCGTCACCGATATGGTTTCATCGGAAAACGGATGTCGAGGTACGCGCTATCGCTGCCGTGCTTGCGGCACCGAGGCGCCCGCATAAGGATCATAAGCCGCAGGCGACGGAGCCGAGGCCGGTAGCTGGCCTGCCAAGGGGCTTGGATCGGACGCCGCAACCGCCCTTTGCTGGCCATCCGCTCTGCCCAGTCCCGTCAGCGCTGCCGCGATGCTGGCGGCCCCGAACAGGATGAAGCATCCCAGCACGACCGTAATGCCGCGCCGCAGTTCGAGTCTTCCGGCAAGCATCATCAACCCGATGGCGGCAACCGCGATCACTGCGACCGTGGTTGCAACACTTCCCAAAGCTGCTCCCTGAACCCAGGCAACACCCTCTGCAATCGGGCGGCTGCCGGTCGGATCAGTAAGCGAGGAGGAAGAATACATTGCGATCCCGCAGCTGCGCTATTTGGCCGAGCCGATCTAATCATGACGCAGCCCAGGGAACAAGCCGCATTAACGCACTATAATGGTGATGATTTGTCCTTGGCAGAGCTGTGCGGCGCGGGTTAGACAATGCTGAAGACTCGCTGCAGGGCAGCCGCGAGCGCAAATGGGGGACGCATGAAGGGGAAGATCGCAGGTTGGACCGGTGCCATGATCGGGCTCTTCCATGCGGCTACCGCTCACGCCCAGGAACTCGCTGATCCCGCCGGCTCGGGCGTACTGGTTTCCGCAGTGCGCTGGCTCGAAGGCACGCTGCTCGGCACGGTCGCGACGGTCGTCGCGGTGATCGCGGTCGCGACGGTCGGCTTCCTGATGCTGACCGGACGGATCAACTGGCGTTATGGCGCGACGGTCATCCTCGGTTGCTTCATCCTGTTCGGCGCCGCGAGCATCGTCGCGGGCATCCAGTCCACCGCCAGCCTGGGCCGCTGAGCCATGAATGGGGTCGAACGCGACTCTGTCTTCGTCGCGCTGACGCGACCGCAAATGTTTGCCGGTGTGACCTACAGCTATTTCGTCGCCAACGCGATCGTGGCAACCGAATTGTTCCTGATCTTCAAGACGATCTGGGCGCTCGTCATCGCGCTCATCGTCCATCTCGCGGGCGTGCTGCTGTGCCTGCGCGAACCGCGCTTCTTCGATCTCTGGCTGACAAGGATCGGCAAGTGCCCGCGGGTGCGTAATTTCTCGATCTGGCGATGCAACTCCTACCGGCCCTGACCTCCTCGCCCAAGGTCGTTGCAAGAGAAGCTCCGGCGGGCCGGCATCTGCCCTACAGCCATCATGTCGACGGCCATACGATCGCGACCCGCGACGGCCTGCTCATGCAGGTCATCGCGATGCGGGGCCTGCTGTTCGAGACCGCCGACACCGAAGAAATCAACTATCGCAAGCGCCTGCGCGATGCGATGCTGCAGGCGATCGGCTCGTCGCGCTTCGCGTTATACCATCATATCGTCCGCCGCCGCGTCGACGTCGGGCTCGGTGCGACATTCGACGATGCTTTCTCGGCTAAACTCGATGCCGCCTGGCAAGGCCGGCTCGACCGCCGCCAGCTCTTCGTTAATGACCTCTATCTCACGCTGATCAGACGGCCCTTGCAGGGGCGCGTCGGCCTGCTCGATGGCTTGCGGGAAAAGCTCAGCCGGACAAGCTCGCCCGTCGAGACGGCGGCGCAGGATTTGCGCCAGCTCGACGCGGCGCGCGAGGCGCTGATAGCTGCGCTCGGCAGCTATGAGCCGAGACTGCTGTCGGTGTACGAGGCAGAGGCCGGCCTTTGCTCCGAGCCGCTGGAATTTGTATCAACGCTCTATAATGGCGAGACCCGTCCGGTCCTGCTGCCGACGCAGGATATCGGTGCCTATCTCCCCGACCGCCGAATCAGCTTCGGCCAGGAAGCCATCGAGTTGGCGCCTGCCGGTCATGCCGACCGAACCTATCTCGGCATCGTATCGATCAAGGATTACCCCGGCGAGACGAGCCCCGGCATGTTCGACGAACTGCTCCGGCTTCCGTTCGAACTCACCGTCGCCCAGTCCTTCGGCTTCATCGAACGCCAGGCCGCGCTTGGGCGGATGAACCTGACGCTCCGCCGGATGCGCTCGGCCGAGGATGAGGCGATGAGCCTGCGCTCCGAGCTTTCGAACGCGAAAGACGAAGTCGCTGCGGGCCGCTCGGGGTTCGGCGAGCATCATATGACGATCGCGATCCGCGGCGCGTCACCCGACGAAGTCGATGCCGGCGTCGCTGAAGTTCAGGCATCGCTTGCCGATCTCGGGATCATCGCGGTTCGCGAGGAGATCGCGCTTGAGCCCGCCTTCTGGGCGCAGTTTCCCGGAAACTTCAAATATATCGCGCGGCGCGGGCTTGTCTCGACGGGCAATTTCGCAGGACTTGCGAGCGGCCATAATTTTGCGCTCGGCCAGCCGCAGGGTAATCACTGGGGCGAGGCCGTCACCTTGCTCGAGACCACCGCCGCGGGCCCCTATTTCTTCAATTTCCACCAAGGCGACCTCGGCAATTTCACGATCATCGGACCGTCGGGCTCGGGCAAGACGGTCGCGCTCAACTTCCTGCTCGCGCAGGCGCGCAAGTTCGATCCGCGCATCGTCTTCTTCGACAAGGATCGCGGCGGCGAGTTGTTCGTCCGCGCGATCGGCGGGCGCTACGATGTCCTGCGCCCCGGTACGCCTTCGGGGCTCAATCCTCTTCAGCTCGAGGATACGGCAGCCAACCGCCAATTCCTGATCGACTGGCTGGCCCTGCTTGGCGGCACCGCCGATGTCGAAGAGCTGGCGCAGATCAAGGATGCGATCGACGCCAACTATGCGCAGCCGCCGCATCATCGCCGACTCCGCCATATCGTCGAACTTTTTCGTGGCGGCCACCGCCCGCATGCCGACGATCTCTGGTCGCGTCTCCGTCCCTGGTGGGGCGACGGTGAACATGCCTGGCTCTTCGACAATGAAACGGATGCCACCGACCTCACCGTTCGCTCGGTCGGGTTCGACATGACCCAAATCCTCGACGATCCGGCAGTCCGGACGCCGGCGATGATGTATCTCTTCCACCGTGTCGAAGAGCGGCTCGATGGCAGCCCGGCGATCATCGTCGTCGACGAAGGCTGGAAAGCCCTCGACGATGATGTGTTCGTGCGCCGGATCAAGGATTGGGAAAAGACCATCCGCAAGCGCAACGGCATCGTCGGCTTTGCGACCCAGAGCGCGCAGGATGCACTCGAAAGCCGGATTGCGAGCGCGATCATCGAACAGGCCGCGACGCAGATTTTCATGGCAAACCCGAAGGCGCGCGCCGAGGATTATGTCGATGGCTTCGGCCTCACACCCCATGAGTATGAACTGGTGCGCTCGCTTCCCGACAGCGCGCATTGCTTCCTCGTCAAACATGGCAATGAAAGCGTCGTCGTCCGCCTGAATCTGACCGGCGAGCGCGAACTGCTCACGATCCTCTCGGGACGCGAACGGACGGTGCGCCTGCTTGACGAGCTACGCGCCGAACATGGCGACGCACCCGAGGCCTGGTATGACGCTCTGATGGAGCGGGCCTGATGGCGACCATCTGCGATAGCATCCCGAACGCGGAAAGCTTCGCGCCGAGCGCGATCCGCTTCCTCGATTGCCAGGCGCAATTGCTCGGCGCCGAAGGCTATAAGGCGCTGGCCGCACCGGGATCGGCGGCTTCGATCCTGCTGACCGGCATGGTGACGCTGCTGATTGCCTTTTTCGGCTATCGCATGCTGCTCGGACATACACCGACGGTGCGCGAAGGCGTGCTGACCTTCGTTAAGATCGGTCTCGTGTTGGTGCTCGCCACAAGCTGGCCAGCCTATCAGACGCTGGTCTACAACATCATCCTGCAGGCCCCGGCCGAACTCGCGTCGGCGATCGGGAGCCCGACGAACCTGCCCGGTAGCGGCGGGGGGCTCGTAGGCCGGATCGATGCTGTCGATCAGGCGCTGAAGGTGCTAGCGATCGAGGGCGTGGGTCCAGTGCCGCTCGGCCCCGACGGTCGCCCGTTGATGCCCTCGGTTCCGCCGCCGCCATTTCTGGGGTTCGACAGCTTTGCGCTCGGCTTTGCCCGGGTGATCTTTCTCGTCTCGACGATCGCCTCCTTCGCCTTCGTCCGGATCGCCGCTGCCCTGCTTCTTGCCTTGGCACCGCTGTTCGCCGCCTTCCTGCTGTTCGACGGAACCCGCGGGCTTTTCGAAGGCTGGCTGAAAGCGCTGCTCGGAACCGCGCTCGGTAGTCTCGCGATCGCGGTGACGCTCGGCGTCGAGCTGGCCTTTGTCGAGCCCTGGCTCGCGACACTCCTTGCCCGGCGCACGGGCGATCTCGATATCATCGGCGTTCCGGCCCAACTGCTTGCCGCGACGACGGTCTTCGCAATCGCGCTGGCGGCGGTGATGTGGCTGACGGCCCGCATTGCAATGAGCCTCCGTATCCCCGCATGGGCGCAGGCTATTCCCAACGGTTGGTCAAGCGACGCACGCCCCGTGCCCGCGGCGACCCGGGCCGCTGCCGCGCATCCGCCCATTGAAAGCCGCTCGCGCGCCGCTGCGATCGCTGACGCCGTTGCCATGAACCAGCGCCGCGAGACATTGGCTGCCGAAGGAGCCGGCGGCTTGCGCGCCGTCCATATCGCGCGCAGCACGGCGAGACAGGATAGCAGCGACCGGTCCGAGCGGGCTCCGATACTCGCCTCCGCCAGCCGGCGAACGCGCCAGCGCGTATCGACACGCGCCCGCGCCAGGGACAAACGTCTATGAAGAAGAACAGCCGCGAAGCGCTCAACGCTTATTATACCGAAGCCGATAGCTGGGCCAAGGATCGCAACGATACGCTACGCTCGTCGCGCCGAACCGCTTGGTGGGTCGCGGGCGGCGCCAGTGCGATCGCAATATGCGAGGCGCTGGCGCTCCTGTTCCTGACCCCGCTGAAGACGGTCGAGCCTTACACGCTGCTTGTCGACCGGCAGACCGGGTTCGTCCAGCAACTGAAGCCACTGCAGGCCGAGACGATCTCGCCAACCCAAGCGCTCACCCAGTCCTTCCTCGTCCAATATGTGATCGCGCGCGAAGGATTCGACATCGACGCGCTGCAGAACGACTATCGCAAGGTCGCGCTCTGGTCTGCCGGTGCAGCGCGAGAAGATTATCTCTCGGCCATTCAGGTATCGAACCCGGAGAGCCCGCTAGTCCGCCTGCCGCGATCCTCGCTCGTCGATGTCGAGGTAAAGAGCGTCACGCCGCTTGGGCAGGACACGGCGATGATCCGCTTCGATACGCGGCGGCGCGATGCCAATGGTCATGTCTATCCGTCGCAGCCGTGGGTCGTTGTGGCCCGCTACAGCTATAGCGGCGAGCCGATGAGTGCTGCCGACCGGATGATCAACCCGCTCGGGTTCAAGGTCACAAGCTATCGCAAGAGCCCCGAAGCTTTGACGGTGCCTGAGTCTGCTGCGGCCTCGGTAGCCGTTCCGGCTGCCGATCCGCGCGCACAAGCAGCGGCGCCTCAGGCGACATCGCAGATGGCCCCGGCGCGGCCGTGATGAAGAGAGTGCCTCTGCTGCTGTGGGCGTTGATAGCCTCTGGGGCTGCAGCACAGGTGCGCCCGCAGCCGAGCGGCGGCGATCCGCGCATGCAGACGATCGACTATCGGCGCGACCAGGTCGTCCAGATCGAGGGGGCTGCAGGCTATCAGGTCATGATAGCACTCTCCCCCGACGAACGGATCCAGAACGTTGCGCTTGGCGACAGCGGCGCCTGGCAAGTTGTCGCCAGCCAGAGCGGCAATATGTTGTTCGTCCGGCCGACGCAGGACGGGGTGAGCACCAATATGACGGTGATCACCAGCGCGCGCTTCTACGCCTTCGATCTCGTGCCCGTCGCTTATGGATCGCCGCCCTATGAGGTGCGGTTCAACTATCCCGCCGAGGCCGCGGGCGGTTCACCCAACACTCCAGCCGAGGTGGGCGAGCAGGTCGCGAAATACAGGTTGAGCGGTACCAAGGCGCTTTGGCCCGATGCTATCAGCGATGATGGCGCAAAGACCTTTATCGACTGGCCCGCGGATACGTCGCTGCCTGCCGCCTTCTTCATCGACGAATATGGCCGCGAGCGCCTCGCGAACGGCAATATGCGCGGCGGGCTTTATGTCATCGACAGCGTCCACCAAGAGCTGCTGTTCCGGATCGATCAGAAGACCGCGCGCGCGAAACGCTATGTTCCCAAGGACCCAGCCCCATGACGGCACCCGAGACATCGGCCGAGACGCAGGACCAGCCGGTCGAGCGCGGGGTGCTGCCGCGCGTCGCCAAGCCCTCGGCGGGTCTTTCGACGGTGGCGATCGCTATTGGGGCGGTTGTCGCCGGGGCGGTCTTGTTTTCTGTCCTTGAGGCACGGCGAACCGCCTTGACCGCGCCTGCCGTGCGCCCCGCGCGCGCCGATCTGCTGGCGGCATCCGATGTGCCGCCGCCGCTCTACATCCCACCCGTGCAGCCGGCGGCTATGGCCATTCCGTTGACGCCCCCGGCGATTGCGGTGCCGATAACGAAGGCTCCGGATGTGCGGCTCGCGCCCTCGATGCCGCCAGCACCATCGTCTGATCTTCCACCGCCGATATCCTATGCCCCGCCGCCTCCCGTGGCGCCGCCCCGGACGGCCTCGGGCGCGATCCTGATCGTCGATGCGTCGCAGCCGCAAGCGGCAGGCGAGCAAGGGACATCGGCGCCGGGCGGAAGCCAATCGTCCTTGGCAAGCGGCGATATCGCCGCGCGTAGCAGGGCTGGCTCCATGGCCGATCGATCGACGACCGTTCCGCAAGGCACGCTCATCCCCGCTGTCCTCGAAACCGCGTTCAACTCGACAGGATCGGGGTTCGCGCGCGCGCTCGTGCAGCGCGACGTGCATGGGTTCGACGGCACGCGCGTCCTCATCCCGCGCGGCAGCCGGCTGATCGGCGAGTATAAGTCCGAAACCAGCCCCGGGCAGAAGCGCGCCTTCGTGACCTGGACGCGGCTGATCCGTCCCGATGGGGTGACGATTGCGATCGGGTCGCCCACGACCGACCCCGTCGGCGTCGGCGGGGTTCGTGCCAAGGTGAACAGCCACTTCTTCGAACGGTTCGCGGGTTCGATCCTGCAGACGGCCATGCTGATCGGCGGCAATCTTGCGGCGCGGTCGGCTGGAGACTCGGTTGTCGTCGCGCTGCCTGGTTCCTTCCCGACCGCCGGCACCGCGACGCCTGCAACGCAGATTCCGCCGACGCTGAGCGTTCGCCAGGGGACGAGCATCAGCGTGTTCGTCGCGCGCGATCTCGACTTCACCGCGGTCGAGGCGCGGCGATGACGGCAGGGCTTGCCGATCGGGTTTATTTAAGCAGCTATCTTGCGCCGCTAGCCTTCGCGCTTGATCGCGAAGACGTCACCGACATCTATATCAACCGTCCCGGCGAGCTCTGGATCGAGACACTGGGTGGCAAGATCGAGCGGCATGATGTGCCGGCGCTCGATGCTGCGCTACTCCCGCGGCTTGCGCGGCAGGTGGCGGCGCTTAGTCACCAGGGGATCAGCCGCGAGCATCCTTTGCTCTCCGCAAGCCTGCCCGATGGCTCGCGTATCCAGATTGTCGCTCCGCCTGCGACGCGCGGCGAACTGGCGATCGCGATCCGCAAGCATGTCTCGGCAGCGCTGACGCTAGACGATTATGTGTCGGCCGATGCGTTCCGTAATGTTCGGACCGCTGGCGATGCGCAGTCGGCCGCGCTGGATCGCGTAAGAGGGCTGGTCGATGCCGGCGACGTCGCGGCGGCGCTGCGTGAGGCAGTGCGGGGCCGGCTCAATATCCTGATCTCGGGCGGCACCTCTTCAGGCAAGACGACCTTTCTCAATGCGCTTATTCGGGAGATCCCAGTCGAAGAGCGGCTGATCCTGATCGAGGATACGCCCGAGATCAGGCTGGCGCATGAGAATGCGGTGGGGTTGATTGCAGCGCGGAGTGCGCTCGGCGAGGCTGCTGTCACGGCGAACGATCTTGTGTCGGCGTCGCTCCGGATGCGGCCCGATCGGATCATTCTTGGCGAACTGCGTGGACCCGAGGCGTTCGCGTTCCTGCGCGCGATTAATACCGGTCATCCTGGATCGATGACGACCATTCACGCCGATAGTGTCGAGCGGGCGTTCGAGCAGCTGGCATTGCTGGTTCTGGAAGGGGGGGCGACCCTGCAAAGGGAGGATATTCTCGCTTACGTGCGGACGACGGTGGATATCGTGTTGCAATTTAGCCGAGACGTTAGCGGACGGAGCGTCTCGGGGTTGTTTTTGCGTGATTAGCCGGACCTCGACAAACGACGTAGCTTCAATTCTAGGCTGCGGTTCATTTATCGCACCGTCATCGCAATCCCCTCGGAATTCCATTTTATAGACTAATATCTCACCTTGCCAGACTTAGGAGCGGGAAATCACGGGAAAATCGTACAGTTTATTCTAGAAAAACGAATTAACAAAGTAAAGAATACATGAATTTGCTTGGGAATACAACATCAATTGAGTGATATTTGCAAGATATCATAGATTAGATTCGTTTATCTCAAATTCATTCATAGAAAATTCATCCTTTTCATAGTTTAAAATTACATTTTCCATGTCCGGTATTTTAATATTATCCTTAAAGTACAATATTATTTCTTCATCGTCACTATGATAAATAATAGATATGCTTTTCCTGTCGCCTATAGTTAAAAATATATCATCATCCATCAATCTAGACATAACACTAAATGGTACATTTTCATAGTTTTTCGTCTTATTAACCACTATCTGGTTGTTCTCTGATGTGAATATCTCTGCACGGATCGCGGATATTTTTCTAATATTATTCAACTTAAATATACTTTTTGCAAAATCCTTGTAGGTTTTACGGAAATTTTTTGAGGACTTTTCAATTTTGTAAGATCTCATTTTCAATTTTAGTCTCCAAGTCGAAATGTCATGTCCCTAGCGTAAGTGCCAGAGCGCGTTGTTTTACTGTAGAGGGAGGCAAGAGATGACCCAGCTTTCCACACGCCTCCACTGTGACTATCTCTATCTGGCGAGATATATCTTTCGCTTCGGGGCGCTTTCATATTTACGTACACGGGTCGATCATGCGATTCAAAATTTGTTTTTCTGTACCCCAGTGCACGAGCAACGGCGTCTGCCTCTCGATTAGTCTGAAATCGTGTTCTTTGCAGAGCTGAGACTCTTGCTTCCAGTGTCTCAACCCGCGTAGTCGTCACGGGTCCAGTGCTCTGAATCTCCGGGGCGCCCGGCTGAAGAATGTTCAACTGCCCGCGAGCAATCTCTTCCCGCACATTAAGAATACCTCCCGAGCCTGGCGGACCTCGCCTCGATCCGCCTCGGCCGCGAGGCTGAAATTCCTGAGATTTGGCAATTTGTTGGTTTCGCAGTGCATCAAAGGCAACCCCTGACGCACCAGAACAGCTATTCACGCTGCCGATCCTGGAGCCGCACCCGTCCATGGAAACCTCGCCGGTCGGATCAACACCGTTTACCGGATCATTGCCAACATAGGCATAGAGGTTCATCTGATCGTCGTAGCCGACGGGATCGGTTTGGAGGAATCTCCCCAGCGGAGGCGAGTAAATGCGCGCCTTGTAGTGATACATCCCGATCTCTGGTAGCCAGGCTTGGCCGGTGTATTGGAAGCGACCGCTGTTGCTCGGGCCGGGCATTCCATATTCGTCATATAGGTTGATGGAGGGCGCCCCGCCGGCACCGTTCGTCGCCGCGACGATCGAGCCCTGATGGTTGGCATGAAGCCACCGTGCAGTTCCACTCTGATACCAGACCAGCGGGTCGTCAAATCCGGTGTCGCTGCCATGCACATAGCGCGCGGCCAAGCTTCCCGCGGCGTCATATTCGCCGACGAGCGCATCGCCGTCATAAAGGAAGCGGGTATTCGCAGTGCCCTTCACAACCTGCCAGAGCCGCCCTAGCGGGTCATAGGTGAGCGTCGTCCCGTTCGACACCGAGATCAGCCGATTCTCCGCGTCATAGGCATAGGTGCTGATGCCATCGGCCGTCAGATTGCCATTGGCGTCATAGGTGTAGGAAATGCCCCTCACACTCGCATATTGATTGAGTCCGTTGGCCGCATAGGCCAGCGTCGTCGGCGCCGCATCCTTCCACGCATAGTCGATATTGTTCCGGGTAAAGCCGACGATCTGCGAAGCCGGATTATAGGTGATCGGGCTGACGGTCACATTGCCCGCGCCGCCGACATAGCTATCCGACTGGCTATTAAGCCGCCCCAGCGTGTCGTAGCCGTAGGTAACGCCGCTACCGAACCGTTCCGAGCGGCCGGCGATCAGACCCCGCGCATTATAGCTGAACTGATCGAGCGGAACCGATGTGCCTGCACCCTCATAAACTCCGCTAAGCCGACCAAGCGCGTCATAGGCATAGGTGAAAGCCTGGCCATCGGGGTGAGTAAGCTGCGATCGATTGCCTGCCTCATCATAGGTCATGGCGAGGGCCTTGGAGAACCCGCCCATGCTGATCGTGCTCGTCCGCAGCAGTCCGAACCCGTCATAACTGCTGGTCACACCGTCACCGCCGGTGGCGCCATCGAACTTAGCGGTCAGCTGGTTGCCCATCATGTCATAGCGATAATAGACATCGCGGGTGGCGGTCGCGGGCGCGCAGGCGCCGACCTGGATCGGCGCGCAGCCATCGGGCACGACCTTCGAGATCATCCGATTGAGCCCGTCGAACGCGAAGGTCAGTGTACGCCCATCGCGGCGACGCAGCGAAGTCCGGTTGCCGACGGCATTATAGCCATATTGCTCGTAATCGGTCGTGCTGACCGTTCCCGCTGCGGTCTTGCTCGGAAAATACCAGTGCGATTGACGGTCGTGCCCGTCATACTGGAGCTGCGCCTTGTTGCCGTTTGCGTCGGTCACGAACTGCTGCTTGCCGTTCAGCGTATAGGTGTAGCGCACATAATTCTGAACGAGCGGGGTACCGAAGGCGCGTTGGACGGTGAGCAGTTGCCCGGCGCTATCATAATCATTGTTGGTGATGCGGTCGGGGCCTTGGGTGCCTTGCGTGCCAAGCGAGCAGGCCCCCGTCGCGGTGGCCGCCGGAAGCGCCGCCATGTTCATGCGCACCGCAGTACAGTCCGCAAGTCCGCGATTGAGGAACGACCGGTCGGTGACCTTCAGCGTCTGGCCGCCTGCCGACACCGCCTCGCGGATCAGGTAGCGCCGGCTGTCGAAGATCATGTCGGTTCGCTCGATCACCGTCAGCGTGCTGCTCGACGCGTCTGGCAACGTCCCCGTCTCGACAGCCGTCACCTGGTCGTCGGAATCGCGATAGGTGAAGCGCTTCGCGATCCGCAGGCCATTGGGCGCGAGGGCTCCGATCTCCCACGTTTTTCGGCCGATGACATCGTATCGAAAATATTGCGCGTCATCCGCGCCGGGGCGCGGGCCATCGATCGACAGCACCCGGCCCGCCGCGTCATAACTATAACTGGTCTCGCGTGTCTGTCCGCTCGCAAGATCGACGAGGCGCTCGACCGCGGGTAGGAAGGTCTTTTCCCAATAGTCCGTTTCGGTGCGGAACTCGCCGTTGGTGCCGCAGGTGGTGCCTTCGCCGCAGACGCGCGTCCGCGTCTTGCGCGAGAGGATGCCGGCGCCGGTGTCGAACGGTGTATATTCGGCATAGGTCTTGCGCCGCACACCATCGGCATCGGCGGGATCGGTCTGCTCGGTGAGTTGGCCGTTGGCGTTGTACGCATAGTCGGTTTGCCGGTTCAGCGCATCGCGCGACCAGGTCGGCCGCCAGCACATGACCGTGCCACCACATTCGACAAAAAGACCCGTCGGCGAGAGATAGGGCGTCAGATTGACATAGACCTGCTCGCTCAGGCTCGCGAGGCCGGAACCCGGCTTCGCGACCGTGGTCTTCGATATGATATTGCCGGCCTTGTCCCAGCCGAGCGACACCGAGTTGCCTTCGGGCTGCGTGATCTGCGTGACCCGCATCTTGGTATCATAGGTGTAGCTCGTCTGCCGGCCCAACTCGTCCTTGACGCCGGTGATCAGATTGCGGCCGCCCGCCGCGCTGTTGATCGCTGTCCGCGCGATCGTATAGGTCTTGTGATAACCATCGGGACCGGTGGCATCGACCCTGTCGAAGACGTAATTGCCGAGCCCGGTATAATAGGTGGGGTTCGTGTAGCTATAGCTCCACGATACACCGTCGCGGTTGACCGTGCCGATCATCGGCGCCGCACTGGGGAGACCGGTTGCCGCTGTCACCGTCAGCGTTGGAGAGGCTTCGGTCGGCAAGGTCCTTGTGAAGCTCGTCTCCTCGACATCGCTCCCGAGATTGCCAAGATTATAGCCCTGATAGAGACGGCCCGCGAGATCGGTGACCGTCCCGTTGCCGTTGTTGGTCAGTCGGCCCAGCGGTGTCGACGGATCACTCGCCTTGTAGAGCGAGACGACGCTCGGCGTGCCCCAGCCGATCTGGGTCAGATCGTTATTCTGGTAGCTGATGCTGATATAATAGCCGAGATTGGTAGATATTTTGCTGGGCCGATAGAAGGTGCGGCTGTAGGGATCAGTGGTCAGCTTCGCCGTGTCATATTCGTAAGATATGACTTCGCCGTCCGGATATTCGATCTTCGAGGCGTAGAAGAGGCGAAGATGCTGTTGCTGCTGCGTGGGTGTCGGCAGCGTGTAGATATGGGTCAGGGTTAGTGAGTAGCGTTCGCCTGAACCCGACCTTCGATAATAGTTGCCCCCGAATGCGAGGTACGATCCTGAGCCGGTAACGCTTTCGCACTGCTTGTGATCCGTAACCTCGAACGAACAGCGGAAGGATTCCGAGACGCCATCCGCTGTGTGGACGGTCCACGAACCGGACCATTCGCCGCCGTCGAAATCCCGGATCTGCTCGCCCTTGATATAGGGTGCGGCATTCTGAACCCGGTCGAACTTCAGACGCGGCGCCGCCGGCACCGAAAGGACGAGCGCATCGGGCGTCATCTTGCCGTCGATGATGTTCACCCCGTTTCGATCGGGCTCTATCTGAATAGGCGAGATCGTATTCGGGATGTCCTGGGCGCTTAGAACTTGCGGCGTGGTAACGGCGAATCCTGTGAAGACCAAGGCCACGGCATTGCGCTTGATTGACAAAAGTGCTTGAAAGAAGCTCTTTGAACCGGAAAACATATCACGCATGGCCCATCCATAAATAATATAGAATCAAAAATGACTATGCACAGTCCGTCAATTTACCAAATCCGGTAAATGTAATAAATCCGGTAGACTGTTCCCCTACAGAATTTTTTACCACATATTCGATGCTTTTAGCGCCACCCTGAAAAAGACTAAGGGTTACATTATTCCCGGATATCTGCGGCTTGGCACCCTGACCAGTAGCGACGGAGACGAGGGTGAGCGGATATTTTCCGTTCGGCGACGTGTCGTTCAGGACGGGATTGATCGTGACTTGATCGCAGCGGTGCACCTGTCCGAGATTGTCCGTGTTCGCAATCGGATCTCCGGTTGGCGTAGGAGTCGGGGTGGGCGTTGGTGTGGGAGTAGGCGTAGGGGTCGAACTCGAACAGGTTCCCCCAGCTGCGCCGACCCTGTACGATGTCCGATTGCCGGCAGGGTCGAAACAGGCTTGCCTGACGGTTCCATTGTTCGGGCCGCCGCTATCGGTCGCCTGCACCAGTCTGCCAAGGGCGTCATATTCATAGCTGACCGTCTGGGCGCTTGAGGCTTGTAAGGAACTCACAGCAAGCGCCAGGGCAGAACAGGACAGCAGCACCGCATTCGATCGCACGTTCAGCTTCCCCCAAGGCAAACGCTATCGCCACCACTTCGGCGAAGATGTAGCAAAGCCAATGTCGTCGATTGAAGTTCCAAGCCCCCGAGGACCGTTTCCCCTCAAACGAATCACCCCAACTAAGATAGCCTGAACCGGCCCAGCGAATTCGTCAATCCACGGAAATGTAAGCTAAAGTTACTTCGCACTCGAATGATCTGGACGACCAAAATACGCACTGAGCGTGTGCGATCAGGGCTGAGGCAGCTTGACCTTGATCGAGCATCGCACGATCTTTTTGGTCTGGCGCGCCGCTTTCTCGCAAGCCTCAAGGGTCTGTAGATTATCGCGACGCATCTCGACGGCGATCATAATCGACTTCCAGGACTCAGGATCACCCGCGCGCATCATCCGGCTACCGGCTTCCCATAAAGTCGGCTCGCCGATGATATGCGCCGCCATACTTTCGGGCATGTGCCAGCTTGTCGGCATGATGCGCAGGACGACGCCGGGCAGAAACGACCATAGCAGCATCCCGGCGAGCAAACCACCGCCTGCGGTCCACAGGAGCCGGCGGTGCTGTTCGCGAACCGCAGTGACGGTCCCGGCGAGACGCTCGATACGATGTGCGCCATTGTCGAACCGTGCGCGGGCCTGTTCGATGGCGGCGTGGTCGGACGCCCGGGCCTTCGTGCCCGCAGCGGCGATCTGGCTTGCCATCTCCTCGGGTGTAAGCTTGATGGCCGGTGATCGGGCAAAACCGTTGATCGCGGTCCGCATCCGGTCGAGCAAGGCCGACATCTCGCCGAGCGTCTCGCTATAGTCGGGAGCGGCATCGCGCTTTGCAGTAAGCCTCGTCACGGCCGCTTCGAGCAAGCCGACTTTCCGCCCAAGCTCGGCGAACGCCTGCGCGGCGGGGTCGGTATCGGAAAGTTCGGATATCTGGCTGTCCATGATCGTTTCTCCTTATCGGCTCATGCCCATGTCGCGGCCGCGTTCGATGCCGACGCTGCTGGCAAGATCGTGCGAGAGCTGACGCCCGGTATCGATGCTGATCCCGAGTTCCTGCTTGCGGCCACGCAGGACCGACTCCATCTGCGCATCGCGTTCGAGGCTCTTCGCCAGCCCCGCCATCTGTTCGGACACCTTGCGAACGCCGCGGACATCGCCATCACGCTTTAGACCTTCCCGTTGCTTTCCAAGCTGGCGCCAGCCCTCGACGAACCGGTCGGCGCGCTTTGCGGGATCGGTGCGGATTTCGGCCTCGAGCCGCATCGCCTGGATGGCGCGCTGCGATCGTCCGCCCGCGGTTTCCGGGACCAAAGCCGGATCGCGGCGATAGGCGCTCTCCATGTCTTTCGCGGCATGGCTGTCGACCCGGCCCATCGCTTCACGCGCCTTGTCGAGTTCGGCGCGCTGGTGCGGCAGGACCGGCAAGCCCTTGTCCTGCATCTTCCAGATGTCGGCGATCGCGCGGGCATGGCGTTCAACCGCAAGCCGCCGGACCTGCTCGCGATCTGCCTGCATAGTCCTCGCCTGATCGGCATTGGGCACGGGCGGACGAAAGTTCGCGAAGATGCTCTTTGGCCGGTCGGGGACGGCCGGTGGCTCACGCTGCTTATCAGGCAATGCGAGGCGCAAGCCGTCGAAGATCCCGCGCGCTTTCTCTGCGCCCGCGCGGGCGATATCCGCGATGCGCTCGCCAAAGCCGATCCCGCGCCGCTCGGCATAGTCCTTGACCGGATCGGCTTGACGGTAGTCGCTCGCCATGTCCTTCGCGCGTTCGCGCGACAGGGTGCGGACGAGACGCGCGTCGTCCTTGAAGTCGTCGCGGCCATAGTGAAGCGCCATGCCGTCACGGTGGCGGGTCATGCCGACATAAGCGCCGTGGCGGTCCATACCCGGCGTTGCCAGCACATGCGCCCGGTCGACCGTCATGCCCTGCGCCTTGTGGATCGTGGCGGCGTAGCCATGATCGAGGTCGCGATAGTCCTTGATGTCGAACGCGACCGAACGCCCGTCATCGGTGCGCACGGTCATGCTTTGCTCGCTGACGCGCTCGATCGTCCCGAGCGTGGCGTTCTTGACCTCAAGGCTGCGCTCGTTGCGCAGGAACATGATGCGGTCGCCCGCCGCAAAATCCCGGTCGCCGCGTTCGACCGTGAGGCGAACATCATCGCCAAGATCGCCGCTGGCGCGCATCGCATCGCGCGCAGCCTCATTGAGTTCGCGCACCTCGGCATTGGTATGTGTGAGGATGATGCGGGTCCGATCGGGCGCGGCGATGCGCTCGCGGTCCCAACGCTCGACAAGCTCGGCGCGCGCCTGTTCGCGCGTCTCGGCGGCGTGGATCATGCGGTGATCGGCGTAGGCCCGGATCGCCTCGCCGGTTCGGCCGGTGGCAAGCTGGCGGGTGGCGTCCTGCTGCCACTCGACATGCTGGCGGCGGACCTCGGTGATCTCGACGCCGCCATGCCGTTCGTGGATCGCGCGGAACGCCGCGCCCGCCTCGATCGCTTGCAATTGCTGCGGGTCGCCTACAAGCACGACCTTTGCGCCGGCGTCGGTCGCATGGGACAATACGCGCTCCATCTGGCGCGTGCCGACCATGCCCGCCTCGTCGATCACCAACACATCGCGGGGGCCGAGCATATCACGGCCCTGCGCCCAGCCATATTCCATGCTGGCGATCGTGCAAGACGCAATGCCCGAACCGTTCTCCAAACCTTCAGCGGCGATGCCCGACAGCGCCGCTCCGCGCACTTCATACCCGGCAGACTCCCACGCCTCCCGCGCGACACCCAGCATCGCGCTCTTGCCGGTGCCTGCGTAGCCGACGACAAGGCTCAAATCCTGCTCGCCGGTCACATGATCGAACGCCGCGCGCTGCTCGCCCGACAGGTCAAGCCCGCGCGCCGCCGCCGCGCGAAGTGCGCCCTCCCGGTCGTCCTCCGACACACGATGCCGCTCGCGTTCGGCCATCAACTCGGCGGCGTGCTGCAACCGCTGTTCGGTGTCGATCATCTCGCGGCTGGTGAACCGGTCTTCGCCGCGCCCGTCCTTGCCGAGTTCGATCAGGTCGGGCGAGCCGCGAACCGCGCTCATCGCCCGGTCATATTGATCCTTGCCGTCGCTGTGGCGATGCACGAACATCGCCATATCGCGGCGCGTGAATGTCGCCTGATGGTGGGTGATCGCATCGAGCGCGACGCGCGGCTCGGCGATGATGCGCTCGCCGTTCCGCTGCGCGACCGCGCGGTGATCCTCGATCCGCTCGGACTCAAGACCGCGCTCGCCCATGCGCGATGCGGCGGGGCCGATCTTGTCTTGCGGTTCGAGGCCGATACCCTGCGCCTCAAGGCTGCGGTGATCGATGCGGGCGTCTATATCGAGTTCGGCAAGCCGCGCATTGACGTGATCGGCCCATCGCTCGCGCCACTGTTCGACAAGTTCGGTGCGATTCCAATCACGGACCTTCGCGCCGAACCCATCGGGGCCAATCTCGCGCATTGTGAGCATGACATGGGCATGGGGTTTGGGCTGACCGTCCGCGCCGATGTCCCAATGGACATTGAGGTCGGCGATCATGCCGCGTTCGACAAATTCGGCAGCCACGAAATCTCGCGCCAGTTCGATGCCATCGGCCTTGCTCATCTCGCGCGGAATCGCGAACTCGATCTCGCGCGCAAGCTGCGCGTCCTTGCGCTTCTCGATCGCCTCGACATCATTCCAGAGCCGTTCGCGGTCGCGCCACTGTTCGGGCGCACCTTCGGGCAGCGTGATCTCGCTATGCTCGACGCCCGCCTTGGCGCGGAAATCATGATCGCGGTCGAGCCGTTCATCGTGCAGCCGCTCGCCCGCGCGATAGGCAGCGGCTGCGACGGCGCTGCGCCCGGCAGCGCGCCCGATGACTTTCGCGGAGAAGTGAAAGATTGCCATGACGGCAATCCATCTACGCCACCAAGCCTACGTCGGCACGACGTATAAGCGCGCCCTCCTCGAATAAATTCTCGACAGGGACTAGGCGATGTCAGGCTGTCCCGGCGACTCTACTGCGCTGGTGCCGCGCTTCTTCTATCATGGCCGTATCGTCACTCAATGGAGACTGAGCCATGCGTAAGCCACGCGATATCGATTCGGAACTGAAGGCGCTCGAAGCCAAAGCGAAAACCCTCAAGGAACGCCGCGTTCGCCAACTTGGCGAACTCGTCATCGCCACCGGTGCCGATACGCTCGAAGCCGATTTGCTCGCGGGCGCGTTGCTCGGCGCAGTCGCGACGAAAGATGCGGGCGCAAAGGAGGGTTGGCGCAAGGCGGGCGCGAGCTTCTTTCAGCGCGGCGCACGCAAAACTGCGGCGCGATCTGATCGCGGTGCGGCGAATGACCCGGCGCATGACGGCGATGCGGCATCGGCTTGAGCTGGTGAAAGCACGAACCGGAATGCGTGAATGGCAGGTCAAGCGACGCGAGCGCACGCGCCAGCTTATCGAGCTGGGAGGGCTCGTCGCCAAAGCCGAACTCGTCGACCTCGCCGACGACGATCGCGCGATGCTCTATGGCGCGTTCCTATGGATGGCCGACAAGCTGCGGAGCGACCAGGGCGACCATGCCGCCGCGCTATGGCGTCGCCGGGGCAAACGGGCGTTCAACATGGCGCAAGCGGAAAATGGCGATCTGGATAGTCCCGCTCCCGACTGAGAATTTCCGTCATTGCATCATCGCGCAAGCTGCCCCACGGGTCGAGCATGCCTGCATCGTTCGCTGACATCATCATCCCTATCGGCGCGTCGCTGACAGGCGCTATTGCCGCTGCCTATCCGAGCTTTCTGGCTGGACGCAGCATTCAAACCCATGAATGGCGCCTTGCCTTGATCCGCGATAGGATTCAGGAACGGCGGCAACTCTATGCCAAGTTTCTCGTCGAAGCGGATCGCAACGTGCTGACTGTCGTCGGCGGGCAAAAATCGCTCGACAATGTGTCTTCACTTTTTGCGCTGCTGGCGGAAATCTCATTGGTTTCATCGGAATCCGTGCACCAATGCGCTCGCGCGGTTGGCAACATTGGACTTTCCGCCAACGCTGCGGATGAAGATGATCGTGGCGACCATTTTGCCGCCAAGGCTGCGTTCGTCGAAGCGGCACGAAACGAAATCGCCATGCTGGAGGCTGAGGCCTACAAAAAGCGCCGCAATCGTTAGCTCTATTTCTTCCGGCGGGGTCGGCCGCCACCGCGACCTTTGGTGCCAAGGCCAATTTCCTTGGCTAAAGCGCGGCGCTTCTCCGCATAGGCAGGCGCGGTCATCGGATAGTCCTTCGGCAGGTTCCACTTCGCGCGGTAATCGTCGGGCGTCATATTGTAGTGTGTCATCAGGTGACGCCGGAGCATCTTGAGCTTCTTGCCGTCTTCGAGACAAACGATGTAATCGGGCTTCACCGACGACCGGATCGACACCGCCGGCTCCTGCTTGACTTCGGGCTCGGCAGTCTGCCCAAGTCCGGCGAGCGCGTCATGCACCGAGCGAATGACCAGCGGAATATCCGATATGGCGACGCTGTTGTTGCTGACATGCGCGGCAACAATATCGGCGGTCAGCGTGACCAGCGTTTCCTGATCGTCCATTCTCAAACTCCATTCATCATTCACAGTTCGCGAAATATTCGTCGATCCACGACATGCACGCATCGCGTCATTGCTTCAAGGGCGACGCGCGATAGCCATTAACCGTAAAGGGCGGATCGGATGCGATCCCACCATATTCCTAACCCAAGCCTTCGCACCATGATCGCGAAGCGAATGCGAAACGCCAGCGACGGATAGTCCATGCCGATGATCGCATAGTCGGCCTGCTCGCGGCGGCGTTTGACGCTGGCGCGGCTGATGCCGAGACGCCGGACAATCTCTTCGGTCGACCGGCCGTAATGATAGAAGAATATCCAGACGTGTCGGGTCAGTTCGGATTGACGGGTCAGCGGCTCCGGTATCTGCACGATGTCGGCGATCTCTTCGCCGTTCTGCTCGGCCTCAGTCAGCGGTCTTTCCTCCGGCAAGGGGCGTCGTCGCCGGCGATACTCGGCATAGCCGTGCGGGTAGCGATGATCGGGAACCAGGCGATCGGCCAGCCATTCATCGAATGGCTGGCAGCCTGCGCAGCGGAGCGCGTCGTTGACGCGCAACAGGCGGCGACGCCGACACCGACGCCAGGGTCCGACAAAGCGCCATTGATCGACCGTGGCGACACCGGCGCGGCGCGACCGCAGGGCCGCATTGCGCAGCGTCGCCGTCAGCTGCGAAACGATAAACGCGGCCGCGGCTTCCTGATCGGTCGCGATGCCGGCAGCAGGATCGGGCCATATCATCTCGCCCGGATAGCCGCTCTCGGTGAAGGCGACCGCGAGCGATCGCCGATAGTCCTGCTGCAACCGCGCCTCCAGTTCGATCGCCGCCGCTCCCATACCGGGAATCGGCTCCGTATGGCAGACATGCGCCCGGACGATCGTTCGCGCATCGGCGAGGCATGCGTCGATGATGTCACGATCCGCCCCAACTTCTTCTGCCATCGCGCCGATCTCGACGCCGTAGAAATTGTGGAGCAGGAACAGCGCGCGCGGAAGCGGCGGTAAGCGGCGCATCGCCGTGCAGCGTTGATGGTCGAGGCCCGACATGACGAGGGCCTCCAGCCGCTCGGTGCGCGCACCGTCGGGGACCTCCAAGGTGCGGCGACCGAGCAGGCGTTTGAAAGGGCGCCAAGCCTGCAACGGCCTCACCATTGCGCGGCAACTGCGGCGCGGCACCGCGCGAGCGCCTGCACCATGTGATAATCGACGGTCGCGACACTGATGCCGAGTTCCACCGCGATGTCGCTGTAGCGCATTCGCTTCACCCGGCACATCAGGAAGACGCGCCGGGTCTTCGGCGGCATGGCGCGCACGGTCTGCCGGTAAAGGCGGAACAGGTCGGCTGCTTCGATCCGCCAAGTCTGGTCGGCCCGCGAAACTGCATCGCGTTCCTCGTCGAGCGAATATAAGGCGGTTGGACCGCATTTCTTCCGGCGCGCGCGATCGATCAACAGGTTGCACGCAATCCGGGTCAGATAAGCTTGGGGACATTCGGCGCGATCAAGCGCCCCGCTGCGCAGCAACCGCGCGAAGGCCTCCTGCGTCAGATCGGGCGCGGCGTCGCGCCCGGCCCTCCGGCCAAAATATCTGAGCATTCGAGGACGCTCGGCGCGATAGAAGGCTTCGAACGAAGCCGCAGTCGAGACGGGCGCGGTCATGACCGCGCCCCTTGGCGTTCGCGCTCGTTGAGCGGTGCGTCGCGCGGAGCGCGATAGAGGGTGATGCCCGCTTCGATGCGGTCGAGGATGAAGGTGTCGCGCTCGGCCTTGGCGATGCGGATGTCGGCTTTGGAATAGAGTTCGAGGTCGACCATGCAGCGGTCGCCAAGTTCGCTGTCGATGACCTCGCGTGCGCGGGTCCAGCACTCCTCTTCCTTGAAGAGGGGATGGTTGACGACGATCCAAAGCTCGTAATCGGAGAAATGGATCGTCTTCTCGTCTTCGTACCATGACCGCCGGGCATAGGGGCCGATCAGGATGATGCGCCGTATCTGCCCCGGCTCGGGGGCTTGCACCTGATCGGGATCGAAGAAGGCGCGCAGGATGCGCGTAATGCGTTCGATCTCGCCCTGCTTGCGACGGATGAGATGGTCGACGCGCGCCATCACGACTTCGCGCGCGTAGAAGTCCTTCGCTTTGGGGATAGTCATTTGCAGCTCGCACAGCGGCGGTCCGCGCATCGAAGCGCGAATGTGCAAGCGGTGTTCGCTGTGCGCCGCTAAAGCGGTCTACAGCAACTGCCCGACCCTCGGCCGGACCTGCATGATGCTGGCAGGATAATCCTCGGGATGGCCGCCAGTCATTCCATCCCGTGGGCGGGACTATGCCAGAATTGGCGAGGCACGACAAGGTTAGTAGCGGGAGACTTTCGGAGGTCGACCCTTTCGAACTTGATCGATTACTGCCATGACAACTCGATACAGTTTCGCTCCCGGAGCGACATCGACCTCTTCGCTTGGTCGCATAAGGCTTAATAGCCCTTTTACAATCGGGTGTTACGCTCTTGGCGCAGGTATATTGCAGGGGGTGACTGTGTCCGGTTTGTTTTCGATTGTCTTTCTCGCAGCCGTAGTCGGGGTGTTCAAGCCCTATATCGGAGGCTGGAAGCGCTGGCATTTCGCGCTTGCCGCGCTCGTGTCGCTAATCCTGGTCGGGTCGTTCGTTCCGAAGGAAGGTGGCAATTCCCAGCCAGCCACCGTTGCGGCCGTCGGTAGCGGGGAGCCGAGTGCTGCTACCCCGGAAACTCCCTCTGCTTCCAATTGGTCATATCGCGAAGACAAGGACGAAATGCGCGGCGATACGGCTCAGTTCGCCCGTGTGACCAGTGAGAACGAGGTGAATCTGGACTTCCCTTATGGGGTAGTTCAGGGACATCTTACCCTCCGCAAGCGGAAAGAGGACGGCCTATCGATTATGTTTGGGGTCGATGAGGGCCAGATTCTTTGCCACTCGTTCAGCAACGGCCACGTATCGGTGAAATTCGATGACCAGCCGATCAAGCGTTACGGCTGCACCGACACGAGCGATGGCTCCTCAAACGTGATTTTCATCCTCAATGAAACTGGATTCCTGAACAATCTGAAGAAATCCAAAAAAGTCATCATCGAGGCCGAATTCTTCCAGCAAGGCAATCAGCAGTTCACTTTCAAGACCGAAGGCTTGAAATGGGACTGAGGGCGCTGTCCCTGTCCGCCGCGCTGGCAGCGATCACGCTGATAGGGTGCGCCGAGACTACGCGGGAAAGAATCAAGAAGGAAGGCGAACACTTCGAGTTCTTGGTGATGAACGACGCTTCGCAGCAGGAAAAGTGCGCTTCCATGAAGCGGCTGCGGAATCTGAATGCGGAAGCAAAGGACAGTCGATCCTACCGCTTTTGGTCCGACCAGATAAAAAGGGATTGTTGATCGGCCGGGAAACGAGGACAACATAGAATGCCCGACCTATTCGCGCGCCACCTTTTCGAATTCGGCGATCCGATCGGTGCAGACCTGATGGACAACGCGGCCCAATTCCTCGACCCGTTCGCCCAGCCAGGTCAGTTCCTCTTCGCTGATCCGATAATGTTTTGAGTAGCGGGCCTTGGTGTAGGCTTCCTTCAATTTCTGGAACATCGCTCGCTCGCGATGCGTCGCGTCGGGCCAGATTCCGTAGAGGCGCCGGTCGAGCCCCTCGGCGAGCGAGCGCAGGAATGCGATGTTGTGGTTATAGGGCGTATAATAGGTCAACGTGAGCAGCAAACCCTGATACAAGCTCTCCACGGCCTGATGAAGATTGAACGCGGCCTTTTTCCAGCTCCTGCGCTCCATACAGAATTTGAAGATCTCGAGTTGCTCGGCGGCGCTTGCCACATGTTCTTCAAAATATTCCCTCGCCGTTTCCAGCGCCTGTGACGGCGATTTGGGCCGTGGCGTTGCCAACTCGCTGGCATCAGCTTCGTAGAGCGCGATTCCGTCCTTCGCGACCTCCATGAAGAAGACACGACCGTGCGCCAGCCCGTCGTTCACCTCGTGCAACGAATGGACGATGAAATTGACCGGGGTGCGTAACGTCTTCTCGATCGTGTAGGCGCGAATGAGCCGTTCCTCGGCCTTCGCCCAATAAGCAGCGCGGTCAGTCAGTTCCTTCTGGCTGACGATGACGAGAATATCATAATCGGATTTATACTGATTGGCCGAGGCTGGTGCATCGACCCAATCGCCTCGCGCATAGCTGCCGAACAGGATGATCTTGAGGATGCGGGCGCCCTTGCGGCGCCCGGTCGCAATTTCGGTCGCGCCGCCGAACTCGTCGAAGATGATCTCGACGATGCGCTCAAGCTCGCGCTGCTTCGCGGCAGGAAGATGATCGACGTCGGTGCGCATCCTCGGAATCTTCAGCCAATCTCCGGCCCTTGGCAAGACCTATCGGCACCACGCCGTCAATACGCGCCTGAAGCGGCACGACAATGCCTCCCCTGTTGCGCGAACGGCGCCGACCGATGCAGGCTGATACGCGGCGGGCAGACCACCGAATCGGAGGCCTGTAACGACATGCGATCAGGTGCCACAACAAGGTTGTCCATTCGCGCGCCCGGCAAGAGCCGCCGCTATAGTGCGCAGAGCTTTCCGTTTCCCGCCTCTCCGTGCCGCAAGCCGCCGTTTATGCGCTGTTGTTGGCTATCGCCTGTTTTTGCATCCTATGCTTCGATTGCACCGAACGGCATTGAAGGAACACTTGAATCGAAGGGCTCGCCTGTCGAAATCTGTTCGCAAGGGGCGTCGTCAACCAGCAAATGTTGGAGGTAGTCCCTGTGTCCGCTCCCGAACGAATTATCCGTATCAAGACCGTCCAAGATCGCACCGGGCTGTCGCGCTCGACCATCTACCGCAAGATCGCTGAAGGCACCTTTCCGCGGCAGCAGAAGCTCGGCGTCCACGGCGCCGGGTGGCATGAGTCCGCAATCAGCCGTTGGGTCGCCAATCCCGCCGCCTATCGTGCGGATAACGACAATGAAGCGGGGACCGGCGATGCACGAGGATGACATGCAGCCAGAACGCGGCATCGTTCCGGCCAATGATAAGGCGCCCGCGCTGCGCACCGCCGCAGTCGATGCCGCACTGACACGCCTTGCCGAAGCGATCGGACGTCATATCGCCAGCGAGCATATTCGAACGCTGCGCGCCGCAAATGACAATGAAGCGGACAAAGGGCGGCCGAACCGATAGCGACGCTTGACGCAATGACTATAATGACTAACATAACCATAGATGATGGAGTTATGGTTATGAACGCTGAAATTCCCTCCGATACGTGGACCGTCGCCCAGGCCAAGGCCAAGTTGAGCGAGGTTATCGACAAGGCGCGCCGCAAGGGGCCGCAAGCGATCACCCGCAACGGCAAGAGCGCCGTGGTCGTCGTCGATGCCGAGCTTTGGGAGAAGACGCAGCGGCGCGAGATGATGGGCAGCTTCGCCGATTTCATTCTCGCTTCGCCGCTGCGCGGTTCGGGCCTTGAGGTCGAGCGGCTCGAGGGCGGCATACGCGAGACTTCGCTGTGAGCTTCCTGCTCGATACCAATGTCATTTCCGAAGGGGCAAAGCCGCGCCCCGATGCCGGCGTGATGGACTGGCTCGCCTCGATCGACGAAGAGCAACTCCATCTGAGCATCGTGTCGCTCGCCGAACTGCGGCACGGGGTCGAACGTCTCGATGCGGGGCGGCGCAAGACGGCGCTAGATAATTGGCTGACCGAGCAACTGCCCCTGCGGTTCGATGACCGTCTGTTGCCCGTCGATGCCGAAACTGCTGATGCGTGGGGCCGGATCGTCGCGGCGGCACAAGCCGTGGGCCGTCCCATCGGTGCGATGGATGCCTTCATCGCCGCGGCGGCAAAGAGGCACCAACTCACGCTTGTCACCCGCAATGTCGTTGATTTTGAGGCGACCGGCATTCGCCTCTTCAATCCATGGTCGCAAGGAGACCAACCATGATCCGTGCTGCGCTCTATGCCCGCTATTCGTCCGACCAGCAGAATGCCGCGTCGATCGCCGATCAGCAGCGCCTCTGCCGCGAATACGCGGAGCGTGAAGGCTGGGTGATCGTGGACAGCTATGCCGACGCCGCCATCTCGGGGTCGAGCATGATTCTACGCCCCGCCGTTCAAAAGCTGCTGGCCGACGCGCAGGCGGGGAAGTTCGATATCGTGCTTGCCGAGGCGCTCGACCGCGTGTCGCGCGATCAGGCCGACGTCGCCACCTTCTACAAGCATCTCCAGTTTGCGCGGGTGCCGCTATTCACCCTCGCCGAAGGCGAAATCTCCGAGCTTCATGTCGGCCTCAAGGGCACGATGAACGCACTGTTCCTGAAAGACCTCGCCAAGAAGACGCATCGCGGCCTGCGTGGCCGGGTCGAGAAAGGCTTCTCGGCAGGCGCCATCGGCTACGGCTATCGGATGGTGCGCCGCCTCAACAGCGAAGGCGAACTTGTACGCGGCGAGCGCGAGATCGATCCCATGCAGGCGCTGATCGTCGAACGCATCTTCCGCGAGTTTGCTGCCGGAAAAAGCCCGATCGCCATCGCCTGCGATCTCAACGCCGAAGGCGTCGCCGGGCCATCGGGAAAGCCGTGGCGCGATACTAGCATCCGCGGGAATGCACGCCGCGGGCTCGGTATTCTTAATAACGAACTCTATGTCGGCGTCCGCGTCTGGAACCACAAGCATAAGATCAAGGACCCGACTACCGGCAAGGACGTCACTCGGCTCAATCCCGAATCCGAATGGATCAGGAAAGAAGTGCCTGACCTTCGCATCATAACCAACGATCTCTGGGAAGCGGCCAAGCGCCAGCAGGACATCCTTGCTGAGCGCAACAAGGGCGTCAAGGAAGCGGCGCAGGCGCGGAGCGTCAACGGGCTGCGGCGCCCGGCCTATCTTCTGTCGGGGCTGCTCGAATGCGGCGAGTGTGGCGGCACTTATGCGATCGTCGTCGGCGACCGCTATGGCTGCGTTGGTCATCATCGAAGCCGCACCTGCACCAACAGCCGGACGATCCGGCGCGAGGAACTGGAGCGCCGGGCGCTTGCCGGTATCGCCGACCGGCTGGTGTCGGCCGACAAGATCGACGCGGCCGTTGCCGCCTATGCGGCGCATATCAACCGCGAGAACCGCGAGCGGCGCATTCAGGCTGATGCCGATACCCGCGCGCTGGCGAGGATCGACAAGGCCGTCGCTGGCATCATGGCCGCGATCGAGGACGGACTTTACCAGCCCAGCATGAAGGCGCGGATGGCCGAGCTAGAACGCGAGAAAGCCGAAATCGCCGCCCGTCTCGCCGAGGCACCTGCCGGTATTCCCGATATCCATCCCGGCATTGCCGAAATCTACAAGCGCAAGGTCGCACGGCTCACGGAAACACTCAAAGACCCGGAGACGCGGCTTGATGCGTCAGCCGACATCCGCTCACTCGTCGGCAAGATCGTGCTGCATTCTGGTGAGAAGCGCGGCGAGGTTCATGCCACGCTGCACGGCTCGCTCATGGGCATCCTCGACTTCGTGAACGACAACCCGCAACCCGACGCCGGTCGAGTTATAATAAAGGTGTGCCCGGGTTCGCGGGAATGACGGGGGAATTTGAGGCGATCGATGCGCCCCGCAAAGGCAGGCTCGGAGGGGAGAGAGAAACCGGTCCGGGCGCCCGCCTTTGCGGAACCTCCGGGTCAGGCGGCCGCCAATTCAGGGGCCGAGGAATGCGCGGGCATCAGCGCGTCGGCATAATCGCCTTCATATTTCCTGATCAGCGCCCGGTCGTCATGGTTCCACGGGTGGAAGCCCGGCATGAAATAGGACAGCCACGGCACGAAGCTCTTGCGGAGGATGCCGGGCGAGCCGAGCAGATACCACCAGATGCGCGCCGTCACGCGCCAGCCGGTCAGCCCGTCCTGCTTCAGCAGCGCCTTCATCCCCTTGACGCGGCGCGGCCAGAAGCGGCTGGTGACGAGCAGCATCATCAGCGATTTCGCTTTCCACCGCTTCCAGCGGCTCCAGTCCTTCGTCGCGTGGAGCCAGGTGTCGTAGGCGACGCCCTTATGCTCGATCTCCTCGATCGCGTGCCATTTCCACAAGGCACCCCATTCGGGCTCGGCGCCCGCGTACATCTTCGGATCTTTCAGCATCACCGCCGCCATCATCGCGGTATAATGTTCGAGCGCGATCGTCGCCATCAGGTTGACGATCGGCGGGCGCGTCTTGATGAGGTCGAGGACGTGGCTGACGTCGGCGTCAAGTTCGCTGAGGTCGTAGCCCGCCTCCGCCGCTTTCCGATTGAAGACGACATGCTCGCGGCTGTGGATCACTTCCTGCTGGGTGAAGGCGCGGATCTCGCGCGCGAGCTTGTCGGGAACGCCGTCGCGGTGCGCCTTCACCGCCTCGATGAACATCGCCTCGCCGCGCGGAAAGGTAACCGACAGCGCGGTGTGGAAGGCCGACGCGATCGGATCGCCGTTCAGCCACCAGCGCCCCTGCCGGTCGTCACGACCGAAGCGCTTGTCGCGCGGCGTAATCGACAGATCGTCGGGGGTCGGAGAGCGGGAAAGGCTGGACATATGGTCTTCACCGTCGAAAAGGGGTTGCGGGACGTGGGGACGTCCCATGGGGTATGGTGTTAAAGGTTACTTACAGTGGTGTCAATATCAAGAAAGCGGCTGAGCCCGGAGGAGAGCCGGTCGGCCGCGCTGGAAGCGGCCCGCGAAATCCTGATCGAAAGCGGTCCGCAGGCGGTGACGCTGAAAGCCGTCGCGGCGCGCGTCGACCGCACCCATGCGAACCTGCTCCATCATTTCGGCAGCGCCGCGGGGCTGCAGCAGGCGCTGATCGAGAAGATGGCGGCGTTCATCACCACGACGATCCGCGAGGCGGTGTTCCGCCAGCGCGCGAGCGAGCAGAATCCGCGCGAGGTCGTCGACCTCGCCTTCGACGCTTTCGACACCGGCGGCGCGGGAGCGCTCGCGAGCTGGATGATCCTGTCGGGCAATGAAAATGCGCTCGACCCGATCCTGAAGGCGATCCATGACCTGGTCGAGGAACTGCGCGAGGATCATAGCGAGGAGGAAGCGCCGATCGAGGACGAGACGATGCAGCTCGTGCTGATGGCGCTCGGCGATGCGCTGTTCGGCGGTCCGCTGTCGCGCGCCCTCGGCGTCCCGCGCAGCCGCGCGAGAGAGATCGCGCTCGAATCGATGCTGTCGCACGGGATCGGGCGGCGGGGGTGATCTGCCGAAATTAGTTTGAAAATGCTCGTCATTGCGAGCGAAGCGAAGCAATCCAGGGTAGCGTAAACCACTCTGGATTGCTTCGCTTCGCTCGCAATGACGAGCTTTCCTGCCTCAAAACCGTTCGCATCAGGCAGGAATTAGGTGCATTTTGCACTGCATCTCCCTAAAGGCCCCCGATGCATTTCCTCGACCAGGCCAAGATCTTCATCAAGTCGGGCGACGGCGGCCCCGGCGCCGTGTCGTTCCGGCGCGAGAAATATATCGAATATGGCGGCCCCGACGGCGGCAACGGCGGCAAGGGCGGCGACGTGGTGTTCGAGGCGGTCGCGGGCCTCAACACGCTGATCGATTTCCGCTATACCCAGCATTTCAAGGCGAAGCGCGGAACCCCCGGCGCCGGGCGCGACCGCACCGGCGCGGGCGGCCCCGACCTTGTCATCCAGGTGCCGGTCGGCACCCAGATCCTCGCCGACGACGACGAGCGCAGCCTGCTCGCCGACCTCACCAAGGAGGGCGAGCGCCTCCATTTCCTGCGCGGCGGCGACGGCGGGCGCGGCAATGCGAGCTACAAGACCTCGACAAACCGCGCCCCGCGCCAGCACGGGCCGGGCTGGCCCGGCGAGGAAATGTGGGTGTGGCTGCGGCTGAAGCTGCTCGCCGACGCGGGGCTCGTCGGCCTGCCCAACGCCGGCAAGTCGACCTTCATCAACGCGGTGACCAACGCGCAGGCCAAGGTCGGCGCCTATGCCTTCACGACGCTGCGCCCGCAGCTCGGCGTCGTCAGTCACAAGGGGCAGGAGTTCGTCATTGCCGACATTCCCGGCCTGATCGAGGGCGCCGCCGAGGGCGCCGGGGTTGGCGACCGCTTCCTGGGGCATATCGAGCGCTGCCGCGTGCTGCTGCATCTGGTTGACGCGAACGACGCGGATGTCGCGACCAGCTATCGCATCGTCCGCGACGAGCTGGAGGCCTATGGCGCCGACCTGATCGACAAGCCGGTGATCGTCGCGCTCAACAAGATCGACACGCTCGACGACGAGCTGATCGCGGCGATTTCGGCCGAACTCGAAGCTGAAAGCGGTCATAAGGTGATGGCGCTGTCGGGCGCCAGCGGCGCGGGCGTCGGCGCGGTGCTCGACAAATTGCTCGAGGCGATCGGCCATCCCGAACCGGGCGAGGATGAGAGCGAGGATGCGGGCGGCGACTGGTCGCCGATCTGAACCCGACAGGTCACCGGCTGACCTTTGGTCGATTGGAGACCTAAGTAGCATCGTCATTCCCGCGAAAGCGGGAACCCAGAGCGTGCGTCGGCTCACCCCACTCTGGGTTCCCGCTTTCGCGGGAATGACGATGATGGAGGGATTGGCCACTCTCCATCTGCAAGCAACGCCGCACCTGTGGGACATTCGCATTGGCGTAGGACCATCTCCGCGCTATCGGCAGCGCCATGACCCTGTTCCCTCCCGCCTCCTGCCCGCGCCTGATCGTCAAGATCGGATCGGCGCTGCTCGTCGACCCGGACGGCGCGGTGCGGCGCGACTGGCTGGCGGGGATTGCCGCCGACATCGCCGAACGGACGCGCGCTGGACAGCAGATCGCGGTGGTCTCGTCGGGGGCGATCGCGCTCGGCGCGCGGCGACTGGGATTGACCAAGGGCGGGCGCGCCAGCCTCGAGGATGCGCAGGCGGCGGCGGCGACCGGGCAGATCGCGCTGAGCCAGGTCTGGGCCGAGGTGCTCGGCGCCGAGGGGCTGACCGCGGCGCAGATGCTCGTGACGCTCGACGACCTCGAACATCGCCGCCGCTATCTCAACGCCGCGGCGACGCTCGACCGGCTGCTCGGGCTCGGCGTGGTGCCGATCATCAACGAGAATGACAGCGTCGCGACCGAGGAAATCCGCTTCGGCGACAACGACCGGCTCGCCGCGCGCGTCGCGCAGGCGGCAGGCGCGGGCGGCGTCGTGCTGCTGTCCGACATCGACGGACTCTACGACCGCAACCCCGCGCTTCCCGGTGCGATCCACGTGGCGCGTGTCGAGCGTATCGACGGCACGATCGAGGCGATGGCCGACACCGGATCGGCATCGGGCATGGGATCGGGTGGCATGGTGTCGAAGATCGCGGCGGCGCGCATCGCCAATGCGGCAGGCGCGCATCTCGCCATCGCATCGGGGCGCACGCCGCGCCCGCTTTCGACCGACGCGCGCCACACGATCTTCGTCGCCGAAAAGGGTGCGAGCGCGCGCAAGGCATGGCTCGCGGGCGGGCTTACCGCCCAGGGCCGCCTGACGATCGACGCCGGAGCCGTAAAGGCGCTGCGTGGCGGCGCGAGCCTGCTAGCCGCGGGCGTCACCGGCGCCACCGGCGCTTTCGTGCGCGGCGACATCCTCGACATCGCGGGGCCCGACGGACGCACCGTCGCGCGCGGCCTGTCCGAATATCCCGTCGCCGACGCGACCGCGATCCTCGGCCTCGGCCGCGATGCGCAGGAGGCAGCGCTTGGTTATGCCCCGCGCACCGCGATGGTGCACCGCGACCATATGGTGCTGCTGTGACGGCACCGGTGCTGGCGATGACCGGGGCGACCGGCTTCGTCGGCAAGGCGACGCTGCGGCAGGCGGTCGCCGCGGGCTGGCACATCCGCGCCCTTACCCGCCGCCCGCAGGAGGCGCGGGACGGCGTCACCTGGATCGCGGGCGCGCTCGACCGACCCGAAGCGCTCGCCGACATGGCGGCGGGCAGCGATGCCGTGATGCATATCGCCGGCGTCGTGAACGTGCCGACGCGTGCCGATTTCGAAACGGGGAATGCGACCGCAACCGCGAATGTCGTCGCGGCGGCGCGCGGTGCGGGGGTGCGGCGCTTCGTCCATGTTTCGTCGCTCGCGGCGCGCGAGCCCGACATCTCCAACTATGGCTGGTCGAAGGAACGCGCTGAAAAGGTCGTCGAAGACAGCGGGCTCGACTGGACGATCGTGCGCCCGCCTGCGGTGTTCGGCCCCGGCGACAGCGAGATGCTCGATCTGTTCCGCATGGCGCGGCGCGGCATCGCACTCGTCCCGCCGGGGCGGATGTCGGCGATTTATGTCGAGGAGCTGGCGCGCCTGCTCGTCGCGCTCGCCGCCGACCGCGCGGCGAGCATCGGGCAGATATACGAACCCGACGACGGCCGGGCAGGCGGCTGGACCCACGGCGATTTCGCCCGCGCGGTCGGCGAGGCCGTGGGCCGGACGCATGTCCGCGCGTTGCCGGTTCCGGGCGCGGTGCTCAAAACCGCTGGACGGCTCGACACGCTGATGCGCCGCAAGGCCGCAAAGCTGACGCCCGACCGCGCGCGCTATATCGCCCATCCCGACTGGGTGGCGGCCGAGGGCGCGCGACCGCCTGCGATGCTGTGGAAACCGGCGCTCGATACCAAGGATGCGCTCGCGGAAACGGTGCGCTGGTATCGCAGCGAGGGGTGGTTATAAAGCTCGTCATTGCGAGCGAAGCGAAGCAATGACGAACTTGGTACAAAGTCGTTCGCCCCCTCCCCGTCTCCCGCCCGTCGAAGCGTGCATTGCCAAGGGCGAGGCGCATCCCTAGGTTTGCGGGCATGACCGACACCACCGCCACGCCTCCCACCGATCCCGCCGGCCCCTGGGCCATCCCCGTCCGCCGGCCGCTGCCCGGCGACGACAAGCCCGGCGGGAGTACGAGCTTTCCACGCAAGGTCTGGCACCTGCTCGTGGCGATCAAGGACGGGCTGGCGCTCGTCTTCCTGCTGCTGTTCTTCGTCGCGCTCTTCGCGCTGCTCGCGGGACGCCCCAATGCGTCGCTGCCGGTCAGCAAGGGCGCGCTCGTCGTCGATTTCGACGGCGTCGTCACCGAACAGCCTTCGGATGTCGATCCGCTCGCGGCGCTGTCGGGCGGCGCGCAGCTCAAGGAATTGCGCACCCGCGACATCGTCCACGCGCTCGAAACCGCGGCCACCGACAAGCGCGTCACGTCGGTCGTGCTCGACCTAGACCGCTTCCTCGGCGGCGGCCAGGTGTCGCTTGCCGAGATCGGCACGGCGGTCGACAAGGTGCGCGCGGCGAAGAAGCCGGTGCTCGCCTTCGCCACCGCTTATACCACCGACAGCTATCAGGTCGCGGCCCATGCGAGCGAAATCTGGTCGGATGCGATCGGCGGCGTGGCGATCGCCGGACCGGGCGGATCGCGCCTTTATTACAAGGGGTTGATGGACAAGCTCGGCATCACCGCGCACATCTATCGCGTCGGCACCTTCAAGAGCGCGGTCGAACCCTATCTGCGCAGCGACCAGTCGCCCGAGGCGAAGGAGGCCGACCGCGCCTATGCCGGCGTCCTGTGGGAAAACTGGCTGACCGACGTCAGGAAAGCGCGGCCGAAGGCCAGGATCGACGCCTTCATCGCCGACACCGCGGGCGCGGTGAAGGCGGCGGGCAACGACCTGTCGAAAGCGGGGGTCGAGGCCGGGCTGATCGACAAGGTCGGCAGCCGCATGGCATTCAGCGAGCGCGTCGCCGAGATCAGCGGCGTCTATGACGACAGCCGCCCGTGGGAATATAACGCGATCCCGCTCGAAAACTGGGTCGCGGCCAATCCGCCCGAAGAGAAAGGCGCGGCGATCGCCGTCGTCCCCGTCGTCGGCGAGATCGTCGATGGCGAAACGGGCGGCGGCTCGGCCGGCGGCGACACGATCGCCGAGCATATTCTCGACGCCGTCGCCGACAGCGGCACCAAGGCGATCGTGCTGCGCGTCGATTCGCCCGGCGGGTCGGTGCTCGCATCGGAACAGATCCGCCAGGCGCTGCTCCAGGCCAAGGCGAAGAAGCTGCCGGTCATCGTCTCGATGGCGAATGTCGCGGCATCGGGCGGCTATTGGGTGTCGACCCCCGCCGACCGCATCTTCGCCGAGCCCGACACGATCACCGGCTCGATCGGCGTCTTCGGCATCATCCCGAGCTTCGATCAGGCGCTCGCGAAGATCGGGGTCAATGCCGATGGCATCGCGACGACGCCACTGTCGGGCCAGCCCGACGTGTTCGGCGGCGTGAACGACGAGTTCAACGCGCTCGCGCAGGCAAGCGTCGAGGATATCTACGCGCGCTTCACCGGCCTCGTCGCCAAGAGCCGCAAGCAGCCGATCGAGAAGATCCGGGAGATCGCCGAAGGCCGCGTCTGGGCCGGCGGCACCGCGCGCCAGATCGGTCTTGTTGACCAGTTCGGCGGCCTCCCCGACGCGCTCGCCGCGGCGGCGAAGATGGCGAAGATCGACGGCGCCTATCATGCCAAATATTATGAGGAAGAGCCGAGCGAATTTTCCAAGATGCTCGCCAGCCTGACCGGTGCCGAGCAGGATCAGCAGGCGATGGCGCCCCGCGGCTGGTTCGGCATCGCGGCGATGAACCGCCAGCTCACCGAGCGGCGGCTGGCGCAGGATTTGACCATGCTCACCCGGTCGGGGTCGGTGCAGGCAAGCTGCCTCGACTGCCGCGCCTTCCTGCCCGCGGTGCCGCGCGCGCCGGAGGCGAAAGGGTGGCTGGGGGCGCTGGCGCTGCTATTGAAGTAGTCTCTCCCCTCCCGCAGGCGGGAGGGTTTGGGGGTGGGCAGCGACGTTGCAATGACCCACCCCGCTGCGACTAGCGAGCAAGCTCGCAAGTCTCGCTGCCCCTCCCGCTTCCGGGAGGGGAGGAATTAAGCCGCGACCGCCACGCCCCGCGCATGCTCCGCAATCGCCCCCGTCAGCGTATCGACGAGCGCGAGCGGCAGGTCGTGCCCCATGCCGGGGATCGTCAGCAACCGCGCACCCGCGATATGCGCGGCGGTGTCGCGCCCGCCCTCGATCGGCACGAGCGGATCGGCCTCGCCGTGAATCACCAGCGTCGGCGCTGTAACGGCCTTCAGCATCGCACGGCGGTCGCCGTCGGCGACGATCGCCGCCATCTGGCGCGCGACGCCCTGCGGATACCAGCCGCGCTCGTAATCGCCGCGGACGCGGCGCTGGAGCCGGGCCTCCTCGGCAGGATAGCCGGGGCTGCCGATCACCCGCGCGGCATTCACCGAATAGGCGATCATCGCTTCGGCATCGCCGCTCATCGGCCGGCCCGCAAGAACGCGCATCGCCTCCTTCTGCGCGCGCGGCAGGCGCGGATTGCCCGTGGTCGACATAATCGAGGTCAGCGACAGCACCCGCTCGGGATAGCGCGCCGCCATATGCTGGACGATCATCCCGCCCATCGACGCACCGACGATATGCGCGCGCGCAATGCCGAGATGGTCGAGCAGCGCCATGCCGTCAGCCGCCATGTCGGCGAGCGTATAGGCGCTGCGCACCGGCAGCCGCAGCGCCGCCTTGACGAACATCCATTTGAGGTTGGGAACGCCCGCGGCGTCAAAGCGCGTCGACAGGCCGACGTCGCGATTGTCGTAGCGGATGACGCGAAAGCCGTGCGCGACGAGCGCGTCGACGAACTCGTCGGGCCAGAGGGTGAGTTGTCCCCCCAGCCCCATCACCAGCAGGATCGGCGGCGCATCCTTCGGCCCCTTGTCCTCATAGGTGATGTCGATGCCGTTCGCCGTCGCTTGTGCCGTGGTCATGCCGTCTCCCATTCCTTTCCCTCCACCATGCCGCGAAGCGCGGTGGGGTCAAGCCGGGACGGAAAGTCAGGCGAGACGGCGGAGCAAGCGGCGCGCGCGCCCGACGCTATGGCGGCGCCTCAAAAGGCGCGCCACGGTCCATGCGATCAGCGGCAACAGGACGATGATCAGCGACAGCCCGACGATCCAGCGGCCAGTCGCCGCCGGATCGCCGCACGCACTCGCGCAATCGGGCGCCTCGACCCCGGCGCCGAACGAGATCAGCAATGTCATCAAGATGGAAATGGTCCCCACGGCGCGCCTCTCCGCGCGCCCGCATCCTTAGCGGATCGATGTTAAGTCGGCGTTGCGCCTCGATTAGGCCGCTGTTTACCGCGATTCGCGGGGCCCCTTATAGGCCGGAAGCGCCAATGACCAGCGAATTGCCGCGCCGCGCAGCATGAATCCGGCGCCGGCGCCCGCGATCGCCGCCACCGCCGTCCCGAGGCCAAGCCACAGCAGGACGAGATAGAGCCCCGACGCGAGCGCCGCCGCGGTGACGTAGATTTCGGGCCGCATGATGATCGACGGCACCCCCGCCAATATGTCGCGGATCGTGCCGCCGACGCAGCCGGTGATCACCCCCATCATCAGCGCCGGCACCGGCGGCACGCCCCAGGCAAGCGCTTTCGCGGTGCCGAACACCGCATAGGCGGCGAGCCCCACCGCATCGGCCCATTCGAGCAGATGCCCCTGCCACCAGCGTTCGGGCGTCGCCCAGACGGTGAGCGCGATCGCGATGCACACCGCAGCGATCGCGCCGTCCTGCACCCAGAAGACCGGCGCACCGATCAGCAGGTCGCGCACGCTGCCGCCACCAACGCCCGTCACCAGCGCGAAAAAGCAGGCGGTGACCAAGGTCTGACGCAGCCGCACCGCCATCAGCGCGCCCGACAGCGCGAAGACGCCGATGCCCGCGAGGTCGAGCAGGCGGATGAGGGTTTGGGTGTCCATGCGTTCCTATACCATCCTCGCCGCCACGAGCCACGTCATTGCGAGCGCAGCGAAGCAATCCAGAGAGGCTTACGCTACCCTGGATTGCTTCGCTGCGCTCGCAATGACGACGAGGATCAGATGTGGATCGGTTTGCCCGTCACCGCCATCGCCGCTTCCTTGATCGCTTCGCTATGCGTCGGGTGGGCGTGGCAGGTGTAGGCGATGTCTTCGGACGTCGCGCCGAATTCCATCGCCTGCGCCGCCTGCGCGATCATCGTGCCCGCGACGCTGGCGATGATCCAGACGCCGAGCACGCGGTCGGTCTTGGCATCGGCGATCACCTTCACGAAGCCGTCGGGCTCGTGGTTGGTCTTGGCGCGGCTGTTCGCGAGCATCGGGAATTTGCCGACCTTGACCTCACCGCGCTCCTTCGCGGCTTCCTCGGTCAGGCCGACGCCGGCGATCTCGGGCCAGGTGTAGACGACCGACGGAATGACATCGTGGTTCACGATGCCGGTCTGACCCGCAATATTCTCGGCGCAGGCGATGCCTTCGTCCTCGGCCTTGTGCGCGAGCATCGGGCCGGGGATGACGTCGCCGATCGCCCAGATGCCGGGAACGCTGGTGCGGAAATCATGGTCGGTCTCGATCTGACCGCGCTTGTTGACCGCAAGCCCCGCTTTGTCGAGCGCGAGCCCGTCGGTGTTCGGACGCCGCCCGATCGACACCAGCACGACGTCGGCCTCCAGCGTCTCGGCCTCGCCGCCCGCCGCGGGTTCGAGCGTCAGCACCGCCTTCTTGCCTTTCACTTCGGCCCCCGTGACCTTGGTCTTGAGCTTGAACTCGATACCCTGCTTCTTGAAGATCTTGTTCGCTTCCTTGCGGACGTCGCCATCCATGCCAGGGAGGATCTGGTCAAGAAACTCGACGCAGGTGACCTTGGCGCCGAGGCGGCGCCACACGCTGCCGAGTTCGAGCCCGATCACGCCGCCGCCGATCACGACCATATGGCCGGGCACCTTGGCAAGTTCGAGCGCGCCGGTCGAATCGACGATCACGCCCTTGGCGTTATCGACCTCGACACCCGGAAGCGGCGTCACCGACGATCCGGTGGCGATGATGATGTTCTTCGCGCGCACGCTCTTGCCCGCCACGTCAACGGTGTCGCTGGACGTGAACTGGGCATAGCCCTTCAACCAGTCGATCTTGTTCTTCTTGAACAGGAATTCGATGCCGCCGGTCAGGCCCTTGACCGCGTCCTTGCGCTGGCCGTGCATGGCGCCGAGGTCGAGTTCGGGCTTCACCTTGATGCCCATCGCCGCCATCGCGCCGCCGGCCGCGGCCTCATAATATTCGGACGCATGGAGCATCGCCTTCGACGGGATGCAGCCGACGTTGAGGCAGGTGCCGCCCAGCGTCTCGCGCCCCTCGGCGCACGCGGTCTTCAGGCCCAACTGCGCCGCGCGGATCGCCGCGACATAACCGCCGGGGCCGGCACCGATGACAAGGACGTCGTAGTCGTAATCAGCCATTTTTCAGTCCTTTCGCCCCTCACGGGGTCGGGGAGAATCTCACAGATCGATCAGCAGCCGCGCCGGATCCTCGATCGCTTCCTTGATCGTCTTGAGGAAGGTCACCGCCTCCCGGCCGTCGACCAGCCGGTGATCGTAGCTGAGCGCAAGATACATCATCGGACGGATGACGATCTCGCCGTTCCGCACGACCGGGCGGTCCTCAATGCGGTGGAGGCCGAGCACCGCCGACTGCGGCGGGTTGATGATCGGGGTCGACATCAGGCCGCCGAACACGCCGCCGTTCGAGATGGTGAAGGTGCCGCCGGTCATGTCGTCCATCGTCAGCGTGCCGTCCTTGGCGCGCTTGCCGAGGTCCGCGATCGCTTTCTCGATGTCGGCGAAGGACAGGCTGTCGGCGTTGCGGACGATCGGCACGACGAGCCCGTTGGGCGCGCTGACCGCGACCGAGACGTCGAGATAGTCGTGATAGACAATCTCGTCGCCGTCGATCCGCGCGTTGACCGCCGGAATGTCGTGCGCAGCGAGCGCGACCGCCTTGGTGAAGAAGCTCATGAAGCCGAGGCGGACGCCATGCTTCTTCTCGAAGCTCTCGCGATATTTGTCGCGCGTCGCGATCACCGCCGACATGTCGCAGTCGTTGAAGGTGGTGAGCATCGCCGCGGTGTCCTGCGCCGACTTCAGCCGCTTGGCGATCGTCTGGCGCATCCGCGTCATCTTGACGCGTTCTTCGCGGCGGCCCGGCGTTCCGCTCGCGGCGGGGGCTGGAGTGGGCGCCGCCGCGGGTGCCGGCGCGACTTCGGGCGCGGCATTGGCGGCGGCGAGCACATCTTCCTTGGTCAGGCGGCCGTCCTTGCCGCTGCCCTTGATCTTGGTCGGATCGACGCCATGCTCGAGCACGAGGCGGCGCACCGCAGGCGACAGCGTCGGGACGCCGTCGCCGCTCTCCTCGGCCGGCGCCGGAGCGGTCGCGGCGGCGGGGGCCGGAGCGGCGGCTTCCTTGGCGGCGGGCGCGGGCGCCGCGCTTTTTCCGTCACCCGCTTCGATCGTCGCGATCACCGCGCCGACATTGACCGTTTCGCCGACCGCGACGACCTGCTGGCCCATCACTCCGGCAACCGGCGACGGCACTTCGACCGCGACCTTGTCAGTTTCGAGGCTGGCGATCGGCTCGTCGACCGCGACGGGGTCGCCCGGCTGTTTCAGCCATTCGCCGATCGTCGCTTCGGTGACGCTTTCGCCCAGCGTGGGGACTTTGACTTCGGTGCTCATCGCTTTTTCTCTTTCCGTGCCCCTGCGAAGGCAGGGGCCCATCATCAAACGGTGGGAGATGGGCCCCTGCCTTCGCAGGGGCACACCCTTATAATCCTAAGCCTTATTCTTCGTCCGGCGGATTTCGGCGCGGACCGACAGGCCGAGCGCGTCGGCGACGAGCGCCGCCTGTTCGGTCTGGTGGCGGCTCATCAGGCCGGTCGCGGGCGACGCGGCGGCGGCGCGGCCAGCATAGCGCGCGCGCATTCCCTTGTGCCCCGCCTCCTTCAGCGACTCCTCGATCAGCGGCTCGACGAAGAACCAGGCGCCGTTGTTGCGCGGTTCCTCCTGCGCCCACACCACTTCCTCGAGATTCTTCATCCGCTTCAGGCGGACGGCCAGCGCCTCGCCGGGGAAGGGATAGATCTGCTCGATGCGGACCACGGTCGTGTCGGTCAGTCCCGCCGCGTCGCGCGCTTCCATCAGATCATAGCCGACCTTGCCCGAACAGAGGACGACGCGCTTGATCTTGGCGTCCTCGGGGGGGGTGCGATCCGACATGATACGGCGGAAATGCGCGTCGCCGATGAAGTCCGAGCGCTGCGATACCGCCAGCTTGTGGCGGAGCAGCGACTTGGGCGTCATGATGATCAGCGGCTTGCGGAACGAACGCAGCATCTGGCGGCGCAGGACGTGGAAATAGTTCGACGGGGTCGAAATATTGCACACCTGGATATTGTCGCCCGCGCAAAGCTGCAGGAAGCGTTCGAGGCGTGCCGAGCTATGCTCGGGGCCCTGCCCTTCATAGCCGTGCGGGAGGAGCAGCACGAGGCCGTTGGCACGCAGCCACTTCGCCTCGCCCGCGGCGATGAACTGGTCGATCATGATCTGCGCGCCGTTGGCGAAATCGCCAAACTGCGCTTCCCACAGCACGAGGCTCTTCGGATCGGCCATCGCATAGCCATATTCGAAGCCGAGCACGCCATATTCGCTAAGCGGGCTGTCGAGCACCTCGAAACGGCCATGCGGGACGGTCGTCAGCGGCACATATTTATGCTCGTCCTTCTGGTCGACCCAGACGGCGTGGCGCTGGCTGAACGTACCGCGGCCCGAATCCTGGCCCGACAGGCGCACCTGATAGCCTTCGCTGAGCAAAGTCCCGAAAGCGAGTTGTTCGGCGGTCGCCCAGTCGAACACTTCGCCATCACTCTTGTCGGCGAACATCGCGGCGCGCGCGTCGATGACGCGGCGCAGCGTCTTGTGAACCTCCAGGTCGACGGGGATCGTGGTCAGCGTGCGGCCGATCGCGTCGAACAGCTTTTCCGAAACGCCCGTCGCGATGTTGCGGCGTGCGCCTTCGGGATCGGTCGGCGCATAAAGGCCCGACCAGCGGCCGGCGAACCAGTCGGCCTTGTTCGGCTTGTAGCTTTTCGCACCCTCGAATTCCTCTTCGAGGTGAGCGACGAACTCGGCGCGGTGCTTGTCGGCCCAGCCGGCGTCGATCACGCCCTCACCCTCCAGCTTCGTGGCGCAAAGCTGCGACACCGGCGGATGCTGGCGGATGCGCGCGTACATCAGCGGCTGGGTGAACGAGGGCTCGTCGCCTTCGTTGTGGCCGAAGCGGCGATAGCACCACATGTCGATCACGACATCGCGCTTGAAGCGCTGGCGGAAATCGATCGCCAGCTTGCAGGCAAAGGTCACCGCTTCAGGGTCGTCGCCGTTGACGTGCAGGATCGGCGCCATCACGCCCTTCGCGACGTCCGACGGATAGGGCGACGAGCGCGCGAATTGCGGGCTGGTCGTAAAGCCGATCTGGTTGTTGACGATGAAATGGATGCAGCCGCCGGTATTGTAGCCGCGAATCCCCGAGAAGCCGAGACATTCCCAGACGATCCCCTGCCCCGCGAACGCCGCATCGCCGTGGATCAGCACGGGCAGCACCTGCTCATGCTTGCCGAGGTCGTCGCGCACCACCTGCTGCGCACGCGCCTTGCCGAGCACAACCGGATCGACCGCCTCGAGGTGCGAGGGGTTAGGGACGAGCGACATATGGACCGCGATGCCGTCGAACTCGCGGTCGGTCGAGGTGCCGAGGTGATATTTGACGTCGCCCGAGCCGCCGACGTCGTCGGGGTTGGCGCTGCCGCCCGAAAATTCGTGGAAGATCACCTTGTACGGCTTTGCCATGACGTTCGCGAGCATGTTGAGGCGCCCGCGATGCGCCATGCCGTAGATGATTTCCTTCACGCCATATTGGCCGCCATATTTGATGATCGATTCCATCGCCGGGATCATCGATTCGCCGCCGTCGAGGCCGAAACGCTTGGTGCCGACATATTTGCGCGCGAGGAATTTCTCCCACTCCTCGGCCTCGATCACCTTGTTCAGGATAGCGCGTTTGCCCTCGACCGAAAATTCGATGATCTTGTCGGCGCCTTCCATCCGCTCCTGCAGGAACTGGCGCTCGACGATGTCGGCGATGTGCATATATTCGAGGCCGACCGCGCCGCAATAATTGGCCTGAAGGATCGCCACGATCTCACGCACCGTCGCCTTTTCGAGGCCGAGCGTGCCGCCGAGCCAGATCGGCCGGTCGAGCGCCGCGCCGGTGAAGCCGTGATATTCGGGGGTCAGGTCACCGGGAAGTTCGCGCGTGCTGAGCCCAAGCGGATCGAGCTTGGCGGCGAGGTGGCCGCGGACGCGATAGGTGCGGATCAGCATCATCGCGCGGATCGAATCGTCGGCCGCGCGCTCGACCTCGGCATTCGACAGCGGCACGCCGGCCTTGGCGGCGGCCGCCTTCACCGCGACCTGCATCTGCTGCGGATCGAGCGCGGCGGTCAGGTCGTCGCTGTCGATCGGCGGCCAGTTCTTCGGCGCCCAGCTCGGGCCGGCCTGCGGTTCGTCGATGTCGAAGCTTTGTCGTTCGAGGTTCATCTGCTTTTCCACGGGGAGGAAGGAATGGGTATTCTTCATATAGGAACGAAAGCCCGCCGGCGAAGGATGCCGGCGGGCCGTTCGATCAGACGCGTTCCTTGAGCACCTCGGCGAGCGTCGTGCCCAGCTCCGACGGGCTTGCCGACACCGCGATGCCCGCTGCCTCCATCGCCGCGATCTTGCTTTCGGCGTCGCCCTTGCCGCCCGACACGATCGCGCCGGCGTGGCCCATGCGGCGGCCCGGAGGAGCGGTGCGGCCCGCGATGAAGCCGGCCATCGGCTTCTTGCGGCCGCGCTTGGCCTCGTCGATCAGGAACTGCGCCGCCTGTTCCTCGGCGTCGCCGCCGATTTCGCCGATCATGATGATCGACTTGGTCGCTTCGTCGGCGAGGAAGAGTTCGAGGACGTCGATGAAGTTCGTCCCGTTCACGGGGTCGCCGCCGATGCCGACCGCGGTCGTCTGGCCAAGGCCGACGTTCGAGGTCTGGAACACCGCCTCATAGGTCAGCGTGCCGGAGCGCGAGACGACGCCGACGCTGCCCTTCTTAAAGATCGAACCCGGCATGATGCCGATCTTGCATTCGTCGGGGGTCAGCACGCCGGGGCAGTTCGGGCCGATCAGGCGCGACTTCGAACCCGACAGGGCGCGCTTCACCTTGACCATGTCGAGCACCGGAATGCCTTCGGTGATGCAGACGATCAGTTCCATCTCGGCATCGATCGCCTCTAGGATCGAGTCGGCGGCGAACGGCGGCGGGACATAGATGCAGCTCGCGGTCGCGCCGGTCGCGGCCTTGGCTTCCTCGACCGTGTTGAAGTTCGGCAGGCCGATATGCGTCGTGCCGCCCTTGCCCGGCGTCACGCCGCCGACCATCTTGGTGCCGTAGGCAAGCGCCTGCTCGGTGTGGAAGGTGCCGGTAGCACCGGTCATCCCCTGGGTGATGACCTTGGTATTCTTGTCGATCAGGATGGACATATTCAATAAACTCCATGTCGGCCCACGAATTGGACGGGCACTCTCAATCTTCGATCAAAACCATATGAACGGGATAGTCGAAGCCGCATGATAGCGGCGCAGCTTCAAACTCATGGCTTTTTCCCTGCTTTCCGCGATTCGGCCTGCTGCTGCGCCATCAACTGCTTGGCGGTTGAAGCATCGAACGTTACAACTTCCGCCATCCCCATCGAAGCCACGTCTTCAATTCTGATTTCAAAGCCGTCCGAATAAAAGGGCATACTCGACGCGACGAAAGTTCCAGGCGGTGGCGATATCGAACCGCCATTGGCGTGCGCAGAAACACCGCGAAACGCGGTCGACGCATTCCAGCGGCGCGAAAAAACGCCGCACCGCCGAACCACACCGCCCACAGGCTGCGCATATTCGGCGAAGACAAGATAGGATCGCTCGCCGGACGCCGGGGCATAGGCCTTCAGGTCCGAAGAATAGTCGTATCGATCCTTCACTTGCCGAGGCATTTCCTGGGGATCAACGGCCTTCCAATCAGAAGGCAGACTCACCTGCCCCTCCGTACAAGCCTGCCAGAAAAAATCGGCAAGACCTGACGGTTGATCGAGCTGCGTCGCCGCCAAAAAGAGAAAGGCCGCCGACAACATCACGCCAGCGACGAATCCAGATTCTTGCACGCCTCCAGCAGTTCCTTGACCGCATCGACCGAGACCTGCAGGCCCGCCTTGTCGGCGCCGTCGAGTTCGATCTCGACGATCTTCTCGACGCCGCCCGCGCCGATCTGCACCGGCACGCCGACGTACAGGCCGTCGACGCCATATTCGCCGTCGACATAGGCGGCGCAGGGCAGGATGCGCTTCTGGTCGCCGAGATAGGCTTCGGCCATCGCAATGCCGCTCGCGGCCGGGGCGTAGAAGGCCGATCCGGTGCCGAGGAGCGCGACGATCTCGCCGCCGCCGCCGCGGGTGCGCTTGACGATCGCGTCGATCTTCTCTTGCGTCGACAGGCCCATCTTGACGAGGTCGGGAACGGGGATGCCGTTGATCGTCGAGTAGCGGACGACGGGGACCATCGTGTCGCCGTGGCCGCCGAGCACGAAGGTGTTCACATCCTTGACCGAGACGGCGAACTCGTCGGCGATGAAGTGGCTGAAGCGCGCCGAATCGAGCACGCCGGCCATGCCGACGACCTTGTTGTGCGGGAGGCCCGAGAACTCACGGAGAGCCCAGACCATCGCATCGAGCGGGTTGGTGATGCAGATGACGAAAGCGTCGGGAGCGTTCGCCTTGATGCCTTCGCCCACTGCCTTCATGACCTTGAGGTTGATGCCGAGCAGATCGTCGCGGCTCATGCCCGGCTTGCGGGCGACGCCGGCGGTGACGATGATGACGTCGGCGCCCGCGATGTCCTTATAATCGTTGGTGCCGGTGATCTTCGCGTCGAAGCCCGCGATCGGGCCCACCTGCGACAGGTCGAGCGCCTTGCCCTGCGGCACGCCTTCCACGACGTCGAACAGGACGACATCGCCGAGTTCCTTCTGCGCGGCGAGCAGCGCCAGCGTTCCGCCGATATTCCCGGCTCCGATCAATGCGATCTTCTTGCGTCCCATGGCGCGCGGCACTCCCTTCCTGGCAAGCCCGGCAAAGGTTCACGGACCGCGGGGGCACGGGCCTGACGCCCCGCTCCGGTCCCAAGACTGGCGACGCCCCTACGCCGATTCCCCTAAGGAAACAACCGCCAAAAGGACGAAATTCCGCCTTTTTTTGCAAATGGTTCGCAATAACAATAAAGCGGGAGCGGGGGGCTCCGCCCCTCTATATGCAAGTCTATTGTGACGCGAAGATCATGCGTCGGCATCGTCCTGGCCGTGGCCGAGCGCCAGATAATCGTCGGACTGCATTTCAGAGAGGCGGCTCGCGGTGCGCTCGAACTCGAAGGCGCCGTCGCCCGCCACATAAAGCGCGTCGGGCTCGGCGGCCGCGCTCGCGAGCAGCTTGACCTTATATTCGTAGAGCGCGTCGATCAGCGTCACGAAGCGCGCCGCCTCGTTGCGGTTCTCAGGCCCCATGCGCGGGATGCCGACGAGGATCACGGCGTGAAAATGACGCGCGACCGCCAGATAATCCGCCGCCCCGCGCGCTTCGCCGCACAGGCGCTTGAACGAAAAGACCGCAACGCCCTTGAGCGCCTTGGGAACATGCAGGAGGCGCCCGCCGCCGACGTCGAGATCGAGCGTCGGGACATGCGCGCGGTCCTCGGGCGGATAATCGGTGAGGCGGAAGAAGGCGGCCGACAGCGCTGCGCTCGCCGCATCGTCGGCGGGGACGAACCAGCGCTTGCCGTCGCCGAGCCGATGGCGGCGGTAATCGGTCGGGCCGTTGAGGCTCATCACATCGAGCTTCGCCTCGACGAGCGCGATGAAGGGCAGGAAATGCTCGCGGTTGAGCCCATCCTTGTAGAGGTCGGATGGCGGCCGGTTCGACGTCGCGACGACGGTGACGCCGCGGTCGATCAGCGCGGTGAACAGGCGCGAGAGGATCATCGCGTCGGCGCTGTTGTTGACGACCATCTCGTCGAAGGCGAGGCAGCGGATATTCTCGACCAGCGCCGCGGCGACCTGCGGGATCGGGTCGCCGCTCTCGGTCTTGCGCACCTCGCGCATCCGCGCGTGAACCTCCTGCATGAAGGCGTGGAAATGGACGCGCCGCTTCCGCTGAATGCGGAGCTGGTCGTAGAAAAGGTCCATCAGCATCGACTTGCCGCGCCCGACCGCGCCCCAGAGGTAGACGCCGCGCGGCGCCTCCGGCTTGCGGCCCGCGATGCGCCAGAGCAGGCTGCCGCGCGGCGGCGAAGCCTCAAGTTCCTCCTGCAAATGGTTCAATCGCTCCGCAGCGGCGCGTTGCTCGGGGTCGGGCCGGAGCTCACCGCCCGCGACGAGCGCGTCATAGGCCGCGAGAACATCGGTCATTTCCGGCTCGCCTTGCGGATCGTCCCGGCGAATGTCAGCACGATATGCTCGTCTCCCTCGCCCTGCACGACCAGTCCGCGCAGGAAGATCAGCCGGCCGGTCTCGCGCACCAGCTCGACGATAGCGTCGAGCGGCTCGCCGACGCGCCCCGCGCCGACGAACTGGGTCGAAAGGTCGAGCGTCACCGAATGCCCCGCCTCGAGCGATCCGAACTGATGCGACGCCGCGAACAGCGCGACGTCGACGAGCGCCAGACTGACCGCGCCATGGACATTGTCGCCGAGATTGCTGTGCCGGCGTTCGGGGTGCATCCGCACCCGGGCGCAAGGGCGGCCGTCCCCGGTCGGGCTTTCGCTGCGCACCGACAGCGGCTCGATGAACGCGTTGAAGCGGTCCTTGTCCTTGAGATTCCAGCTTATCCAGCCGTCCGTCAGTTCCTCGGCGCTGAAATTCTCGCGCCGCTTCGGCTCCTCGATCCCGTCATTCATGCCGTGCAATATCCGTCCAGTTTCCCCGAGCGTACCAGCTCGCCATAATAGTCGGCCATCGCCTTCGCGCGCGCCGTGTCGCCCGCGATCCACTTCGCGGCACCCGTCAGCCAGCCGGTCGAACAGCCCTCAAGCGCGCTCGTGCCCCGCGCGCAAGCGATAAAGTCGGAAAAGGCGCGATGCCAGATAGCGAAATCGGCGATCGGCATGATCGGACCGTGGCCCGGAACGACCTGCTCGGCACCCGAAGCCGCGACGCCGTCGAGCGCCTTCAGCCAGCCTTCGGGGCAGGCGGTATCGAGAAACGGAACCGGAACCGTCACGAGGTCGCCGACGATCGCGCGCTTTTCCGCCGCGTCATAGATCCAGAGGTCGCGTTCGGTCACGGCGTTGCGCGCGACCCGCAGCGACAGCGGCCGCCCTGCGATGGTCATATCGCGGGATTCATCGACGATGATATCGGGCCGCAGTTCGGCGCCGCGCCCGATCGTGGCGAGATCGCCCTCGACATCGGCGAGCGCGCTCGCAGGGACCGCGCCGTCGGCGAGCGCCTTGCGCGAGGATTCGGCGCTTTTGGCGAGGAAGCCGGTCAGCGCGCCGTCGATCGCCGATGTGCCATAGACCTTGATATCCGGAAACGCGGCCTTGAGCGCCGGATTGCCGCTGACATGGTCGAGATGCCAGTGCGTGTTGACGATCGCGACAGGCGACATGCCGATCCCGCTCAGTCCCTGCCTGATCGCCGTCAGATGCTCGGAGTGCCGCCCCGTGTCGATCACGAAGGCGCCCTCGGGCCCGTAGAGGATCAGGCTGTTACCATCAGGCGAGCGGCCGGGCGGGAAAGCTCCGCCGATCAGGAAGGTCGCACCGCCGATGCCATGCGCGTAGGTGCGCGGCGGCGGAACGGTTTCGACAGCGGGTTTTGCGGCGCAGCCGGCCAGCCCCAGCGCGACCAGCGCTGGCAGCCAGCGCGGCATCAGACCTGACGCTCGGCCTCGAGCTTCTTGATCTCGGCAATCGCGCGCGCCGGGCTGAGGCCCTTGGGGCAGGCATTGGCGCAGTTCATGATCGTGTGGCAGCGATAGAGGCGGAAGGGGTCTTCCAGTTCGTCGAGCCGTTCGCCGGTATATTCGTCGCGGCTGTCGGCGAGCCAGCGATAGGCCTGGAGCAGGATCGCCGGGCCGAGGAACTTGTCGCTGTTCCACCAATAGCTGGGGCAGCTCGTCGAGCAGCAGGCGCAGAGGATGCACTCATAGAGGCCGTCGAGCTTTTCGCGTTCCTCGGGCGACTGGAGGCGCTCCTTGCCGCTCGGCGTCGTCGTCTTGGTCTTCAGCCACGGCTCGATCGACGCATATTGGGCGTAGAAATGCGTGAAGTCGGGAACCAGATCCTTGATGACTTCCATGTGCGGCAGCGGGGTGATCTGGATATCACCCTTCAGATCCTCGATCGCGGTGGTGCAGGCGAGGCCGTTCTTGCCGTTCATGTTCATCGAACAGCTGCCGCAGATGCCCTCGCGGCACGAACGGCGGAAGGTCAGCGTGCTGTCCTGCTCGCCCTTCATCTTGATCAGCGCGTCGAGCACCATCGGACCGCATGTGTCGAGATCGATCTCGAACGTGTCGAAATGCGGGTTCTGGCCGCTGTCGGGGCTATAGCGATAGACCTTGAACGTCTTGACGTTCGTCGCCCCCTCGGCCTTGTGGACCGTGCCGCCCTTTTGGATGCGGCTGTTCTTGGGCAGGCGGAATTCGGCCATGTCGCAGGTTCCCCTATATGCAATCGGGGCCCGACTAGACCCGATTGGCGGAGTCGGCAAGAGGGTGAGACGCGAAAGCCGCTGGCGGGCCGGCGCGCTTGCCGCTAGGGGCGCGAGCGATGAGCGAAGAGACCGCCCAACCCGCCGTCACCAGCCGCAGCGTCGCGAAGGGACTCGGCACGACCGTGCTCGCGCGGCTGGGCGCGGTGGTCGAGATCGTCGCGCAGCCGCTCTATGTTCTGATGTTCGGGCTCGCGGGTTACGGCCTCTATGCGGTGCTGTGGGCGACGGTGAACCTGCTCGAGAATATCTTCGACATGGGGATGACGAGCGCGATGCAGCGCACCGTGCCGCAGTCGGCGAGCGACGCCGAGGCCGCCGGCGCGCTGCGCACCGCGATGCTGTTCGGGGTCGGCCCCTGCCTGATCGTCGCCGCGCTGATCGCGGTTTTCGCCGCCGAGCTCGCCCCTTTCCTCAACGTCGCCGATCACGACCGGCCGCTCGTCGTGCCCGCGATCCGCCTGTTCGTCTGGGCGCTGCCGCTCTGGGCCTTCGTCGAGATTTCGACCTCTGCGATGCGCGCGCGGATGGTGTTCGGCGCCGAGATCCGCCTGCGGATCGTCTGGGAACAGATCATGCGGCTGGTGTTCGCGGGGCTGTTCTTCGCGGGCGGGCTCGGGCTCAAGGGACTGTTCATCGCGCATCTCTGCTCGCTCGGCATCACCGCCATCCTCTGCGTCCGCCTGCTCGCCCGTTATTATAATTTCGCCGACCTCCTTCGCGGCGGGCGCGGCGGCGAGGTCGAGCGCAACACTTTCTGGGCGGGCCTGTCGATCCTGCCGTCGAACATCATCGCGCGCCTGTTCGGCGACGCGCCGGCGCTGATCCTCAACCTGTTGCTGCCCGGCGCGGCGGGCGCCGCGGCGGCGGGGCTGTTCACGATCGCGCGCAAGCTGTCGAGCGTCGTCCAGCTCGTCCGCATCGCCTTCGTCTATGTGATGGCGCCGCTCGCGGCGAGCGCCGAGCGCGAGGACCGGGCGCAGGTCGCCGACATCTACGCCTATGCGACGCGGCTGATCTCCGCCATCGCCCTCCCCCTTGCGGCGGTGCTCGCGGCGGGGAGTTCGTCGCTGCTCGGGCTGTTCGGCCATCAGGCGCATGTCGCGCAGGGCGCGGTGATCATCCTGCTTTTCGCGCGCGCACTCGAGGCGGTGCTCGGCATCTCGCAGCCGGTGCTTCAGGTCGTCGCGGCCTTCCGTCACCAGCTCACCGCCGCGATCCTGGGCGTCGTCGTCGCGCTCGCGTCGGGCTGGCTGATCCTCGGCCATCTCGACGCGCTGACCGGGGTCACGCTGGCGATGTCGATCGGGCTGGTCGTGATGGCGGGCATTCCGATGGTGCAACTGGCGATGGGCGAGCGGCTGCATCCCTTCGACCAGCGCTTCCCGAAGGTCGCGCTTCGCGGCCTGCTGGTCACGCTCGCGGCGGGGGCGCTCGCCCTGCTCGTCAGCCGCCTGCCCGACGCGGCGGCGCTGCCGCTGATCACCGTCATCGCGGCGGGCGCGATCTGGTCGTCGCTGCGCTTCGCGCTGCCCCACGCCGACCGGGCCTCGCTGGGGAAGACGGCGCGGAAGCTGCGGCTGATCTGAAAACCGCCTCGCCTCCCCAAACCCGTTCGTGCTGAGCCTGTCGAAGCACCGTCCCTCCTTCAACGACGCCCAAAAGAAAGAACAGCCCTTCGACAAGCTCAGGGCAAACGGGGGTTGGAAAGCTGGAATAGGGATGAGGTCTTATTTTGGCCGCAAAATTTGCTAGAGGGGGCGACTGATTTTTCGCCGCGAAGGGTTTGACCTTGCGCGGCCAACAGGCGGAACTCGATGTACCAGCAAGAACTCGCCCGCAGCGGCAAGCGCCTCTTCTTCATTCGCGGCACCTATATCTACATCACCATCGCAATCTCGGTGCTGATCGCCTGGTGCAGCAAGGATTGGGGTCCGTTCAACAGCGCGGCCGGCGACTGCGCCTGGTTCTGGCTGTCGCTCGGCGTCGCCAGCGCGGGCGCGATCGTCCGCGTCTTCACCAGCGGCTGGGCCGCGCTCGGCACCTCGGGCCGCGCCAAGGTCGCCGCCGAAGCGAGCGAGCTCAACACCACCGGCCCATACAGCCTGGTCCGAAACCCGCTTTATGTCGGGCGCATCCTCAATTTCACCGGCCTCGCGATGCTGTCGGGAAGCTGGGTGTTCGGGGCGATCGTCTTTCTGCTTGGCATTCTGATCTACGAGCGCATCTCGATCTATGAGGAAGAATTCCTCCGCGAAAAATTCGGCGCGGCGCACGCCGAATGGGCGAAGGACGTCCCCGCGCTGCTTCCCCGCCTCACCGGCTGGGTGAAGCCCAAATATCCCTTTTGGTGGAAGCGGATGATCTGGCGCGAGCAGAACAAGCTGTTCCTGCTCGCGACGACGGTGTTCCTGACCTGGTTCGCGCGAATGGACTTCAACTTCGACGCGCTGACCCCGGCCCAGTGGAACTGGGTCTATGCCTTCGGCGCGCTCGTCGTCGTCCGCTTCTTCATCGGCGGGCTGAAGATGATCGGCTTCTTCAAGGAACTGAGCTGACCAAATGGGGGGCGATCTCGCTCCCCTGATCGCGCCCGAGGAGCGATTAGCTCCTCTAATCGCAGTCGTCGGCAGCGACGGGTCGGGCAAGTCGACCCTGTCGGCCGACCTGCTCGCGCATGTGCAAAAGACGCGCACGGCCGAGAGCGGCTATCTCGGCCTCGGCTCGGGCGAACAGGGACGGCGCATCGGGCGCTGGCCGATCGTCGGCCCGCCGCTCCACCGCTTCCTCGACGGCATCGCCGACAAGCTGCGCGAGCCGGGTGAGCCGATCCCCGGCAGGCTCGCGGCGCGCTACGCGCTGAACAAGTCGAAGAAACGCCGCGCGAAGTTCGAGCAGCTTCTGGAGCGCCGCCGCGCGGGCGTGACGATCGTCACCGACCGTTACCCGCAGATCGAGGTGCCGGGGCTTCACGACGGCCCGATCCTCGCCGGGCGCGCGACGAACCCACGCCTTGCCGTGATGCAGGCCGAGGAGCGCGCGCTCTATGCCGACATGGCGGCCTATGTCCCGACGCTCGTCATCCGGCTGCACGTCGACGTCGACACGGTGATGGCGCGCAAACCCGACCATGATCGCGCGCTGATCACGCGCAAGGTCGAGACGGTGCCGCTGCTGGCGTTCCAAGGCGCGCCGATCGTCGATATCGACGCGACGATTCCCTATAAGGAAGAACTGGCGCTGGCGATCGCGGCAGTGGACAGGGCGCTGGCGGCTACGTCCTAGTTTTTTTTCCGTGCGTCCCCGCGAAGGCGGGGACCCATATCCCGCCGGTTCGAAATAGCGCCGATCGGTGATGGGCACCCGCCTGCGCGGGTGCACGCAGCTTTGGTTATTGACGGTGGGCCGCCATGATTTTCTCGATCAGCACGATGTCGGCGGGCTTGTCGGCGTCGATGCAGGCCTCACCCTCGGACATCGGCACGACCTTCGCTTTGAGCCCGAAGCGCAAGCCCGCGCGCGCGATGCCCTGGTGGATGGTGAACAGCCGCAGCAGCGCCCCCATCAGCAGCCACGGCCCGAACGCCGCGATGATCTTCAGCCCCTTCTTGCGGTCGCGCTCGATCCGCCCCCAGAAATCGAGCAAAGGCAGCACCCGGCGCCCGCGCAGGCGGAACAGGTTCGCGCCCGACCACCAGCCGCCGCGGAACTTGAGCCACGTCCGCTTCGATTCGGGATAGCGCGCGAGCAGCACCCGCCGCTCGACCATCGCGACCGCGACATCGCTGTCCTCGGCGCCCGCCAGAAATTCGGCGATCATCGCGGGGGTGAGCAGGACATTGTCGGCGGTCGTCACCAGCACCGGCGCGTCCCCCTCGGGAAGCGCGGCGGCGAGCGAAGCGCTGATCCCCTGCCCCGAATCCGCGAAATGGAGGTCGGCGAGACCTGCCAGCCCCGGCTCGGCGGCCAGTTCGGTGCTGTTCTGCGCCAGCACGGTGATCGGCCCGACACCCGGCGCGGCGCGGAGCGCGCGCACGACATGGACGAGCATCGGCGTGCCGGCGATCGGGAGCAGCGCCTTGGTCGATACGCCGGTGCCCGAAAGCAGCGGGTCTGGTCCGGGACGGCTCCCGGCCATGACGATCGCCGGGATAAGCGCACTCATCGCGCCGCCTCGACGCGGCGGCCGGTCACGCCGCGCAGGAAGTCGCTCGCCTCGTCGAGCACCGGCCCGCGCGAACGGAAGGGCGCCGACAGCGCCATGACGATGCCGGTGTGCCCGATGCCGGGATAGAGGCGCAGCGTCGCCGAACCGCCCGCCTTCTCGATCGCGGCGGCGAGGTTCTGGCTGTTGCGCGGGCGCACCGTCGCATCTTCGTCGCCGCTCGCCAGCCACAGGGGCGGGGCATCGCCGCGCGCATAGGCGATGGGCTGCGTCTTCTCCGCCGGCTTCACCTTGCCCATCGCCTTTTCGGCAAGTCCGCCCTTTTCCATCGGCAGGAAATCATAGGGACCGGCCAGCCCCGCGACGCCGCGCAGGATCGCCGGATCGCTCTTCGCCGCGCGCAGCCAGGTCGGATCGAGCGCGAGCATCACCGCGTTATAGGCGCCCGCCGAATGGCCCATCAGCGCGATGCGGTCGGGATCGCCCGCAAGGCCATCGATATAGCGATGCGTCCAGGCGACCGCCGCGGCGCTGTCTTCCAGGAAATCGGGCCAATGCGCCTTGGGCGTCAGGCGATAGTCGGGAATGACGACGACGAAACCCTTCTGCGCGAGCGCGCGGCCGACGAAGCCATAGCTCGCGCGCTCGCCGCTGTTCCAGCCGCCGCCATAGAAGAAGACGATCACCGGCAGCCGGTCGCCCTGCTGCGCATGGTCGGGCGCCCAGATGTCGAGCGTCTGCCGCGGGCCGTTGCCATAGACTTGCCCCGCGAGCAGCAGCCGCGCGCCGCCGCCCGAGCCGAGCAGCTTGTCGGCCATGTCGAGCGATTTCGCGCCGCCCGCGACCACCGCCTTCGCGCCGCCACCGAAGAAAAGCAGCAGGAGCACCGCCACGATGAGGAATTTGATCAAACGCCGTCCCTTGACTTCGCGCCCCGCAGGCCCGCGCCCTACAGGGGTGGAGGGCGGGGAACAAGATGGAGAGATGCCATAAGCACCGTCATCCCGGCGAAGGCCGGGATCTCACCCTGTCGGATAAACGCAACGGCGAGATCCCGGCCTTCGCCGGGATGACGGAGTTGGGGACCTTTTCCCGCCTGATGCGTAGAAAGGCCCATGACCAGCGCATTTTCCCGCCCCGCCCTGATCTGCAACAGCGAGAGCGGCAGCCACGATCCCGCGATCCGCGAGGCCATCGAAGAGGTCTGCCGGGCGGCGGGCAAACCAATCGCCGCGACCTTCGCCTTGCCCGACGAGGAGATTCCCGACACCGCGGCTCTCCGCGCAAAGGGCATCGACCTGCTGCTCGTGTGGACCGGCGACGGCACGATCAACGCCGCCGCGACGAAGGCCGCGGGCTGGGACGGCGCGATCCTGCCGCTGCCCGGCGGGACGCTGAACCTGCTCTCCAAGGCGCTGCACGGCGACCGGCCCGCGCCCGAGATCCTAGCCGACGCGCTCGGCGGCAGGGTGCGGCGGCGGCCAGTCCCCATCGTCCGGTCGGAGAGCGGCACCGCCTTCATCACCATCGTCGCGGGGCCCGCGACGCGCTGGGCCGAGGTGCGCGAAACGATGCGGCAGGACGGAATCGTCGAGGCCAGCCGCGCCGCGCCCGACGCGCTGGAGACGATGCTGAATGCGCCGGGGGTCCGCATCGCGGGGCAGGACAAGACCTATCCCGCGATCATTCTGACCCCCACCGAGACCGGCCTTCGCGCCGACGGCATATTGACCGAAGGCAGCATGGACGTGCTCCGCCACGGCCTCGCCTGGCTAGGCGGCGATTTCCGCGACGGGCCGAGCGAGGAGGTCGCGCGCGCGGAGACGATCATCCTCGAAAGCGACGCGCCGATCAGCCTCGAATATGACGGCGAACTCGCCGAGACGCTGTCGCCCGCGCGCTTCGCGCTGGGGATGAGCGCGGTCGATTTCGTCGCGACGGCATGATCCGGCTGTTCCACGCCAGCGACCTGCATTTCGGGCTGGAGGATCCCGCCGCGCTCGGCTGGTTCGCCGATTGCGTGCGCCGCGAGGCGCCGGCGGCGGTGCTGATCACCGGCGACCTGACGATGCGCGCGCGATCGCATGAATTCGCTGCTGCCTGCGACTGGATCGGCGCGCTGGGTGCGCCGGTGACGGTCGAGGTCGGCAACCACGACCTGCCCTATTTCAACCCCTTCGCGCGCTTCTTTCGCCCCTATGCGCGGATTCGCCGGATCGAGCGGCTTGTCGAGCGCGAGCTCGACCTGGCCGAGGTCGCGGTCGTGCCGCTCAAGACCACCGCGCGCGCGCAGGCACGGCTCGACTGGTCGAAAGGCTGGGTGACCCGTGCGGCGCTGGCGAGGACGCTCGCCGCGATCGACGCCTTGCCCAGGGCGACCGCGGCCCTCGTCACCGCGCATCATCCGCTCGTCGAAGCGGGAACGAAAGGCCGCGCTCTGACCCGCGGCGGCGAGGCGGCGCTGACCGCGCTCGCCGCGCGCGGGGTCGCCGCGGTGCTTACCGGCCACGTCCACGACGCCTTCGACCTCGTGAAGCAGACCCCGGCCGGCCCGATCCGCATGATCGGCGCGGGCACTCTGTCAAAGCGCATCCGGTCGACCCCGCCAAGCTTCAACGAGCTCATGATTGCGGACGACCGGATCGACGTGCGCGTCCGCAACCTCGCGCATGTCCCGACCCCCGCGATGCAGATCGACGATGTCCCGCCCGACGCGCTGCCGCCGCGCGAGCCCGGCGAGCCGGTCGCCCCCGTCGGCGCGGTGCCACCGGTCGATCCGCCGGTGCATTGACGCGGCGCTGCTTCCCGTTAGGTTGCAAGAAAAAACGGGATGAGGAACGATGCTGACAAAAGGCGATGATTTTCCGGTGCATCAGACCAGCGAGCCGATCGCGTTCGCGGGCACCGATCGCAACTTCTACGACCGCTATTTTTTCAACGGCTATAGCCCGGATGGCGCGATTTTCTTCGCCGCGGCGATGGGATTCTATCCGCAGCTCGGCATCGTCGACGCAAGTTTCTGCGTCATCGTCGATGGCGTGCAGCACAATCTGCGCGCCAGCCGCCGCTCGGGCGGCGAGCGGCTCGACCTGTCGGTCGGCCCGATTGCGATCCACATCGACGCACCGCTGGAGATGATGACGCTGCGCATCGCGCCGAACGACGGGCCGCTGACCGCCGAACTCACCTTCACCGGCCGCCATTTCCCGATCGAGGAGCCGCGCTTCATCCGCCGCAACGGCACCCGCCTGTTCATGGACTATACGCGGCTGACCCAGAATGGCCGCTGGTCGGGCTGGCTGGCGGTCGATGGCGCGCGAATCGCGGTCGATAGCGCATGGACCGGCACCCGCGACCGGAGCTGGGGCGTCCGCCCGGTCGGCGCCGGCGAACCGCAACCACCGCCCGAAGGCAATTTCAACCAGTTCTTCTGGCTCTGGACGCCGTGCAATTTCGGCGATCGCTCGCTCTTCTTCCACAGCAACGATGACGGCGCGGGGATTCCATGGAACCGCCGCGCGGTGATCGTCGGCGATGGCGGCACCGAACAGCATTTCGACGCCGCGACCTTCGCCGCCGACTGGCAACCGGGATCGCGGCGAATCGCACGCATGACCGCCGACCTCGGCAGCGGCCGATCGCTGACGCTGACCCCGACCGGCCCGGTCTTCGCGATGAGCGGGCTCGGCTATACGCACCCGGTCTGGGGCCACGGCCTCGACCATGGCGCCGAGCTTGCCGTTGCCCACGACAGGCTTTCCGAATCCGAACGCGGCTGGGGCAATCCGCTCGCGATGCATATCCAGGCGCTCGTCGCCGCTGAACTCAGCGACGGCGGCAACACGCATCGCGGCGCGGGGGTACTCGAACAATTGTTCGTCGGACCGCACGCGCCCACCGGCCTCACCGGCCTGATGGACCCCGCCGCATGAGCTTTCCGACGACGCCGGAGGCGATGAGCCCGGGCTGGCTGGCGGAAAGACTGGGACAGAGCGCCGACGCGCTCCGCGGCTTCAGCGTCGCCAAGGTCGGCACCGGCCAGATGTGCGACAGCTTCCGCCTGACGCTCGACTGGGTGCACGGCATCGACGCGCCCGCCACCGTCGTCGCCAAATGTCCGAGCCACGACGAGGCAAGCCGCAACATCGCCAAGCTCACCGGCACCTATGTCAAGGAGGTAAGCTGGTATCGCGAACTCGCGGCGGGGAGCGGGGTCGCGGCGCCGCACTGTTACCATGCCGAGATTGCGGGCGACGATGTCGATTTCGTGCTGCTCCTCGCCGACCTCGCCCCCGCGCGGCAGGGCGATCAGCTCACCGGGCTGGGGCTCGACGGCCTCGCGCCGTGCATCGACGCCGCCGCCGGGCTGCACGCGCTGCTCTGGAACGATCCGCGGCTCGATACGCTGCCGTGGCTCGCGCGCGACAATAGCGACGTGATCCGCGCGCTCTTCCCGCAATTCTATACCGGGTTTCGCGAGCGCTACGCCGAGCGCCTCGCGCCCGAAGTGCTCGACCTCGGCGCGGGGATCGTCGAACAGATCGATGCCTATCTCGCGCGCCAGAGCGCGGCGCGGACGATCGTCCACGGCGACCTCCGGATCGACAATATCCTGTTCGCGCCGGGCGGCGCGCGCTGCTGGCTCGTCGACTGGCAGACGCTGGGGCGCGGCAGCGGCGCGAGCGATCTCGCCTATCTGATCGGCACCAGCATCGCCGACCCCGCCGAGCGCGCCGCCGCCGACCGCCCCGCCTTCGACCAGTGGCTCGCGGCGCTGCGCCGGCATGGCATCGCCCCCGACGAGGCGGGGCTGTGGGACGATTATCGCGTCGGCGCCCTCAGCGGCTATTTCATGGCGGTCTTCGCGTCGATGAGCGTCGAGCGCACCACGCGCGGAGACGAAATGTTCGCGGTGATGGCCGAACGCCCCGCGCGACAGGCGCTGATGCTGGGGAGTCTGGACCTGATATGAGCCGGACCTGCGGCCTCACGGTCCATGTCGACGACAAGATGCAGTCGAACTACAGCTATCACCTGACCGCGCCGGCGGGCGAGGATTTCGATCCCGCTTTCGAACCCCGGTTCACCCCGCGCGAAATGCTCGAAATGGGGGTTTTCGAAGGCAAATATTGTAACGATTGCATCGGCGAACTGCCCGCGCGCTGGTTCGAGAATGCGAAAATCGCCGATATCGCCGACGAGCAGCTCAACTATTTCGGGATAAGGAGCCGCCAGCCTCTATCGGTCTGGCGCGAAAAGGGCTGGATATATGGGCCCGACCCGCGCGGCTGGTTCCAATGGTATTGCCGCTATTTCCTGGGCCGGCGGCTGCCCGAGATCGACCCGATCCAGATCGGGCGCTGGCGCGGCTTTGCACGCCATGCCGGGCAGATTCGCGCCAATTGCGAGCCCGGTGATATTTTCTGCCGCCCGCGCCAGCGCCAGGCGCTGCTGCAATGGGCTCATGATCCGTTCGTCTGACGCGAAAAAGGGCGGCCCGTCGCCGGACCGCCCCCTTCTTCCTTCCCCTTTCGATCAGAAGTGGAAGGTCACCGTGCCGCGATAGCTCTGGTACGAGACATCCTTGCGCGCGATGGTCGTCTCGGCACCGACCGAAAGGTCGATATTGCCAGTCGAGACCGTCAGCCCGCCGCCAAGCTCGAACCAGTCCTTGTCGCCGCCGGCCAGTCCGAAAATCGCGTTCGGCCCGGGGCCGCCTACGAAGGTCGCGCCGAACGACGCCGGCGCATCCATGAATTCATGGACATAGTCGGCGCGCAGGTGCGGCTTGAAGCTCGCGCCGGGCTTGCCCGACAGCGCGAGGCCAGCGCGGGCCTGGACGCTGTTGAACGAACTGCGGTCGATGTGCAGCGCCGGACCGCCGCCATTCTCCTTGATGTCGGAGAAGCCGATATGGCTTGCGCGCAGACCCGCGCGCGGGCCGAACTCGACCGCGCCGAGATCGAAATCCTTGCCCAGCGTGACCTCGCCGGTGAAGACAAGCGAGCTGTCGGCTCCGGTCAGGGTGAAGGGCGTGCCGACCAGGTCGGCGATCCGCTTCGTCTTCGAATCGAAGGCGCCCGCGCTGAGCTGCGTCGCGAGCTCGACCCCGCCGCCAAGCTGGGTCTTGCCATAGAGCGTGCCCTGAATCAGCGTGCCGCTCGCGGTCTGTCCCGCCACCGCGGCATTGCCGTCGATGTCGGTGTAACTCAGCGACAGGCCGATCACGCTGCTGTCGTTGAGCGCGGTTTCCAGGCCGCCGGCGATATAAAAGCCGTCGAACTGGTCGCGGCCACCCAAGGGCATCGCGGTCGCCATCGGACGGCTGTCGCCGTCGAGATAGCCGCCGGCCAGAAAGCCGCTGACCGTCTCGGGCAGACGGCCTTCCTGCACCGTCACTTCGCCTCCGGCGTCGGTGCGGACCTGATCGGCGCCCATCGCGTTCATGTTGAGCGCCGCGAGTTGCACCGGCCGGCCGATCATCGCCAACCGGCCGCCCATGTCGCCCGCATTGATGCTGGCGAGGCGATCACGATAGAAGCGCGACATATTGTCGGCCGCCACCGTCGCGAGCGAGCTGCGCAGCGTTTCGGTGCGCGGCGCCCAGCTGTCGAGCGTCGCCTGGATCGTCGCCGCATCCTGCAGGTCGAGCGCGCCATAGACACCTGCCAGAACGGCGTTGCCGCGCGACTGGTCAAGCAGTTGAGCATAGGCACCCTGCACCGGCGAGTTCGCGGTCACGACATCGGCATAAAGCCCGGCCTCGATCTCCACCTCAACCGAATTGGCGGTGTACGTGAAGACCGGCGACAGAATCGCGCTAATCGACTGGGAGGCCGAGAAGGTGCCGTCGATGCCGCCCTCGGCGGTCAGGATCGTGTATGTGTCGCCGTCGCGGACCACATATCCGTCCGCCGGGCTGAACAGCACCGCGCCATCGAGCGCGGCGATGCCGTCGGTGCTCTCGGTCGCGTTGACGACGATCCGGTCGGACACGCCATTGGCGCCGAGGTTGACGAAATAGCCGTTGCCCGCACCCAGGATGACATTGCCGTTGAAGGTCAGCGTTCCCGTCGTGGTGGTGGTGCCGGGCGCGATGGCGCCCGCCGCGCTGGTGAAGAAGGGCGTGTTGATCGTCCCATTGCCCGTCAGGCCACCCGTCACGATGATATAGTCGCCCAGCGTCGACAAGGTGCCATTGACGGTCATGAAACCGCCGAACTGGCTGACGTTGATCAGGCTGGTCAGCGAGGCGCCCGAATTGATCACCAGGCTCGCATCCTGGTTCTGCAGCGTGAAACGGTCGATCGTCACGTCGCTGCTCAGCGTCGTCGTGCCCGTTGCCGACAGCGTCACGTCGAAATAGCGCGGAGCAACCGAATTGGGTGCGTCGCCGTCATCATTGTCCGGCACGAAATCGCTCGCGCCGGGAAGACCGCTGAGCAGCGTTGGGGTCGGCAAAGCCTCTGCCGCCACGGCAGCACTATTGTCGGCCGAACCGCCATTCGCGCCACCGGCCGCCGCCGGGCTGCTGCTGCCATCGACGCCGTCGAGCGAGAATTTCACGACCGCCTTGCCGTTGGTCGCGCCGCCCGGCGATGCCGCGACATTGGTCAGCGTCACCGGATCATTATCCTCGCCGCCGATCGGTCGCTGGTCGACATATTCCTCGCCCGTCGACACGTCATAGCAGTCGGAGAAGCCGCCCGATTCGAAGCAGGCCTGGCCAAAGCCCGGCTGGTCGCTATTGCCCGCGCCGGGTTCGGTGGGGATGCCGTTGGTCGGCTGCCCCCCGGTCAGGACATAATAGTTGGGATCAAGGTTCGTGACCCAGTGCGTCGAATCTTCCCACGCGCCATCGCCTGCCTTGGCCGACACATAATGATAGGGGTTGTTCGCCGCGATCCAGTCCCAATAGAGATAGAGCGGCTGATAGAAGCTGGCGGTGCCATAGCCGTTCGGCGGCTGGCCGTCGAAGAAGGCGGTATAGCCGCCCGACAGCACGCCGATCACCAGCGGATTGGAAAATTCCTGATCGAGGATCAGCGGGCCGCCCGAATCGCCGCTCGCGGTTATGCCTTCATTTTCGACCGCATTGTCGCGCCATGCATTGAAATCGAATGGACCTTCGGCCGGGGTGCCGCGCGCCGGATCGTCGAAATCGATCCAATAGAGATTTTGCGGCAGGCCTTCGGTATAACCGTCCGACGTCTTCAGGCCATAGAATTGAAAGAGTTCGAAATCGTCGAGCGACGCGAGCGCGCCGACGATATTGTTGGCGATGCGGCGGCGATAGTCGATGCCGCCGGTCGACCCCGTCGCCGCCGACCCGTTGTTGCCATAGCCCTGAATCTGGACATGATAGCCCGTTCCATCGGCACCGATCGTGCCGGGGTCGGGCAGCGGTGAAAACAGCAGCGCCCAGGTCGGGATCGCCCCCGCCGGCGTATCGAGCGACGCCGTCGCGACGTCGCCATACAGATATCCGCCGGAATCGGGCTCGGTCGACAGGGGACTATAGGCGACATAATTGACGTTATAGAGCGCGTCGTCGGTATTGGTCTGATAACCGTTCAGCCAATGGCCGAACGCGCTGTTGCCGGGCGCATTGTTGTTGCTGGAAAAACCGAAGGCGATCGGCTTGCCGCCATTCGCCGCACCATAAGCGTTCGCCGGATCATCGTTGACGCAGTGCGCGGCGAACAGCACGGTCCGCGGATTGATCAGCGTGCCGGTGCACAGGCCGATAAAGCCGTTCTGCTGGTCGATGATCATCTGCCCGATGCCGGTGACGTCGTCGGGATCGAGTGCGGTGCCCGGCGTGCCCGGATTGGAAATGACGATCTGGGGATCGGGCGCGACGTCGGGCAGGAAGTTCGCGATCGGCACATCACTCTGCGCGGCGCGTTCGACGGCGGACGGATCGATCGGTCCATAGCCGTCGGCGGCCAGCGCCGGCACGACTTGCATCAGGCCCGCCGCGCAAACCGATGCGAGCAGGGTTCCGCGGCGCACGCGCCGCGAGAAATCAAATTTATTCATATACTACCCCCGTAGTGTGACGGCGCCTCGTCCGGGTCGGGGAGTCGGCGACAGGGGGTCAGCTTAACCGCGCGAAAAAATTACACAATGTCCGGCGACGCTCCGCCCACCCTTTTGCGACGGACCGTTTTTCGAGCGACGCCCGCGAAAAAGGGCGGCCCGCACGCGGACCGCCCCTTTCTTTCCACCGAAGCGGAGGAAATTTTAGCGCTTCGAGAACTGGAAGCTGCGGCGGGCCTTCGCCTTGCCGTACTTCTTGCGCTCGACCGCGCGGCTGTCGCGGGTCAGGAAGCCGGCCGCCTTGACCGGGCTGCGCAGCGCGGGTTCGAAGCGGGTCAGCGCCTGCGCGATACCGTGCAGCACGGCCCCCGCCTGACCCGACAGGCCGCCACCCTTGACGGTCGCGACGACGTCATACTGACCGACGCGCTCGGTCAGGCCGAACGGCTGGTTGATGACGAGGCGCAGCGTCGGGCGCGCGAAATAGACTTCCTGGTCGCGGCCGTTGACCGTGATCTTGCCCGTGCCGGGCTTGACCCACACGCGGGCGACGGCGTCCTTGCGGCGGCCGGTCGCATAGGCGCGGCCCTGCTTGTCGACGATCTTCTCACGCAGCGGCGCGGTCGGCGTTGCGGGGGCGACGGTGGCGCCTTCAACCGCGCCGGCGAGATCCTTGAGATCGGTCATGGTCTGTTCGTCGGCCATTATGCACCCACCTTGTTCTTGCGGTTCATCGACGCGACGTCGATCACTTCGGGGCTCTGCCCTTCATGCGGATGCTCGGCACCGGCGAAGATGCGCAGGTTGCGCATCTGCTGGCGGCCGAGCGGGCCGCGCGGGATCATCCGCTCGACGGCCTTTTCGAGCACGCGCTCGGGGAAGCGGCCTTCGAGCACCTTCTGCGGGCTGGTTTCCTTGATGCCGCCGGCATAGCCGGTGTGCTTGTAATAGCGCTTGTCGGCCATCTTGTTGCCGGTGAACGCCACCTTCTCCGCATTGATGACGATGACATTGTCACCGCAATCGACGTGCGGGGTGAAGCTCGGCTTGTGCTTGCCGCGCAGGATGTTGGCGATGATCGACGCGACGCGGCCCACGACGAGACCGTCGGCGTCGATCAGCACCCATTTCTTCTCGACCGTCCCGGCGTTCGCCGACTGGGTCGTCTTGGTCAGCGCCTTCATGGCACGCTCCTTGACAGATATGGACCGGAGCGCGAGCCGCCCCGAAATAATGACGCCGCCTGTCCCGAAGGAACGAAGCGGCGCTTCGGAGCGGGCCAATGCCGCCGAAAGCACGAAAAGTCAACTCTGCAGCGGCTTTGCTGACGGGTATCAAGATACCCTATCGCCGATCGTCCGTATCGAGCGCCCGGATGCGCTCCTCGACCAGCCTGCGTTCGCCGGGCTCCGCGGCGGCGATCCAGGTGCGGCGGCGTTCGCTCGTGACGAGCCCGGTCGCGGTGTCGATCGTCCACGCCACGTCGGTTTCGATCGGCCGCTTCGCGCCCGCTCCTACCTCGATCACGGCCTTTTCGAATTTCGTCGCCGTGCGCACGTTGCCCTGCTGCGTGACGGCCGCGCCATCCTCGATCGCCGGATTCGCCGCTGCGACGAGGGCACGAACATCCGCCGTCGCGAGCTTTTCGCGCTCGGCCGGCGGCAACGCCGCCAGCAGGCCCGCCATCTGATTCGCTTCGCTCCGCGTGGCGGCCGCGCCCATGTCCTGCACCCGGCCGAGCACCCGCGGCCAGAGCGCATCGGGATCAACGAGGGTGATACGGCTGCCATCGGGCGCGATCAGATAGGTGATCGGCTGATCGACGAGCGGGCGCAGCATCCCGGTCACCGCCCGCGCGACGTCAGGCGCCGCGTCGGATTCGATCGCGCGCAGCGTCGCCACCAGTTGCACGCCGCGCCCTACCCGGCTCCATTGGAGGTCATAGACGAGCGTATAGCTTGCCATCGAACCGTCGCGCGCCAGCCGCCGCGTGGTGACGCGATAGACCATCGGCCGATCGATCGGCGGAGCGAACAACGCGGGCGCGGCCACAGGGGTCGCCGCCGGCGACGGCGCGGGAGGCAGAGGCTGCGCCGCCAGCAGCAGCAGCGCCGGGCCGATCATGCCGCCGGACGGCCCAGCCGGTGCAGCGATGCCGCCGTCACCGCGACGAGGATCGCGCCCGTCACCTGGTGTAGCGCCGCGATCTCCATCGACACGCCGGTCACCACCGTCAGGATACCGAGCGTCATCTGCGCCGCGACGACGAGGAGCAGGAGCTTCGGCTCGATCCGCGCCCCGCGCCGCGCGAGCGTCCACGCCAGCCACAGCAGCGTGGCGGCCGCGACCCACGACCACCAGCGATGGAGGAAATGGATCAGGAAGGGATCGTTGGTGAAGGCGAACCAGGCGCCGCGCGACCAGTCGATCCCGTCGGGCACGAAGCGGCCGTTCATCGACGGCCAGGTGCTCGCGACATAGCCGGCGTTGAGTCCCGCGACCCACGCACCAAGCAGCAACTGGAAGAAAAGGATCGCGAACAGCAGGATCGCCGTCCCGGTCAGCCGCGCTCGGGGCGCCGCCGGATCGCGCGCCATCAGCGCGAAGTCGCGCGCCGTCCAGACGAGCGCGACGAGCAGGAACAGCGCGGTCAGCAGATGGGTCGCGAGCCGGAAATGGCTGACGTCGGTGCGGTCGACGAGGCCCGAGGCGACCATCCACCAGCCGATCGCGCCCTGCAGCCCGACGAGCGCCACCAGCCCGGCGAGCCGCCAGCCGTAGCCCGCGGGGATAGCGCGCCGCCAGCCATAATAGGCCAGCGGCACGAGCAGCGCGAAACCGACGAGCCGGCCGAGAATGCGGTGCAGCCATTCCCAGAAGAAGATGCCCTTGAACGCCGCGAGCGACATGCCGAGATTGATCTCCTGATATTCCGGGATCTGCTTGTATTTCTCGAACTCGGCCTGCCATGCGGCATCGCTGAGCGGCGGCAGCACTCCCGACACCGGCTTCCATTCGGTGATCGACAGGCCCGATTCGGTGAGGCGGGTGATGCCGCCGACCGCGACGATCGCGATCACGAGCAAGGCCACGATCCAGAGCCAGCGAGCGAGTATTGCGGGGCGGGGGTGGGGGTGCGACATGGCCGCCCTATCGGCGCTTGCCGGGCGATAGGCAAGAGGGGCGACGGTGAAGATACCGTCGAAATTCATGGCCGCGTCAGGCGGCGCTTGGTAAGCTGCGGCGATGCGGTCGCTGCCTCTCGTCGTCCCGATCCTGCTCGGCTTCCTGCTGGCGACGCCGCTGCGCGCGGCGGGCGCCCAACCGTCGCCTTATGCCGAGCTTGCTGCGCTCGAAGCGCGCGTCGCGGCCATCGGCTTTCGCCTGACCACCGCGAATGCCGCCTGGTGCCCCGCGGTGCAGCCGCAGTTCGGATGGATCTGGGGCGACCCGCGCCTCTACGACGAAGCGCACCGTGCCGAAGCGCTCGCCGCCTATCGTGCGGCCGATGTCGACGCGCCCTATATCGCGGCGATCGCGCCGGGATCGCCCGGCGATCGCGCCGGACTGCACGTTGGCGCGCCGGTGCTGACAATCAACGGCATCGCCGTTCCGGCGGGCGAAAGCGCCGACCCCTTCGCGCGCATCGCCGCGGTCGAGACGCTGCTTGCAGCGCTGCCGCCGCGCGGCATGGTGGAGATTTCGGGCGCGGCGGGCACGAAGACCGCAGTCGCCCCCGTCACCGGCTGCGCGAGCGATTTCCGGGTCGATGCCCGCGACCGGCCCGAGGGCGCCGCCGATGGCCGACTGATCGTGATCAGCGGCGGCCTGGTCCAATTCGCGACCAACGACGATGAACTCGCCGCCGCGGTCGCGCACGAGCTCGCGCACAATATCCTCCGTCACCGCGCGCGCCTCGATGCCGCGGGGGTCGATCGCGGGCTCGGCAAACAGTTCGGGCGCAGCGCCCGGCTGTTCAAGCAGACCGAGGTCGAGGCCGATCGGCTGTCGGCGTGGCTGCTCGCGGGCGCGGGCTATGATCCGCATGCGGCGATCCGTTTCTGGACCCGCTTCGGCCAGCGCGCCGGACGCCCCCTGTTTCAGGCCGGCACCCATCCGCGCTGGCGCGACCGGGTCGCGTCGATCGAGGCCGAAGTGCAAGCGATCGATGCCGCGCGTGCTGCCGGACGGCCGCTCGATCCGCCGTTGATCGCCGACCCACCGCCCTTGGAATAGGGCCGCCGCCACCCTATTTAAACGGCATTCCCCTTCCCCGACAAAGGAGCATGCCATGACGAGTGACACCGCAATTCTGGCCGGCGGCTGTTTCTGGTGCACCGAAGCCGTGTTCCAGTCGCTCGACGGCGTCGCGGGCGTCGAAAGCGGCTATATCGGCGGCACCCTCGCCAACCCGACCTACAAGCAGGTGTGCGGCGGCGACACCGGCCATGCCGAGGCGATCCGCATCAGCTACAACCCTGCGGTGATTTCCTATGGCGACCTGCTCGACGTCTTCTTCGCGACGCACGACCCGACGCAGCTCAATCGCCAGGGCAACGACATCGGCACCCAGTATCGCAGCGCGATCTTCCCGCTGGACGAAGCGCAGGAAGCCGCGGCGCGCGACGGTATCGCGCGCGCTGCCGCCGATCGGCCCGCTCCTATCGTCACGACGATCGAGCCTGCGTCGACATGGTATCCTGCCGAGGATTATCATCAGGCCTATTGGGAAGGCGAAGGCCAGCGCAATCCCTATTGTATCGCGTCGATTCCCCCCAAGCTCGCCAAATTGCGCAAAGGCTTTGCCGAGCGCGTGCGCGCGAACTGACGGCGCGGGCGGTGCGCAGGATCGCACCGACTGTTGCAATATGGCCGCATGACGTCACTTTTCCTTGACTTTGCGGCACTTTAGACTAGCGGACACCCCCGCGCCGGGGCAGGATGCCTGCGCGCGCTTGGGGGTCGCTTCACGGTGCTGGTTTCGCTTCTTCTGATCGGATCGTCGCTCACGACACCGCAGATGGCGGTTCAGGCCGCCAGCCAGACGATCGTCGAAAACAGCGCCGAAGGCATTACCAACGGTGTCAACCGCATTCTCGGCGGCATCATCAGCTATGCGCGCTGGCCGGCGGCGGCGTCCCCCGCACCGCGTGACCTGTGCCTCGTCGGTGCGCCGCGCCTCACAGGCCGCATCGCGCCCATCGTTCCGGGCGGGCAGGCGGTCACGGTGCGCCGCACCACGGCAGCAGGGGCGACCAGCGGCGGCTGCGACATCATCTTTCTCGGTCATATGCCTATTGCCGACCGCCAGCGGCTGATCGGCTGGGTGCGCGGCCGTCCGGTGCTGACGATCACCGACGACGACCCGGATTGCAGCTTCGGCGCCATGTTCTGCCTGAGCGGCCGCACGTCGAAGATCAGCTTTTCGGTCAATCTCGACGCCATCGGCCGCGGTCCGCTACGCATCGATCCGCGCGTGCTGAAAATCGGCAGCGACGACGGAACGGCCCGATGACCGCCCGCCCGCCCGAACGCGAAGGCGCGCGAACGACGCTGCAAAAGCTGCTGTCGCGCTTTCATTTCGGCATCACCCTCTTCGCCGTCGCCTTGTCGGGAATCACGATCCTGCTGGCCGGGATCACGACGCTGCGCAGCTATGCCGACCACAATATCGAACTCGCAGCCCAACTCGGCGCCTATGGCGCCGAACCCGCGCTGGTGTTCAACGATCCGCAGGCGGCGCGCGAGGGGCTCGAACCGCTGATGCGGCTTCCCGGCATCGCGCGGCTCCGGCTTCTCGACGATCGCGGGCGCCCGCTCTACCAATGGACGTCGCCGCTCGGCGACCCGGCGCCGCTCCTGACCCGTCTTTTTTTTCCGCGCCCCTTCGCGGCCACGGTTCAGCGCAACGGATCGGTGATCGGACACATCGAGGTCTGGGGCGACAGCTCGACACTGATCGACTATGTCCGCATCGGCGCGCTCGCCGGCCTCGGCTGCCTGCTCGTCACCGCATTGGGCACGATCATCCTCGCGCGCCGTTTCGAATATGAACTGGTGAAGCCGCTGGGCGAGATCGCCACCGTGGCCCACGATGTCCGCCTCCACCGTCGCTTCGACAAACGCGTCCAGTCGCTGGGGATCGTCGAGCTCGACCGGCTGGGCGGGGATATCAATGCGCTGCTCGACGAATTGCAGGGCTGGCAGGGCACGATGGAAAGCGAGAAGGCGCTGCTCGCGCACCGCGCCTCGCACGACATGCTGACCGCGATGCCCAATCGCGCGGCCTTCGACGAACAGTTGCGGCAGCGCATCCACACCGCCCAGTCAAAGAACCAGCGTTTCGCGCTGCTGTTCATCGATGCCGACAATTTCAAGGCGGCGAACGACAATCACGGTCACGCGGCAGGCGACGCGGTGCTGGTCGCATTGTCGGAGCGGATCAAGGACACGCTGCGCAAGGAGGATTTCGCGGCACGGATCGGCGGCGACGAATTCATCGTCATCATCGACCCGCTCGACGACGCGATCGATCCCGGCGAACTCGCCGATCGCATCCGCACCGGCGCGTCGCAGCCGATCGCGCTGCCCGGCGACCAGCACTATCGGCTAAGCATCAGCATCGGCGCGGCCGTCTATCCCGACGACGGTACCGACGCGCGAACCCTGCTGACCGCTGCCGACGCCGCCATGTACGCCGACAAGCTCGTCAAGCGCCCCACTTGAAGCGGAGAGATATCGTGACCCACCCCCTGCCCCTTTCGCTCCGGCAGCTTTTCCTGATCCCGCTTCTGGCGCTGCTCGCGGCGTGCCAGAGCGTGCCACCGCCAGCCAGGGGGTTCAGTCCCGAACAGGTCGCCGCGCTCCAGGCCGAAGGCTTTGTCGAAACCGGCGACGACTGGATGCTCACCATCAACGAACGGCTGCTTTTCGGCGTCAACGAGAGCGCCCTGAAGTCCGAGCAGGTCGAGCGGCTGGGCGAACTCGCGCGCCACCTCGTCGCGGTCGGCATCCCGACGGCGCGCATCGAAGGCCACACCGATTCGACCGGCGCCGCTGCCTACAACCAGGCCCTGTCGGAAGCGCGCGCGCAAAGCGTCGCGGCGCCGCTGCAGGCGAACGGCATGCGCTTCACCGCCGATCAGATCATCGGCCGCGGCGAGACGATCCCGCTTTCGTCCAACGCCACGCCCGAGGGCCGGCAGGACAATCGCCGCGTCGTGCTGATCGTTTCGCCCGCCGAATAACCGGCGGCGCTTCTTTTCCTGTTCATAAAAGCCCGCTAAGCCCGCGCGCATGAAACCGATCCGCAAAGCCGTCTTTCCCGTCGCCGGCCTCGGCACCCGCTTCCTTCCCGCCACCAAGGCGATCCCGAAGGAGATGCTGCCGGTGGTCGACCGGCCGCTGATCCAATATGCCGTCGACGAAGCGCGCGAGGCGGGGATAGAGCAGATGATCTTCGTCACCGGGCGCGGCAAGAGCGCGATCGAGGATCATTTCGACATCGCCTTCGAGCTCGAAAAGACGATGTCGGAACGCGGCAAGGATCTGTCGGTGCTCGCCCCGACGCGGCTCGGCCCCGGCAATTGCGCCTATGTCCGCCAGCAGGAACCGATGGGGCTCGGCCATGCCATATGGTGCGCGCGCGACATCGTCGGCGACGAGCCCTTCGCCATCTTCCTCCCCGACGAGTTCATGCACGGTTCGCCGGGTTGCATGAAACAGATGGTGGATGCCTATGCCGAAGTGGGCGGCAATCTGATTTCGGTGCTCGAGGTGCCGCACGAGCAGGTGTCCAGCTATGGCGTCATTGCGCCGGGCAAGGCCGACGGCGCGCTGACCGAGGTCACCGGCCTCGTCGAAAAGCCGCCCGTCGACCAAGCGCCATCGAACCTGATCATCTCGGGCCGTTACATCCTCCAGCCGGAGGTGATGCGCGTGCTCGAACATCAGGAAAAGGGTGCGGGCGGCGAGATCCAGCTCACCGACGCGATGGCGGCGATGATCGGCCGCCAGCCGTTCCACGCGGTGACCTTCGACGGCGCGCGCTACGACTGCGGATCCAAAGCCGGCTATATTCAGGCCAATCTGGCGGTCGCGCTCGAACGGCCCGACATGGCGGACGAGGTCCGCGCCTTCGCGATCGACCTTCTGAAATAGAACCGGCGGAGCGACGCTCCGCCGGTCCGCCCCCTTATTCGCCCTCGATATTGGGCTTGGGAAAGCTGTCGGCGCCCAGCGTCTTGTAGAGCCAGCCACCGGCGGCCCCGCCGATCAGCGGCGCCACCCAGAAGAGCCAGAGCTGCTGGAACGCGAGCCCGCCGACGACGAGCGCCGGACCAGTGCTGCGCGCCGGGTTGACCGAGGTGTTGGTGACCGGGATCGAGATGAGGTGGATCAAGGTCAGCGCGAGGCCGATCGCGATCGGCGCGAAGCCCGCGGGCGCGCGCCCGTCGGTCGATCCCATGATGATCCACACGAAGAAGGCGGTCAGCACCATCTCGATGATCAGCGCCGACCAGACGTCGTAATGGCCGGGCGACCCGTCGCCGAAGCCGTTCGCCGCCAGCCCCTTCGCGATGTCGTAGGTCGGGCTGCCCTGCGCGACATAGTAAAGCAGAAAGGCCGCGACGATCGCGCCCAGCACCTGCGCGACGACATAGAGCGGAATGTCGCGCGCCGCGAAACGCCCGCCCGCCCACAAGCCGACCGTCACCGCCGGATTGAGGTGGCAGCCCGAAATATGGCCGATCGCATAGGCCATGGTGAGCACCGTCAAGCCGAAGGCCAGCGCGACGCCGAGAAAGCCGATACCAAGGTCGGGAAAACCGGCCGCGAGAACCGCGCTGCCGCAACCGCCGAAGACGAGCCAGAATGTGCCGATGAACTCGGCCAGACCCTTTTGCATGTTCGTCATAGGACCCTCCTGCCGCCCGGCGGGCATGACGCCGCCGGCGCGCACGGACCCTAGCACAGCCGAAAGGGTCGGCAAGTCTTTGTAAACCATATGTCCCGTGGCGGGATTCATCGGATAGCAGCCATGCGATCGGCCGTCCCGACCGCCGCCTCCTTCCATCGCAATATTCTGTTCAGCCGGGCGCGCCTATGCGACAAGACGGTACCGGTGAGGAGAAGAATATGCGGGCCCTGATCATCGCGGCGCTGGCCGCCCCTGCGCTCGCGGGTTGCGTGAGCACCGTCAAGTCGGTCGTCACCGCGCCGGTCAAGGCCGTCGGGCAAGTCGCCGACTGGTCGACGACGAGCCAGGACGAAGCCGACCGCAACCGCGGCCGCGCGATGCGCGCGCGCGAGGAAAGGCTGGGCAAGCTGACGCGCCAGCGCGACAAGGCGGCGGAGAAGTGCCGCAGCGGCCAGGAAAATCAATGCCAGCGCGCCGAGGTGCTCGACCATGAGATCGAAGCGGTGATGGCCGAACAGATCTAATGCCCATTCGTCATTGCGAGCGAAGCGAAGCAATGACGACTCTCTCATGTGTGCCCTGATCAGCGCACCCGCCGCCCCGTCCACACGACCCGGCCGACCAGCCGCACCGCCGTCATCGGCAGATCGTCCCAGCTCCGATATTGCGGGTTGTCGCTGATCACCGAAATCCGTCCCGGCCCCGGCGCACGCGCGACGCGCTTCACCATCAGCACATCGTCCATGCGCAGGACATAGATGCCGTCACGCAGCCGCGCCGCGGCATCGCCGCCGTCGACCAATATATCGTCGCCATCGTTCAGCGTCGGCGCCATCGAATCGCCCTCGACCCGAATGATGCTGAGCGCGCGCGGATCGGCGCCGAGATCGCGCAGCCATTTGGGATCGAAGGCGACCTGCCCCTCGACGGGTTCGCCGTCGATGCTGGCGCCCGGCCCCGCCGATGCGCCGATCGCGAGCTTGGGCACCAGCACCATGTCGCCCCCGCGCGGCCGGGCGGGCGTGGCGACGCGCCGCTCGGGCCCGCCGAGCAGGGCTTCGGACACGCCGAGATAGGCGGCGATGCGCGCGCGATCCTCCTCGGCCAGCCGCCGCGGCGTGCCGCGCTTGATATATTGCTGGATATAGGCGGGATTGCGCCCGATGCGCGCCGATAGCTGGGCATAGTCGATGCCTCTCTCGGTCAGGAGCCGGTCGAGTGCCGCGCGGGGATCGAGGTCGAATATGGTCAAGCGAGTGATCCTTCCTATTTCATCCATAGCGATAGGAATTTTCCTAGACAAGTAGGAAATCACCTATCAAATAGGAAATATCCTATTGATCGAGTCGTCCGATCTTGGGGGCAAAGGAGGATGGAATGGAGCGCAGCCTGCTGCAACGGATCGAGCGTTTTCTCAGCGAATCGCGCATGCCGCCGAGCGTTTTCGGCCGGGCCGCGGCCCATGATCCGCGGCTGGTCAGCGATTTGCGCGGCGGCCGCGAACCGGGCCGCCGGCTGATCTGTCGATTGGAACATTTCATGAACAAATGGCGCGCCGATCGTCACGCGGGTCAGGTCGCGCCGTGCGGCGACCGCCGCCGCGCGGGAGAGCGCCGATGATGCGCTGGTCGCCCTCCGCCCCGGCCCGGCCCGGTTGCCCGCACCGCCGCTTGGCCCGGCTGCTCGCCATCGAACTGGGCAGCGGCGTCACGATCGGCGCATCGACGCTGCGTCCCTGGGCCAGCGCCAATTTCATCGGCGCGCGCCACCTCTTTCCCTGCACGGGAGACCGGCCGACGAAAGCGCTTCAGGACAGGCTGACGACGGCCGAATGGCGGCTACCCGGCCATATCGTCGCCGACGTCGCAGTCGATCCCGGCGAAGGCACGGCCTTCACCATCGAGATATTGACCGTCGAGGATTAGGGTCAGCCCGCCTGACGGTTCATCCGCTGAAGCGTGCTGAGCGCCGCCTCGAGCGCAAAGTCGATTTCGCCTTCGCTGTCGGCATCGGGTACCGCTCCCGGCACTGGAATGGCCGGCACCGCGACCGCTTCGGGGCGGCGGCGCGCGAGCCCCGCCTCGAAGCGCGCGACCATCGCGCCGAGCGAATTATCGGCAGGGTCGGGCAGGACGGGGCCGGCGCGGTCGACCGGTTGCAGCCAGGGTTCGGCGCCGGGTTCATCGATCTCGATCGGTGCGAGATCGGCGAGAATCAGTTCGTCCTCTTGGACTTCATCGAGAACCCCGGGGACCGGTTCAGGGACGGCGTCTTCACCGGGCGCACCAATCGGCCCCAGCCCCTGCGCCGGAAGGTCGCGGCCGGCGCGGATCGGCGGACGCGGCGGGTCGTCGGGGTGCAGGTCGGCGCGGCGGCGGCGAACGGGCGCCTCGCCGTCGGCATCGTCATCGGCAAGCTCGTTCCGCCGCAGCCGGCGCCCGAGCGCGGCGAGCCCCGATTGCTCGGGCTCGGCGATGAGCAGCGCGATGAAGGCCGCGATCAAGGCGGCGACGGCCGCCATGCCGAACGCCAGCATGAGCCGCGCGGCATTGCCGACCGGCGGCACGAAGAAATCGGACAGACGATCGAGGTAGAGGTTCCAGCTGATTCCCGCGACCCACGCCATCGGCATCACGGCCGCGAACAAAAAGGTCAGCGCGGCGGCGCCAATCACTGCGGGTACGGCCGGGCCCAGCGCGCGCAGCACCGCAAGGGTCCGACTGGTTTTCGGCGCTTCGTTTTCGTCGTCCATATCGTTCCCGAATCTCGTCACGCGGCGGCGCTGAGCAGGCGGTGGTAAACCGGCTCGTAACGCAAAATGTTTGACGACCAGTTACGATGCGTCTCGACGAAAATACGCGCCGTCCGCCGTCTTTCGTCCCACAGGTCACGCCGTTCGAGCAAGCCCGACAGCGCCGCGGCGATCGCCGCCGGATCGTCGGGCGCAAACAGCGTCCCCGTCACCCCATCCTCGATCAGTTCGCGGTGCCCGCCGACGTCGGACGCAGCGACGAGCTTGCCCTGCGCCATCGCCTCGAGCGGTTTCAGCGGCGTGACGAGATCGGTGAGCCGCATCTTCTTGCGCGGATAGGCGAGGATGTCGATCAGCGAATAGTAAAGCTCGACCGCTTCGTGCGGAACGCGGCCGACGAAATGGATCCGGTCGGCCACCGGCGACGCGGCCGCCTGCGCCTTCAGCGCCGTCTCCATCGGCCCTCCGCCGACGAGCAGCAGCCGCGCACCCGGCTGCGCGGCGACGAGCGCCGGCATCGCGGCGATCAGGTCGTCGATCCCTTCATAGTCGTAGAAGCTGCCGATGAAGCCGATCACCGCGTCGCTCGCGGCGATGCCGAGCGTCGCCGCCAGCCCGTCCTCGCGCGGCAGCGGGCTGCCGAACAGATCGAGGTCGACGCCGTTGGGCGACACGATGATCTTTTCCGGGTCGACGCCGCGCGCGATCAGGTCGCCGCGCAGCCCTTCGCAGATCACCGCGACCGCATCCGCCGACTTGACCGCATGGCTTTCGAGCATCCGCGTCAGCCGATAGCGCGCGCTTCCCTCGCGCCCGGTGCCGTTGCCAACCGCCGCATCCTCCCAGAAAGCGCGGATTTCATAGAGGACCGGAATGCCGAGCCGCTTGCCCGCGCGCAGCGCCGCGAGCCCGTCGAGCACCGGCGAATGCGCGTGAAGCAAGTCGGGCTTCCAGTCCCGCGCCAGCGCTTCGGTGCGCGCCGCCAGCGCCGCGATCTCGCGCCATTCGCGGATCGGCGAGCGGACGGGCGCGATCGGCGGCGTGCGATAAAAGGTCAGCCCGTCGACGGTCTCGACATCCGCGCCGGGGTTCGGATGCCGCACCCCGGTGACCCCCGCAACCTCCCAGCCCTTTGCGATCTGCGCCTTCATCAGCGCGCGCGTGCGAAAGGTGTAGCCGCTATGCGCGGGCAGGCTATGATCGAGGACGTGAAGAATGCGGGGCGTGTGGGTCATGGGGTCAGTGCTTTGACATATAAGCCTTAACGCGGCGTCAACCCCAATAGCATAGGACCCATAGCGATATGGTCGATAATTTCTCCATTGGCTTGACGCACGTCCTGATCGCGATCGCGCTGTGGCGCCTGCTGCATCGCGACGACCTCGATCACGAGGTGAGTCCGCGCCGGCTGTGGCAACAGCGCCGCGATGCAGAGACCGAGGCCGAAGCCGCGGCGATGGAGACGCGCGGCGATGCGTGACATTGCCTTCGTCGCCTTTCTCTTTGCCTTCATCGGGCTCGGCTTTCGCAAGCCGTTCCTGTTCGTCCTCTGCTTCTGCTACATCGACATCGTCGCGCCGCAGCGGTTGAGCTATTTCCTCATCAACTCCATCCCGATCTCGCTGATCGTCTTCGGGCTCGCGATGGCGGGCTGGCTCGTCGTCGACGACAAGCGCGACACACGGTGGTCGGGACGGCAATTCCTGCTGATCGTGCTACTTTTCTATTGCTGGATGACGACGATCAGTGCCGACTTCCCGGTCGAGGCGGCGGAGAAGTGGAGCTGGGTCTGGAAAGCCCTCGTCTGGGCGATCTTCCTGCCCTTGACGCTGCGCACCAAGCTTCGCATCGAGGCCCTGATCCTGATCATGCTGCTGTCGGCCGCCGCCATCGCGATCGCGGGCGGGATCAAGACGCTCGCGGGCGGCGGCGGCTATGGTCAGCTTCAGTTGCTGCTCCCCGAGAATTTCGGCCTTTACGAAGGGTCGATCATGTCGGCGGTCGGCATCGCGATCATCCCGCTGATCCTCTGGTATCGCCGGCATGGCACGATCTTCCCGCCCGACTGGCGCGTCTCCGCCTTCTGCTTCGCGCTCGTCTTTGCGTGCGCGCTGCTGCCGATCGGCACGCAGGCGCGCACCGGACTCGTCTGCCTCGTCATTCTCGCGATTCTGTCGCTGCGCGCGGTCCAGCACCGCTTTCTCTATATTGCGGGTGCGGCGCTGCTGACCGTCACCGCCGTCCCCTTCCTGCCGCAAAGCTTCACCGCGCGGATGGAGACGATCCGCGATCACCAGGCGGACGAATCGGCATCGACACGCGTCGCGGTATGGGCGTGGACATGGGAATATGCGAAGGACCACCCCTTCGGCGGCGGCTTCGCGGCCTATATCCAGAATCATATCCGCGTCAAAAAGGCGCCGGGCACCTATGATCCGAACAGGCCGCTGGCCGACGAACCGTCGGTCTATGAGGATCAGTCGCGCGCCTATCATTCCAGCTATTTCGAGATGCTGGGCGAACAGGGTTATCCGGGGCTCGCGCTCTGGCTTCTGATCCACGGCATCAGCATCGTGCAGCTCGAACGGCTGCGGCGGCGCTATGGCAAGACGCGCCGCGCCGAGGAGCAGTGGATTGCCCCGCTCGCGACCGCGCTCCAGCACGGCCATATCACCTATATGATCGCTTCGCTGTTCGTCGGCATCGCCTTCCAGCCCTTCATCTACATGATGCTCGCGCTCGAAATGGGTCTGTCGACCTATGTCCGACGGCGCGAGAAGGAAGCGGGATGGCGCCCGCTGATCGCGCGTCCGGCCCAGGTTCCCGCACGGCCGAGCCTTCCCGGGACGCCCTGATACGGGAACCATCGGCGGCCCCGGCGCGCTATTACCGCATGTCCGCCGCGCGCCTGATCCATGTCGACGATAGTCTGCCGGGACAGCATCTCTTTCAATATGAAGATGACGGCACGCTCTGCGCGGTCGCGCGCAAGGCCTATGTCCATCCCGCCATGCTCGCGGCGCAGGAACGCGGCGATTTTGCCGCGGCCGCGGGTCCGCTGCCGCGCGCCACCGAATATCTTTCGCGTTACGAACGCGGCTTTCTATCCTATCTCGAACGCGCGCCCGGTGCGGCAGCGTTGCTTCGTTCCGCCTGATCCGCCAAGAGGATGATGTGACCCTTACGCTTCTCGCCGCCGCCCAGACCGCTGCCCCGCAACCCGCTGCCGCAGGGCCGGCCGCTACAGCGACCGATCCGCTGGGCGACCTGCGCCATTATTGGGACGCGAGCGCCGCCTGGGTGAACAGCCACTGGCTGCAGATCGGCATCGCGATCGGCGTCGGGCTGATCATCTATGCGCTGCTGACGATGGCCCGGCGCTTCGCGCTCAAGCTTGCGCAGTCGGCCGATGCAGACATGAGCTTCACGCACATCGCCGGGCGCGTCCTGCACAAGACCAAGTCGACGGTGCTCGCGATTGTCGCGATCCGCCTCGTTGCGGGCTATGCGCAGCCGCCGGCGGTGATCCTGCAGCTCATCCAGTTCGTCTTCACGATCGCGGTGGTGATGCAGGTCGCGATCTGGGCGCGCGAGATCGTGCTCGGCCTGATCCAGCGTCGCGCCGCCGAAGGACATAATGAAACGCTCAGCAATGCGATGGGAATCATCCGGCTGCTGATCAGCGTCGCGCTGTTCGCGATCGCCGCAATCGTCATCCTCGACAATATGGGGGTCAACGTCACCGGGCTGGTCGCGGGCCTCGGCATCGGCGGCATCGCGATCGGCCTCGCCGCGCAGGGCATCTTCTCCGACCTCTTCGCCTCGCTCTCGATCATCTTCGACCGGCCGTTCCGGGTCGGCGAGACGATCAAATATGATACGAGCACCGCGACGGTCGAGCGCATCGGCCTCAAGAGCACCCGGCTGCGCTCGGTGAACGGCGAGCTTCTGGTCATCTCCAACACCAATCTGCTCAGCAAGGAGATCACCAATTTCGCGCATCTTCACCGGCGGCGGGTGAGCTTCGTCCTCAACATCATCTATCAGACGAGCCCCGACATGCTTCGCGCGCTTCCCGCATTGCTGGAAGAACAGGTGAAGGCGGCAGGGCATGAGTTCATCCGGTCGAGCTTCGTGACCTTCAGCGCGTCGAGCCTCGACTTCGAACTTTTGTTCGACGTGTTCAGCGATCAATATGACGAGGTGGCGGCGGCGCGCACCGATGTCGCGATCCGCCTGTTCGAGGCGCTTTCGGCCGCCGGATACGACTTCGCCTATCCGACCCAGACGACCTTCACCGCCGCGCCCGACGGCACGATGATCATGCCCTATCCCGAGTCCCCGAAGCCCCGGGCAGGCGCCGCGAAGCCCGCCAAGCCGGACTGACGTTACGGCACCGTAGCGCAAAGTCCTTCACTCTTGTGCAATGCGGCAAGACGGGCCTAGAACGCGCCCCGAACCAACAATCGAGGGGAATGCGAATGGCTACTATCACGCCGCAGGAACTGCAGACCAAGGTCGGCGAACATCTCGGCACGTCCGACTGGGTGCTCGTCGATCAGGAGATGATCAACAAGTTCGCCGATGCGACGGGCGACCACCAGTTCATCCATGTCGATGCGGAAAAGGCAAAGCTGACCCCGTTCGGCGGCACGATCGCCCACGGCTTCCTGACGCTGTCGCTGATCCCGATGCTCGGCGCGAGCACCGACGGGCCGAAGGTCGGCGGCGTCAAGATGGGCGTCAACTACGGCGGCAACAAGGTCCGCTTCCTCGCCCCCGTCCGTTCGGGCAAGCGCGTGCGCAGCCATGTCAAGCTGCTCGAGCTCGACGAGAAGCGCCCCGGCCAATGGCAACAGACCAACGAGATCAGCATCGAGATCGAGGGCGAGGACAAGCCCGCGCTGATCGCCGAATGGATTACGCAATTCTTCGTCTGAACGGAAATATCCGGCTGACCTCCCCCGAAAAGATAATCGGAACCAAGCAGAAGGACTCCTATCATGCGTGACGCCGTCATCGTTTCTACCGCCCGCACCCCGCTGACCAAAGCGGCGCGCGGCTCGTTCAACAACACCACTTCGCCGACGCTCGGCGCCTACTCGGTCGCCGCCGCGGTCGAGCGCGCCGGGGTCGAGGGGGGCCAGATCGACGACGTCATCTTCGGCGCCGCGATGCAGCAGGGGTCGCAGACCTCGAACGTCGCGCGGCTGATCGGCCTGCGCGCCGGCCTGCCCGTCACCGTCCCCGGCATGTCGATCGACCGCCAATGCTCGTCGGGTCTGATGACGATCGCGACCGCCGCGAAGCAGATCATCGTCGACCGCCAGGACATCGTCGTCGCGGGCGGCGTCGAAAGCATTTCAAAGGTCAGCGGCAGCGGCAAGGTCTTCTTCGAGGCCGACCAGGAACTGCTGGCGATGCACAAGGACATCTACATGCCGATGATCGGCACGGCAGAGGTCGTCGCCAAGCGCTACAACATCAGCCGCGAGGCGCAGGACGAATATTCGCTCCAGTCGCAGCAGCGCACCGCCGCCGCGCAGGCCGCGGGCAAGTTCGCCGACGAGATCGTCCCCTGCAAGGCGACGATGGCGGTCGTCGACAAGGAGACCAAGGAAGTCTCCTACAAGGAGGTCGTCGCCGACAAGGATGAGTGCAACCGTCCCGACACGACGCTCGAAGGGCTCGCCAGCCTCAAGCCGGTGATGGGCGAAGGCCACACGATCACCGCGGGCAACGCCAGCCAGCTCTCGGACGGCTCGTCGGCGTGCGTCGTGATGGAAGCCAAGCTCGCCGAGAAGCGCGGCCTGACCCCGCTCGGCCGCTATGTCGGCATGGCGGTCGCGGGCACCGAGCCCGACGAGATGGGCATCGGCCCGGTCTTCGCGATCCCGAAGCTGCTCGAACGCTTCGAGCTCAAGATGGACGACATCGGCCTCTGGGAACTCAATGAGGCGTTCGCGGTGCAGGTGCTCTATTGCCGCGACAAGCTCGGCATTCCGAACGAGTTGCTCAACGTCAACGGCGGCTCGATCTCGATCGGCCACCCCTTCGGCATGACCGGCGCGCGCTGCGTCGGCCACGCGCTGATCGAGGGCAAGCGCCGCGGCGTCAAATATGCCGTCGTCACCATGTGCATCGGCGGCGGCCAGGGCGCAGCGGGCCTGTTCGAGGTCTTCTGATTTGCGCCTGAACGCTCCGCGTATCGAGCCGGTCGACCTGGGCCGGCTCGATGCCGATCAACGCACCGCGCTCGAACCCTTCCTTGCCACCAATGGCGGCAAGGTGGGGGGCGGTCGGGTGCTCAACATCTTCCGCACCCTCGCGCACGCGCCCAAGGCGCTCACCGCTTTCCTGGGTTGGGGCGGTTATATATTGTCGCGGCGCAATGCGCTGTCGGAGCGCGACCGCGAGCTCGTCATCCTGCGCACCGGCTACAACTGCCGCTCGGGCTACGAATGGACGCAGCACAAGCGCATCGGTCTCGACTGCGACCTGTCCGAGGCCGAGATCGAGCGGATCAAGACCGGTCCGGACGCGGAAGGCTGGAGCGACCTCGACCGCGCCATGCTGCGCGCGGCCGACGAACTGACCGGCCAGCATTTCGTGACCGACGCGACCTGGGCCGCGCTCGCGCCGCTCGGCGACAAGGGCCGCATGGATCTGGTCTTCACCGTCGGCCAATACACCCAGGTTTCGATGATTTTGAACAGCTTCGGCATCCAGGTCGAAGAAGGCTGGGAGGTCGACCCCGACCTCAAGGCCTGAAAAGGGAGAATGGATATGAGTGCCATCGGCGTGATCGCGACGCTGCGCGTGCAGCCCGGCAAGGAAGGTGATTTCGAGGCGGCCTTCGCCGAACTCGCCGCCGCGGTGAATGCCGACGAACCCGGCAACAGCTTCTACCGCCTGTTCCGCACCGACGAGACCGGCACCTACAAGGTGCTCGAATGCTATGACGACGCCGCGGCGGTCGAGGCGCACCGCGCATCGACCCATTTCCGCGAGATCGGCGCCCGCTTCGGTCCCTGGCTCGCCGGCGCGCCCGACATCGAACGTCTCGCCGCAGCCTGACGGCCGGCGCTACTTGACCCGGTTGAACAGGTTCGTGCGCATCCCCGGCGTGCCGTCCTTGGTGAAAAAGACGACCGTTTCGGTCATCGTCTTTCCATCGGGCGACACCGTATAGGTGCGCATCGATCCCGGCACCCCGCCGAGCGCGAGCGCGGTGACCATCACATTCGGCTCGGGCATTCGCGTCGCGACGGTGTCGGCCTCCAGATTGCCCTCGACATGGACGGGTTTGCCGTCGGGCGCCCAGGTCGACTTCGCCCGGACCATCTTCCCGTCGGGCAGCGTCACGTCGACCAGCGTCCGCCATTGGCCCGCACCCGCGTCGCTATAGGTGATCGTGACGCTCTTCGGCCGCGCCTCGGGCGGGATCGGCAGCTTCGCGACATCGACCGCCCAGGTGCCGATCAGCGGCGAAACCGCGGCATCCTCGGCCAGCGCAGGAGCGACCTGCATCGCGCCGGCGATGAACAGGATGGGAAAGAGCGCTTTCATCGGACCTCTCCAAGTCATTTCATATCGTTGCCTTTTATCCGGCACTGTCCATCCGTCAATCGACGTCGGCAATCTCCCCCGCCCGGTCGCCGAGCAGATAGCGCGGCCCCGCGCCGCGTTGCGCCGCCTTGTCGCCGCGGTTGTAGAGACCGCATTTCTTGAGCGACAGGCAGCCGCAGCCGATGCACTGGTCGAGCAGTTCGCGCGTGCGTTCGAGCGCCGCGATCCGCGCATCTATGCGCGCGCGCAGCCCGGTGCTGATCCGCGTCCAGTCGGCGGCATTGGGCGTGCGCCCGGCCGGCAGCCCCGCGAGTTCGGCCGCGATCTCCTCGAGGCTGAGCCCCATCTGCTGCGCGATCAGGATGAAGGAGACGCGGCGGATGTCGGCGCGCAGGAACCGCCGCTGCCCGCCTCCCGAGCGCAGCGCCGCGAGCAGCCCCTTCGCTTCGTAAAAGCGGATCGCCGACACCGCGACTCCGGTGCGCGCGGCGAGTTCGCCGATCGCGATCAGGTCGGTGCGATGCATTGTCTTTCTCCTGTTCCGTCATTGTGAGCGAAACGAAGCAATGACGATTGCCTCTTGATCTAAACCTGACTTGAGCTTTCATAACGGCCGCGTCAATCCGAATCAGGAGCCTTTTCGTGACGCATCCCTTCATCGAGCATGTGAATCTCACCGTCAGCGACCCCGATCGCACCGCGGGCATCCTGTCGGCAATCTTCGGCTGGCACGAGCGCTGGCGCGGCCCGGCGCGAGACGGCGGCCGCACGATCCACCTCGGCAGCGACGCCGCCTACGTCGCGCTCTATACCGGCCCCGACGGCGAACATGCCGACGCGCGCTACCCGAAGGGCGAACCGCTCAACCATGTCGGGGTGCAGGTCGACGATCTCGACACGATCGAGATGCGCGTGAAGGCGGTCGGCCTGACCCCCTTCAACCATGGTGATTACGAGCCCGGCCGGCGCTTCTATTTCCTCGATCCCGACGGCATCGAATATGAAGTCGTCAGCTATTCGGAGCCGCGCCGGCGCTGAGCAGAGCAACGTCACGGCGCCCAGCGCGTTGATCGGGTATCGGGGGGACGACAAGGAGTCTCGACCGATGAGCGACGATATCAAGAAAGCCTTCTGGAAGGCGCTCGACGCCAGCCCCTATGTGATGGTCGGCATGACCGGCGAGCGCGAGCATCATGTCCCGATGAACGCGCAGCTCGACAAGGATGCGAACAGCGCCTGGTGGTTCTTCACCGCCACCGACAACCGGCTCGCCGCGGGCGGCCCGGCGATGGCGCAATTCGCCTCGAAGGGGCACGACCTCTTCGCCTGCATTTCGGGCACGCTGCGCCGCGAGGAGGATCGCGCGGTGCTCGACCGATTGTGGAACAACGGCATCGCCGCCTGGTATCCGGGCGGCAAAGGCGATCCCAAGCTCGTCCTGCTGCGCTTCGACCTCGAGGATGCCGAAATCTGGACCGCCGATCCGGGAATCAAGGGGCTGTTCAAGCTCGCCACCGGCATGACGATGAAAGGCGGCGACCTCGGCAAGCACGCCGAGGTGACGCTTTAGGACGCGTTTGCAGCCCGCTCGCGCGCCTCGATCGCGATGTCGATCAGCGCCGACAGCACGCGCCGCGCCGCCGCGATATCGTCGGCGCTCACGCGCGTCGCCAGCTTCGCGTCGACCGCATCGCGCGCCTTGCCTTGCACCGCCGCCGCATGCGCGCCGCGCTCGGTCAGCCGCAGCACGAACCGTCGCCGGTCCGCAGGATCGACCTGCCGCTCCAGATAGCCGCGCATCACCAGCGTATCGACAAGCTGCCCCGCCGCCTGTTTCGAGATGCGCAGATCCTGAATCAGCGCGCTCAGCGGCACATCCTCGGCCCCGAGCGCGAGGCCGCCGATCACATAGAGTCCATTGGCGGGAATATCGTCGAACCCCGCGCGGTCGAGCGCCCGGCGCATCGCTCCGCCATAGGTGGTGCGGGCGTGGCGCAGCAGCGCGGGCATGACGATGTCGTGGTGGCGGGGGGTGTTGGCGTCGGTCATGCAGGCATGATATAGTCCAAAATACGGATAGTCAATATTATTTACTTTAATATGATGGACTCGGTCGTGCGTTAGACGCCATAAGCTCCTTATGGGCGCCTGGATCGAACGTCATTTCGCATGGCATGGCTTGACGAGCCGCGCCGAATATCGGCGTTGGCTGCCGCTTATCATCCTCGCCGAGATGACGCTACTCGCCGGCCTGTTTTGGTTCGGCGAGCGCGGCATGATCCATTTCGATGATTTTGGATGGCCGGACACCCTGTTATTCGCCGTTGCTTTGGCCTATTCGATCGGCTGGCTGTTCCTGACCGCACGGCGGCTGCGGGCTGCTGGAATTTCAAGGGCTTGGTTGATTTTCGCGGTCATGACCTATATTTTTCCGATCGGCAGCATTTACATCAATGGGCCCATTATCGCTTCGCTGTTGCTGACGGCGGTGGGCGCGACGGCACAAGACCGTCGCGAGATATTGATCACCTAAAGCGGCGGCGCGACTCGTCCTTCGCGGAACTCGAACCCGCCCTCGCGGTCGCGCGCGAGCAGCGCCGGCCCGTCGAGATCGACCCAGCGCGCGCGCTGCGCGAGGACGAAGGCGGGCGCGATCGCCAGGCTGGTGCAGAGCATGCAACCAACCATGATCGACAGCCCCGCCGCGTCGGCGGCATCCGCAAGTCGCAACGCCTCGGTGAGCCCGCCGGCCTTGTCGAGCTTGATGTTCACCCCGTCGTAAAAAGGCCCGATGCGCGCGATATCGGCGGCGGTGTGGCAGCTTTCGTCGGCGACGAAGGGGATCGGTGCATAGACTCCGTCGAGCAAAGCGTCGGCGCCGACCGGCACCGGCTGTTCGATCATCTCGACCCCCATGTCGGCCAGCGCCTCGGTCTCGCCGAGCAGATCGACCTGCCCCCAGCTTTCATTGGCGTCGACGATCAGCCGCGCGTTCGGCGCGCCCTTGCGCACCCCCGCAACGCGAAGCCGGTCGTCCTCGCCGGTCAGCTTGATCTTGAGCAGACGATAGCCGTCGGCTTCGGCGGTCGCGGCGGCTTCGGCCATCGCACCCGGCGTGCCGAGCGAAATGGTGAAAGCGGTGACACGCGCGGTCGGCGCGCCATCGCACCCGGCAAGCTGCCACAGCCGAAGGCCGCGCTGCTTCGCTTCCAGGTCCCACAGCGCGCAGTCGAGCGCGTTGCGCGCCGCCCCCGGCGCCATGATCTCCTGAATCGCGCCGCGTGCCTCGGCGGCGCCCAATCCGGCGACAAGCGATGCCGCCTGCAAGATCCGGTCGCGGCACCCCGCCGCATCCTCGCCCAGATAATAGACCGGCGTCCCCTCGCCGCGCCCGACGGCATCACCATCTTCAACCTCCGCGACGACGACATCGACATGCGTCTTCGCGCCGCGGCTGATCACGAACGCCCCCGCCACCGGCCAACGCTCGACGCGCACGCTTTTCAGGTGGATAGCCATGCGGGGAGGCTAGGCCAGATCGTCAGGACCGGCAAATCCCTTTCGGCCAAAGCGCTGCCCCTCCGGCATGGAACGGAACGATATGGCGGCTTTGGGGTGGGAAAGCGGACATTTCCAGCTACTTTCGTCATCCCGGCGAAGGCCGGGATCTCGCCGGTGCGTCATTACGATAGGGTGAGATCCCGGCCTTCGCCGGGATGACGGAGTTCGGTCGGATTGCTGATGATCCTCCCTGCGGCGTAGCCGTGGGGAGGATCAGGTCCGCTTTCGGTGGAAAACCGCCGCCGCCCTCACCCGCTGTGCGCGCGAATCCACGTCTCGACCACCGGTGCAATCTCGTCGCGCCATTTGCGGCCGTTGAAGATCCCGTAATGGCCGACGCCCTTCGCCATCAGATATTTCTTCTTGTCCGCGGGCACCGCCTTGGCGAGCGTCAGCGCCGCCTTGGTCTGGCCGATCCCCGAAATATCGTCGCGCTCGCCCTCGATCGCGAGGATCGCGATATCCTCGATCTTCGTCAGGTCGACCGGCTTGCCGCGATGGAGCATCTCGCCCTTGGGCAGCAGGTGGCGCTGGAACACGACATCGACCGTCTGGAGATAGAATTCGGCGGTCATGTCGCACACCGCGCGATATTCGTCATAGAATTCCTTGGTCTTGTCGGCGCTCTCGCCGTCACCGTCGACCAGATGCTTGAACATCTCCCAATGGCTCATCATGTGATTGCCGAGGTTCATCGACATGAAACCGGCAAGCTGGAGGAATCCCGGATAGACGCGGCGCCCGGCGCCCGGATACCAGGCCGGGACGGTCGCGATGACATTCTCCTGAAACCAGGCATAGGGCCGCGTCGTCGCATGCTGGTTGACCGCGGTCGGCGCCTTGCGCGTATCGATCGGCCCGCCCATCATCGTCAGCGTCTTCGGTCGGCACTTGTGCTTTCCGGCCGCCATCACCGCGGCCGCGGCGAGGCTGGGCACCGACGGCTGGCACACCGCGAGCATATGCGCGCCCGGCCCGATATGCTCGAGCCACGCGATCAGATAGTCGACATAGTCGTCGAGATCGAACTTGCCTGCTTCCAGCGGCACGTTGCGCGCGTCGCGCCAGTCGGTGATCCACACGTCGTGATCAGGCAGCATCCGCTCGACGGTGCCGCGCAGCAAGGTCGCATAATGACCCGACATCGGCGCGACGATCAGCAGCTTCGGCTTCCCCGCGCTCGCCCGATGCTTGAAATGCTTGAGCTGACCAAAGGGCTTGCGCGCCTCGATCGCTTCGGCGACGCGCACCGTCTCGCCGTCGACGACAGTGTCATACAGTTCGAACCCCGGCTTGCCGCGCGGCGCCGCGGCGTGCGCGAAGACTTCGAGCGCCGAGGCGAACATCGGGCTGCCGCCGAAATAGCCGAGCGGATTGGCGGGATGCTGAATCGCCTGCGCCCCGGCGGTCGCCAGCGCGCTCGCTCCCGCGAGCCAGCTCTTCTGCATGTCAAAGGCGTGATACAGCATGTTCGATGGGCCCCTTGCGTGTCGTCGGGCGCTCGTCCGGCACCCCGATTGCTGAGTAGTCTAGGCAATCATCGCCATTGTGCAATGCATCAAAAGCGTTGCAGTCTCGGTTCATCGATAATATTCCGGGATGGCAGGGCGCCGATACGCCCTTTCGGAGTGAATATGTCTGAGATTGCGGGCAACCGCTAACATCCCGGCGAAAGGGATGATGCAAACGCCGCTGGCCGATGGGCCGGCGCGCCTTTTGTTGCTTGAAAATCCCGGACACTCCAATGAACATCTCGAAATCGGAACAGCGCGTGCTGCACGTGCTGGCGCAGGGCGGCATGATTCGCCACCGGCGCGACGAAGACGGCCGGCTGATCGAGGCGCTCTGTTTCACGCGCGACGGCCATATCCTCGAAAGCGGCGGTCTCGCGCTCTTCCAGCGCCTCCGCCGCCGCGGCTTCATCGCCTCGCACGGCGGAGCGCCGTATCGGATCACGCAGGCGGGCCTGCGCGCGGTACGAGCGCAGCTCGACAACCGCTAGCGATAGTCGGGGAGCGCGGGCCGGCACCCGCGCTCCCCCCTTTGCATGTCTCCGCTTCAAAGCGCTTGAAGCAGGACACCATTTTGCGGCGTTGAGCGGCGTCGGCGCGGCTGCTAGGGCGATCCGCGATGGCGACCAAATCAGACCAACCCGCCCCGGCCCGCCGCAAGCTGTCCAGCCTGCGCATGGTCTGGCACCATGCCAGCCGATATCCGCTGCAATTGCTGATCGCGGCAGTCGCGCTCGGCGTCGCCGCGCTCGCGACGCTCGCCATTCCCTATCAGTTCAAGGCGATGATCGACTCGGGGTTCGTCGCCGGCGGCGGCGATGTCGCCCCGCATTTCCGCATCTTCTACGGCATCGTACTGCTGCTCGCCGCCGCGACCGCGGTGCGTTTCTATTGCGTGAGCTGGCTCGGCGAGCGAACCGTCGCCGATATTCGCGAAGGGGTGCAGCGCAACCTGCTGCGCCTCGCGCCCGGCTTCTTCGAAGAAAATCGTCCGTCCGAAATCGCTTCGCGAATGACCGCCGACACCGCGATCATCGAACAGACCGTCGGCACCACCGTTTCGGTCGCGCTCCGCAACACGGTGATGGGGATCGGCGGGATCGTCTATCTCTTCTCGCTTTCGCCCCGGCTGACCGCGGGGATGCTGATCGGCATCCCGGTGATCATCATGCCGATCGTCATTCTCGGCCGCCGCCTCCAGAATGTCTCGCGGTCGAGCCAGGATCGCGTCGCGGACATCGGCGCGACCACCGCCGAGCAATTGGGGGCGATGAAGATCGTCCAGGCCTTCGGACAGGAGGGGCGCGAAGCCGACCGCTTCACCGCCGCGGTCGAGGCCAATTTCGCGACCGCCAAACGCCGCATCCGCCTGCGCGCGGTGATGACCGCGATCGTCATCGGGCTGCTTTTCGGCGCGATCACGACTTTGCTCTGGTATGGCGCCGCGGGAGTCGCGGCGGGCACGATCACCGGCGGCACGATTGCCGCCTTCGTCCTCACCGGCGGACTCGTCGCGGGCGCGTTCGGCGCGCTCACCGAAGTCTATGGCGACCTGCTGCGCGCCGCGGGCGCGGCCGAACGGCTCCACGAACTGCTCGTCGCCGAACCGACCATCGCCGCTCCGACGAATCCGCGGCCCCTGCCCGAACCGGCGACCGGGACGCTCGAATTCGACCATGTCGAATTCCGCTACCCGACGCGCCCCGACGCGCCCGCGCTGCACGATTTCTCGCTCGCGGTGCGCCCGCGCGAAACCGTCGCGATCGTCGGCCCCTCGGGCGCCGGCAAGTCGACGCTCTTCCAGCTTGCCGAGCGCTTCTATGATCCGCAGGCAGGGCAGATCCGGCTCGACGGCGTGCCGCTGACCGAGGCCGACCCCGCCGCCATCCGCGCCCGGATCGCGATGGTGCCGCAGGAAACCGTGATCTTCGCCGCCTCCGCGCGCGACAATCTGCGCTACGGAAATTGGGCCGCGAGCGACGACGAATTGTGGGAGGCCGCGCGCGCCGCCAATGCCGAGGAATTCCTCCGCAAACTGCCCGATGGTCTCGACACCTTCATGGGTGAAGGCGGCGCCCGGCTATCGGGTGGCCAGCGCCAGCGCGTCGCCATCGCCCGCGCGCTGCTGCGCCGCGCGCCTTTGCTGCTGCTCGACGAAGCAACCTCGGCGCTCGACGCCGAATCCGAACGGCTGGTGCAGGACGCACTCGAGGCGCTGATGCACGACCGCACGACGATCGTCATCGCACACCGCCTCGCGACCGTCCGCGCCGCCGATCGCATCGTCGTGATGGACGAAGGTCGCATCGTCGAGGAGGGCCGCCACGACGACCTCGTTGCCGCCGACGGCCTCTACGCACGCCTCGCGCGCCTTCAGTTCCAGGACAATCTCGCCGCCGCCTGACCGCCATCCTTCAAAGGAAGCCCCCGATGCCCACGCTCCACGACCTCACCATCCCCGCCTATACCAACGGGCTGCGCGCGCTTTCCGGACAACTCGTCAAGGCGCTCGACTGGGGCGAACAGAATGGCGTCGGCGAATTGCAGTTCATCGCCGCGCGTCTCGCGCCCGACATGTTTCCGCTCGCCGCGCAGGTCCGTTTCACCTGCGCGCAGGCGATCCAGACCGCGGTGCGTCTCGGCGCGGAGAATGCGCCGGATCTTGGCGAAGACGCTGGCGATTTTCCGGGCCTTCAGGCACAGATTGCCGCAACGCTGGCGTGGCTCGATACGATCGACCCCGCGACGCTCGACGGCGACGACGACCGCACTATCGGCTTCGATCTTCCGAACGGCATGGCGTTCGACATGACCGCCGCCACTTACGTACGCGATTGGGCGCAGCCGCAATTCTACTTCCACCTCGTCGCCGCCTATGCGGTGATGCGCCACATGGGCGTGCCGCTCGGCAAGGCCGACTATGTCAGCTACATGATGCAATATCTGCGTCCGGGAACCGCGCCGGCGGCGTAGAACGCACCCGGGCAAGCATCTGATGGCAAAGATCGCAAAGCGATAACGCAGCGCAATGGGACGCCGCCGGCTCGCGATATTCTGCATCCTCGTCACCGCCTGTCATCAGCAGTCCCCCGAGAATGTGATGGCGGTCGTCGAAGAACCACAGGTGACGACGTCAAAGCCTTACGAGTGGCAGGCCTGCACGCCATCGGGCATCGACCGTTTCGGTAACAAATGGTGGGGCAGCTTCAGCATCTGCCAGGGCGACGTTCGCGTCATCGTCGATGGATATTCGGCGCATAACAGTGCCGCCGGGCTGCACTACGAAATCTCGACGAAGAAATGCCCGACGGGCGCGAGCTTCGCCAATGTCGAAGACGACGCATTTTTCGAAAAATCCCTGGCGGACCAGACAAGGGATATCAAAGCGCGGATCGCTCGCCTCCTGCGCGAACTGGACCCGAGATGCGGCGTTGCTTCGGACGTGCGCGGCCTTTTGGACGACGGGTTCGACCGCGAGTATCGCGACTTGGCCGATCGCTATTGGCTCGGCGTCCCGAAGGCGAAGATACACGCCGACCGCGTCCGGAGCCGCGGCGACAGATAGGCACCACGGGACTGCCCCAGGAGCAGCCGAGTCCAACAGTTTAGATCAGGTCGCGGTAGCGGCTGATGCCCGGAAAGCTGATCTTGTTGCCGCCGTTGCGGCGGATCGCACCGATCGCCTCATCGACCCGCAGATAGCGTGCCCGCGCCTCCGGCTCGAACGTCAGCGTGGCCTTCGCGGGGCGGTCGGCCGCCGACTTCACCAATTGGCCGAGCTGGGCAAGATCGACCGCCTCGCCGTTCCAGCGGATGATATCGCTCGTGTCGATGGTGATGCGGTTTTCGTCGCGCACCTCGGCATGTCCTCCCTCGGGCAGCATCACATCGACGCTGTGCGTCGGCGGCGGGATGGTGATGATGAACATCACCAACATGACGAGCATCACGTCGATCAGCGGCGTCGTGTTGATATCGGGATCGCCATTGGGATCGGCCCGGAAAATGCTGCGGTGGAACTGACTGCGTCTGCGCATCCTATCGCTCCCTGTCGGGCGAAACGCGCGCACCTCCCGCGCTTGTTCCGCGCTGCCGATCGAGCCGACACCTCCAATCGCGCCGCCCCGGTCGATGAGGTTATGATATAACATTTTTCAAATATCGCAAATGGAAAGCGCGGCCGCAGTCTTCGGGAGGCGGTGACGAAGATTCGGCCATCGACCGAAAGAGGGGGCGACGACACGCCGCTCCGATAGCCGTCGTCCAGCTATGCCGCGCGAGCAGGCTCTGCAGCCAGAAACGGCGTGACCACCGACAGCGCCCGATTGATATAGAGGTCTTTCTCACCGACCGGCGCCACATAGTGCATCGCGTCCGTGGCATCCTCGACAGACGCACCTCGCGCAATCATCCACATGGCGAGATATTGAGAAGCGAGGCATCCGCCAGCGGTCGCCACATTGCCATGCGCCACGAACGGAGCATCGATCACATTGACACCCGCCTCGATCACCCAGGGCTTGGTCGTCAGATCGGTGCAGGCCGGCAATTCGCCGACCAGGCCGAGCCTGGCCAGGATCAGGGTGCCCGAGCACTGCGCGCCGATAAGCTGGCGAGACGGATCGAGACGGAACTGGGCGAGCAGTTCGGTATCCGCTGCGATGTCCCGCGTCTTCACGCCGCTGCCGATCAGCACCGCATCCGCCTCGTTCGCAAATTCGAGGGGCTTTTGCCGTTGAACGGTGACGCCGTTCATCGACGTGACTTCCCGGGTCGGCGAGGTGATGTGGGCGGCCCAGCCCTTGGCCTTCATCCGGTTCAGGATCGCGGCGGCAACGAAGCTGTCAAGCTCGTTGAAACCGTCGAACGTCAGAACCGCGATCTGCACTGCAACCTCCTCTGTCGGACAATCGGGAACGCGTCGTTACCGCAATTCGCGATGCGATGCACGCTTTCGACTGCGAAACGGCCACCTATCCGTTCTCACCCAAAGCCGCCATCCCCAAGGCCCACCCCCAAGGCAACGCGGATATCGCATTGTTCAAAAAGAAAGGGCGGCGCCTTGCGGCACCGCCCTCCTTTTCTTCATACCCGAACCGGGTAGGAAATCTTAGTTGCCCGAACCCGGACCGTACTTGATTTCCACGCGACGGTTCTGGTCGTTGCGGACGCCATCGGCGGTCGCGACGGCCGGACGGCTTTCGCCGAACGCTTCCGCCGAGATCGAGCCGTCCGAGATGCCCCGTGCGGTCAGGTAGCTGCGGACCGCATCGTTGCGGCGCTGCGACAGACCGACGTTGTACTTGGCCGAACCCGAACGGTCGGCGTGACCGGCGAGCCAGACCTGCGTACCCGAGCAACCGCGGTTGTAGGCGCTGATCGCATTGTCGAGCGTCGCAGCCGCTTCCGGCGTGATCGCCGACTGATCCCAGTCGAAGTACACGATGTACGGCCCAGGCTCGCACACAGCCGGCGGCGGCGGCGGCGGCGGGGGAGGCGGCGGCGGGGGAGGCGGCGGCGGCGGCGGAGCCGGCGGCGGCGGCGGCTCGGCGCCACCGAAGTTGTAGGTCAGCGTGCCGAGGATCGAGTGCGACCGGAAGCGCGTCGAAACGTCGCGGCCAGCCTGATCGACGAGGTCGAGGTTGCTGGCGTTGAAGAAACGATACTTCAGGCCGACGTCCCAATTCTTGGACAGCGGAGCGCGAACGCCCGCGATCGCCTGCCAGGCGAAGCCGGTGTCCGAATCGTCGAGGAACGGACCCGCGAAGACGGGTTCGACCGAAACGCGCGCAACGCCGACACCGCCGCCGACGAAGCCCTGCAGGCCATCGTCGTCACCGAAGTCGAGCATGCCGTTGACCATGAAGCTCAGCGCATTCGAATCGCCGTTCAGGCGGGTCGAACCCGTGAAGGCTCCGGTGCCGTTGGCGTGGTCCGGAATACCGGGAGCAGTGAACGTGCCACCCTTGATATCGGCTTCGCGATAGCCGACTTCGACTTCGGCGCGGAACCCGCCGAAATCGTAACCAACGGTGCCTTCGACATCATAACCCGTACGATGATCGAGCGTACCAGCGTTATTGACGGTGCCGATGTCCAGATCGAGATCCTCGACCAACATCACACCACCACCGACACCAACATACCACGAGTTGTCGCGCGCAAGGGCCGGCGACGCAAGGGCAGTGGAGGCCAACGCCACAGCGACGGCAAGCTTCCTCATAGTAGATTCCCCTTTCAATTGAGATATACGTCTCGACAGACGTCCTACGCGTGCCTTTGGTTCCGCGCAAGCCAACAAATCGTTAATCTGTTGCCAAAAAGTCGCACTTGCGATGAGAATATAACTGAAATCATCCTGAAATCAGAAGGCCCTGCGCCTCGAAAAGAAGAATCAGGGCAGCGATCGCCGCACGCGCTTCGGCATCGACCGTAGCGCCGCCTTCCGGATTCGCAACCGCCGCCGGCGCGGTCCAGACGCCCGCCGCGTAGCGCAGCCACGCGCCGTCGCTCAGCCGCGCGATCCGCATCCCCGGACGCGGCGGCGCAAAGCGCCAGCCGCCGTCGCACCAGATGGCGATCGCGTCCGCCTGCCCGGTCCAGTCGCCGCCGGCGCCGTCACCGACCAGCCAGCATTGCCCGGCGACCGGCGACGACGGCGGCACCGTCAGCGGGCCATCCTCTATGGCGGCGTGGACGAGCGCGTCGAGCAGCACGAGCGCCTCGTTATGCGTCACTTCCTTTTGCGCCTGCGCCATCGCCAGCAGCGGAAGGGCCAGGCGCGCGGTCCGGGTCGTTTCGGTCATCGAATCATCCTCATATTGTCAGGGGCAGAAGCAGCGGCTCGGACAGCGCGAAATCGCCAACCTGTCGGATCGAAAACACGCTATCGGGCGCGAGCGCGGTCCAGGTCGCGGCGTCGAGGACGAGCGACGGCGACGCGGTCTCCCACGGCCCGATGCCCGCCGCCGCGGGCTCGACCGCGACCCGCCAAGTCTCGCGGCCTTCGCCGAGCGGGACATCGACATGATCGCGCCAGCCGGCATCGGCGCGGGTGCGGCGAACCCAGCGAAGCTCGGCGCCACCCGCGCCGTTCCGCCGGATAGCGCCATGAACGGGAGCCAGCGGGCGCAGCGCCTGCCCCGCCGTGGGCACCGCAATATCGGCGACGTTGACCCCCGACCGGGGCGCCCATTGCAGGATAGCGGCGCCCGCTTCGGCGAACCGCGCGAAATCGTCGGGGATCGGCAGCAGCGCCGGGTCGTCGAGCAGCACGAAAGGAGTCCCCGCCGCTTGCGCCGCCGCCATGGTCCCGTTCCGGCCGCGCAGCAGGTGCGAAAGCCGCCAGGTCGCGGGAGCGATCATCTCGGCATCGGCAAATTGCAGCAGCTCGTCGCCGATCATCGCGCGGTTCCCGCCGCCGAGCAGCGCTCGTTCGTCGACCGATTCGAGCGTCATCGACGGGTTGGCCAGCGTGACGATCACGGCGCTCGACCGATCGAAAAGCAGCCTCCCGCCCGCCGGCAAGGCCGCGCCCAGCACGCCCAGCGCCGCCGCCGGACGCGCGGTGCCGAGCGCGATCGGCTCGGTGCCCGCTTCGGGCTGGACCCACAGGTCGGCGCCGCGCCAGCCATCGTTGCTGCCCGCCGCCGCGACGATCAGCCGCGGCGCCGATGCCGCCGTCGGCCCGATATTCGGCAGATCGAACAGGCGCACGCTCGCTTCGGCGTCGGGCCAGTCGGGACTGCCGACCGGAAGCCCCGGGTCGGCCGCCATGACCTCGGTCGATGCCGGCTGAAACCGCCGCAACTCGATCGACACGCCGTTTCCCCGCACCGTCCGCGACGCGGCGCGCCAGACTCCGCCGTCCGCCAACGCGATCAGCCCGCCGACGGGCAGCGCCAGCGCGGCGAGGTCGCCCGCCCACACCAGCGTCTCGCGCCCATCGGCAGCGGCCGCCGCCAGCGTTTGCGCCAGCGCGCGCGCCGACCCGGCGGAAAGCACTGCGGGCAGGTCGACGCGTTCCTCGCGCGCTCCCCCGCCCGCAACCGCCGCCGTCTGCTGGCCGAGCTGATAATCGCGTTCGGGCTCATAATGGCGCAGGCGGATCGTTCCGGGGAGCGACGACAGCGGCGCGCGCCGCCGCTCGCGGCAATCGGCCGGTGTCAACACGCGCGCCGCTTCGCAGAAAGCGCTGAACGCCGATGGGTCCGGCGGGATTTCGGCCGGAGCAAGCCGCCAGCCGGCCGGATCGCTGACCAGCCGGGTGCCGTCGATCTCGAACAGCGGCGCCAGCGCATCACGCACCCGCTCGCCCGACGCCGCATAGCCCGCGATCGGCCAGTGCCCGCCGCAACGCCCGACCTCGCCGAGCAGCGCGTCGCCGACAACGCCCGCATCGACCACGCCCGCATCGGCCTCGATCTCGAAGGTCAGCGACGGAATGCGATTGCCGAATGCGCCCAGTTCAAGCTCCTCGAACACGGCGTAGGACAGCCCGCGAAAGGCGCTCGCCGACGTGATGCCGACCGCCGAGGCGATCAGCGGATCGACCGGCTGGTCCTCGCTTCCATCGTACCAGCGAAAGGTGCAGCGTTCCTGGAACGACCCGCTCGACCCGCGCAGCAGATTGCCGTCGGCCCAGATCCGCCGGATCGCCCCGACCCGCCGCGACGACAGCGCGACCGCCAGCGACACCGCATAGCTATATTCGGTGGTCGACGGCCGCCCCTTGCCGCCGCCGCGCTTGTTCCGGCGTTCGATCAGGTCGGTCGCCCAGATCACGCTTCCCGCGACGCGCATCGTCCCGAACAGCCTGGGAATCTGCTGGCCATAGGTCGAGGCCTGCACCTTCAGGTCGGCCAGCCGCGGCCCCTCGCGCCCCTTGGGCTTGAAGATCGCGGCATCGACCTGCTGCCCAATCATCGCGCCCACCGCCGCCCCGACCGGCCCGCCCACGATCCCGCCGACCACCGTCAGCACCAGCGTTGCCATTCCGAACCTCCTGAAAAAGCCCCTCCCCTCCCGCAGGCGGGAGGGGCAGCGAGACTTGCGAGCTTGCTCGCTAGTCGCAGCGGGGTGGGCAGGGCCGCCAGCGCACGGCCGCCATCGCCGCATCCACCGGCGTCTCCACCACCCGCCGCAGCCCCGCATGGGCGTGAACGAAGCTCGCCGCCCCCATCACTCCCAGATGAAACTGCCCCGCCGCGAGCGCGATCAGCGCGACATCGCCGTCGCGCCCGTCATCCGCTCGCCCGAATCCCGCCGCCGCCAAGGCTGCCTCGATCCGCTCGCACCCCCATCCCCGCAGCGGATACCCGACGGGCAAGGGCAGCATCCGTCCGGCCGCGGCATAAGCCGCCCACACCAGCCCGACGCAGTCGAGCCCCGTCGCCGGATCGCGCCCCTGCGGCCGGAACCGCGCTCCCACCATCCCCCGCGCCGCCGCAAAGACGCGCGCGCCAATCCCCCTCCCGCAAGCGGGAGGGGCAGCGAAGCTTGCCGGCTTGCCGGCTAGCTGCAGCGGGGTGGGCAAACTCACGAGCCTAGCCACCCGGATAGCGCGTCAGCAGATCGTTGCCCGGCAGATGCGCCTCGCCGCGAAAATTGATCGCATTGGCAAAGCGCGTCCGGCACGTCGCAAGCTGCTTGTCGCACCCCTCGACCAGCCGCACCCTGAGCGGCAGCGCGGGCAGCGCCGGCGGCATCTCCGCCAGCGTCAGCACCGCCCCCACCGCATCGATCACCGGACTCGACAGTCCGCACACCGCGCCTTCCATCCAGGTCAGTCCGCCGAACGCCATCGCGCCCGCCGCCACCGCCGCGTCGAGCGTTACCGCGCGGCCCTCGACCGCCACCACCCGCCGTCCGTGCGTGCGCGGCGCCAGATCGACCCGGCACGCGGGGTCGCCCAGCATCGCGCGGCACGAGGGAGAGGTCGCCGGACACGCCGGTCCATCGAGCGCGCGCGTCACGCCTTGCAGCTCGGCAGTGAACGCCGCGCCGCGCCGCTCGACCGCGCCGAGCGACCCGCGCGCCACGACGACCGGCGCCGCATCGGGCGCGCTCCAGTCGGTGACGAACAGCTCCACCGCCGCCCCGTCCCAGCGGCCCGCATCGAGGTCGTCGGCCGCGATCGCATCGCTTGCGATCGCACCCTCCAGGTCCATCGTCGCGGCGTCGATCTCGTCGCTCGTTTCAAGCGCCGACGGCTTCATCCCCGGCGCGGCGCGATAGCCCTCGCGCACCTGCGCCTCCCACGACAGCGGCGCGGGCGCACTCCAATTCCCATACACCCGCGACAAAGCGGGCCGCGCAGCCCCCTGCGCGGCCTTGCGGCCAAACCAGTTCATGATGATCTCCTATGCTCCCCGCTCTCTCCCCTTCAGGGGAGAGATACGAAGGCTTGCGAGCTTGCTCGCTAGCCGAAGTTGAGAGGGGTTTGCGGCCCGCGATCCGCGCCGACGCTTCACCATACGGATTCTCTCGATCAATATGGCGTCGACTTCCTGCTGCGTCGCTACCTCGTGCGCAACCGCACGGCGGCCGCTGGCATGGCCACGCGCGACGCTGGCGCGATGCAGGCGGAGCAACGCCATCGCCTCGGCAACCGTCATTTTCGCTACCGGCTCCTTCGCTTCGTCCAACACCAGCGTATCGACGACTTCGATCGCCCGGCGCACCAAGGCCGTCTCCAGCCGGTCGTATCCGATCTCCAGCGCTGCCTGCCATTGCGCCGCAAATTCCGGGTCGCGCTGTCGCAGACGATAAACGCCGGACGATGCCATTCCCGCCGCCTCATGCGCCCGCACCACATTGCAGCTCGTCGCCAACTCGGCCAGAAACGCTTCGCGCCGGTCCTTGGTCCAGCCGTTGGCACGCGCCTTTCTGCGTTGCACCGGCCTCCCGTTGCCTGGCCCGATCGCATCCTCTCCGCTCGCCTTGTCCATATGCACGTCCCCAAAAGCATAAGGGCCGGAACACCCTTCCCGCATCGGAAGGGCGCCAGCCCGAATCGCAATTCTTCATGATGGAATACTTGTGCCATAATAGCGTGACGATGTCAATAGAAAATAACCCATATGGTTATTAGTCGCCTCTTTCCTTCGCTCCCGGACTTGATCCGGGGTTCCGCCTTTCGGTGCTGCTGAGCGAGGCCTCCGATCAAAGCCGGGGGCGAAAGCGACAGGCTCCCCATCCCCGCCCGATTGACGCTCCCCGCCAGATGGTTACACCTTCAACCAATCACCGCAAAAAGGGGCACCCACTCGATGCGCAAAATCGCCTTGCTCGGCGCGAGCCTTCTCATCCTCGCCGCCCGGCCCCTCCTCGCTCAGGAAAGCCCCGTCTCCGAACCGGCCGCCACGGCCGAAGCGGGACCGGCCTCGGCCATCGGCAGCGCGCGCAAGGGGCCCGAGCGCCGCTTCACCGGCGAGGATCTGTTCGACCTCGCCGCCGCCGCCGATCCGCAGATCAGCCCCGACGGGCGCCGCATCGCCTATGTCCGCCGCGCCAACGACATCATGTCCGACCGCGCGGTCAGCAGCATCTGGCTGCTCGACACCCAGACCGGCGCCGAGACCCCGGTCGCGGGCCGCACCGGCGACGCCTTTTCGCCGCGCTGGTCGCCCGACGGCCGGCGCCTCGCCTATGTCTCGACCGAAGGCGGCGGCGCCCAGCTCTGGGTGCGCTGGATGGACGGCGGCGAGGCGGCGAAGCTGACCGGCCTGCCGACCAGCCCGTCGAGCATCGCCTGGTCGCCCGACGGCCGCTCGATCGCCTACACGATGCTCGTAAAGGACGAAGCGCCGAGCTTCGGCAAGCCCCCCGCGAACAAGCCCGAGGGCGCGAAATGGGCCGACCCGCTCGAGGTGCACGACCTCCTCACCTTCCGCGCCGACGGCCAGGGCCTGATCGAGCCGGGGTTCGAGAAGATCTTTCTCATCGCCGCGACCGGCGGCGCGCCGCGCCAGCTCAGCTTCGGCCCCTATCACGACGGCGGCCCGCTGAGCTGGTCGCGCGACGGGACGACGCTTTATTTCAGCGCCGACCGCCGCCCCGACTGGCAGAGCGATCCGCTCGAAAGCAATATCTATGCGCTCGACGTCGCCGGCGGCGCCGTCACCCAGCTCACGACGCGCAAGGGCCCCGACGCGAACCCGCTCGTCTCGCCCGACGGCCGGATGATCGCCTATCTCGGCTTCGACGACCGGCTGCGCGCCTATGAGAATGTCGGCCTCTATGTGATGAACCGCGACGGGTCGGGCAGCCGCCGCCTCGCCGCCGCCTGGGATTACAGCGTCGACGGCGCCGCATGGGACGCCGACGGGCGCGGCCTCTATGTCCAGTATGACGAGCGCGGCGAGAGCAAGGTCGCGCGCATCGGCCTCGACGGATCGGTGCGCACCGTCGCCACCAGCCTTGCGAACAGCGAATTCGACCGCCCCTATTCGGGCGGCAGCTTCTCGGTCGCCGCCAACGACGCGATCGCCTTCACCGCGGGCACGCCCACGCGCCCGGCCGAGGTCGCGCTTGCGGCGGGCGGCAAGACGCGCACCCTCACCGATTTGAGCCGCACCCTCGCCGCGACCAAGGCGCTGGGCGAGGTGCGCAAGATCAGCGCGGCGTCGAGCTTCGACGGCCTCGCGATCGACGGCTGGCTGACCTTGCCGCCCGGCTATCGCGAAGGGCAGCGCGTGCCGCTGATCCTCGAAATCCACGGCGGCCCCTTCGCCGCCTATGGCCCGCATTTCGCCGCCGACAACCAGCTTTACGCCGCTGCGGGCTATGCCGTGCTCTCGGCCAACCCCCGCGGCTCGACCAGCTATGGGGAGGCGTTCGCGAACGCGATCGACAAAAACTACCCCGGCAACGACTATTTCGACCTGATGAGCATCGTCGACCGCGCGGTCGAGCTCGGCATCGCCGATCCCGACGCGCTGTTCGTCACCGGCGGTTCGGGCGGCGGGGTGTTGACGAGCTGGATCGTCGGCAAGACCGACCGCTTCAAGGCCGCCGTCGCCCAGAAACCGGTGATCAACTGGACGACGCAGGCGCTCACCGCCGACGGCCCCGCCTTCTTCGGCCGCTACTGGCTGGGCGCGATGCCGTGGGAAAATCAGGCCACTTACTGGAGCCACTCGCCGCTGTCGCTGGTCGGCAACGTCAAGACGCCGACGATGGTCGTCGTCGGCAGCGAGGATTATCGCACCCCGGTCAGCGAGGCCGAGCAATATTACACGGCGCTGCGCCTGCGCGGGGTGCCGACCGCGCTGGTCAAGGTGCCCGGCGCCAGCCACGGCGGCATCGCCGCGCGCCCGTCGCAGGCGGCGGCCAAGGCCTCGGCGATCCTCGCCTGGTTCGAAAAATACCGGAAAGGCTGGACCCCGGCGGCGGGGTCGCCCACGGAAACACCTGCCGCCGCCGCATCCACGCCTTCCTCCCCCGCTTCGGAAACCCCTCAGCCATGATCCTCCGCCCCGCTCTCCTCGCCGCCGCTTTCCCCACCGCTTTCTTCGCCGCCGCGCCCGCCGCCGCGCAGGACATCAGCGCCGCCAACCTCACCGACACCGTCCGCACCCTCGCCTCGGACCAGTTCCAGGGCCGCGCGCCGGGGACGGTCGGCGAGGAGCGGACGATCGGCTATCTGATCGGCCGGCTTCAGGCGCTCGGTCTCGAACCCGCCGGGCCGGACGGCGGCTGGACGCAGCCGGTACCCTTGCTTCACACCCGCCTCGGCACGCCGACCACGCTCGCCTTCGACCGCGGGGGCACGGTGACGCCGCTTCGCCTCGGCACCGACATCTATGTGTCGAGCCAGCAGTCGAAGGACGTCGCCGCGATCGCCGGCGCGCCGATGATCTTCGTCGGCTATGGCGTCCACGCTCCCGAACGCGGCTGGGACGATTTCAAGGGCGTCGATCTCAAGGGCAAGGTCGCGGTCTTTCTCGTCAACGACCCCGATTTCGTCGCGACGAAGGGCGACGACAGCTTCGGCAAGTTCGGCGCCCGCACGATGACCTATTACGGCCGCTGGACCTACAAGTTCGAAGAGGCGGCACGCCGCGGCGCGATTGGCGCGCTGATCGTCCATGACACCGACGGCGCCGGATACGGCTGGAACGTCGTGAAAAGCCCCGGCGGCGAAAACTACAGCCTCGTCGTTCCGCCCGAAAAGATGACCAGCCTCGCATTGCAGGGCTGGATTTCGGGCGACACCGCGACGAAGCTGTTCGCGGATGCCGGGCAGGATCTGGCAAAGCTCCGCCTCACCGCGCGCCGCGCCACCTTCCGCCCGTTCGACCTCGGCACGACCTTCGACGCGGCGATTCCGGTGACGCACGACGTGGTGCAAAGCCAGAATGTCCTCGCCAAAATCCCCGGCGCGAAGCGCCCCGACGAGGTGGTGATGTACGGCGCCCACTGGGACGCCTATGGCGAGGGCAAGCCCGACGAGCAGGGCCGCATCTATCGCGCCGGTGCCAATGACGACGCGCTCGGCGTCGCCGCCCTGTTCGAGATCGCGCGCGGCTTCAAGGCCGCCCCGCCGCCCGACCGCACCCTCCTCTTCGCCTTCTGGACCGCCGAGGAGCGCGGCCTGCTCGGCTCCGAGGCCTATGCCCAGGCGCCCGTCTATCCGGTCGAAAAGACCGTCGCCAATCTCGGCATCGACATCCTCCAGACCGCGGGCCGCGCAAAGGACGTCATCCTCGTCGGCAAGGGCCAGGGCAGCCTCGAGGACGACCTCGCGCGCGTCGCCGCCACCCAGAGCCGCACCGTGTCGGTCGAAAGCCTCCCCGAACGCGGCCTCTTCTTCCGTGCCGACCATTTCAGCATGGCGAAGCGCGGCGTTCCCGTCTTGCTGATGATGGGCATCGCGGGCGCCTCCGACCTCGTGAACGGCGGCAAGACGGCGGGCCAGAAGTGGGTCGATGACTATACCGGCAAATGCTACCATCAGGCCTGCGACGCTTGGGACGCGAGCTGGAATCTCGATGGCTCGGTTCAGGATATCCGGATTTTTTACCGGATCGGTGATGAGCTCGCACGCTCGGCCAAATGGCCACAATGGAGGCCCGGCAGCGAATTCAAGGCGATCCGCGACCAAAGCGCCGCAGCGCGGGAATAAGCGGCCGCTTCCGACCGATGCGGACGCCGTCATTTCCTAACTTTGTCATCCCCGCGAAAGCGGGGACCCAGAGCGCGCGGCGGCTAACCCCACACTGGGTTCCCGCTTTCGCGGGAATGACGAAGGTGGGGAGGGGCAGATCTCCATCCCAAAGCCGACTTCGCTTTGCATTACACCGCCTGAACCGCCGCCAGTTCGCGCGCTAGCACCGCCAGCCCGCGCCACAATCCCGCGCGGTCGATCGCACCGCCCAGCGACACGCGCAGCGCCGGAGCCTTTACCGCGCCCACAGCAAAATCATCCGCAGCGATCGCCATCATCCCGGTAGCGCGCAGCGCGCCCGCGATCCGCGCCGGATGGGCCCCGCCCGGCAACGGCACCCACAGATGATAACCGCACGGATGCGCGGCGTAGCTCCCCGCAGGCAACAGCTCTGCGGCGATCGCCTGCCGCGCCACCGCTTCGGCGCGCGTCTCGGCGATCAGCCGGTCATAGCTTCCATCCTCCAGCCAGCGCGTCATCAGCGCGGCATTGAGCGGCGGCGGCATGACGTCGCTTCCATGCACCTCCACCGCGACCGCCAGCGCGTCGGTGACCGACGGCGCACGGACATGTGCAATGCGCAGCGCCGGGGAGATGATCTTCGATGCGCTGGCGACATACCAGCCGCGTTCGGGCGCAAAGCTCGACAGCGGCGCGATCACTGCCTCGGCAAGCTGTCCATAGGCGTCGTCCTCGATCAGCCGCACCCCGCGCCGCCGCGCCGCCGCGGCGAGCGCCGCGCGCTCGTCGGCATCCAGCGTGACGGTGGTCGGATTGTCGTTGGTCGGCACGACATAAAGCGCCGCGATCGTCTCGCGCCGGCAGAGCGCCTCCAGCGCGTCGGCATCGATCCGCGCCAGCGGCGCCAACCGCAACCCCGCCTTCTTCGCAATCGCCAAGAAGCCCGGATAGACATGCATCCCGCACGCGACGACATCGCCCGCCTTCAAGGTCGCGCCGACGATCGCGTGCAGCGCATTCTGCGCCCCTGCGGTCACCACCAGTTGATCGGGCTCGCTCGCCAGCCCCAGCCGCCCGAAAAGTGCCGCGCCCGCCGCACGGTCGGCCTCGCGCCCGCCCGCGGGCGTATAGTGCAGCCGCCCGCCCGCGCCCGGCGCGCGCAGCAACGCACTCGACGTCCGCTCCCACGCCGCGAGCAGCGACCCGCCCGCGACCTCGGGCGGCATGTTCATCCCCGTGTCGCGCGGCGGCGGTCCGGCAGCAATCGCATCCTGCGGCAGCACGAAGCTTCCCGCACGCCCGCGCGCGCCGATCAGCCCGCGCATCCGCGCCTGCTCATAGGCCCTGGTGACGGTGGTCAGGTCGATCCCGAGCCGCGCGGCAAGATCGCGCTGCGTCGGCAGCCGATCGCCGGCACAGAGCGCGCCGGTCTCGATCGCATTCGCGATCGCCTCGGCGATCGCGACATATTTGGCACCGCTGCTGCGGTCGAGATCGGGAATCCAGCCCTCAGCCATCGCCCTCTACGCTCTCCCCCTTGGCGCGCGCGTGGAGCTGCGCCCACAGCGCGTCGGTGCCCGCCTCCTGTGCGCGGTTCACATATTGCGACGCGACCAGCCAGCCCTTGATCGGCTGAAGCGCCGCAAGGCAAGGGAGAACCATCAACGGCACCGAGACGATCAGGTGCATCCACCACGGCGGATTCAGCGCGACCTCGAACCAGACGACGAGGAACAGCAGCGGAAAGGCAATGAAGCAGAGCGAAAAAAAGGCCGGCCCGTCGTCAGGCGCGGCGAAATCATAATCGAGCCCGCATTGCGGGCAACGCTCCTGCACCTTCAGCCAGCGCCGGAACATCCGGCCCTCGCCGCAACGCGGACACAGGCCGTGCAGCCCCGTCCTGTATATCCATAACCATTTCTCGCGGCCTTCGAGTTCGGTCATCACCACCATCCATATCCATACACAATACCATACATAATACCGAGCATGACAAATGTCGAGGGGCGGATTATTTCCCGCGCATGAGCGACGATAAAATCTACATCAGCGCGAACGAGCTTCTCGCCGACTCGCTGCGGCTCGGCATGAAGGTCATCGACAGCGGGTTCGAACCGACGCATCTCGTCGGCATCTGGCGCGGCGGCGCGCCGGTGGGAATCGCGGTGCAGGAGCTGCTCGACTATCACGGCCACCACTGCGACCATATCGCGATCCGCACCTCCTCCTACAAAGGCATCGACAATCAGGACCCCCAGGTGCGCGTCTTCGCGCTCGGCTATCTCATCGACACGCTGAACCCGGAGGACCGGCTGCTGATCATCGACGACGTCTTCGATTCGGGGCGCAGCATCCGCGCCTTCATCGCCGAGCTTCGCGCGCGCTGCCGCCACAATATGCCGCGCGACATCCGCATCGCGACGGTCTGGTTCAAACCCGGCCGCAACGTCACCGACCTCCGACCCGATTTCTTCGTCCACGAAACCGATCGCTGGCTGATCTTCCCGCACGAGATCGACGGGCTGACAGTCGAGGAAATCCGCCGCCATAAGCCCGAAGCCGCCATCATTTTGCGCGAGGAGGAATTGCCCCATGACTGACAGTTTCGCTTCCGCGGACGAGCGCGCCGCCTTCATCGCCGGCCTGCCCAAGGCCGAGCTTCATCTCCACATCGAAGGCTCGCTCGAACCCGAACTGATGTTCGAGCTCGCGCAACGCAACGGCGTCGCCATCCCCTTCGCGTCGGTTGAGGAGGTGCGCGCCGCTTATGCTTTCTCGAACCTCCAGGATTTCCTCGACATTTATTATCAGGGGATGGGCGTTCTCCGGACCGAGCAGGATTTCCACGACCTCACCGTCGCCTATCTCGCGCGCGCCCGCGCCGACGGCGTCCGCCACGTCGAAATCTTCTTCGACCCGCAGGGTCATACGATGCGCGGCATCGCCTTTGAGACCATCGTCACCGGCATCACCCGCGCGCTCGACGAAGCGCACGCGAAGCATGGCATGACCTCGAAGCTCATTCTCAGTTTCCTCCGTCACCTCAGCGAGGCCGAGGCCGAGGCGACGCTCGACGAGGCACTGCCTTTTCTGGACCGCATCGCGGGCGTCGGCCTCGACTCCTCCGAGGTCGGCCATCCTCCCTCGAAGTTCGAACGCGTCTTCGCCCGCGCTCGCGACCTGGGGCTGAAGCTCGTCGCCCACGCCGGCGAGGAAGGCCCGCCCGCCTATGTCCACGAGGCGCTCGACCTTCTCAAGGTCGACCGCATCGACCATGGCAACCGCAGCCTCGAGGATCCCGCTCTCGTCGCGCGGCTCGTGAGCGAGGGCATGACCCTTACCGTCTGCCCGCTATCGAACCTCAAGCTCTGCGTCGTGGACGACCTCGCCGACCATCCGCTCAAGACGATGCTCGACGCCGGACTGGCCGCAACGGTGAACAGCGATGACCCCAGCTATTTCGGCGGCTATGTGAACGCGAATTATCGGGCCGTCGCCGACGCGCTCGACCTGTCGAAAGCCGACCTTGTGACGCTGGCGCGCAACAGCTTCACCGGCTCCTTCCTCAGCGAGATCGACAAGGCGAAGCATCTCGAGGCGATCGACGCCTACGCCTGATCCTTCGCTACCGCGGGTGCAGCTTCGCCAGCGCAATTCCCGCCAGATTCTGCGCGCGGCCGATATGTCGGATACGCGGCGACGGCCCCTCGTCCGCCAGCGCGCGAAACGCCGCGAGATGTCCCGCGACCCGGCCATGCGCCCGAACCTTATCCGTCGCCTGCGCGATCACCGCCGCCGCGTCGCCCAGCAGCACGAAATCCGTGAGCCCCCGCGCCCGCGCCAGCCGCAGCGCCGCGATCAGCGACAGCCATTCAGCATCGAGGCTGCTTCCGGTCCCGATATCCCGCTCGACCGTCGCGACGCCGCCCGTCACCACCGCGATCTCCATCGGTCCGGGATTCGGACGGCAGCCGCCGTCGAAATAGATTTTGGTCCGCCGCGCGATCATCCGCCCGTCCTAGCCGATCTCAGAATTTCCCGCGCACGGAAAAGGCGAAGATCGGGCCGATCAGCCGGTCGCGCTCCTCGACGAAGGCGATCTCGCTCGCTCCGCGCAGCCCCTCATAGACCGTCCGGTCGCGCTTCGAGCGGGCGTTGGTGATATTGTTGATCGACGCACGCACCGTCAGCCCCATGACATTCTTGTGCTCGACGAAGACCGACGCCCACACCGGGCCTTCCCAGACCTTGTCGGTCTGGTTGCGGCGATAATTGGGCTGAACGTGCGAATATTCGACATGCCCGCCCCACGCCCAGTCGCTGCCGGGGATGTCATGGCGCAGGTCGGCGCTCAGCACCGTGTCGGTGAAGCCGCTCCACTGCCGTTTTTCTCCGGTAAAGGGATCGCGCAGCGAGGATTTCTGAAACAGCAGGCTGGTGTCGATCTTGACGCCCTTCAGTCCCGCCGGGTCGAGGTTGATCGTCGAGGTCCATTCGACCGCGCCGGCTTTGGCCTTGGCGATATTGCCGACCGCCTCGCCTTCCGGACCGATCGGGATCACGTCGACCCGGTCCTCGACGTCGCGATAGACGAAATAGAGCTTGGTCGATCCCCAGGCGCCCAGCTTACGGTTGATCTCGAGCTCGTAGCTCCAGTCCTGCTGTGGCCGCAGGTCGTTGTTGCTCTGATTCTCGTTGCCGTCGTTGAGGAAGGCGCGCGCGAGGAAATCATAGAAGCTGAGCTGAAGCACCCGCCGCCGGATCTTGAGCGATGCGTCGAAATCGGCCGATGGCGCCCAGGCGAGCGTCAGCGACCCTTTCGGGCGGAAGAAGCTGCGCGTCAGGCCGTTCGGCCCGGTCTGGGTGATCGTCGAATGCTCGGCCCCGGCGGTCAACTGAAAGCTGAAGCTGTCGGTAAGCTTGCGCCCGAAGCTCAGCAGCCCTTCGTAGCGGTCCTCGCTGACCCCACCGGTCCCGCCGTCGAACGGCTGATCGACCCAGGCGCCCGTCGGATCGAGCGTGGCGATCGACGCGACATTGTCGAGCGTGTTGAACGCCGCCTCGCCCGAAAGCTGCCAATCGCCGCCGAGCATCTGCCACTGATATTCGCCGCGCGCGATCGTCTCGCCAATGTCGCCGACCTGTGCGAAGCGGTCGCCGGTCGCGGGCGTGCCGTCGTCGGCGATCGTGACGATCTCCTGCGAATAGGGTTCGTGGCTGAACCGGCGCAGCCCGATCAGCTTGAGCTTGCCGGGGCCGACGCCGAATTGATAATCGCCGCTGAGCTCGTAATTCCAGCTGTCGGCATTTTCATAGACGGTGCGGAGGCGGTCGGGCTGGCCCGGACCGGTGCGTACGCCATCCTCGTAATAGCGGTCATATTTGCGCTGAACATGGCCGCCGAGATTGGCGACGGTATCGCCCGGCGGATCCCAGGTGATGCGACCCGACAGCTTCGGCGTGTCATAATGGGTGTTCCAGATATCCTTGCGCCGCTCGACGATGCTGCCCGCGCCGTCATAGATGAGCGTCGGGCCACCAGCGCCGCTGCGTGCCGAATCGTCGTTGCTCAGCGCCGCCTCATATTCGATCTCGCCCGTCCGCCCGCGCACCGACACGTCGGCGCGGGTCAGCAGCGGGTCGGTGTAATGCGCGCGAAACTCGGGCTTCCACGAAAACTGGCCCGAGAAACTGTCGGCGCGATAGACGATGTTCGCGACCTGCCCCGACAATCCGGGAATATCGAGTGTCGCGCCGTCGATGATCTCGATCCGCTCGACATTGCCCGCAGGAATCCGCGAGAGCTGAGTATACATATCGTCGGCCTTGTTCGACGGCCGCTCGCCGTTGAACAGGACGTTTCCCGTCGCCTGGCCCAGCCCGCGCCGGTCCTCGCTGTCGCGGATCGAAAAACCCGGAACCTGCGCCAGCATGTCATAGGCGTTCTTCGGCGCGTAGCGCGCGAAATCGGCGGGGGCGAAGACCTGCCGCGCCGCGCTGTTCGCACCAGCGGCGATGCCGGTCGATGCAGGCGGCGGCGTGTCGCCGGACGGCGCCGCATCCTGCGCCAGGGCAGGCATGGCGGAGAGGGCGGCGGCAACCGCCGCAAGGCTGGCAGCGAATTTCACTGACCGCTCCCGCGCGCCCGGTTCATCGCGCGCGCATAGTCGGGCGACACGTCCATTGCCTTCATCGCGACGACATCGTCGGCGGTCAGATTGCGATAGCCCGCCGCGGCAAGGCCGCGCACATAAGGTCCGTCGACATCGAGCGCCTTGCACGCGATCGCGTCGCCGACATCGGTCAGGACCATCGCATCCGACTTCAGTTCGTGGACATAGGCGGGCGTGACGTCGAGCGCCGCGGCGGCGATCAGGTCACCGCTATCCTTGGGCTTCACGCCTTCGCGGGTCAGCCCGTCGGCCAGGTCGAGCGTCGCATCGACGAGCAGCATCGTGACCAGTTCGCCGCGGTCATCGGGCGCCAATCCCCGCGCCGCGAGTCCAGCCTCGAACCGCGGATCGGCGGAAAAGCGACAGTTCCCTTCACCCGCGAAAGCGCCGGTCAGTCGGCCCGAGCAAGCGAGCGTCCCCGCATCGTGCGACACGGTGAACGACACCGGCCCCGCGCCGCCCTGCAACGCAGCGCGCGCGGCGCCGAACTCGGCGCGTTCGGTCAGCGACACATCGCTACTCGACGATGCATGGCTGATGCGCAGATGCTGTTCGGCGGCAGTCGAAGGCACCACCTTCCAGTCGATCGGATCGACGACCAGCCCATCGGTTGCACCGTTCGGCGCGGCCTGGGCAAGGACCGACAACAAGGCGGTGCCAGCGGCAAGAATCAGGGTCTTCATGGCGTGTTCCTCCCTCCACGCGCCAGGCGAGCGTCAGCGCTCGCCGCGGCGGCGGCGTTTCAAAAGCAAGGTTCGATCAACGGAAGCTGCGGTTGGACGAATGTCCGGGCGTCAGTTTTCGGGCGGTGCCGGCGGTTCGGGCGGCCGGGGAATTTCGATACGCGCAACGCGGCCGTCGGCGCCTCGCGCCTCGATCACGCCGCGGCCGATATCGACCGTCGCCCGCTCTTCGCTGCGGGTCACGGTCTTTCCCGTCGCGCCGCGCGTCATTCCGGTCGCGCGCAGTTCGATCGCCTCGTCGGGGCTCTTCAGCGCGTAACCGGCGCCGCGCATCTTCCGGATATAGTCGCCGGTGATCCCCATCGCGCGCAGCGCGGTCAAATCGTCGATCGACAGGCTGCGGAACTCGCTCTTCATTTCGCGAGCATAGCGGGGCTCGATATGCAGCGCCGAGGCACCGATCAGATCGTCCATGGAAGCGCCCGGAAAGACGCCGCGCATCGCGCGGATATAGGCGGGGTCGACCCCCACCGCCTTCGCCGCGATAATGTCGTCGGGGTCCATCGATCCGCCATGTTCGCGCATCTGCGCGACATATTCGGGGGTCACGCCGACCGCGCGCATTCCGACAAGCTGGTCGGCCGTGAGCGGCTTCTGCGCGGCTGCGGCAGGTGCGGTCTCTCCGCCCACGGCCGCGACGGACGGAGGCGTCGCGGCCGGGGCGGCGGCGGCGAAAGAAACCGGGGAGTTCTTTGCCGCCCTATCGAAATCTGCGCCCGCTTCCGCCGCCGCCGAGAAGGCGGCAAGCGGCGCCGTGACGCCCGCGAGCAGCACCAGGCTCATCAGGATCCAACTCGCGCTTGCCGGGCCGCGCTTCAGGCTGCCGTCGAGGACGCGGGTAATCCGACGCTTGAGACTGCCTTTGCCCGGCGCGACACCATGCGCGGCGAGCAGCGCGCCCTGATTGTCGTGGCGCGCAGCGCCGACGAGCAGCGTTGCATAATCGGGGCCATCGATATCGGCCATCAGCACCGCATCGTCGGCGGCCTCCTCGCGCAATTGATGACTTTCGCGCGCCAGCATCCACACCAGCGGATTGAACCAGAAGAGGGCGCAAACCGCACGCGCGCCGAGTAGTTTCGCCCAGTCGAGCCGCGCGACATGCGCCAGTTCGTGCGCGATGATCGCCTCGGCCTCATCGACCGCGTCGACCGTGACCGGACTCAGCACGATCGTCGGGCGCAGCACGCCCCAGCTGATCGGCGAGCGCAATTCCTTGCTGACGAGCAGCGCGGTGCCGTGCTTGAACCCCATGCGCCGCTGCGCCTCGGCGAGCGCCGACAGCCACGACCCCTCGGTCAGCACTTCGGCCCGGCCGCGCATCGCGAACAGCCGCACCACCGCAAGCAGCATCATTCCACACAGCAACGCCAATGGGATCGCATAGAGAAAGGGCGCGAGATCGCCGACCTCCGGCAGCACAAAACCCGCCGTATCGGCCGCGCTCGAAGCGGCGGGCGCCGTCACCGGCAACGCCTGCGCCGTCGAAGCGGTCGCTGCCGGCGCCGCAACGACCGGCGCGGCTTCGGCCGCGACGGTCCAGCTTGCGGGAAGCGGCGCCCAGGCCGGCAGCAACAGCATCGCGGCGGGAAGCGCGAGCAGCGCGACGATCCCGGCGTGCGCGATCAGCGACCGCTCGCCCGCCGAGCGCGACCGAGCGAGCCGCAGCAGGATCAGCGTCAACCCCGCAACCGCGGCGGATTTCCAGGCAAGGCCCAGCAACATGGCGGTGGTGATCATCACTGGTCTCTCCCTTCGCGCGCTTTCGCGATCATTTTTTCGAGTTCGTCGAGCTCCGAGGCCTTCATCCCGTCCTGCATCCCGAGCAACGCCGCGGCGGCGCTCGTCGCCGATCCGTTGAAAAAGACGCGCACGACCTGGCTCAGCGCCGACTTGCGCGCGGTCTTGTCCGACACGCTCGGCGCATAGACGAAGCCGCGCTCGGACGCCTCGCGCGCCACGAAGCCCTTTGCCTCGAGCCGCTTGAGCATCGCGCGGATCGCCGACCCCGACAGCGCGTCACTCAGCGCCTCGCCGATTTCGGTCACCGTGGAGGCGCCGCGTTCATAGAGAATATCGACGATCTCGCGTTCTCGCGGGGGCAGGCTCGACAGCATTTCCGAATCACCTCATGCGCTACATTTGTAGCGTGCTACATTTGTAGCGCACGATTGGCAAGAGATTTATTCGGATAATACACGAGGGCGCCGGACAGCGTCGGCTATGGGGTGGGGAGCGGCCATAGCCTCCTCTCCCCTTGAGGGAGAGGATAGCGCAGCTTGCTCCCCTGGGAGCTAGCGAAGCTTGGAGAGGGGTGCGACGCCAGCGGACGCAAAACCCCCTCTCAACTTCGGCTAGGCAGCAAGCTGCCAAGCCTTCGTATCTCTCCCTCAAGGGGAGAGAATATGATCCTTGCCTACGCCCGCAACCGGTCGGAACCCGCCATTCCACAGATTCGCGCAGAGGCGCAGAGGTGTAAGCTCTTCAACTCTGCGCCTCTGCGCGAATCCCGTTCAAAGCCGCCTTGACGGTCGCGCCGTCCATCGCCGAGGCCCCCCTCTCAGGCCGCCAGCACCTTCGCCATCATCCGCTCTTCCTTCGCGATCCACGGCGCCAGGCTGGGGCGCGACAGGATCGCCTCACTCCACGCCGCTATCCGCGGATGCGTCACCGCGTCGATGCACGACCCGCAATGCCGCAGATTCACGAGCGGCGAGACGGCCGCCAGGTCGGCGAGGGTGAAGCGGTCGCCGACAAGATAGCCCGAGGCCGGGATCGTGCTCTCCAGATAGTCGAGCAGTTTCGGCAGCTCTTCCGTCTCGGCCTCTGCAGCCGCGGCGAGGTCGCCCTCGCGACCGAGGAATTTCGGGGAGACGATGCGGTTGAAGAACATCTTGCCGCCGCACGCCGCGAACACCGTATCGCCGAACTCGTCCCACCAGATCACGCGTCCGCGCTCCTGCGGGTCGGCGGGGATCAACGGCGGCGCGGGGTGCTTCGCTTCCAGATAGTGGATGATCGCGCTCGAATCGGCGAGGAGGAAGCCGTCGTCGTCCATCGCGGGCATCTTGCCGAGCGGCGACGCCGCGCGAAATCCCGGATCGGGGTCGCCGATCCCCACGCCCTGCAGCTCGAACTCGATCCCCTTCTCGCCGAGATAGCCCAGCAATTTGCGGACGAACGGCGATACGATCGAACCATAGATGATCATGCAATTCCCTCTCTTTCGCGCTCCGGCCGAAGCATAAGCGAAAGCCGCCTCGGCGCAACGGCCGCCATCGCCGGATTGGCCGCGAAATCATCTTGCCATCGTCCGCGCTCCGTGAATAAGGTCGCCGCCGGAGGGGGGACGCTGCCACGGCAGCCATCAGGCAGGATTCGCAAAAATGCGCCCTTCGACCTGGGCAGATCGGCTTGTGGCGCTGCTCGTCCGCTTCGTCGGCCTCGTCATCCTGCTCGCGACGCTCGTCGCCGCAGCCGCCAGCTTTCTTTACAATCAGGCCGAGGATGCCGACCTTGCCGATCGCGTCGCGATGCAGGTCAACATGCGGCTGCGCGATCATGTCGCGGTGCTGCAAGGGGTGCGTGCGCTCTATCAGTCGGCACCTGCCACCCACGGGCCGAGCATCCGCGCCTATATCGCCGCGCTGCGGCCCGAGGAGCGCGCGCCCGGCATGGAGGGGATCGGCATCGCGGTGGCGATCCGGCAAGGCACGCCGGCGGCGGCCGAGGCGATGTTGCGCGAAAATTACGGACGCGACATCAAGGTCTGGCCTGCGACCAGTCAGCCGGTAGGCTTCCCCATCGTCCTCATCGAACCCTATAATCCGCGCCGCAAGAACGCGCTCGGATACGACATGTACAGCGAGCCGGTCCGGCGCGAGGCGATGCGCCGCGCGTGGCAGACCGGCGCCCCCGCCGCGAGCGGCCTTGTGCGGCTGCAGCAGGAAAACGGGGCGACGCGAAAACAGTCCGGCTTCCTCGTCTATCTTCCGATCTATGCCGCCGAAGCACCGCCGGTGGCGGGGTCGACCGAACGGCCGATCGAAGCCTTCGTCTACGCCCCCTTCCGCACCACCGACCTGTTCACCGCAGTCCTCGGATCGCAGCTCGCCACGATCCGCGGCGTGGAAATCTATGCGGGCGACGGCCCCTCGGCGCCGCTCGCCTTCCGCCACGGAACGATGGGATGGGACACGCACACCGAAAAGCTGCGCGTCGCCGACCGGGTGTGGACGATGCGCATCTCCTACGGCCGCCAGTTCGAACGGCTCGGCCGCCCCTTCGGCATCTTCCTGTTCGGGCTCGCGCTGGCTCTGCTCGCGACCCAACTCCACCGCGTCCAGCAGCGCCGCGTCGGCGCGGCGCAGGCGCTCGCCGAGCAGCAGGCGCGCCATGCCGAGGATCGCGAACTGATGATCGGCGAGATGGCGCACCGGATGAAGAACGCGCTCGCCCGCATCAGCGCGCTCGCGCGAATCACGCTCCGCGAATCGACGAGCCTTCAGGATTTCGAGACCCGCTTCGACGGCCGGATGCGCGCCCTGTCGGAAGCGAAGCAGATGATCGTCACCGGCGCGGTGAGCAGCGTCGAACTCGGCCGCATCATCCGCCGCGAGCTCGAGGTCGCGGGCTGGCCCGCCGACCGCATCGCCGCCCTCGACGGCCCCGAAGTGCGGCTCGACGACGAAAGCGCGCAGGCGATCTCGCTCGCCATCCACGAATTCGTCACCAACAGCGTCAAATATGGCGCGCTGTCGGGTACCGGCGACCTCGCGGTCGCCTGGCGACAGGACGGCGACGCGATCGAACTCAGCTGGGTCGAAACCGGGCTCGCCGAAACCCCGCATGTCGAAGGCGAGAGCTTCGGCACCCGGTTCATCCGCACCCTGATCGAACGCCAGCTCAAGGGAAGCTGGACCCGCGTCGCCGCCGACCACGGTCTTTCCATCACGCTGCGCTGGCCGGTTCATGTCGCCTGACATGCGCTGGCACATCTGGATCGACCGCGGCGGCACCTTCACCGACGTCGTCGCCCGACGCCCCGACGGCAGCATCGTCACCGCCAAATATCTCTCCGAAAACCCCGCGCACCCGGGCGACGCCGCCGTGAATGCGATCCGCGACCTCACCGGCGTGAGCGACGGCGCGCTGCCACCGCTCGCGATCCGCATGGGATCGACCGTCGCGACCAACGCCCTGCTCGAGCGCAAGGGCGAGCCGACCCTGCTCGCAATCACGCGGGGTTTCGGCGATGCGCTGACGATCGGCTATCAGGATCGCCCCGACCTCTTCGCGCGCGCGCTGCACCGCACGCCGCCGCCACACGCGATGGTCGCCGAAATCGCCGAGCGCGTCAGCCCCGAAGGCCATATCCTCGCTCCGCTCGACGAAGATGCTGCGCGCACCGCAATGCAGGCGGCCCGCGACGCAGGCCTTTCCAGCATCGCGATCGTCCTCATGCACGGCTATCGCTACCCGGCCCACGAACAGCGCCTCGCCGCCATCGCGCGTGAACTCGGCTTCGCGCAAATCTCGACGAGCCACGAGGTCAGCGCGCTGATCAAGCTGATCGGCCGCGGCGACACCACGCTCGCCGACGCCTATCTCTCGCCCGTCCTGCGCCATTATGTCGATCAATTCTGCGCCCAACTTGAAGGCGGCACCGACCCGCAGTTCATGAAAAGCTCGGGCGGCCTTGCCGCCGCCGCCGCCTTCCACGGCCGCGATGCGATCCTGTCCGGCCCGGCGGGCGGCATCGTCGGAATGGTCGGCAGCGCCGCGCCCTTGGGCAAGAGCCGCCTGATCGGTTTCGACATGGGCGGCACCTCGACCGACGTCAGCCATTATGCCGGACGCCTCGAGCGCGACAATGAGACCCTCGTCGCGGGCACCCGCATCCGCGCCCCGATGCTGCGCATCCACACGGTGGCGGCGGGCGGCGGTTCGATCTGCCGCTGGGACGGCGCGCGCCTCACCGTCGGCCCCGAAAGCGCGGGCGCCAACCCCGGCCCCGCCGCCTATGGCAACGGAGGCCCGCTGACCGTCACCGACTGCAACGTCCTGCTCGGCAAGATCCAGCCCGATCATTTTCCGAAACTCTTCGGCCCCAATGGCGACCGGCCGCTCGACCGCAACGCGGTCGCGGAAAAATTCGCCGCCATGGCCGCCGAAGTCGGCGACATCACCCCCGAAGCCCTCGCCGAAGGCCTGCTCGCGATCGCGATCCAGCAGATGGCAAACGCGATCAAGCGCATCACCATCGCGCGCGGCCACGACGTGACGCTGGATTACAGCCTCGTCGGTTTCGGCGGCGCTGCGGGCCAGCATGCCTGCCTCGTCGCCGACGCGCTCGGCATCGACGAAATCTTGCTCCACCCGCTCGCCGGGGTGCTGTCCGCCTATGGCATGGGCCTCGCCCGGCCTTCGGCGATCCGCGAGCGCACGCTGGCGTTGAAGCTTGGCGCCGATTGCACCGTCCCCCTCGCCGCCGCCGAAGCCGAATTGTCGGAGCAGGCCCGGACCGACCTCGCGCCGGACGCCGAAACGACCCGCGAAACCCTGCTCTTCGTGCGCCTCGCCGACAGCGACAATGCCATCGAACTCCCGCTTGCCCCGCCACAAGAGGTCGCGCGGGCCTTCGCCGCTGCCTTCCGCCAGCGCTTCGGCTACGCGCCGCACGCCGATCTCGTCGTCGACCGCATCCGCGTCGAACTGACCGAAGCAGGCGATGCTCCGCCCGCGCTGCCCCCGCCCGCCGCATCCGCCGAAACCGCCCCCGAAACCGTCACCGCCTGGCTCGCCGGCGCACCGCACGACGTTCCGCTCCACCAGCGTAGCGCCCTCGTCCCCGGCCGCACCATCGCCGGCCCCGTAATCATCGTCGACCCGCTCTCGACGACGGTGGTCGAACCCGGCTGGACCGCGACGGTAGAGCGCGAGGGAACACTGCGTCTCCACAAGATAGCCCTCTCCGCTGCGTCAGAGCCCGGCTTTGCCGACCCAAGTCTCGCCGCCTCTCCCCTGAAGGGAGGAGGAGAGCTTGAGCCTCCCGACCCCATCCGCCTCGAAATCTTCAACAGCCTGTTCATGGCGATCGCCGAGGAAATGGGCGGCGCGCTTCAGCACAGCGCCTCGTCGATCAATATCCGCGAACGGCTCGACTTCTCCTGCGCGATCTTCGACGGCGAAGGCCGCCTCGTCGCCAATGCTCCGCACATGCCCGTCCACCTCGGCTCGATGGGCGAAAGCGTCCGTACCATCCTCCGCCAGCGCACCAGCGACGGCCGCGGCATCCGCAGGGGCGACGCCTATGCCCTCAACGCCCCCTATGACGGAGGAACCCACCTCCCCGACATCACCGTCATCATGCCGGTGTTCGTGGATGGGGCCGAAAGCCCCGCCTTCTTCGTCGCCACGCGCGGGCACCACGCCGACCTCGGTGGCATCGCGCCCGGCTCGATGCCGCCGGACAGCACCAGCATCGACCAGGAAGGCGTGCTCTTCGACAACCGGCTGATCGTCGACGACGGCCAATTCCTCGATGCCAAGGTCTACGCGCACCTGACCACCGGCCCCTTCCCGGCCCGCAACCCCGCGCTCAACATCGCCGACCTGAAAGCCCAGGTCGCCGCCTGCCAGCGCGGCGCGAGCGCGCTCGCCGACCTCAGCGCCGCGCACGGCGCCGCCACCGTCGCCGCCTATATGGCGCACGGCCAGCATCAGGCCGAAACCGCCGTCCGCCAGCTCATCGCCCGGTTGAGCGACGGCCGGTTCCGCTACGCCATGGACAATGGTGCCGAGGTCGCGGTCGCGGTCCGGGTCGACCGCGACGCGCGCCACGTCACCATCGACTTCACCGGCTCGTCGCCGACGCTCCCCGACAATTTCAACGCGCCGCTTCCCGTCGTCCGCGCCGCCATCCTCTATGTCCTCAGGACCATGCTCGACGATCCGATCCCGATGAACGAGGGCTGCCTGGCCCCCGTCACCCTGATCGTGCCGCAGGATTCGATGCTGTCCCCCAGCTATCCCGCCGCCGTCGTCGCGGGCAATGTCGAGACGAGTCAGGTCATCACCGACGCGCTGTTCGCGGCCTTCGGCGCGATGGCGCCCGCGCAGGGGACGATGAACAACTTCACCTTCGGCAATGACGCCTGCCAATATTATGAGACCATCGCGGGCGGCTCGGGCGCCGGGCCGGGCTTCGATGGCACCGCCGTGATCCAGACCCACATGACCAACAGCCGCATGACCGATCCCGAAGTGATGGAAACGCGCTTCCCCGTCATCGTCGAGCAATTCTCGATCCGCAAGGGCTCGGGCGGCCGGGGCCGCTGGCGCGGCGGCGACGGCGCCACCCGCCGCATCCGCTTCCGCGAACCGATGGCGGCGAACATCCTCGCGAACCGCCGAAAGATCGCGCCAAAGGGCCTCGCGGGTGGCGAAGACGGCGCGCCGGGGCGCAACTGGGTCGAGCGCGCCGACGGATCGATCGAAATGCTCGCCGCGACAGGCAGCGCCACCCTCGAAGCGGGCGACGCCTTCGTGATCGAAACCCCGGGCGGAGGGGGGTATGGGGAAGCGGGGGGCGAGCGGGAATGAAAAAGGTTCACGCGGAGACGCGGAGGCGCGGAGAATATGATTCGCGCAGAGACGTAGAGAACGCAGAGAAAAAAATGGGCGGCGAAGCCGCCGATAAATGGATGGGGCGCCAAACTTTCAGCAAAGAGCTGACATCTCTGCGCTCTCTACGTCTCTGCGCGAATCCCCCTCTTTCTTTTTCTTTATTCCTTCTCCGCGCCTCCGCGTCTCCGCGTGAATCTCTTTCCCCGCTCAAAAATCAGCGACCCACGCCATGCTCGTCCTGATCGGCATCGTTATCATCATCGCAGGCTTCCTGCTCCGCTTCAATCCGCTGCTCGTCATCATGGCCTCGGCGCTCGCGACCGGGTTCGCCGCCGGACTCGACGTCACCGCGATCATCGCCGCCTTCGGCAAGGCGTTCAACGACACGCGCTACGTCTCGATCGTCTGGATCGTCCTCCCCGTCATCGGCCTGCTCGAAGCCTATGGGCTTCAGCAGCACGCGCGCAGCCTGATCGATCGCATGAAGGGCGCGACGCTCGGCCGCCTGCTCACTTCCTACCTCCTGCTGCGCCAACTGATGGCCGCGGTCGGCCTGACCTCCGTCGCGGGCCACCCGCAGACCGTGCGCCCGCTCGTCGCGCCGATGGCCGAAGCGGCGGCGGAAGCAAGGAACGACGCCCTCACCGACGACCAGCGCGAGGAGGTCAAGGCCTTCGCCGCGGCCACCGACAATGTCGGCCTCTTCTTCGGCGAGGATATCTTCCTCGCGATCGGGTCGATCCTGCTGATGAAGGGGCTGCTCGAAACCTATGGCTACAGCATCGAACCGCTGCACCTCTCGCTCTGGGCAATCCCGACCGCGATCGCGGCCTTCCTGATCCACGGCTTCCGCCTCCGCCGCCTCGAACAGCGGATGCAGGGGTGGGGGGCGGGCGCATGATCACGCTCGAGTTCGTCTATATTTTCGCGGGCTGGACCTTTGCGCTCTTCGCGCTGCTCGGCCTGTATGACCGCACCAACCCCAAACGCTTCGGCAACGCCGCCTTCTGGGGCCTGCTCGCCCTCTCGATGCTCGGCGGCGATTATCTGACCGATTTCCAGAACGGCCTGCTTGTCCTCGCGCTCGTCGCGATCGCGGGAACCGGCCAGATCGGCCGCGCGCCCGGCGGCGAAGTCGCGGCCGACATTCAGGCAGAGCGCGCCGCGCGCTACGGCAATTTCCTGCTTCTGGTCGCATTGATCATCCCCGCGGTCGCGCTCGGGGGCACCTTCCTCTTCAAATATGTGCCCGGCCTCGCCGACCCCAAGCAGGCGACACTGATCTCGCTCGCGATCGGCGTGCTGATCGCGCTCGCGGTCGGCATGGCGCGCTTCAAACCCCCGCTGCTCCTCCCCGCACAGCAGGGACGTCGCCTGCTCGACGCGGTCGGCTGGGCGGCGATCCTGCCGCAGATGCTCGCCAGTCTCGGAGCGGTCTTCGCGCTCGCCGGCGTCGGCGAGGTCGTCGGCGGATTGATCGGCGGCGCCATCCCGCAGGGCAGCCTGTTCGGCGCGGTGCTCGCCTTCGGGCTCGGCATGGCCTTCTTCACCATGGTGATGGGCAATGCCTTCGCCGCTTTCCCGGTGATGATGGCGGCGGTCGGCCTGCCCCTGCTGATCAAGCAGTATCACGGCGACCCCGCGGTCGTCGCGGCGATCGGCATGCTCGCGGGCTTCTGCGGCACGCTGATGACCCCGATGGCGGCGAACTTCAACCTCGTCCCCGCCGCCTTGCTCGAACTCAAAAGCCCCTATGGCGTGATCAAGGCGCAGATCGGCACCGCAGTGCCGCTGCTCGCCGCGAACATCGTGTTCATCTGGCTCTTTGCGTTCTAACGCCGTCTCATAATTCCGTTCGTGTCGAGCGAAGTCGAGACACCCCGGAGGCACGCGCGACCGATGGGCATCTCGACTTCGCTCGATGCGAACGGATATGGAGGTGGCATGGAATTGACCCCCGACCACGCCACCCGCTTCGCGACCGCGACCCTGTCGCATCTCGGCCGCGAATATCCCTACAAGATGGACCTCGTCCTGAACGGGCCCGAGGACGCCAAGCCGCCGTGCGCGCATCACCCGATCTTCCACGGCAGTTTCGACTGGCATAGCTGCGTCCACGGCTGGTGGCAGGTCCTCCGCCTTGCGCGGCGCTTCCCCGACCTTCCCGCCGCCGCCGAGATTCGCGCCCGCGCCGCCGCGATGCTCGTCCCAGAAAAGGTCGCGGGCGAACTCGCGTTCCTCTCGCGCCCCATGTCCGCGGGCTTCGAGCGCCCCTATGGCTGGGCGTGGCTGCTCGCGCTCCATGCCGAGGCCGAGCGCCACGATGCTCCCTGGGCCGCCGCGCTCGCGCCGCTTGCCGCCGCCTTCGCCGCGCGCTTCCACGCCTTCCTGCCCAAGCTCACCTATCCGCTGCGCGTCGGCACCCATTTCAACATCGCCTTCGCGCTCCTCCTCGCACGCCGCTGGGCCGAACCGCGCGACCCCGGCCTCATCCGCCTGATCGACGCCCGCGCCCGAAGCTGGTTCGCCAGCGACCGCGACTGTCAGGCGTGGGAACCCGGCGGCGACGAATTTCTCTCCTCCGCGCTCACCGAGGCGTATCTGATGGCCGCCGTCCTCGGCGAGGATTTCCCGCGCTGGTTCGACGCCTTCCTCCCTCATGCTGCGGAGGAGCAGCCCGAAACACTCTTCACCCCCGCCACCGTCTCTGACCGCAGCGACGGCAAGATTGCGCATCTCGACGGCCTCAATCTCAGCCGCGCCTGGTGCTGGCGCGCGATCGCCGCCGCGCTCGGTCCCGCGCACTCCGTCAGCCCCGTCGCCGAAGCCACGGCGGAGCGCCATCTCGCCGCCGCGCTCCCGCACGTCACCGGCGACTATATGGGCGAGCACTGGCTCGCGAGCTTCGCGCTCCTGGCACTCGACGACCTCGCCGATTGACAAGCCCTCCCCTCACGGCGAGAGACAGCGGAAAGGGGAGACGACTGCCGATGAAAACGCTGCGCCCGACATCGTTCGACGTCGCCGAGCGCGCCGGCGTGTCGCAATCGACCGTATCGCGCGCGCTCCGGAACAGCCCCGGCGTCAATGCCGAAACCCGCGCCCGCGTTTCCGCCGCCGCACGCGAACTCGGCTATGTCGTCGACCGCCATGCCTCGTCGCTGCGGCTCAAGAGCAGCGAGACGCTCGCGCTCGTCACCGTCTGCCGCCCCGGCGAGGATCGCAGCGCGATCAACCCCTTCTATTTCGCGCTGCTCGGCAGCATCGCCGCCGCGACCTCGGCGCGCGGGTTCAACCTGCTCGTCTCCTTTCAGGAAAGCGCCGCCAATTTCCGCGCCGACTTCGTGGCGTCGGGGCTAGCCGACGCGATGATCGTCATCGGCACGACCAGCAATCGCGCGGCGTGGGACTATTTCGCCGAGGCGCAGGCCACCGGCCTCGACTTCGTCTGCTGGGGCAGTCCCGGCGATCCGTTCCACTGGATGCGCAGCGACAACGGCACCGGCGGCCGCCTCGCCGCCGAGCATCTCGTCACGAGCGGGCGCAGGCACATTGCCTTCATCGGCCCGCAGCGATCGCCGCAGCGCCAGTTCGACGAGCGCCGCGACGGCTTCGTCGAAGCGCTGGGCCGCCACGGCATCACGCCGATCCTCACCGAGCCGCCCACCGCCGCCGACCGCCACGCGCAGGGCGTCGCGGCCGCGCACGCGCTGCTTGCCGCGCATCCGCAAGTCGATGCGATTTTCGCGGCTTCCGACATGCTCGCGCTCGGCGTGCTTCAGGGCCTCAAGGAAGCCGGCCGCCGCGTGCCGCAGGATATCGCGCTGATCGGCTTCGACGGCATCCGCGCGGGCAATATGGCCGACCCCGCACTCACCACGATCGAGCCCGACCTCGACGCCGCGGGCGAAGCGCTCGTCGCGATGGCGCTCGAGGACGACGACTTCACCCACAGCGGCACCCGCATCCCCGTCCGCCTCGCGGTGCGCGGCACCGCCTGACCTTTCCGCCTCACCGTTACACACTGTCGGCGGGCCATGACCCATCGTAACCACTTGTTATCTATACCCTGCCTAGGATTGTGCGGGGGCCCGAGGCAGGATACCGCTTTGACGGGACAGCTCTTCATTTCGCTTCTCAATCCGGGCATCGGCCTGGCCTTCGCGGCTGCCTTTTTCCTGATGTGGCTTCAGCGGCGCGAGCGCTACATCGCCTATGCCGCGGGCGCCTATCTCGCCACCGCCATCGCCTTCCTGTTCCAGGATGTCGTCCCGGCGATGCCGATGGAATTGCAGCGGCTTCCCGCCAATATCGGCTTTCTCGCCACCGGCGCGCTGTTCGCCGCCGCGATCATCGGGCGGTACGGCCTGCCCATACCATGGCGCGCGATGGCGATCGTCGCGGCGCTGTCGACCGCGGTCTTCACCTGGTTCCTGCTCGCCCAGCCGAGCATTCCGGCGCGCATCTATGCGATCAGCGTCGGCGCGGGCGCGATCGCGCTGATGGTGGTGCGCGCCCTATGGCCGAGCGCGCGGCCGCACGTGATCGACCGCGTCCTGTTCTGGATCGCGGCGCTCTCGGCCGCCAATCTGCTCATCCGCCCGGTCGTCATCCTGAGCTTCAGCGGCGGCTTCGACGATTATGTCGGCTTCCAGCAGTCGCTCTACTGGTCCACGGTGCAATTCAGCCAGGCGATGGTGTCGATCCTCGCCGCGATCAGCCTGATGGTCGCGGTCGCGATCGACATGCTCGCCGAACTTCGCGCGGAAGCCGACGGCGACCCGCTCTCCGGCCTGCTCAACCGCCGCGGGTTCGAGGCAAAGGCCGGCGCCGCGCTCCGCCGCTGCGCCGACGCCGGACAGCCCGCGGCGCTGCTGATCGCCGACCTCGATCGCTTCAAGTCGGTCAACGACACCCACGGCCATGCGGTCGGCGACGCGATCATCGCGGCTTTCGGTTGCCACGTCCGCGCCGCCGGCCCGGCAGAGATGGTCGCGGGTCGCATCGGCGGCGAGGAATTTGCCCTGCTCCTCCCTGGCTTCACGATCGATGGCGCACGCCAGATCGCCGAGCGGGTCTGCACCGGGCTCCACGCCGCCTGCGCCGACCGCATCCCCGCGACTCTGCGCCCGACCGCCAGCATCGGCCTGGCTGCGGGCACGCCCGGCATCACGCTGTCGGCGCTGCTGCGCGACGCCGACCAGGCCCTTTACGAAGCGAAGCGCGCGGGCCGCGACCGCGTCCGCACCTTCCACCCCGCCCCGGTCCGGCGCGAGGCGACGGCCTGAGCGGCATCGCCCGGGCGAGCGCGGGGCATCAGTCCGGCGACGGGAGCGGACCCGCGTCGCTCGATGGCTCGCTGCGATTGCGGAGCGCCCTTTCCCTATCCCGCCGCTTGCGCAGGATTGCGAGCCGCGCCAGAATGACGGCGTCGGTCTCTTGCTGCGTCGGCCCCTGCACCTTGGGATGGCCTTCGGCGACGTTGTCGAAAATCATCCCGTCGAAAAATGCCTCGCGCGACAGAAAGCGGTGCCGCACTGCCTCGGGCAACACATAGGCTTCGGCCTCCTCGGGCGTCAGATGCACGTCGCGCCCGTTTTTCAGGTCGCCGCGTTTCAACAGCAATCCCAGCAACGCATCCGACGGCACGATCCGCCGCTCGACCTCCTTTCCGCCGCGCAGAATCACCATCTCGCGCCCTTCGACCGCACGCTCGTAAGCGACCGCCTCCAGCCCGCGCAGCGCCCGCGCGATCGCCTCGCCGCACGCCTTGTCGAAAGGAGGAAACAATGCCCGCGAGCGGTTGACCGAAGTCGTACTGACCCCCGCCACCCGCGCCGCATCGCTCACGCACCCCGTGCGCCCCAGCGTAGCCAGAAACACCCGCGTCCCCGCCGCCGTCCACCCGTCCGACCGCACGCGGAGGCCGGGCATGAAGGGATTCTCCCGCTCGCGAACCCCGGACTTGATCCGGGGTCCAGCGCCGCCACGCGCCTTGCTCCCCTCCCGCTTGCGGGAGGGGTTGGAGGAGGGCCTGTTCCGGTCCTCACCGCCGCCCGAAGACGCAGCCACACCTTTCGATTTCCCCCGCGAACCCCGCGCTACCCTAAACCCCATAGCTCCATCTCCCGAATCACTTGGAATGAATCAGAATGATTTTGAACCCATTTGGATAATTTAGGAAAGAAGAATCTGTTGCCATAATTCGATCAGGGATTGCTGCACCTTGTCAGCTTACTGGCTATCGCCTTCATACGAGGCAATTTGGTGAATGTTGCACCTCTCACCGTAATTCCGCGCATTCCTCCGACGAAATCATCTGTACGGTCGCGAGGCTGAGGAAGTATTCGTAGAATTTATCGTGGAAGAAACGCCGATACCCCGGCCTGTCATCGTTCGTGAAAAATGCAATCGCTTGGCTTCGCGCTTTCAAGATGCGCGTCGCAGCTTCGTCAATTTCGATTGGAAGAGCAATCTCAACGAGCCACGTAAGCGTGGCATCGCTTATCGAAGAGCTATTTGACTCCGCCATGTCACGCGCAGCCTCGCAAAGCAAAGACCGCAGATATTGCCGCCGCTGCTCGTGATTCAAAACTCGTTGAATGGCTTCGCCAAATAGCCCGGTCTCGCGCTCGATCATCGCCTCCATCAGGATCGAAAGCACGCTCGTCGCGGCGGTCCCCGAAAGGCTCGCCGCAACGCTTGGATCGGAGAGCGTCTTCAAGAAGAAGGGACGCAATGCCAAGGAATTTGGTTCTAGGAAATCCTCGATCAAATTTATCTGATCGTCGTTCCACCCCTGCTGCGCCAACCAACCGACGGCCGTTGATTTGGAAGGAGGTTGCAAAGTCAGGACATTTATTTCGTCCTTGCCTTCCCTTACGCTTTTTATGTCCTTTACGACGCGATCGCGTCCTATAAAAGTTTCCCGCCCTGCGAGGATAATGCTGCCATCCCCTCGCAGTGTTTCTATGAGATCGCTAACCTGCGACCATGCATTATTATATCCATCGGGATCGGCGAGTTCGTCGAAACCATCGATAGCTATCGTAATCAAACCATATTTGGCGAGAATGGGGACCTGATCGAAGGTCACGTCCAGCCGCAATCGCTGAAGACTGAAAGCGACAAGATCATAAAGGTAGGTCAATGTGCGTCCGCGGCTCTGCACATGCAGAAGCAGGGGGCGTCGTTTTGACGTGTAACTATTGGCTCGCTGCGTGGCGAGGCTTGCAATGAACTGGGTCTTACCGATGCCCGCCGGACCGTCGATCAACAATACGCGCGTAGACCCATCACTTTGAGGCGAACAGAGATGATCGTCGACCTTTGATACATCGACCAGCTCGAAAGTTCCGCTCAAGAGCCCCCAAGCTTCTATCAAGCTTCCGACGTCCCTCATCTCCTGTGTTAGAAAGGCAGTTTGTTTGAACGCCCACTCGCGCAAATTGCCGTAGCGTTCGGAAGCCAGTAGAGCTTTGAAATTTGCATGCTTCTGGCTTTCACTTCCCCAGCTTTCGACTAGCGCACCGCTTTTGCGCACTTCGATCTCAGTTTGCTCGCCTTGACGTATCATTCGCACGACAGCGCCTTGATCCGTCAATTCGATGCTTGGGGCGTCGGTTCCGATATCGGCGAACACCGCCAAATCTGCTGCGACCTGTTCAGCGTTCAATTCGCTTGATAACTTGCTCAAAGCAGTAGTCCTTCAAGAGACAGAAATTTGCTTTCCGCACGTGCGGGAGGCCGGACGAGATGCAACGAACCTCCGTACGGCTTCATCCATGATTCCGCCACATAAGCTGGCGGAACCATATCGTCATCGGGCGAAAAAATGAGCATGATGGACGAAGGCTCTTGGCGGGCCCAAGCGAGCATGTCCGCTGCCAATGCGGTGTCCACCATTTTTTCCACCGGGTGCGCGTCGCCATTCTGTTTGCGCAGCGTGTTAGGAAGATGGATTCGCAGCCGCCCAGTCTCGCGTTCAGGCAGAGCATCGATCAATCGATCGCCGAATTCGACGTCAGACCAAGCCATTACCCGCGATGATGGAAAGAGTTCGTCGGGCGAATGCATTTCGTCGATACCGCGAAAAGCTAAGCGATTTGTAGTCTGGGTTACCCCGCTCGTCCAGCCGTGATAGAGGCGTATACGCACGCGAAAAAGCGTATCATTTTCAAGTTCGCATAATAGCTTTGCAGCCTTCTTTCCCGTCGCCCTTAACGCATGGCGACATTGCTCAACAGGATTTCCAATCAACTCCTTAGGGGTCGATTTAATTTGGCTATTCCAATCAACAAATAGCCCTACCCGTCGGATTTCTTTGGCTGCCAACGCTACTTCCCACTCTATTTCATCGCGAGTCATAAACAACAGAATCACGGGGTTTCTGACGATCTTCTTCATTATCGCGATATCGGTCAACTATGCTCGCCCAATGAAGCGCAAGCTAATGTTGGGTTGGCCCCCACCCCCTTGCATTTCCCACCCCCCGGCGTAAGGCGGCGCCAACATAAACCTGCGCGTGCGACTCCCGCTGGCCCCGCTCTCCCGCTCTGCCACCGGACGGTCATTCCCCGCCGCGCCAACATGGGGACTGCAATCCTATGACGACCACGGGCCACGACACGCTGGGCACCCGTTCGACGCTGAGCGTCGGCGGCAAGACTTACGCTTATTATTCGCTCGACAAGGCCGCGGCGAAGCTCGGCGACGTGTCGCGGCTGCCCTTCTCGATGAAGGTGCTGCTCGAAAACCTGCTGCGGTTCGAGGATGGCGGCTTCACCGTGTCGAAGGATGACGCGCAGGCGCTGGTCGACTGGCAGAAGGATCCGCATTCGAACCGCGAGATCCAGTATCGCCCGGCGCGCGTGCTGTTGCAGGATTTCACCGGCGTGCCGTGCGTCGTCGATCTGGCCGCGATGCGCGATGCGATCGCCACCCTCGGCGGCGACACGACCCGGATCAACCCGCTCGTCCCCGTCCATCTCGTCATCGACCACTCGGTCATGGTCGACGAATTCGGCACGCCGAAAGCGTTCGAGCAGAATGTCGAGATCGAATATTATCGCAACGGCGAGCGCTACGACTTCCTGAAATGGGGGTCGAAGAGCCTGTCGAACTTCAAGGCGGTGCCCCCGGGCACCGGCATCTGTCATCAGGTCAACCTCGAACATATCGCGCAGGCGGTGTGGTCGAGCGAGGATGGTTCGGGCGAAGCCGTCGCCTATCCCGACACCTGCGTCGGCACCGACAGCCACACGACGATGATCAACGGCCTCGGCGTGCTCGGCTGGGGCGTCGGCGGGATCGAGGCCGAAGCCGCGATGCTCGGCCAGCCCGTGTCGATGCTGATCCCCGAGGTCGTCGGCTTCAAATTCACTGGCCGCCTCAAGGAAGGCGTCACCGCGACCGACCTTGTCCTCACCGCGACGCAGATGCTGCGCGCCAAGGGCGTCGTCGGCCGCTTCGTCGAATATTTCGGTCCCGGCCTCGCTTCGCTGAGCCTCGCCGACCGCGCGACGCTCGCCAATATGGCGCCCGAATATGGCGCGACCTGCGGCTTCTTCGGCATCGACGACAAGACGATCGATTATATGCGCCTGACCGGCCGCAGCGAGGAAAATATCGCGCTGGTCGAAGCTTATGCCAAGGCGCAGGGGCTGTGGATCGTCGATGGCGCCGCCGACCCCGTGTTCACCGACACGCTTGAGCTTGACCTCGGCACCGTCGTCCCCAGCCTCGCCGGGCCGAAGCGTCCGCAGGACCGCGTCTCGCTCCCCGAAGTCGACGATGTGTTCAACGCCGACATGGCGAACACCTATAAACGGGCGGGGACGCGCGTTCCGGTCGAGGGCAAGGATTTCGACATTGGCGACGGCGACGTCACCATCGCCGCGATCACGAGCTGCACCAACACCTCGAACCCCGGCGTGCTCGTCGCCGCGGGGCTGGTCGCGAAGAAGGCCGATGCGTTCGGTCTCAAGCCCAAGCCGTGGGTCAAGACGAGCCTCGCGCCGGGGTCGCAGGTCGTCACCGACTATCTGGTCAAGGCCGGGCTGCAAGAGCATCTCGACAATATCGGCTTCAACCTCGTCGGCTATGGCTGCACGACCTGCATCGGCAATTCGGGGCCGCTCGCCGAACCGATCAGCAAGGCGATCAACGAAAATGGCCTCGTCGCCGCGGCCGTCATCTCGGGCAACCGCAACTTCGAGGGCCGCGTGTCGCCCGACGTGCGCGCCAACTTCCTCGCCTCGCCGCCGCTCGTCGTCGCCTATGCGCTGAAGGGCACGGTGATAGAGGATTTCACCACCACCCCGATCGGCCAGGCCGAGGATGGCAGCGACGTGTTCCTCAAGGACATCTGGCCCACGAATGAAGAGGTTTCGACCGTCGTTGCGGGCGCGGTGAGCCGCGACATGTTCGAGGCGCGCTACGCCCATGTCTACACCGGCGACCAGCATTGGCAGAAGATCGAAGTCGAGGGCAGCGACACCTATCAGTGGCGCGCGGGCTCGACCTATGTCGCCAACCCGCCCTATTTCGAGGGGATGACGATGACCCCGGCGCCGGTCAGCGACATCGTCGATGCCAAGCCGCTCGCGATCCTCGGCGACAGCATCACCACCGACCACATCAGCCCCGCCGGCAGCATCAAGGCCGACAGCCCGGCCGGAAAATGGCTTATGGAACATCAGGTTAGCAAAGCCGACTTCAACAGCTACGGCTCGCGCCGCGGCCATCACGAAGTCATGATGCGCGGCACCTTCGCCAATATCCGCATCAAGAACGAAATGGTCCCCGGCATCGAGGGCGGCATGTCGCGCTACGGCCAAGAGGTCATGCCGATCTACGACGCCGCGATGCGCCACAAGGCCGACGGCACGCCGCTGGTGGTCGTCGCGGGCAAAGAATATGGCACCGGCTCGTCGCGCGACTGGGCGGCGAAGGGCACCAATCTGCTCGGCGTCCGCGCGGTGATCGTCGAAAGCTTCGAACGCATCCACCGCTCGAACCTCGTCGGCATGGGCGTCCTGCCGCTGCAGTTCCTCGAAGGCCAGACTCGCGAGACGCTGGGCCTGACCGGCGACGACAGCTTCACCATTCGCGGCGTCGCCGATATCAAGCCGCGCCAGACCGTGACGGTCGGGGTCACGCGCCCCGACGGCTCGACCTTCAGCTTCGACACGCTCTGCCGCATCGATACGGCAAACGAGGTCGAATATTATATGAACGGCGGCATCCTGCACTACGTGCTGCGCAAGCTCGCCGCCTGACGCCGAAACGAAATCGGTTGAAAGAGTCGTGTGTCCCCGCGAAGGCGGGGACCCATCTCCGGCCGGTTCGATATGGCACCGGCCGGAGATAGGCTCCCGCCTTCGCGGGAGCACGCGGCTTTGTTTCGCAAGCGAGGAGTGGACCTCCTCCTTATCTTGCCAAGGCCGGGACCCTGATCGATATTCCGGGCGCTCGATACGTTGAGCGCCGGGAGGGAAAGGGGCGGGCATGGATGCGCTGGAGATCGCGATCGAGGTCATCGGCTGGGCGGCTGCCGTGCTGATCCTCGCCGCCTATGCCCTGCTGTCGTTCGGCAAGCTCGAAGCGCGCGGCCGCGTCTATCAGGGGATGAACGTCCTCGGCGCCGCCGGCTTCATCGTCAATTCGGGCTATCACGGCGCGCTGCCCAACGCCGCGCTCAATGTCGTCTGGGTCGCCGTCGGCCTCGTCACCCTGTGGAACGTCCGGCGTGGACGGGAGGCGAATATCGCCGGGTAAGATGGTGGGCGCTGACGGGCTCGAACCGCCGACCCTCTCGGTGTAAACGAGATGCTCTACCAACTGAGCTAAGCGCCCCAAAAGGGAAGCGCGCCCCTGCCATAAGCCGCTCGCGCTGGCAAGCGCCGCCTATTCCTCCAGCGCCTCGCAATAGCGCGCCATCGCATCGGCGGCGCCTTCCGACAGCGCGATGAAGATGCGGCGCCCGTCGAACGGATCGGCCTCGCGCAGGAACAGCCCGGCGTCGGTCATCGTCTTGATCCAGCGGAGCGCGGTCGTCGCGGGAACCGCGGCGGCGATGCACAGGCTCGACACCGACACCGGCTGCCGCTCCAGCCGCGCCGCATAGAGGTCGAGCAGCATGTCCCACGCCGGGTCGGCGAAAAGGTCGGCGGGAAAATATTGCTCGCGCATCCGCCGCTGACGCAGCATCCGCCGCACCGCTTTCGCGCGCTGGCGGTCGATCGTGCGCTCCTCCGGGACGAAGCTGCGCGGCATCGCGGCGAAATCGCGCGCCGGCGCGCGAACCTGTCCCGTATAGTCGCCGAAGCCCTCGTTCGCGGGCGTATAGGGCGCCGGCGTGCCGGGAAGGCCGCCGCGCGGCTGCCCCGCAAGCTCGCCGAGCAGGCGCGAGATGCGCGCCACCTCCTCCTGCAACTGGTCGATACGTTCCATCGCCGGATCGCGCGTCACTTCGTGCATCGCTCGATGCCATTCGCGCCGCGCGGCGGCCAACGCGACGAAGCGATCGGTCGCGTCCGCATCGACGAGCCATTCGACGCGAAGCGCGCCAGGCGCCACCGCCATCAGCCGGTCGAGTGCACCAAAAGGAGCCTCGCATACCAGATGACAGGATTTCGCGACAGCGACGCCGCAAAGGGCGGCGAAGGTTTCGGGCTCGATGGCTTCCTTCGATGCGAGCCAGATAATGTCGGTGATCGGCCTCGCGCGCAGATGATCGGCCGCCTCGGCGGCCTCGACGCACGAGACGCGCACGCGGTCCATCGCCGCAAGTTCATCGGCGCGCATCCGCGATCCCACCAGCACCAGCGACGAGACCGCGCCCGGTGTCGATTCCGTATCGGCCCCGGCGCCGAATGCCGGCAGCCGAAAATCCCCCGATCCGGGTCGAATCTGAATCGCCTGTTCCATGCCACGTCCCCCCATTTCCTCGCTCCGCCCCGGTGTCCTTATGTCGTCATTCCGGCCATATTCACCTTTTGTTCGTTCCCATTTGCCGCCAATTCGGACCTAGCGGAGTCCTGTCCATAGGTCGGCACGGAAGCAGCCGGTCGGGATTGGTCCAATTTGGACCCTGTTTGTTCTTTTCGTCAATCCCTTATTTACGCTTGCCAAGTGCGCCGCCGCGGATCAGGCGCCGGCTCATGCCGCTGTCGATCGTCACCCGTATGCGCTGGCGCCGCCGCTTGCGTTCGCTCGCCGCGCTGCTTCTGCTCGCCGGTCTCGCGGTCGCCGTCTGGACCAGCCAGCTGCCCACCGCTGTCGCGCCGCTGGTGCGCGTCATCGACGGCGACAGCCTGACCGTGCGGCAGGAGGGCGGCGGCACACTGACGATCCGCCTGACCGGAATCGACGCGGTCGAATATCGGCAGGACTGCGCGCGCGCCGACGGCAGCCGCTGGCCATGCGGCCATGACGCCCGCAACGCGCTCGAACGGCTCGTCGGGCGCGACCTGCTCCATTGCGACTATGCGGCAAAGGACCGCTATGGCCGCACCCTGGCATCATGCCGGACGCAGCCGGGCCCCGACGGGGTCGATCTTGGCGCCGAAATGGTGCGGCAGGGTTGGGCCGTCGCGATCGGCGACGCCTATGCGTTCGAGGCCGCCAAGGCGGAGGCGAAGCAGCGCGGCATCTGGCAAGGCCGCTTCGACGCGCCCGCCGCCTGGCGCGCGGCGCACGACCGACCCGCGGGCGCGATCACCCCACCCGACGCATAGGGTCCTGACCCTGGATATGCATCCGCTTTTCGTCGCGGGCTTTTGCGGCTAGGGCGAGCGCATGAACGGACTTTTCCCAGTCATGGTCGGCGGCGCGATCGGCGCCGGCGCGCGGCATCTGGTCGGCCAGGTCATGCTCGCGCGGCTCGGCCCCGGCTTTCCCTGGTGGACGCTGTCGATCAACATCGCCGGCAGCCTGCTGATGGGTCTGCTTATCGGCTGGCTCGCGCGCAGCGGCGGCAGCGACACGACGCGGCTGTTCCTCGGCGTCGGCATCCTCGGCGGTTTCACGACCTTTTCGTCGTTCAGCCTCGAATATTGGACCCTGTTCGAGCGCGGGCAGACGGCGCAGGCACTGGCCTATGTTCTCGCCTCGGTACTGATCGGTATCACGGCGTGCGGCGCCGGGATGCTGACGATGCGGCAATTGTCCGCATGAGTATCGACAGCGCCATCATCGCCGAGGAAGACGACGGCATCCGCCTCGACCGCTGGTTCAAGCGCCACCGGCCGGGAACGCCGCACGCGCTGCTCGCGCGCTGGGCGCGGTCGGGCCAGTTGACGCTCGACGGCCGGAAGGCCGACGTGTCCGACCGCATCAAAACGGGGCAAAAGCTCGTCATGCCGACGCCGCCGGTCGAGACCGCCGCGCGTCCCGCGCGCAAGGGCCGTCCGCTGACCGACGCCGATGTCGAACTCGCCGAATCAATGGTGATCCACCGCGATACGAGCGCGCTGGTGCTGAACAAGCTGCCCGGCCTCGCCACGCAGGGCGGCACCAAAACCGAACAACATGTCGACGGACTGCTCGATGCACTGAAATATGACAGGCCGGTGCGGCCGAAACTGGTTCACCGGCTCGACAAGGACACGTCGGGCGCGTTGCTGATCGCGCGAACGCCGCGCGCCGCCGCCTGGTTCGCCAAGAGTTTTTCGAATCGCAGCGCGCGCAAGACTTATTGGGCACTCGTCGTCGGTGTCCCCGACATCGCGCAGGGCGAGATCGACCTGCCGCTCGCCAAGCAGCCCGGATCGGGCGGCGAGAAGATGCACGTCGACGACAAGGGCCTGCCGTCCAAGACGCGCTACCGCATCGTCGAGCGCGCCGGGAACAGCGCCGCCTGGGTCGAATTGCAGCCGCTCACCGGCCGCACGCATCAGCTTCGCGTCCATATGGCGGCGATCGGCCATCCGATCGTCGGCGACGGCAAATATGGCGGCAAGGGCGCCTTCCTGACCGGGACGATCAGCCGCAAGCTGCACCTGCACAGCCGCCGCTTGCGCATCGACCATCCCGACGGCGGCGCGATCGATATCACGGCCCCGGTTCCCGAGCATTTCGCCGCCAGCCTCGACGCGCTCGGATTCGACCCGCAGCTCGGCGAGGTCGGACTCGACGACATCCCCAAGGGGCCGCCGCCGAAAGCCGCGGCGAAGGCCGCCGCCAAGGCGCACAGCAAGCAGATCCGCAAGGCACGGCGCGGCGAACGGCGCGGCCGCACCGCCGCGAGCAAGCCGACCGATCATGTCGGCAAGCCCAAGCCAAAAGCGAAGACCGGAACCGGCAAGCCCGCCGCCAAGCGTCCGGCAGCGAAGCGTCCGCCCCCCAAGGGGCCGCGCCCGCCCAAGGCGCGTTGATGCATCCCAATCCCCAATATCGTCCGCGACAGGAAGACCTGCCCGCACTGTTCGTGCGCGAGATCGCCTTCGCCGGGGTTTTCGCGGGCACGCCCGACGGTCCGCGCGTCGCGCACGCGCCGGTGGTGCTGAGCGAGGATGCGGCGACGCTGCAATTCCATCTGTCGCGCGGCAACGGGCTGACGAAGCATCTGGACGGGGTGACCGCGCTGGCGGTGGTGCAGGGGCCCAACGCCTATGTCAGCGCAAGCTGGTATACGGCCGCCGATCAGGTTCCGACGTGGAATTATGTCGCGATCGAGATGGAAGGTCCGGTTCGCAAGCTCGACGATGCCGAACTGATCGCGCAGTTCGACACGCTGTCGGCTGAGCACGAAGCACGCATCGGTGCCGATCCGCCGTGGACGCGGGCCAAGATGAACCCCGCGCGCTTCAGCCAGATGACGGGCGCGATCACCGGGTTCGAGCTGCGGATCACCGCGTGGCGCTCGACGCTCAAGCTGTCGCAGGACAAGGTGCCGGACGAACGCGAACGCGTCGCCGCGGGGATCGAGGCGAGCGGGCACGGCGCGCTGGCGCATCTGATGCGCCAGCTTGGCGAGAAAGGGAAAAGCGCATGAACCAGCCGGACGACGCCCTTGCCAAAAAGCGCTTCTTCGCGCTGTCCGCGATGCGCCTGATGGGCGCGCTCTTCATCATCGCCGGCTTCCTGCTGATCCGCGGCGTCTGGGCGGTCGCGGGGCAGCCAGCCGATCGCTGGATCGGCGTCGCGGTCGTGCTGGCGGGCGTGTTCGACTTCGCGGTGATGCCGCGCATCCTCGCGCGCCGCTGGCGGTCGCCGAAAGAATTATGAAACGCTTCTGGAAGCAGGCCGAAGTCATCGCCGAGGCGGGCGGCTGGGGCATTGCGCTCGACGGTCGTCCGGTACGCACCCCCGAACGAGCCCCGCTGGCCGTGGCGAGCAAGGCGCTGGCCGAAGCGATCGCCGCCGAATGGGACGCGCAGGGCGAGGATATCGACCCCGCGTCGATGCCGCTGACCGGCCTCGCCAATGCCGCGATCGACCTCGCCAGCCCCGATCCCGCAGCCTTCGCCGAGCCGATCGCCGCTTATGCGGAGAGCGACCTTTTCTGCTACCGCGACGACCGCGACGCGGCGCTGCAGGCCGAGCAGGCGGCGGCGTGGAACCCGTTGCTCGCCTGGGCCGAAGCGCGCCACGGCGTCGAGTTCGCGCTGACCCAAGGCGTGCTGCCCATCGACCAGCCGCCCGCGACCATCGCGGCGCTCCGCGCGGCACTCCTCGCGCACGATCCGTTCCGCCTCGCCGCGCTGACGCCGCTGGTGACGATCGGCGGATCGCTCGTCGCCGGGCTCGCGCTCGCCGAGGATGCCTTCGCCGCCGATGCGCTGTGGGACGCGGTCAGTCTCGACGAGCTGTATCAGGAACGGCGCTGGGGCGCCGACAGCGAAGCGCAGAAAGCGCGCGCGCGGCGCGAAGCCGACTGGCACCATGCGGCGCGGTTTCTGAGCCTGCTGGGCGATTAGTCCGCAAAGTTCGGTTTCCTTTTCTCCATATGTGCCATCACCGCCTCCATCTGGTTGGGGGTGCGGATGACCTTGACCTGTTCGTCGCTTTCGGCCTGCAGGATTTCGGCGTCGCTGGCGTCGGCGAGCATGTTGCACAGCCGCTTGGCGCCGCGGATCGCATGCGGATTCTTGTTCGCGATCACCCGCGCGAGATCCAGCGCCTTCGCGAGCGGATCGTCGGAGACGTGCGTCGCGAAGCCGAGCAGCTTCGCCTCCGACCCTGAAAATTCGCGGTTGGTATAGATCATCTCGCGCAGCACATCGTCGGCGACCTGCGTCCGCCACAGCGCCATGCCTGCGACGTCGGGGACGAGGCCCCAGCGCATCTCCATGATCGCGAGGCGCGTGTCGGGATGGACGATGCGGATGTCGGCGGCGGCCATGATCTGGCTGCCCGCACCGAAGGCGACGCCGTGCACCGCCGCGATCACCGGCACCGGCAGTTCGCGCCAGCCCCACGCCGCATATTGGGCGTTGTTGACGATGCCCCTCGTGCGATCGGCCAGCGTTCCGCCCGCGCTGCTCGCGCCCGGATCACGCTCGGCGCTGAGGCTCGTAAGGTCGAGCCCGGCGCAAAAGGCGCGGCCCTCGCCCGACAGCACGACGACGCGCAGGCCTTGCTTGGCCTTCAATTCATCGATCGCCTCGGCAAGCGCCGACCACATTGCGGTGTCGAGCGCATTCATCTTGTCGGCACGGATCAGCCGGACGTCGGCGATGCCGTCCTCCAGCATGGTGATCGAGATACGGTCCTTCATTCTGCTGTCCTTTTGAGCGCGGCCTCGACGAGCGGAAGCTGGTCGTTGCCGAAATACATATCGGTGTCGTCAACAAAGATCGTCGGCGAGCCATAGCCGCCGCGCGCAATCACCTCTTCGGTATTGGCGCGCAGCCGCGCCTTCACCGCGTCGCTGGTCGAGGCGGCACGGATCGCGGCGCCGTCGAGCCCGACGGCGTCCGCGGCGGCTTCGAGAACGCCCGGATCGTCGAGATTTTCCTGCCGGTCGAAATAGCTGGCGAACGCCGCCCCGGCAAAGCGGACGAGCGCGTCCTGATCCTCCTCGAGCGCGCAGCAGAAACGCATGGCGTGGATGCTCTTCGCCGGGTGCCACCTCGACGGAAAGTTCATCGGCACGCCGGCGAGCCGCGCCCAGTCCTTCAGCACCTTCCAGCTATGCTCCAAGCGGCGGTTGTCGGTCTGCTCGCGCGCGGCATAAACGGCCGGGTTGACCGCGTTGAACACCCCGCCGACGAGGATCGGGCGCCAGGTCGCGCTCGCCCCGGTGCGTTCGAGCACGCCGGGCAGATTGTGGAAGGCCAGACAGGTCCACGGGCTCGACAGGTCGAAGAAAAATTCGACGCGCGCGGTCATGCCCCCGCCTTCGCCTTTTCCCAATATTGGTCGCGCAGCAGCCTTTTGTAGAGCTTGCCGGTGTCGTGGCGCGGCAGCGCCTCCATGAAATCGATCCGGCGCGGGATCTTCACCCCCGACAATTTCTCGCGTGCATAGGCCATGAGTTCGTCGCGGAAGGCGTCGGTCGCGTCGGCCATGTCGGCGGGCTGGACGACCGCGATCACCTCCTCGCCCATCTCCTCGTGCGGGCCGCCGACGATCGCGACGTCGGCGACCTTCGGGTGCGTGACGAGATGATTCTCGATCTCCTGCGGATAGATGTTCACCCCGCCCGAGATGATCATGAAGCTCTTGCGATCGGTGAGATAGAGGAAGCCGTCTTCGTCGAGCTTGCCGACATCGCCCAGTGTCGACCAACCCCGCGAATTGCGGCTGGAGGCGGTCTTTTCGGGGTCGTCGTGGTATTCGAACAGGCTGTCGCTTTCGAAGAAGACCGCGCCCTCCTCGCCCACGGGCACTTCGGTTTCATTGTCCTCGCCGACGATATGAACGACGCCGTTGATCGCGCGGCCGACGGTGCCCTTGTGCGCGAGCCAGTCCTGGCTGCTCGCGAAGGTCATGCCATTGCCTTCGGAGCCCGCATAATATTCGAGCAGCACCGGTCCCCACCAGTCGATCATCGCCTGCTTGACCGGCACCGGGCACGGCGCCGCGGCGTGGATCGCGCTTTTCATCGAGGTCACGTCATATTGCGCGCGAATGTCGTCGGGCAATTTCAGCATCCGCACGAAATGCGTCGGCACGAACTGCGCCGCGTTGCAGCGATAATGCTGGATCGCCGCAAGCGCGCCCTCGGGATCGAATTTCTTCATCAGGATGACGGTGCCGCCGAGCCGCTGGATCGTCATCGACCAGCGCAGCGGCGCGGCGTGATAGAGCGGCGCGGGCGACAGATAGACGCTGTCGGCGTTGATTCCGAACGCCGCCGAGGCGAGCATGACGAGGCTGTTCGCCGCGTCGATCGCCTGCTCCTCGGGCAGCGGAACCTTGACGCCCTTCGGCCGGCCCGTCGTCCCCGACGAATAGAGCATGTCGACCCCGGCGCGCTCGTCGGCGATGCGCTCCGCGGGCATCGTCGCCAGTTCGTCCTCGATCTTCGGCCAGCCCGCTATGTCGCCGCCCATCGCATAGCGGGTGATCTTCGTCGTGAGCTGCTGCGCCGCGGCCGCGAGACTCGCCGAGACGACGAGCATCTTCGCGCCCGAATTTTCGAGAATATAGTCGGTCTCGTCCTGCGTCAGCCGCGACGAGATGCAGACATAGCGCAGCCCCGCGCGCTGCGCGCCCCACGTCAGCCCGTAATAATGCGGCGTATTGTCGAGCATGAAGGCGACGACATCCTCATGCCCGAGCCCATGTGCGCGAAACATCTGCGCGGCGCGATTCGAGGCCGCATCGAGTTCGGCATAGCTGATCGCCTCGCCGGTTTCGGCGACGATGACCGCGGGCTTGTCGGGATGGGTGGCGGCGTGAACTGAGGGGTGCATCGGGCGATCTCTCCAAGGGCTCGTTGGTATGTTATGTCCAAGACCCGTAGCAAACTGAAACTTTCGGTCAAGCGAGCGGGAGCCAACGGGAGCGCGCGCGGTCAAGATGCGTCAAATCATGGCGCAAGATCGGGGCGTTCGCGTCCCCACCTCCGGCCTTCGCGTGCAAGCGGGAACCCGGCGACGCGAACGACCAGCGCGGCCGCGTTGCATCCCGAGGGCGCGGGCCGCGCACTCCTTCTTCTTCGCGCCTTTGCGCCTTTGCGTGAGATTTCCCGGTTTCACGCGGAGGCGCGAAGACGCTGGCCCCCCGCCTTCGCGGGGGTGACGGGGAGAGACGGGGGCGACGAAAAAAGATCAGGCGCCGGCTGCCCTGCGCGGGTTCGCACTTTCCGGCGCCGGATCGTTGGCGGGGTCGGGGAGGCCGAAGAAGGCGCGTCGGGCGGCTTCGCCGGCGCGGCGCAAGGGGGCATGGGCCTCGGCGACGGCGGCTTCCCACGCGTCCTCCTCGTCGGGGTCGAGCGAGCGCTCATAATCCTCGTCGCCGAACCGGCCTTCCTCGATGCCGAGATAGTCGTCGGGGGGCGGGAAATTGGTGCGCAGGTCGCCGGTGACATCGTCGTGCCAGACGGTCATCGCCGCGGCCTCCTCCTCGGGGGTCGGCCCCTCTTCGTCGGCGCCTGCGGTCTCGTCGCCGGGATCGGCGGAAAACCGCGCAACTTCATTCGCGATTGCGGTGCCCTGCCACAGCGCGGCAAGCGGGTTGGCGCGATTGTCGCGGCCCGCGAGCCAGAGCGCCAGCGCGGCGGGCAGACCCTCCGTCGGGCCAGCCGCGGGTGCGGGGTCGGCGCCGGCGCCGGGTTCGCCGTCGGGCGCCGCTTCGGCCGGTGCGGCGGCGGTGCGCGCGGCCTCGGCGGCATCGAAGAGCGAGAGGAAGCCCGGCCAGTCGCCGGCGATGACCTGCGCCAGCATCTCCTCGCCCGCCCGCGCGCGGGTCTCGACCATCTTGTCGAGCCGCGCGAGCATCGCGAGGCCGAGGCGGCTGTCGATGCGGCGGCGTTTAGTGAGGCTGCGGTCCTCCTCGCGCATCACGGTGGTCATCTCGTCATGCCCCCAGATCGCGCGGTCGAGCAATTCGTCGACGAGCCGCCCGCGCGCGATCAGCAGCGCCGCCGCGCAGCCGAGCCGGAACGCCGCGCCCTCGGGCCGCTGCCTCAGCTGATAGACGGCGGACGGCGACATGCCGACCTTTGCCGCGGAGATCTTCACCGAGCCGTTGGTGGCGAAGGCCTCCAGAAACTCGCGCTGCAGCGAGGGCGTCCAGTGGTAGCTGGACGGGGCGGGGATATGCGCGGGGTTGCAGGGTGTGTCGTCCATCGGTTCGTCCTTTTGGTCAGGTGAAACTGATCGAATGAACCATATGGGTACAATGTAGGAAAGGGGGCGGCGGTCCTATTTCGACCGGAAGCCGATCTACCTTATGTTGTCATTCCCGCGAAAGCGGGAACCCAGGGTGGCATCGGCCGATGCACGCTCTGGGTTCCCGCTTTCGCGGGAATGACGAAAATTAGGAAGGGGCCGCTCTCCGCCCCAAAAGCCGACATCCAGCATCTCTAATTACGCCAGCCCCGCTGCCTGCACCGCCGCGAGCGCGCTTTCCAGTCGCGCATCGCCGTCGCCCTCGACCCACGCCCACGGCAGCTTCCGCCGGTCGAGCTCGGCGAGGGCGACGTCCATGAACTGACGGCGCGCGAGGTCGCTGCCGAAGAGGCGGGTGCCGTCCTCCTGCCACGGCAGGTCCATCGCGGGGACGAGATAGAGGTCGGCGGTGCCCATCCACGCGTCGATTTCGGGCAGGCGGCGGCCGAGCAGCATGATCGCCCATGCCTGCGTCATCAGCGGGTCGGTGTCCGAAATCAGCCATTCGGGCTTTTGCGCCAGCGCGTCCTGCGTCGCCGCGACATGGCCGTGGAAAATCGCGAGCAACGCGGCCTCGTCGAACTCGGTGCCGTTCGCCTCGGCCCAGGTGCGGCCATATTCGGGGACGACCAGCGCGCCGAGGCGCGCGGCGAGGCGCGGCGCGAGCGTCGACTTGCCGGTGCTTTCGGCGCCGTGGAGGCAGATGTGGCGGGTCATGCCGGCGCCGTACCCGCCGCCGCCGCGCGGCGCCACTGGATCAGCCCGTCGATCGACAGGCCGAGCAGCACGACATAGACCGCGCTGGTCGCATAGAGGCCGCGCCACGCGAACAGGGGCACCGCGATCAGATCGACGAAAATCCAGAGGAACCAGCTTTCGACGCGGCGGCGCGCGAGCAGCCATTGCGCGGTGATGCTGGCCATCGCGATCGCGCCGTCGATCCACGGCGCCGCCGCGTCGGTGTAGCGATGCATCGCGGCGCTCCAGCCGATCCACGCGGCGACGGTCGCGCCGCCCCAGACCCAGCGCGCACGCGCGCCCATCCAGCCGACGGGAATGCCGCTGTCCTGCCGCGCGCGAACCCAGGCGAACAGGCCGTAAAGGTTGAGCACAAGGAAAAAGCCCTGGAGCAGCATGTCGCTGTAGAGCTTCGCTTCATAGAAGACGAAGGCGTAGAGCGTCACCGCGACGAGCGCGAAGGGATAGTTCCAGACGCTGCGCAGCGCGACGAGCGCGACGTTGATCAGCACGAAGGCCGCTGCGATCCATTCGAGCTGGCTCACGTCGCCGCCCCGTCATGGCGCGGGCGCGTCCACAGGCCGTCGCGGCTGATCCGCCGTTGCGGCGGACGGCGGAGCACCGACCAGCCGGCGCGCGCGACCCATCCCAATTTGGCGAAGAGCGAGCTCGCGGCGCGATGATCCCACGCATGGTCGCCGCGCGCGCGCACCTCGCGCGCGATGTCGCCATAGATGCCCGCCGCCGCGAGCACCGCCCAGCGGCTGCGCGGGCCGAGCTTGCGCGCGCCCCAGCGCGCCGACGCCTCGTAATCCGCCGCCATTTCCGACAACCATTTCGCCATCACCGAAAGGCGCGGACGAAAGGCGGGGTGCATGTGCTGGCCCGGCGGAATATCGAGCTCGACCATCCATTCGACCGGCAGGTAGCAGCGGTCGGCGGCCGCATCCTCGGCAATGTCGCGCGCGATATTGGCGAGCTGGAACGAGATGCCGAGATCGGAGGCGCGGTCGAGCATCGTTTCGTCCCCGGGATCGATTCCCATGACGAGCGCCATCGCAACCCCGACCGCGCCCGCGACATGATAGCAATAGCGCAGCAGATCGGCCTCGCTGCGCGGCCGCCAATCGTCGGCGTCGAGTTCGAAGCCCGCGATGATGTCGTCGATGATCGCGCGCGGTATGGCGACGTCGGTCAGCAGCAGGCCGAGCGCGTCGAAGGCGGGATCGCCGGTGACCTCTTTGGCATAGGCGCGGCCGGTCAGCGCGCGAATCCTGCCGATCGCCGCCGCGGCATCGTGTCCCGGCACCATCGCGCCGCCATGATCCTGCCCGTCGGTCAGATCGTCGGCGGCGCGGCACCAGGCATAGAGCAGCCAGACGCGCTCGCGCGTGACGCGGTCGAACAGCCGACTGGCGAGCGCGAAACTCTTCGAGCCCTTCGCGATGCTGTCATGCGCAAAGCCGTGCAGGGCCTGTGCGTCATAGCCCCCCGCATCTGTCATTACAGATCGTCGGCCTTCATCGCGAAGATCGGTTCGTGCGGCTGATAGGCCGCCATCTTGTCGAGCAGTTCGTCGATCCCGGCGTCGACGATCATGATCCCGGCGTGCGCGGGGCGGATGAAGCCGACCTCGATCATGCGGCGGTTGAAAGCAATCAGATCGTTGTAGAAGCCCGCCGCGTTGAGCAGGCCCACGGGCTTTGCATGATAGCCGAGCTGCGCCCAACTGATCGCTTCCCACAATTCGTCCATCGTGCCGACGCCGCCGGGGATGGTGAGGAAGCCGTCGCTGAGGTCGGTGAACATCCGTTTGCGTTCGTGCATCCCCGAAACGACATGGAGTTCGGTGACGCCGCGATGCGCGATCTCGGTCCCGACGAGCGCATCTGGGATCACCCCGATCACCTCGCCGCCCGCCTCCAGCGCGCTGTCGGCGACCGCGCCCATCAGCCCGAGCCGGCCGCCGCCATAGACGACGCCGATGCCGCGCGTCGCCAGCGTGCGGCCGACGTGGCGCGCGGTTTCGATATAGATCGGATCGTCGGGGGTCGCGGACCCGCAATAGACGGCAAGGCGTTTCATCTCGTCACTCTGTTCCTGTTCGTCACCCCCGCGAAGGCGGGGTCCAGCTGGATTCCCGCCTTCGCGGGAATGACGGGAAAGTAAAGGGCTAGCCGCTTTCCAGCATCAAAGCGGCGGTCGCCTTCGCGCTTCCGACCACCCCCGGAATCCCCGCACCGGGATGCGTCCCCGCGCCGACGAAGTAAAGATTCGAAATCCGGTCGTCGCGATTATGCGCCCGGAAATACGCGCTCTGCCGCAACAAAGGCTCGAGGCTGAACGCGCTGCCGAGATGCGCCGACAGGTCGCGGCCGAAATCGGCGGGCGTATAATGGAAGCGCGTGACGAGCCGGGCGCGGAGGCCCGGCAGGACGCGGCGCTCGACCTCTTCCAATATCGCATCGGCGAAGCGCGCGCCGAACGCGCCGTCCCAGTCGGCCTGCGCCTTGCCGAGATGCGCGACGGGGGCGAGTGCGTAAAAGGTCGCGTGACCTTCGGGCGCCATGCCGCGATCGGTCGCGCTCGGGTGATGCAGATAGAGCGAGAAGTCTTCGGGCACGACGCCGCCGTAGATGTCGCGCAGCAGCCCCTTGTAGCGGGGGCCGAACAATATGCTGTGATGCGCGATGCCGGGATAGTCGCCCTTTACCCCGAAATGGACGACGAACAGCGACGGCGACCAACGCCTCCGCGTCAGACCGCGCGCGACCTTGCCCCCGCGCGGATGCCCGGCGAGCAGGTCGCGGTAGCTGTGCATCAGGTCGCCGTTGCAGGCCACCATGTCGGCCTCGCCATGCCAGCCACCCAGCGTCCGGGCGCCGGTTACGCGGTCGCCCGCCGTCTCGATCGCGGCGACCGGATCGCCGAGGCGCAAGCTGCCGCCGAGCCGCTCGAACAAGCGCACCATCCCCGACACCAGCGCATTGGTCCCGCCGCGCGCCCACCAGACGCCGCCCTGCTTCTCGATCGTGTGGATCAGCGCATAGATGGCGCTGGTCGTCATCGGATTGCCGCCCACCAGCAGCGTATGGAACGACAGAGCCTGCCGCAGCCGTTCGTCCTTCACATAAGAGGATACGACTGCATAGACGCTGCGCCACGCCCGATATTTCATCAGCGCGGGCGCCGCGCGGACCATCGAGGCGAAGTCGAGGAAGGCGACCGCGCCGAGCCGGACATAGCCCTGCTCATAGACGCCCTTCGAATAGGCGAGGAAGCGATCGTAGCCCGCGATGTCTTCGGGATTCAGCTTCGCGATTTCGGCGCGGAGCGCGGCCTCGTCGTTGGAATAGTCGAAGCGCGATCCATCGGGCCAGTCGAGCCGGTAGAAGGGCATCACAGGCATCAGATCGACGTCGCGCGCCATGTCCTGCCCGCTCAGCGCCCAAAGCTCGCTGAGGCACGGCGGATCGGTGATCACCGTCGGTCCGGCGTCGAAGGTGAAGCCCTCGCGGGTCCAGTGGTAGGCGCGTCCGCCCGGCTTGTCGCGCGCCTCGACGATCGTCGTTTCGATGCCCGCCGACTGGAGCCGGATCGCGAGCGCGAGCCCGCCGAAGCCCGCGCCGATGACGATCGCGCGCTTCATCGCCAATCCAGTTTCGCCAGCGCGGCAAGCGCTTTTCCGACCGGCACCGGCGGCTTGCCCGAAAGAATGCGCAGCTTGTCCCTTGCGGTCGAGGCGCCCGCGTAGAAGCGCGCGATGAGGCCGGGGGAGAGACGGTAGAAGCGCTCGAAGACACGATAGCGCTCCTCGGGCGCGGCGGCGCGGAACAGCATCGCGCCGAGCATCCGGTAGAAGCGCTGGCGCCGCCACGCGGCAGCGGCCTCGCGGCGCAGCACCGCCGCGAGATCGGGCCGGTCGATCAGCGCCGGAAGCGTCGCCGCGCTCCGCACCGCCTGCGCGAGCGAATAGCCGGTGGTCGCGTGGAAACGCCCTGCCCGCACCCCGATCCGCGCCACGCCATCGTCTTTCGGCCAGAGCGTATCGAAATCGCCCGCCATCACCACGGGGAGCCACCCCGTCTCCTCGCGCTCGACGGCGGTGACGGTCCAGCCGCGCGCGTCTGCATAGGCGGCGATCCGATCGCGCACCGCCGCAACGTCGAGCGCCGCATCGTCGCTGTAATAAGTATCCTCGACGAAGACGGTCTCCGCATTGAAGGGCAGGCAATAGACGAAGCGATAGCCGCCGATCTGTTCGACCGTCGCATCCATCACGACCGGCCGCGCGAGGTCATGGCCGCCCTCGATCCGCAGCACCTGCCCGACGAATTTTTGCCAGCCGCAATCGATGTCGCTCAGGTCGCCGACCCCGCGCGCGTCGATGACATGGCGCGCGCCGAGTCGGGTGCCGTCGTCGAAGCCGACCGCCTGCGGCGCGAGCAGGATGGCCGATTTCGCGATCAGCCGTCCGGCGGGCAGCGCAGCGGCGATCGCTTCGGCGAGCGCTTCGCCGGTGATGCTGTTATAGGCCATCGCAAGCTCGCGCCGATAGGCGGGGAAAGCGACGGCATAGCCGTCCCATCGGTGGCCGATCAGCGGCTCGACCAGCCAGCGGTCGCGGGCCGCGACGTCGGCGTCGAAGAAGGACCAGACATGATTGCCGCCGACCGCGCCGGGCTCGATCAGCCGCACGTCGAGGTCGGGGCGCCGCCGCGCGAGCGCCAGCGCCGTGAGCCCGCCCGCAAGCCCGCCGCCGACGATGGCGATGTCGCAGGAAACGGGTTCGGGCACGGCCATGCAGCAGACCTAGCGAGCAAGACGCGCAGCGGCTATCGCTTTCCTATGCACGCCGCTCCCCTCATCACCCCCGCGACGCCCGACGATGCGAAGCCGGTCACCGCGATCTATGCCCATCATGTAGCGCACGGCACCGCAACCTATGACATCGAGCCGCGCAGCGCGCTCGCCACCGCGGGGCTGATTTCCGAGCATCGGGCGAAGGGCTGGCCCTTTCTGATCGCGCGCGGCGCAGACGGCACGGTCGCGGGCTATGCCTATGCGAGCCAGTTCCGCGACCGCCCGGCCTATGCCTGGACGTGCGAGGACAGCATCTATATCGATCCCGCGCATCAGGGGCGCGGGATCGGCCGGGCGCTGCTCGAAGCCTTGCTGGTCGCGGCGGAGGCAGCCGGCTTTCGCACGATGATCGCGGTGATCGGCGGCGCCGAGCCCGCGTCGGTCGCGCTCCACGCGCGCTGCGGCTTCGCCCATGCCGGACGGCTCGACGCGAGCGGGTGGAAGCAGGGCCGCTGGCTCGATACGGTTTTCATGCAGCGCGCCCTCGGCGCAGGCGCCGCGAGCCCGCCGCCAGAATGAGCGCCGCCGCCGCCATCGCGCTGTCGGCGCTTGCGATGACGGCGATCGTCGGGGTTCGCTATCTGCTCAGCAGCGGCGGCTTCGCGCTGGCGACGCGGCTGAAGCATCCCGGCCTCTACCGCGGACTCGAAGCGCAGATGCGGCACGAGATCGGGTGGAGCCTGGCGAGCGCCGCGATCTACGGCGTGCCCGCGGGCATCGTCGCCTGGGGATGGCAGGCGCGCGGCTGGACGCGCATCTACAGCGATATCCACGCCTTTCCGCTCTGGTATCTGCCCGCCAGCCTCTTCGCCTATCTGCTGATCCACGACACCTGGTTCTATTGGACGCATCGCTGGATGCACCGCCCCCGGCTGTTCCGCATCGCGCACGCCGTCCATCACCGGAGCCGCCCGCCGACCGCCTGGGCGGCGATGAGCTTTCACCCCGTCGAGGCGATCAGCGGCGCGATCGTCATCCCGGCGCTGGGATTCCTCATCCCGATCCATGTCGCGGTGCTGGGGCTTGTGCTGGCCATCATGACGGTGATGGGCGTCGGCAACCATATGGGGTGGGAGATGTTCCCGCGCGCGCTGGTCCATGGACCGGCGGGGCGATGGCTGATAACCGCGACGCATCACGAAGCGCATCACGCGGCCTATCGGGGGAATTATGGCCTTTACTTCCGTTTCTGGGACAAGGCGTGCGGCACGGATATCGGGCTGGGCGCTTTTGCCGCTGCTGGCCGCGGCGAGCGCGCCGCCGACGGTTGAGGTCAGCATCACCGGGCTGCGCAATGCCAAGGGGCAGGTCCTCGTCTGCCTGACGACGAACCCGAAAGCCTTTCCCGATTGCAGCAAGGACAAGGCGTCGGTGCGGATGGCGGTGAAGGCCGTCGATGCGGGCGACTTCATCGTCCATGCACCCGCCGACGGCACCTATGCGATCGCGGTCGTTCACGATGAAAACGGCAACAACAGGATGGACATGGCGCTGTTCCTGCCGAAGGAGGGCTTCGGCTTCTCGCGCAACCCGGCGATCCGCATGGGGCCGCCGAAGTTCAAGGCGGCGAGCTTTGCGGTCGCGGGCGAGGTGCGGCAGACGATCCGGATGAAATATATGCTGTGAAGGCGACTTTGGGGTGGGGAGCGGACGTCGCCGCTCCTCCCCGGCACGGGGAGGGGGACCATCGAAGCATGGTGGAGGGGCACCCTCGGTTTACGCTTCGATCCAGAAAAGGCGCGCCATGTCGCACCTGCCCCTCCACCACCTTCGGTGGTCCCCCTCCCCGTGCCGAGGAGGATCTTAAGTCCGCAATCGGTCGAAAGCTGTCGATTATCGCGAAACAAAAAAGGGCGCCCGCGGGCGCCCTTTTCGTTTTCAGCGAAGCGTGCCGCTCATTCCGGCTGCAGGTTCACCGCGGCGAACTTGCCGCGATCGTCGACCTCGATGTCGAAGGCGACGCGGTCGCCCTCGTTGAGGCCGGCCATGCCGGCACGCTGCACCGCGCTGATGTGGACGAAGGCGTCGGCCTGTCCGTCGTCGCGCGCGATGAAGCCGAAGCCCTTCGTCGTGTTGAAGAATTTCACCGTGCCCGAGGTGCGCTCGCCGGTGAGCTGGCGCCGGCCGCGGGCGCCGCCCGGACGGTCGCCACCGGGGCCGCGGTCGTCGCGACGCGGTGCGAATTCCTCGATCGGCATCGGTTCGCCCTCGATCTTGAGATCGATGGCCGACACCTTGCCGTTGCGTTCGACGAGCGTGAAGCCGAGCGGCTGGCCCGAGGCGAGACCCTGAAGGCCCGCCTGCTCGACCGCGCTGATGTGAACGAAGACATCCTCGCCGCCGTCGTCGCGCGCGACGAAGCCGAAACCCTTCGACGGGTTGAAGAATTTCACCGTGCCCTGGCCCTCGCCGACGACCTGCGCCGGCATCCCGCCGCCGCGTCCGCCGCCGAAGCCGCCGCGATCGCCGCCACCGAAGCCGCCACGATCACCGCCGCCGAAACCGCCACGGTCGCCGAAGCCGCCGCCACGATTGCCGCCGCCATAGCTGTCGCCGCCATAGGGTGCGGGTTCAAAGCTGTCGAAATTGCCGAAATCATCGCGCTTGCCGCGTCCCCGCTGGCCGCGGCGATCCTTGTTGAAACTCATAGTCTGTTAGTCGCTTTCGGTCGTCCACACCCCATTGAACCGGCTCCTTGCGCCGGACGGGGACGCAGTTCACCATGGGCACAGACTCGCCCCGTGCCGCCAAGAACGCAATATATAACCTAATTATCCACAGTCTGCGAACAGAAAATTCATGGCAGCGATAGGCAATTTTGCTCGCTTTGCGGGGAGTGGAGCCGCTTGCGGCCTTCCCCGCGAAACCAGTCATTGAGCGGCGCGGCGCCTTCGCCTAAGGCAGGGCCATGACCGTATATTTTCACGAAGAAGACCTGCCCGAGGGCGCGCTGGGCCCCGGCGCGGTCGCGGTGGACACCGAGACCATGGGCCTGAACCCGCTGCGCGACCGATTGTGCGTCGTCCAGATCAGCGACGGATCGGGCGACGAGCATCTCGTCCGCTTCAAGCCCGGCAGCAGCTATGACGCGCCGGTGCTGAAGGCGATCTTCACCGACCCCAATCGGTTGAAAATCTTTCATTTCGGCCGCTTCGACATCGCCGCGATCCAGCACGCGCTGGGGGTGGTGACGGCGCCCGTCTATTGCACCAAGATCGCCTCGAAGCTGATCCGCACCTATACCGACCGCCACGGCCTCAAGGAGCTGGTGCGCGAACTGCTCGGTCAGGATGTGTCGAAGCAGCAGCAGTCGAGCGACTGGGGCGCGGCGGAACTTTCGGACGCGCAGCGCGATTATGCGGCGAGCGACGTGCGCTTCCTTCACGCGATGAAGGACGTGCTCGACGCCCGGCTGGCACGCGAAGGGCGCACCGGATTGGCGCAGGCGTGTTTCGATTTCCTGCCGACCCGGGCGGCGCTCGACCTCGCGGGCTGGCCCGAAGTCGATATTTTCGCGCACACCTGAGAAGCGATTCGCTGAAAGATCATGTCCGAACGCGCCGACCATGACCGCACGATGCGCCGCCTGTGGGCTGCGAAGGGGTCGAGCCACGACCGCGTCGTGCGCCTCCTGCGCTATGGCCTGCCGCTCGTCATCGGGGTGATCGCCGCGGTGCTCGTCTTCTCGCCCTTCACCCAGCGCACCGAAATCAGCTTCCTCCTCGCCAAGGACAAGGTCGATATGGCGAGCGAGCGGATGAAGGTGACGCGCGCCGAATATCGCGGCCAGGATTCGAAGGGTCAGCCCTTTGCCCTGCTCGCGGGGAGCGCGGTGCAGAAGAGCTCGGCCGAGCCGATCGTGCGGATGCAGGAGCTTTCGGGCGCGATTCGCCTGAAGGACGGCCCGGCGACGATCGCCGCCGCCGAGGGGCAATATGATATGGACACCGAAAAAGTGTCGGTGCCCGGCACGGTGAAGGTGCGCAGCGCCGACGGCTATGCGATCGACGCCAGCAATGTCGCGATCGACCTGAAAGGGCGCAGCCTTGCGGGCACCGGCGGCGTCGACGGCACGTTGAACATCGGCCATTTTTCGGCCAACCAGCTTGTCGCCGACCTCGACAGCCGCGTCGTGCGCCTGTCGGGCAATGCCAAGCTTCGGATCAATCAGGGAGCGCTGAAGAAATGAAGGGGCTTTGGACGATGAAAAGCGCCATGCTCGCGGGCGCGGGCTTCGCGCTCACCAGCTTGGGCATCCTCGCGACCGGCGGCGGCGCCCCGGCGCAGGCGCAGGCACTCGCCAACCACAACAGCAATGCGCCGGTCGATTTCGACGCCGGCAGCATCGAGGTGCAGGACCGCGCCGACCGCGTCGTGCTGGCAGGCGGGGTGACCGTGACGCAGGCGGGTCTCACGGTAAAGGCGCCGCGGATGACCGTCGCCTACACGCGCTCGGGTGGCACCGACGTCAACCGCCTCGACGCGACCGGCGGAGTGACGGTGAACAAGGGCGACGAGACCGCGAAGGGCAATGTCGCCATCTATGATCTCGACAAAAGGCTGATCACGATGGTCGGCAACGTCCAGCTCAACCAGGGCGGCAATCACCTGACCGGCGGGCGGCTGGTGATCGACCTGAACAGCGGCCGCGCGACGGTCGACGGGCGCGGCGCGGCGCGCGGCCCCGACGGCAATCCGATCACCGGCGGCACCAACGGGCGCGTCACCGGCACCTTTTCGGTTCCGCAAAGGAAGCAGTAACCTTACGCCTTAATCCCCGGGTAAGGCGCCGCGCGTGAGGATCCGCGCCGGGGGGCTTTGCGGCGCGGGGGGCGGCCGCGTGGTCAAGGCGTGCTCCGATGCGATATTCCCCCCTTCTTCCCGTCCGTCGCCCGATGTTCGGCCGCCGCAAGCCCGCTGAGGTCACCGCCGAACCCGCCGAACCGACGAGCGAGGAACGGCGACTGATCGACCGGATCATCCGCCATGCGGGGCCATCGAAAGCGCGCTGAGCATCCGTCATGCGCAGAGGATCGGTTTGAGGTCCGCTTTTGCGGGTGGTGAGCTGCCCCTCCTCACCTTCGTCATTCCCGCGAAAGCGGGAACCCAGAGCGTGCGTCGGCTAACCCCACTCTGGGTTCCCGCTTTCGCGGGAATGACGAAAATAAGAGATGCTGAGCACGACTTTCAGATTCTCGTCATCCCGGACTTGATCCGGGATCCATTCATTCGGCGCTGAAAGAATGGATCCCGGATCAAGTCCGGGATGACGATGCAAGATAGGTCCGCAATCGGTCGCAAGCACTCGGCACATCTGTTCATCGTCCGCCGTCCCGAAACGCGCAAGCGTCATTGTCGCGGCATCGCCGCGCCGCTAAAGCAGCGCGCGTGACCGCGATCTCTTCCCGCATCATCGCTTTCGCCGATCACTGGCCGAAGCTTGTCGCCCTCGCGCTCGGTGCCGTGTCGGCGACCGGCTTCGCGCCGCTGAACCTCTGGCCGCTGACTTTGCTCGCCTTCGCAGGCTGGATGGCGCTCGTCGCGCGGAGCTCCAAAGGCCGGCGCGCGCTCGGCGTGGGCTGGGCGTTCGGGGTCGGGCATTTCACGATCGGGCTGAACTGGATCGCGACCGCTTTCACCTATCAGGCGGCGATGCCCGCATGGCTGGGGTGGGTCGCGGTGCTGCTGCTGTCGCTCTATCTCGCGGTGTATCCGGCGCTGGCGGCATGGGGGGCGTGGGCCGTCCAAAAGTTCGTCGCCCCCGCGCAGGCGGGGGCCGCTGGTGGATTGTCCAGTGCCGATGACCCAAGGCCGATTGCGGCCCCTGCCTTCACGGGGGCGACGCTCTCCTTCATCCTCGCTTTCGCCGCGCTCTGGACGCTGACCGAGTGGCTGCGGAGTTGGATGTTCACGGGCTTTGCGTGGAATCCGCTGGGTGTCACCCTCGCACCGACGGAGGTTCTGCCGCTACTATCGAAATGGATCGGCACTTACGGGCTTTCGGGTTTTGCAATCTATCTTGCAGGAGAACTCATAACGTTCGCGCAGCTTCGCCGATCGAAGTCGGCGCCTAACGTAAAGCTATACACGACAACAATCGTCGTTCTTCTCGTCCTATTCGCTATCGCTCCGTGGGTTCGTCAGTCGGATCATCCTCTGGCCGAACGGGGCACCCCCATCACCGTCGTCCAGCCCAACGTCGGCCAGCAGGACAAATGGGAGGGCGGCAAGGCCGACGCCAATTTCGCCAAGCTCGCGCGACTGACCGCGCCGAAGGACGACACGCCGCGCCTGATCCTGTGGCCCGAGGCGGCGATTCCCGATTATCTGGAGACCGGCTATCCCGCCGTCTATTACGACCGCTCGCCCGCCGAGGCGCGCGGGCGGCTGACCGACCTGATGAACCCGAACGACGTGATGCTGCTCGGCGCGCTGAAACTCGAACTCGGACGCGACGGCAGCGTCGTCGGCGCGCGCAACGCGGTGATGACGATCCACGCCGACGGCACGCTCGGCGCGCGCTATGACAAGGCGCACCTCGTCCCTTACGGCGAATATCTGCCGATGCGGCCGATCCTGTCGGCGATCGGGCTGTCGCGCCTTGCGCCGGGCGACGTGGATTTCTGGCCCGGCCCCGGCCCGCACACGCTCGATCTCGGCCGTTTCGGCCAGGTCGGGCTGCAGATCTGTTACGAGATCATCTTTTCGGGGCAGGTCGTCGACCGCACCCACCGCCCCGATTTCATCTTCAATCCCTCGAACGACGCCTGGTTCGGAGGCTGGGGTCCGCCGCAGCATCTGGCGCAGGCGCGGCTCCGCGCGATCGAGGAGGGGCTGCCCGTGATCCGCGCGACTCCGACGGGGATCAGCGCGGTGGTCGACGCCGACGGCCGCGTCCTCGATTCGCTGCCGATGCACGCGGCCGGACGTATCGACACCTTCGTTCCCAGGGCCCACGCACCGACGCTCTTCGCACAATATGGCAATGTGCTGCCGGTCGGATTTGCGCTGCTGCTGCTCGCGGCCGCCATTGCCTTTCGGCGGCGCGGACGCTAACAGCGGCGCGACATAAAGCATCCTTTATATCGAATAACCCAAAAGGCCTCTTCCATGCGCAACAGCTTCCTCTTCACCTCCGAAAGCGTCTCCGAAGGCCATCCCGACAAGGTCGCCGACCAGATTTCGGATTCGATCGTCGATCTGTTCCTGTCGAAGGATCCCGAAGCGCGCGTCGCGTGCGAGACGCTGACCACGACGCAGCTCGTCGTGCTGGCGGGCGAAATCCGCTGCAAGGGCGTGTTCGAGGACGGTGAATGGGCGCCCGGCGCGCTCGACGAGATCGAGGCCACCGTCCGCCAGACGGTCAAGGAAATCGGTTACGAACAGGCGGGCTTCCACTGGAATCAGTTCCGCTTCGAGAACAACCTCCACGGCCAGTCGGCGCATATCGCGCAGGGCGTCGACGAGAGCGCCGACAAGGACGAAGGCGCGGGCGACCAGGGCATCATGTTCGGCTATGCCTCCGACGAGACGCCCGACCTGATGCCCGCGACGCTCGATTACAGCCACAAGATCCTCGAGCGCATGGCGGCCGACCGCAAGGCGGGCATCGCGCCCTTCCTCGAACCCGATGCGAAGAGCCAGGTCACGCTGCGCTACGCCAATGAGCGCCCGGTCGAGGCGACCGCGATCGTCGTGTCGACCCAGCACGCGCCGGGCTATTTCTTCCACAGCGGCGAAGGCGACGAGGCGAAATATCAGGAACTTCGCAAATATGTGCTCGGCGTGATCGCCGACGTGCTGCCCGCCGAGCTGCTGACCGCGAACACCGTCTATCACATCAACCCGACCGGGCGGTTCGAGATCGGCGGCCCCGACGGCGACGCCGGGCTGACCGGCCGCAAGATCATCGTCGACACCTATGGCGGCGCCAGCCCGCACGGCGGCGGCGCGTTCAGCGGCAAGGATCCGACCAAGGTCGACCGCTCGGCGGCCTATGTCACGCGCTATCTCGCCAAGAATATCGTCGCCGCGGGGCTCGCGCGCCGCTGCACGATCCAGCTCAGCTACGCGATCGGCGTCGCCGAGCCGCTGTCGGTCTATGTCGACCTGCACGGCACCGGCGCCGAGGGTGTGAGTGAAGCCGCGCTCGAACAGGCGCTGCCGCAGCTCGTCCGGCTGACGCCCAAGGGCATCCGCACCCACCTCGGCCTCAACAAGCCGATCTACAAGCAGACCGCCGCTTACGGCCATTTCGGCCGCACCGCGGACGGCGACGCCTTCCCGTGGGAGCGCACCGATCTGGTGGATGCGCTGCAGTTTCTGAAATAGGGAATCGCCCGACAAGAAGCGCGGCTCCCGCCTTCGCGGGGGCGACGATATGATATAGGGCGCGCGCCATGACAGCTTATAAATCGGGCGATCCGACCACCCTCAACCGCCTCTATGGCCGCGCCAAGGGCAAGCCCCTGCGCGCGGGCCAGCAGGATCTGGTCGACAATCTGTTGCCGCAGATCGCGGTTCCGGCCGAGGGGCCGGTCACCGCCGAATTACTGTTCGGCTATGACCGCCCCCTGCACTTCGAGATCGGTTTCGGTGGCGGCGAACATATGGCGGCACGCGCCGACATGCTGCCCGACCATGGCTTCATCGGCGCCGAACCCTTCGTCAACGGCGTCGCCCAGGCGCTCGTCCACGTCTCGGGCGACCCGCATCTCGCCGAAAAGGGCGGCGCGCGCCTGCCGCTCGCCAATGTCCGTATCCACCATGGCGACGCGCTCGAAGTGCTGCGCCGCATAGACGATGGCGCGCTGAGCTTCGCCTATCTGCTGCACCCCGACCCCTGGCCCAAAGCCCGCCACGCGAAGCGGCGGATGATGAACGACGGCCCGATCGATCTGATCGCCGCGAAGCTGAAGCCCGGCGGCGAGTTCCGCTTCGGCACCGACCATCCCGTCTATCTCGCCCACGCGCTGATGATGATGCGGCGCCATCGTCACCAGTTCGAATGGCTGGCGCAGGAATCGAAGGATTTCCTCGTTCGCCCCGGCGGCTGGCCCGAAACCCGCTATGAAGCCAAGGCGCGCGCACAGGGCCACGAGGTGTGGTATTTTCGCTGGAGGCGTATATAGGAGTGCTATAGGGTTGAAAAGGCTAGTTTTTTATAGCCACTCCCTATGCTATCTTTTCCCCAATTACGCGGCAATTTCCGCCACGGTGATTGCCGGGTGATTGCTGGAAACGCCGTATTGGGAGACCAATTTATGGCAAGCGGAAAGATCACAAAACGGTCGGTCGATGCTCTCATTTCGAGCGGGCAACATGACATTCTTTGGGATGATAGCATAAAGGGTTTTGGCGCAAAGCGAACCAAAGCTGGCGCCGTGTCTTACGTGTTGCAATTCCGAATGGGCGGTCGCGAATCTAAGACGCGTCGCTACACGATAGGCAGCCATGGCTCGCCATGGACGCCAGCCACCGCCAGAGCCGAAGCGGAGCGACTGGCTATTCTGATCGCCCAGGGAATCGATCCAGGCGAAGCAGAGCGGCAACGACGGCGAGAGTCGGTCGATCTAGCCTTCGATAATTACTCTGATCGCTTCGCTGAGGCCTGCGTTGGAGAAGGCTGGAGGCGCCTCGTCAAGCGCAGCCTCGAGCTGCATGTAAAGCCGGTCTTGGGATCAAAGCCCCTTCCCAATCTTACGCGAATCGACATCGTTGCCGTCTTCGACCGCATGCCGCGCGCGCAGATCGCAAATATCCGTAACGTCTTCGCTGTTTTGCGCCGCCTTTTGCGCTGGGCCGTCAGCCGGGGAGATATCGATCGGAGTCCGATGGAAGGCATGGAAACCCCGCCCCCGGTCAAACCTCGCGATCGCTGGCTTTCAGA